>CAVYIZ010000060.1:0-221720 GCA_963768555.1 uncultured Alphaproteobacteria bacterium
AGGATCTCGGCCGGAAGCATCACATTTCGGTCCTTGCGGCCTTTCGACTGCACGACGCGAATGATCATCTGCTCGCTGTCGATGTCGCACGCTCGCAGCCGCGCCACTTCGCTGGACCGCATCCGCAGCCATACGCGAGCGTCAGCATCGCGCGCGCCTTGAGGCTCGTCGCCATGGTCAGAACCCGCTTGACCTCGTCAGGGCTCAACACTGGCGGCAGCTTCTGCGGCTCCTTGATGTGCCAGATCTCGGCCGCCAGATCGTGGCGACGCAGCGTGACGCGGAACAAGAAGCGCACCCCGGTCATGATCCGGTTGCGGTTGCAGATGCTGGCGCCGCTCTCGACGAGGTGCAGCTGGAAGCGGCGCACATCTTCCGCCGTCGCCGTATCGGGCGAGCGTTTGAGCCAGGCGGCGAACCGCTTGCAGCTAGAGATGTGGCTGCGCTGCGTGTGCGGGTTCAGCTTGCGCGCAGCCATGTCTTCGATCATACGCTGACGCAGCGGACTGACAGAGTCGGTCTTGCTCATGGAGAGCTCCATCCTGAGTGAGGTTCACAACACCTCGATTCTCAGGAGGGGCTCTCCACCGACTAGGCTGTCATCTCGACTTCACTGGTTCCCGAATTGTCACCGGCCTCTCCGCTTGCTGCCCCGCGAAGCGGGCTGGAGCGCAGCGACTCGTGCTCTGGCGGAATCGGCCTGCCTAACCGGCGCCGCCTAACCGGATCGAGCTTGTCGGAGCCAGCGGCGAGAAAAAACCCGGTCGTGCGCCGATTTCAAGGCCAGGGAAGGCCGCCCCGGTTCACTTGGTCGCGCGCGCGAGAGATGAGCGATCAACATGCCAAGCCTAACGCTGAGGAACTTTACCGACGCCGTTCCAGAATGGCCGCGACCGATAGCGCCGCATAGGATAGGTTCCCGACTGTGAGGAGACGACGCGCGCCACTGGCCCCGCAAGCGCCATCTTGCGCGCCGATTATGCGTGGAGGGTTCTTGACTGTCGGCGATCGGAAGATGAGCGCTTATCGTGCCGTCGTGGTCGCCGCGGATTTGGCGGGCTTGAGGCCGTTCGCCGGCTCGCGGAGCGCCGTTCCGCATCACGATCGTCGATCGGCACAATCATCACCTGTTCAGCCACTTCTCTATCAGGCGTCGACGGCGTCGCTCGCGCCCTCGGAGATCGCTGGCCGTACCGGCATCCCCTTCGCCGGCGCCCGAACGTCACCACCTTGCTCGCTTCCGTCGAGTCCATCACAAGGAAGACTCGTGAGGAGAAGCGGGAAACGCTGAAGGGGAGCGTTCGATCGAGGGAAGGGCAGCCGTCAGATCAAAATTGCGGCCAAGTTCTATTCCACCAATTCGCAGCCAATGATATAACCCGATGAAGCTGTTCAGTGCAGCAAGTCGAGAACAGCCTTCGACGAGGTCGCGCGTCGCGAAGCGCTGTCCCATGACCGAGGAGGCGCTCCGTACCCCGCGGTCAAACGGCATGAGGGCGGCTTGGTTTCCAGACGCAAAGGGGCAGCCACATGGATGAACCCCCAATTTCCCGCGGCTTCAGGTCGAGGCGGCAAGAGCAAGCTTCGACCGGCCGGATACCGCCCGGACAGTATGTGACGACGGATTTCCCGGTTCTTTCGGCGGGACCGACACCGCAATTCAAACTCGAAGATTGGACGTTCGCCCTTCAGTTCGCGGGATCACTGCTGGGCAAGTGGAAATGGACAGAATTCGAGGCGCTCCCCCAGACCACAATCAAAACGGACATTCACTGCGTCACCAAATGGTCGAAGCTCGACACAATCTGGCAAGGCGTGACATTTGACGATTTGTTAAAGGCTGCGGACCTGAAGGAAGCGCCCGCGCCCCACGTCATGGCGCTTTGCGACGGCGGCTACACGACCAATGTCCCCGTTGCCGATCTCCTTGGCGGCAAAGGCATGATCGCAACTCGCTACGACGGGTTGCCCATTCTGCCAGCGCATGGGGGCCCAGCGCGTCTGCTTGTGCCGCATCTTTACTTTTGGAAGAGCGGCAAATGGGTGCGGGGATTGCGCTTCATGGAAAAGGATGAACCCGGTTTCTGGGAGTCGTTGGGCTACCACCACTACGGCGACCCCTGGAAAGAGCAGAGATATGACGGCGATTGAGAGCCCCACAGGCGAAGCGTGGAGGCTCGACTGGCAGCGAGCTCGCGTGCGTGAAGTCATCGTCGAAACGTCGCGCGTGAGGAGCCTTCTGCTGCACGTATCCGGATGGCGGGGTCACCTGCCGGGCCAGCATGTGGACATCCGGCTCACGGCTGAAGACGGCTACCAGGCCCAGCGCAGCTATTCGATCACATCGCCTCCCGAGGACGAATGTGTCACTTTGACTGTGGAGCGCGTGGAGAACGGCGAAGTGTCTCCATATCTCGTTGACGAGCTCCGCTGCGGCGACCAATTCGAATTGCGGGGGCCGGTCGGGGGCTATTTCGTGTGGACCGTCGCGATGGGCGGTCCTCTCTGTCTCATAGCGGGCGGGTCGGGCATCGCGCCGCTGATGGCGATGCTCCGCCACCGTGACAGGCAGAACTGTCGCGTCCGTGCCGTGCTGTTGTATTCGTTCAGAAACCTGGAAGACGTCATCTACCGAAAAGAACTCGATGCAATGGCGCGCCGCGATCCCGATCTGCGGGTGGTCAAGGCGCTCACCAGAAACCAGCCGGACGGATGGACGGGCTATCGGGGAAGAATTGATAAGGCGCTGCTGGCCCGCGCCTGCTTTCCCCCCGACCAAAATCCGAAGATATTCGTCTGCGGCCCCACTGCTTTTGTGGAAGACTTGTCGAGGTTCCTGGTGGAGCTCGGACATGACCCTTTTACCATCAAGACGGAGAGATTCGGACCCACGGGAGGATAGGAGGCGATGAGCGAGAATGATTCCGGGTTCGTCCTGGATGGTAACGCCGCCGCAGGCCTACTTCGGCACGTCTTCGCCGCCGAGATAACGACCGCGCATATTCAATGCGACGCATGCGGTTCAGGCGGAGCGGTGGGTTCTTTGCGCCTCTACGCGGCTCCGATGGGGGTAGTGCTAAGGTGTACGCAATGCGCCGAAATTCTCCTGAGGGCGGTGCAAACGCCGCATGGTCGCTGGCTTGAAATGAAGGGCGCACGCTGCCTCAGATTTGCCCTCGCCTGAGTGCCTTGCAACAATTCCGGCATGAAATCGAGCCATTTCGCCTTGCGCGAAATGGAGGCTCACTGAGGCTGAGGCCGCGCAAAAGTAACCGCAATTATGAGTCGCCCGCCTCTGATCCGCTCCGGCTCCGGGAAAGGCGGTGTGAACCGTGCAGCGCTTCCCAAGCTCGCACCCCGGCGCCGATATGAGACATTCAGCCGCCTTGACGCCGGCGGTCAAGGGCATTGGTCGAGGACGAAGGAGAGGGGCGTTGCACTATTGGTCAACATCCAACACTTGGTACCCGCGCCGGATGTCACGAAAGGCGGGTTCTCACCCTTCCCTGGCGACCCCTGTAGGGCAGGACCCCACCGAAACGGAAGCTCCCATGGGCCGAGCGTCCGACGGTTTGACGCTCGCTTGCATCATCGCCTCCTTCCGCCAGAAGGCGACCGTGACGCTGCAGGTACGTTCGAGACACTGCCATGCGTGCTCCCCGTTCCCGAGGGCGACAAAGAATGGTACCTCTACGCTGCGCGGGCCGGACTGCTTATCGGGGTCGCGAGCCACCGCAGATTTGTCGGCCTCAACACGATCGCCCGTCGCGAGGATCCGACAAACCGGCCCGCGCCGCCACCATTTTCACCGATAGTGGCGCGCCACAGGCGCTGGTTGGCTGCTTAGAAAGGAGTACCGTGCGTGGTCACGAAAATCGCCGCCGATCCCCGTCTCGATCCGCGGATCAAGGCCATGTTCGGCGCCTTGACGCTCCCCGCAAGAACCGATGTTCCCGACCGCGAGACCTTGCTGGCTCGCGAGAATTCTGAAGAGGCCAGGGCCAGGACCGCCATGATCGAGGGTTTCTTGGACCAGATGGACAACGAGGCCGTGGCGTCCTCGAAGGGACTGACGTCGCGCTGGGAATCGCTGGTTTCCGTACCGGACGCCAATACGATCCGTCTCCATTTCATCCGGCCGAACAACAGCGAGATCGTCGCCTGCGTTTATTACATCCATGGCGGCGGGATGGCCTACTTGTCGGCCGAGCGGGGCTTTTACAAGGCCTGGGGCCGGGTCATCGCGGCGCAGGGCGTCGCAGTGGCGATGATCGACTTTCGCAACTGCGTCACTGCGTCTTCGGTTCCCGAAGTCGCGCAATATCCGGCTGGCCTCAACGATTGCGTTTCCGGCTTAAAGTGGGTGCACGCCAACGCTGCGACGCTCGGAATCGACCCAACGCGGATCATCATCGCGGGTGACAGTGGCGGGGGCAACCTTACGCTCGCTGCCGGTATGAAATTAAAGCTCAGCGGCGACATCGGGCTGTTCAAAGGCCTCTATGCTTTGTGCCCATACATCGCCGGGCATTGGCCGGCACCCGATTCTCCATCGTCGGTCGAGAACAACGGCATATTACTCGATCTGCACAACAACAACGGCGCTATTGGTTACGGCATCGAGGCGTTCAACGCTCGCGATCCGCTTGCTTGGCCCGGCTTTGCCGTCGAGTCCGATGTCCAAGGTCTGCCGAACGTGGTGATCAGCGTGAACGAGTGCGATCCGCTACGCGACGAGGGGGTGAACTTCTATCGTTTGTTGTTGCGTGCTGGCATTACCGCCCGTTGCCGGCAGATGATGGGCACCATTCACGCGACGGAGGTGTTCCCCGCCGTTTGCCCCGATATCAGCCGCGACACCGCGCGCGACATGGCAGCCTTCTGCAATGGTTAGGCTGCGCCGCGGAATTTCGGTTGAAATAGAGCCTCTTGCAAAATTCAATGAGCGCGACGCAATTCGCCTTCATTAGGCGTTGTGAGCGGCCGAGGCTCAGGCCGGCGCGGGCCGAAACTGCGTGACGCGGAGTATTTGATCGACGGCGAGCGCGACGACGCCGAACATGAGGTGGCATTTGACCTTGATCGCGCCGCGCACGCGGACGGCCCGCGCGCCGAATTCGTCCTTCAGTCGGGCGTTCACGCGTTCGGCCATGGTTCGAAAATCAAAGAGCCGGTCGTCGGGGTCGGGTATGTGGATGAGTTTCATGCGCTCGACTTCTTTGGCCCATTCGGCCTTGGCTTCGTGCTGGGCGCGAAAGTTGCGATCGATGATCGGCGCATGGCCGAGCGCCTTGCTGTGGTCATGGATGGCGGCGGCGTCGTAGGCCGCATCCATTAGATCGTAGAGATAGGAGACGCGGGCGCCGGTCATGGTCATCAAGGGAATGGCGACCTGACTGTCGTGGACGGAAGCCGAAGTCAGTACGCAGGAGACCGGGATTTGGCCGCAGGCGACATCCAGATGCAGTTTGTAGCCGATCCAGGTTTCCTTGTAGCCCTTGCTGTTCTTCTTGGAGCCGACATCGCACGCGGAGGGCAGATCGGCGAGCATCTGATCGAGGTTCTGCGTGGTCTGCCGTTCGAGCCGGGTCGGCTCGGGTTTTGGCCGTTGCTCGTCCTTGCGCGGGCGTCCGCGCTTGCGCGTCGGCTGAGCGCCATCGGGCGGCGGCGGATCCTCACTTTTGTCGTTCGGCTCCGTCTTGACCGGCTTCTCGCGCGCCTCGATCTCGGTGGCGTCGCGCGCGATCACGCCGACGATGCGCCCGCCGAGCGAGCGCTCGATCAGCGCCGCGTGCATCTTGGCGGGCAGATCGGACTGCGCAAACTCCGCGAAGGCGCGGGAAAACGTCGCTTCCGACGGCACTTGCGAGCGTCGTTCCCAACCGAGAATGCGTCGCAGCGACTTGTCGACATCGAGGCGCTCGATCAGCGCGGTGGTGGTAGGAACGCCCAGCACCGCCTTGGCGACGAAGGCCCTGGCGAGGGCGCGGCGATCGCCTTGCGGCCGGCCGGGGCCTCGGGGCGGTTCGGGAACGAAGGCCTCGAGGCCGATCACGTCGAGGGTCGTGACGAGCCGCCCGAGCGCTTCGGTCATCGGGTCGATTTCCTCACGAAGCCAAGGAAACAGAGTGCCCTGGATATGGTTCCAGCGGGCTTTCATGGCGTCGAGAGGATCGTTGGTCATGCCTGTTATCGCAAATCAGGGCGATGGAACCAAAACAATATTTCAACATCCGCTAAAGACAAGGCGTAATATTTTATAGCATATCACTTGAAACGCGCCGGACTTGATCTAAATATATTGCCTCTCTACGTTAGGATGTCCGAATAATTTTGCAACTGCCTCAATAGGGTATGGGCTCCGACAGGGCAGCGGCGACTGCAAACCCGACTAAGGCGATCGCCATTATGATCACGGTCGGCGACTATCGAGCTTGGCTTTATATTATAATCCGCTTTCGAAAAAAGTCGCATTGCTGGGGATCGGCTGTAAAGGGCGTTCGGGTGGCGACCCCGAGTACCCGCCTCCCCCCAACCCCGACCTTCTCGGAGTTCGTTGAGGCGGGTCCATGGGACCACGCCTTGGCGATCACGCCGGGACCATGTCCTTGCCGCTCCGAGACCGTCCCCAGATTGGTCAGGCCCAGGAAGTCGAAGTTGGTCCCATCCATCTCCGGATGGCGTGCACCCAAAGCCGGCGGCGCGAACTTTGTGCCCCTTGTAGCGCTTGAACTTCCGTGGACGGAACAACGATCGAGCGACATCGCGGCACCCCACAAGGGGGCGTGATCAGCCCGATCCTTTCCAACCTGTTCCTGCATTACGCATTTTATCTCTGGATGCGGCGGGCCTACCCGGACCTCCCATGGTGTCGGCGCGATCCGCAACGCAATACGTCGACTCCGGTCGTCTTGGTCCGCGGCCGTGGTCGTGCTCCTCACGCTACAGCCCTGAACGTTTAAACTCGCCTTGATCCGCTGAACCGTCCCGACACCAACGGCATGGGCCGCCGCGACTTTGATGATACCGGCCTTGCCTTCACGCAAATCGTCAAGGATTGCCCGCCAGCGATTGCGCGATGCTCTATCTCGTTTTTTTCAATTGGAGCGCCCGCCCGCCAAGAAAAGACTGGCTTTCAGAGGGAAAGAGAGCTTGTGTGTGGACGTCCGCGGGCGCTGAGGCGCTGCGGGTGAACCCTTCGCCCCGACGATCGCTCCGATCCGGAGCTCGCGTCAGTGAGGGGCCGGAATTGGCCGGCTCCAGAAGCGCGAAGGTTAAACATGTCCATCAAATGCAACGACACGCAACTTGTGCTGCTCAACGCCGCGTCGCAGCGCGATGACCATTGCCTGGTTCCGCCGGCAGGTCCTAAGCGCGCCCAGGCCCAGAGGGCCGTAGCCAAGCTTCTCGAAGCCGGGCTCGTGAAGGAGATAAGGGCGAAGGCGGGAGGGCCGATCTGGCGGCGCGACGGCGAAACCGGACAGACTTATGCGCTCAAGCTGACCGCCGCGGGTGCGAAGGCGATCGCGGTCGACGGACTGGGCCCTGCGAAGGAGAGGCGGAACGACGCCCGGACCATCCGATCATCTCCGTCGATCCGAAGGCCAAACCCGGTTCAGACCCAGCAACGGCCATTCACGAGCCAAATAGCGGCGGCGCCCTGACCCCAATCTCTCCGCGTGTAAATCAGCGTCGAACTTGGACCCCACCCAAACCGAGCGCTAACTCGTTAGGATAGCTTTAGAATTGGCGATTTTCGGGGGATTTGATCGGCGTCCAATTGAAACCCCGCCCGTGCGCGCAATACCCATGTTTATTCAAAGGCTTGCGACGGTAGCGACCGGGGTCCCGATTGAACGCCGAATAACACAATCGCATGGCGTCCCAACTAGACCATTGGTGCATGGGCTCCTGGTTCGACGTCGACCCCGGAACTCAATTCCGAGGAGGACGGCGGCAAGCACCTCTTCGCCGAAGTGCGACGGGAGCAGGCTGATTGACGCTTCAGTTCCCCGTGCGGCGGTTGATCCGGTGAAGGCGTGCGCAGCTCCAAGTCGGGGCCGAAGCCGCGCCGACCCGTTCAGTCGCGGTTCACTAAAAAGAAACTTCAGCGTATGTCATTGATTTCACGTCTCGACTGACACGGCTTCGGCCGTCCTTTCGATGGTCACCCGATATCCAAGATTGATAATTTGTTTGGCGAGGCGGTTGGCTTTGGCCTCCGGCGCCAGCTTGTCGAAGTAACCCGCTCCAAGGTCGCTGTGGAAGGTCCCGTCGCGAAGCATGTGGTAGATCGCGGTCAAGATCGAAGCCGCCACGGCGCAGATCGCTTTTTGCGGACCGCGTCTGGCCTTGAGGCGGAAGAACTGCGCTTTGTAATAGCTGGCTTTGGCTCGCTTGGCCGCCCAAGCGCATTGGACGAGGGCTGTTTTCAACCAAGGGGCGCCCTTGCGCAGTCGGGTGGACTTGCGCTTGCCGGCGCTCTCGTTCTGGCCGGGACACATGCCGGCCCATGCGATCAAGTGACCGGCGGTCGCGAAGCGGCTCATGTCCGTGCCGATCTCCGAAAGTACGGTCAAAGCCGACAATTTGCTGACGCCGGGGATCGAGGCGAGTTGGTCGATCAGGTTGGAAAATCTGGCCTTGTCGGCCGGGCCCTCCGTATCCATGCGCCTGACCCGAGCGTCGACTTCGCCATCGATGACCTTGATCGAGGCGTCCAGCGCGTCCCATTGCCCGAGATGGAGCTTGAGGAGGAAGCGGTGGTGCTCGGTCAATCGCCCATGCAGCGCATCGTACAGTTCCTTCGGTGTGGCCTTGACGCTGCAATGGGCCAGGGCGGCCAGCTTGCGTGGATCGCGCACCCCGGCGATCATCGCCTCGATCATGCGCCGTCCGCTCGCGCCCATGATGTCGCTGATCACCAAATCCAGCCGAATGTTGGCCTCGGTCAGCGTCTTCTGGATGCGTTGAACGTGCCGCGTCTGCTCTCGCACCAACTGCTTGCGGGTCCGCATCAAGGCGCGCAGTTGATGCCTTTCTTCGTCCGGCACGAAGCTCGCCTTGATCAAGCCGTGCGCGACCAGATCGGCAATCCACATCGCATCGTTCATGTCGGTCTTGCGGCCGGGAACCGATTTGATGTGAGCCGCATTGGCGACGACAAGCTCGAATTCGCCGTCGCCCAAGATCTTCCACACCGGCAGCCAATAGACCCCGGTCGCCTCCATCGCCACCACGCCGCATCCGCTCGAGACCAGCCATTCCAGCAACGCCTGAAGGCCATCGGTGGTCGTCTCGTAGGTCCGGCATTCCCGCGCCGGCTTGTTCCCGGACATCGTACGCACGCAGGCAACGATGCTGTCCTTGTGAACGTCCAAGCCGGCGGCGCGATCGTGGATCACGTCCATTGCAACCTCCTCGCCAATCACCGCCGGCAAGGGCGCTTCACAAAAAGGAATCCTTAAAAAACAGGCTCCAGAGCGTCGCCGCTCCTTGGCGCAAGTCGAGGTCATCAAGCGCCCCGGGTCCAACTCGCAAGCGAGCTCAAGGCATCACTGAGAGACCGACCTCTTGCCGGCCACAAACGCCTATCGCTAAAATTCGGCCGAAAGCAGACTTCGTTTCATCCAGCGGGGTCGGCCACCGGCCGGTGCTGCAGACTCGCAATGATGCAGAAAAACCGCGACCGGAGCATATGGTGTGGCGGTGGCCGAGGGCTGACCCAGGTCGCGCTTGAGAACGGCGACGCAGGGAAAGGACGCGCAATCGCGCGCTTCGGAAGGGAGAGGTCTCTGGCCATGAAGGTTTCGACGTTTTCCGCCACAGCCGCTACGCGTAAGCGGATTTGCGCGCGGCGCTCAACGAGATCGTGGTGCGCAAGGAAGGCGCGTTCATCAACATGGTCCTGCACTGGCGGGGCGGCGATCACACCGCGCTCCAGGTAGCAGCGCATGGGGTATGCGTGTGGGTAACGAAAAGATCGGTTTTTCCGACCTAAGCCGCTCGCTTCGTCGCAAGCCGAGCCATACCCCCGGCTGTGGTTTCGAGAGAGCCTTGGCCACGCCGTCCTGGGCTCCTCCCAGTCCTTACTTCTCCTTGTGCTCGGCAGAGGGCGTTGTCAGAGCAACAGCAGTTCACCTGCGTGTGACATAGCTTGCCCAGACCCAAGCGGCTATCGGGCAATGAGCGCGCGCCACTCGCCGAGCGCGGCCGAGCGTCTCTGTTTGTAGATTACGCGGGCGACGAGATGACGTTCCTGGTTGAAATGGTTGTGGACCTGGGCATGAACTGAGCTGAATTTCTGTAGCGTCTTCGCGCTTCTGAACCGCTGCATGCCTCGCTCTCGTCGTCGAAAAGGCTGATGCGAGTTTTCCGCCCGATTGTTGAGCCGATGCCCAACCTCGTGGCGGTCGACGTTGCCGATCTCGCTCATCGCTGCGGGATAGGAGCAAAGCCCGTCGGTGACGACGCTCCGCGGCCGGCCATATTTCTTCATGATGCGCTTGAGAAACTTCAGCGCCGCGGCCTTGTCCCGCTTCGCCGTGACCACCGTTTCCAATACCTCGCCTTCGTGATCGACCGCCCGCCAGAGATAGCAGAGCTTGCCGTTGATCTTCACAAAGACCTCATCCAAATGCCAACGCCACGGGGGGAAGCGGCGCATGTTCGATACTCGCCTCTTTCGGATCTCGGCGGCGAACATCGGGCCAAACCGGTTCCACCAAAATCGGATCGTCTCATGGCTGATGTCGATCCCCCGCTCGGCCAGCAGATCCTCGACGTTGCGCAGCGACAGCGGGTACCTGACGTACATCATCACGACCAGACGGATCACTTCTGGCGAGCTGTTGAAATATCGAAACGGGTTGCTCATGGCCCAAAGCTACCACAGCCAAAGGCGGTCCGAAAAATTGGTCTGACACTGCCGTGGCAGCGGCCCCGCTGCCCCAAGGAACGGTCACTTCCGAAACGTGATGCATGCGGGGCGCTCTAAGAACGGGTTACATTTTGAACCAGCGTTGTTTACACTTTGAACCAGCGTTGCCGGTTCCCTAAAAGTTGCGGTAACCAGCGTTAACCTGTCGAGAGCCCAATTATTGGCTTTTCCTTCGTCAACATCAACGGCACACTGCCCGCGGTGGGTTGGATGATTCGGCTCATTCTTCGGCGAATATTGAGGGCTTTCTTGAAGCGCGCTCCCCCCTCGTTCACGGTCGAAATCCGACGACAGCAAAAACGCACGGCTATTGGCGTAAATCCGGGGTGGGTCCAAACGAAGCTTGCGCCCGAGATCAGGAAGGTCGACGCGCCCGCCGCCGAACCCGCCGCGCCGCGTCCCTCGGGCCAAATCCTTCCAAATCTTGCCGAGATCGAACTTCAGAACAATCGGCCCCTTGAGGCCCCGTCGAGCGAAGCGGCAAAGATCCCCGTCATAAAATCGGCGAGCGAGCGCAAGTCCAGGGCAACGACGGATGCCAGGCAAGTCGGGCGTCCGCGAGGGCGGCCGAAGTCCTCGGCCGCTGAAATCGCGTCGCCAATGAACAGTGCGCCAACTCCCCCAGGATCTTCGTCCGCAGGGCGACTCGACGAGGCGGCGGCAATTCCGCCGAGCCGTCGCTTTGCGCCGCCGGCTTCGACCGCCTCCCGCAATAGCGCGTCTGCAACTCCTGCGCGCGCGACGCGCCCCGCCAAGCCGGCGAAATTCGTTGCAAGTCCTCACACGCCGCCTTCGCCGGAGGCTTTGCAACCCGCGATCGGAGCGGACGCGCCCTCGGTGCAAACGCCCTCTGCCGCCGGGCGGCCGCCGGAGGATCGACAGCGCAAAATTCTAGGCCGCTATGTATTCGGCGACCACCTCAAACCCGGAGAGCGTTGGAAGCGGCGGCTGCCAAAAAGTGCGTTGAGATAGCCAAGAAGCGGCGCTGTCGCGCCCAGCCTACCGTTGCTGACGTGAGATCGACGCCCTCTATTTCGTCGGGCTATGGGCTTCTCGCCCGCTCGGCTTGAAGCGATCGAGAATGGCGATCACCTCGTCACCGTCGAGCTGATGGAAATCAGAGTAGAAATAGCCGATCGCCCCAAAATCCGAGCGATCCTCTCGCGCCGCCAACCACCGTTCGGCCGCTCGTTTTCATGATTGGACCCCCGGATGCTCCGCGGAGACGATAGTTCAAAAGGCGGACGACCGCCAACTTCCCGGACCCGGGACGGACGCATTGCCGCATCTCCGGTCGGATCAAGACGCGAGGAAAGCGGGGTCCCCCGAATTCAGCTTGCGGCCTATAGCTTCTGTTCGTCAGCTAGCGATTGACGGTTTGTTCAAAATCGTACGCTAAGCTGCGAGAGCTCCCATGCACGCATGGACCCCGTATCGCGAGACCGTCGGGCCGCCCATCGAAAAGGGATTTGAGCGCGTGTCATGGTAATCCGGGGAGCGCTAATCGAAGACCCGGCGAAGTTCTGCGAAGAGCGAATACACGATGTTCGAAGCCTGCGGTCGCTCTGCGGCTTCACAGGACGCCGCAGCGCAATGGCTCGCAGAGCGCGTTACAGGGGCTTTGCGCTGCAAAACTTCGGCCAGGGCGCCGACGGGGATGCTCTCGGCCGCCTCCATATCCGCCAGGCCGCTCACGGGGATGCTCTCGGCCCTCTCCACCCCGCTTGAACCGACTTCTGTAAGGGCGGCGACGACGGGCGCCAGATCGTTCGTGCTCTCAGCGAGTCGGACAAGCCGCAATCGGAAATTCTCGCATCCCAACGCATCGCCCGACAGCGGCGCCGCTCGGTCGCCGACCGAGTCGGTTCGCAGATGCTCCACGCGATCGGCGCCGTAACTGCAGATCGCATAGGACGAGGTCTCGTCGGACGGAGGCGCCGCCGGCCGCGAAGGCCCGGCGCTGGCCTCCGAGGTTTCCGCGGAAATGCGCTCGATCCTCACGTGGGCCAGCCCGGCGTCCCGGAAGCCGAGCGTTACGGCGGCCGCAGTCGAAACGTCGATGACCCTTCCGTGGATGAACGGCCCCCGATCGACGATCCTGACGATCACGGACCGGCCGTTGTCGAGATTGAGGACCCTGACCCGCGATCCCATCGGCAGGCTGCGATGCGCCGCGGTCAGTCCTTGAGCGCCATAGAACGACGCCAGGCCCAGCTCCGTCGCCGTGGCGTCGCAGCCCATACCGAGAGCGACCACACAGAAAACAAGAAGTGTTCGCATCCGCAGCTTGCCTCGTGCGCCTCGCGCCCGCTCGGAGTCCGCCGCAATGGAAACACAAAATTAACCAACTTGCCAGCTGCCCGAGTGTCGGGGCTTAGCGCGCCTGAAAAGCCCGCACGAAACGCTGGAGGCAGCCAGACCGAAAGCGCAAGGGATTTGAGCGCGTATCACCCTAATCCGTAATCCTTAGAGACCCGCAGGGATTGCCTCTGTGTTGCCCTTCGGCGGTCACCTTCGAATAGGCGGAGAGCGCCGGACACCGGCCATAGGCCCGACGCGCAGGATGGCCAGGGCACGAAGTCGCTGCGCTCCGACCCGCTGCGCGGGGGCGTGAGCCGAGAGGGCGGGTAGCAAGCCGATAGGATAGCGATGGCGCGACGGGCAACCGATGACGCCGCGCCAGTTCGGCCGGCTGTTCAAGGAGGCGGCGAAAGCGGCTGGGCTGCGCAAGGCGGTCTCCCTTCATTCGCTGCGCCATTCCTTCGCAACCCATCTGCTCGAGGACGGCAAAGACAGTCGGCTGATTCAGGCGTTGCTCGGACACGAAAAGCTCGACACGACGGCTGGCAGTGTCAGACCAATATTTCGGGCCGCCTCTGGCTGTGGTAGCTTCGGGTCATGAGCAGCCCGTTTCGATATTTCAACAGCTCGCCTGAAGTGACTGGTCGTAATGATGTACGTGAAATATCCGCTATCGCTCCGCAACGTCGAGGATCTCTTGGCCGAGCGGGAAATCGACATCAGTCATGAGGCGATCCGATTTTGGTGGAACCGGTTGGCCCGATGTTCGCCGCCGAGATCCGAAAGAGGCGAGTATCGAACATGCGCCGCTTCCCCCAGTGGCGTCGGCATTTGGATGAGGTTTTCGTGAAGATCAACGGCAAGCTCTGCTATCTCTGGCGGGCGGTCGATCACGAAGGCGGGGTCTTGGAAACCGTGGTCACGGCGAAGCGGGACAAGGCTGCGGCGCTGAAGTTTCTGAAGCGCATCATGAAGAAATATGGCCGCCCGCGCAGCGTCGTCACGGACGGGCTTTCCTATTATCCAGCGGCGATGAGAGAGATCGGCAACGACGATCGCCACGAGGTTGGTCGTCGTCTTAACAATTGGGCCGAAACTCGCATCAGCCTTTTCGACGACGAGAGCGAGCCATGCAGCGGTTCCGAAGCGCGAAGACGCTCCAGAAATTCAGCTGAATTCATGCTCAGGTTCACAACCATTTCAACCAGGAACGTCATCTCGTCGCCCGCGAAATCTACAAACAGAGACGCTCGGCCGCGCTCGGCGAGTGGCGCGCGCTCATGGCCTGATAGCCGCTTGGGTTTGGGTAAGCTATGTCACATACAGACGACCTGCCGTTACTCTGACAATGCCCGTAAAAGACACCCTCGATCAGAACAGCGTCGGCGGTGACAACGAATGCAATCGTGACGCGCCGCTCGAAACCGATGGTGCGTAGCCCCTCGAGCAGGTCGTTGCGCACCTGTCCCCAGTGGAACGGTAAGTCCGGTGCAGAAATCGACGATACGGGCAATGTATCCATCGGCCCGTCGTTCGCTGCCGTGGTCCGTGATGTAGCGGTGCAGCGCATCAAGCTGGCCTTCGGCGCGGGGCGTGAAAGTACTTCACAGTTTCCGCTACTCGCCGCGCTCTGCGCGCCGACGGGCCTTGATCCGATCCAGGATCACGTCGCCCGGGACCCCTTTGCTCGGGTCGGCGAGATATTCGTTATGACCGGCGACGACTTCCTCGCGCAGCCAGCGCTCGACTACCGCCTCGCGCTCCATGGGCGCGCGCACGCCATCGCGCACGACCTCGCTTACCGATGCATACGCGCCGGACTTGATTTTTGCTTCGACGATCGCCGCCATATCATGCGGGAGCGTAATGCTGAATTGTTGCGTCGTTCGCATGTGAAAGCCCATCCTGATTACGCGCATCTGGGATATCCATTTAACCGGACTTGGGCGTATGCTGGGTGGATGGAGCGACCCCTCGCCAGCATCCACTACCCTAAGTCCCTTGGGGAGTTTCGGGCTTGGTTCCCGACTGATGCGGACTGCCTCGACTACCTGGAATGGTTGAGATGGCCTCACGGCTTCGTCTGCCCGTCCTGTGGCCATTCGGAAGGATGGCGGCTTGGCGACGGCAGGTTCAAGTGCACTGGATGCGGCAGCCGTACGTCAGTGATAGCAGGCACCATCTTCGACCGGACCCGCACTCCACTCACGGTTTGGTTTTCAGCCTGTTGGTATTTTGCGAGTGGCAAAGATGGGATCTCGGCGCTGAGCTTGAAGCGGACCTTGGAGATCGGCTCCTACCAGACGGTCTGGGCTATCCTTCATCGCTTGCGGTCTGTGCTGATTCGCCCCGATCGGGAGCGCCTTTGCGGGAAGGTGGAGGTGGACGAAACCTACATCGGAGGCAAGGAAACTGGACTTTCGGGAGGCCGTGCCAAAGGGAAGAAGATCCTGACGTGTATCGCGATCGAGATCCTCGAGCCGAAAGGGATCTGGCGCTGTCGAATGGCGCCGGTGGCGGATGCCTCCTCAGAATCGCTTCACTCCTACGTGTTGGATAACGTCGAGCCGGGGGCGACAGTCATCACCGATGCCTGGCAGGGTTACCGGTGGTTGGAGAAGCGTGGGTATATCCATGACCGCCGTAGCCAGCGGGCCGCATCAACGCGAGGCGAGGACCCCGGAGAACTTCTGCCAGGCGTGCATCGAATAGCGTCCCTTGCCAAACGATGGCTGCTGGGCACCCACCAGGGAGCGGTGGATTCCGCACACTTGCCCAGTTACCTGGATGAGTTCGTGTTCCGCTTCAATCGCCGCCGCTCACGTAGCAGAAGGGATGCTGTCTACCGGGTCCTGGAGCTTGCTGTCGCGCATGGACCGGTTCGTTACAAAGACCTTGTTATGAGCCAGAGCCCAAAGGCTGTTCCTCCCAAGCCGCCGAGACAACGCGGACATCCGCCCAGCTTGGAGCGACCTTCGCCGAACCGCCCTTGGAGACAAATCGTCGAGTCCGGTTAAATGGATACCCAGGACGCGCATATTAGTAGAGAATGGGATGGAATCCCTACTGGAGAAGCGCGCCGCCGGCCGAGGACTTCGAGCAACTGGTCGATCCCGATCCGAAAGCGCCCTGCGAATTGGCGTTGTTCGACGGCAAAACACAGCTTGGCCGGGGTGATCGACGGCGGCGATGAGGCGCGCTGAGGGGGTTCAGGACGACCTGATGGCGACGTCGGCGGCGGCGCCGCGTTCGCCGCGACACGCGTTTTACGATTGGCTGTGAACAGGCACGACGCCTCGACCGTGCAATGTTTAAGAAAAGCAATGGTTTGGAACGCCGATCGACGTGCGGACCCCGAGCTGAGCAATACGCAAGTTGCATATCGGCGCTGACGCCGACGTAGGGAGGATTCCATGATGCGCCACCGTCGCCTGGTTCTGCGATGGACATCTCGATTTTGGGTCGAGTTCGTCCCACGCGTCAGGCTATGATTTTTCGCCGTCCGTGGTCGATCAATTCGAGTTCGAGGCCGCTCGTGAAAGCCGATTTCAGGTCTTCGCAGTTGAGTTTGGTGATCGCGATGGCGCCGGCCGCCGACCCGCCGAGGCGCGCGACGCCGCGCGAGGATCTGCCCGAGCAGCTCGCGCGGCTGACTGGGGCGGAGCGGACCGTTCTGCGGTTGAAGGCGTTGGTTGGCGTCGCCACCAACAAGAGCGATTTCTTGAGCATGGCGAACGCCTCGGCCATTGCCGGGCCGGGCGCGCCTTATTGTCCTACAATACGCTCAACCCGATGCTGAACCGGCTGTTGTCGCTGGGACTGCTGAACGCGGATTATTCCTGTCTCGAATTGCTGCGCCATTCGCTCGCGATCGAGATGATCGCCATGCCGGAGGGGCGCAAAGCCGCCGAGGCCGTGCGCCGGATTTTTCCGGCCTCGCTCCGCTTATTATTCGTATTCCCCACAATCGGATCCGGGCGCGCGCGTCCGATTGCGACTGGCGATCTACGAAAACGACGGCGATGCCTTCCGCTTCGCCATAGCCGCCTATGACAAAGCCTACAGCACAGCGGTGGGTCCGCACATTCTGGAAGACCTGTTCGCCGATACGGTCATCAACCTGTCCTGGCTCGCCAGTCGCGAGCTCGACATTCAGTTCAGGCTGTTCTGGGTCAAGCTCGCGCTCGTGCTGTCAACCGGCCAGGCGACCGCCGACACGCCGGCCCTTCTTGCCCATTACCGCGACCGTGAGGACACGCCGGGCTACGCCGAATTCAAATGGGCGCTGTTGCGGGTCGATATTCTGGCCGGCTCCCTCGCCGCCGCGAAACGGAAGATTCTCTCCATGCCGGAGGCGGCTCCGGAAACCGCGCCGTCCAGCCGTCATCTTCTCATGGGAACGGTGCATTTTCTCGAAGGCCGCAACGACGCGGCGATCGCCGAATATCGCCAGGCGCTCAAGCTCTACACAAAGGAAATCGGCAGGCGGAAGGTGTTTTTCGAGGGCTTCAACGGGCTCTTTTTCCTGCTGGCGCTGATCCGGGCTAACAACTCCACGCTTCATGCAGAAATCCAGAAGCATCTCGATGCAGTCAATCACGAGGGCAATTCGTTCGCCGCGGGATTTCAAGCCGTTCTCGCCTTGCTGCATCTCTTGCGGGGAGCGGAGCCGAGGGCCAGGACTTCGAATACCGCAACCGTTTGGTTCACGCTGGAGCATCTCTTCCCGATTTGAAGGAACTGGAATCCATTCTGTCACGCCGTCAACGAACTTCTGTGGGTTTGTGAACTCTATGCCGGCGCTGAATGGGCAGCCAAATACATATCTGCAAACACGATAAAGCTGTGGCCTAAAGAGTGACTGCGGGAACTGAATTCTTGAGCTAAAGTTCTGAACGCCGTACGGCAACCTCGAACGTTGCGATGCACAGTCGGTGTCCGGGTTCGGGTCAATTGCGTCGCCGCCCCTAGCCCATTGGGCATACCCCGCCCCGGCTTACCTCTGCCTGCCGCTCACGGATTGTGCGGCGCACCGGTTGGATGCTTGGCGAGGGGTTCCTTCTGCCCCGGTTACCGCAGCTGCACTTTGTTAACGCGGTGCCTGATCCGCGTTGCCCTCTTCCTCAGCGCACCCCGGTTCCTGGCTTGGAACCCGGCGCGATGCGCTCAGGAAGCGGGGGTGGGCCTCACGGCCAACCCTGTGGGGCGGCGCCCCCTCAACCCTTAGCCAGCGGCGTCTCCAAAGCCCTCAGCGTCGCCTCGATCGACATCGTCGGAAGGTGGAAGAGGCCAGAGAAGGGCTGGTTGAGCTCGAGAATGAGAAGAATCGCGGTCGAACTTTGCATCATCTGCGAACGCTGCGGCGATCCGCGCTTCCATGGAGCAACTCGATCTTCCGCTAAGCGACAAGGGACGGAACCGGCCGTCGGACGCTCGACCCGGAGATTTGCAGGGAGATCGTCCGCCACCGCCCGAGACGTTGCTCCGCCTCCCGCAACGCCAGAACGCCGCCGTCCGACGACAACAGCCCCCCATCGAATTTGGCCACCACCGCCTTGCCGTCCACAGGTGACAAGCCGGCCAGCGGCAACATAGGATCGGTCATGGCGGGTGTGGCCTCGCTGAAATCGCGCGAATTGGCTTCGACAACCAGATTCTACACGAAATCAGATATTTACGCCACATCCGCCAGCCCGCGATGAATAATGCGAGTCAAGAATCCCAAGCCGTCAATTAAATGTCCACAGGCCTTAGTCCAAACGCAAACCCGATTTTGAAGGAGTCTGACCCTATGGCCGAAGCCTATATTGTTGATGCGGCCCGCACGGCCGGCGGTCGCCGGAACGGCAAGCTTGCTGGATGGCACCCCGCGGACCTGGGCGGTGAAGTGCTGAATGCCCTCGTCGACCGTACCGGGGTCGATCCTGCAGCCATCGACGACGTGATCATGGGCTGCGTGACACAGGCGGGAGAGCAAGCCTTTGCCTTTGGGCGCAACGCTGTCCTCGCCTCGAAGCTTCCCGACAGCGTGCCGGCCGTCACCATCGACCGGCAATGCGGCAGCTCACAGCAGGCAGTGCAGTTCGCGGCCCAGGCGGTAATGTCCGGCATGCAGGACATTGTGATCGCCGCCGGCGTCGAGAGCATGACTCGCGTGCCGATGTTCTCCAACGTTACGCTTCACCAGAAAGCGGGGCTCGGAGTCGGGCCGCTCAGCGATCGGATTAAGGCCCGCTATGGGGTCGAGGCGTTCAGCCAATTCGTGGGCGCCGAGATGATCGCGCGCAATTATGGCTTCGATCGCGAAACGCTCGACCGCTTCGCTCTGGAGAGCCATCGTCGCGCCGCCCTTGCGACCCGCGCGGGGGCTTTCGAAACGGAAATCGTGCCCGTCCCCGTCGAGACATCCGACGGCATCCGACCCCATGTCCAAGACGAAGGTATCCGCTATGATGCGACGCTGGAATTGATCGGATCGGTGAAGCTGCTCCAGGAAGGCGGCGTCATTTCGGCGGCCAACGCCAGTCAGATCTGCGACGGCGCGAGCGGCGCCTTGATCGTGAGCGAACGCGCGCTCAAGACCCATAATCTCACGCCGATCGCGCGCATCCATGCGATGACGGTGACGGCCGGCGATCCCGTCATCATGCTGGAAGAACCGATCCGCGCCACGCGCCGGGCGCTGGAGCGAGCCGGTATGACGATCGGGGATATCGATATTTACGAAGTGAACGAGGCGTTCGCGCCCATCCCGCTCGCCTGGCTGCAAGCGATCGGAGGCGACCCGGCCAAGCTCAACGTCAATGGCGGCGCGATCGCGTTGGGTCACCCGTTGGGCGCAACGGGCGCCAAGCTGATGGCGACCCTCATCCACGCGCTGCGCGCGCGTGGGCTGCGCTTCGGCCTCCAGACTATGTGCGAGGGCGGCGGCACCGCCAACGTCACCATCGTCGAAGCGCTGTGAGATGGCTCTGGCACCCGCTTCCGCCGAGATCGCCTGCGAAGTGTTTGCGGTGCGTCAATGCAGGACGCGCGCCGCGGCGTATCTTTCAACGGTGAAAGGCTGAAAAGCAGCCAAGGATGGAGGATTCCATGGCAAAAGCTGAGACAAAGGTTCCTGTCACGACTGAAAGCAAACCCGAATCGCCCCTGGCCGCGACGCAGATGCAGACGTGGCGTCCGTTCGAGAATCTTCGGCGCGAGATCGACCGGCTGTTCGAGGACTTCACCCTGAGTCCGTTCCGGCTGCCGTTCCGAAGGCCGGCGTTCGGCATCGAGCCGTTCTTGGCGCCCGAGTCCTGGGTCGCCGTTCCGGCGGTGGATTTCGTTGAAAAAGACAACGCCTATGAAGTCCACGCCGACCTGCCGGGGATCGATGAGAAGGACATCGAGGTCAAGGTGGCCAACGGCGTATTGACGATCAAGGGCCAGAAGGAAGAGGCGAAGGAAGAGAAGAAGGAGGATTATCATCTCAGGGAGCGCCGCTATGGCTCCTACGAGCGCGCCCTGAGGGTTCCCGACGCCGTCGACACGGACAATATCGCGGCGACCTTCAAGAAGGGCGTCCTCACCGTCACCTTGCCGAAGTCCGCCGAGGCCCAGGAGCTGGTCAAGAAGATCGAGGTCAAGGGCGAGTGACCGCCGAGGCGGCGAGCCTCGCGCGAACTATGGTGGGGTCGAAGTTCGAGCCCGAAGCAAGCAGTCGTCTTCATGTGCCTCCTTACCGAGGCTGATTCCGTTGCTCATAGCTTGCAGTCGACGACGCGCACCTCATGTGCGACCTGCTCGCGCGTCACCGCGGCGCCGACGCCCGCGATCAGCCCGTCCATCGTCAGGAGCCCGCCAGGCATTGTCACGGCGCTCCGGGCTTGCGGCGTTCTCGGTGGCCGAGTAGCACCACGCGGATGAACAAGATCAGCTACAGCGGGTATCGTTTCCCGCCCGAGATCATTCAGCAAGCGATCTGGCTTTACCTCCGGTTCACCCTCAGCCTGCGCGACGTCGAGGATTTGTTGGCGGAACGCGGAGTGGCGGTGTCTTACGAGACCGTTCGGCGTTGGGTGAACCATTTCGGACCAATGATCGCGGCCGATCTACGAAAGCGTCGCCTGAAGCCTCATACGACTTGGCATCTCGACGAGGTCTATCTGAAAATCGACGGCCGCATGGTCTATCTTTGGCGGGCCGTCGACGCCGAAGGGGAGGTCCTCGATGTGCTGGTCCAGTCCAAGCGAAACAAGCACGCCGCGCTGAAGCTGATGCGCAAGCTCCTGAAGAAGTATGCCTTCGCCCCTGAGCGGTTGGTCACCGACGACTTGCGATCATACAGCGCCGCGGCTCGAGAGCTTGGGATCGAACGCCGGCATGAGCGCGGGCGATGGAAGAACAATAGAGCTGAGAATTCGCATCAACCGACGCGGCGGCGGGAGCGCAAGATGCAGCGGTTCAAGAGCCCGGGGTCAGCCCAGAAATTTCTTTCCACGCACGCTGCCGTCTACAACACCTTCAACGTCCAACGCCATCTCGTCTCCGCCCACACGCACCGCGCGCTTCGCGCTGTGGCGATGACCACGTGGCGGACCGCAGTCGCAGCGGCCTGACAACTCCTGAGGCGCCGACACTTCGCGCTCCCGGCTCGGGCAACGTGACAAAGCCGTACGCGGATCGATCGAACGGCTGGACGACGACGCCGAGCTCATTGCGCAGCCGTTGCCGGACGAGAGCACCTGGACGAAGGCGCGCGAGCGGGCGGGGGAAGTCTTTGGGCTCGCCCCGTCCGAAGTCCGCAAAGGGGCGACGGTCGCGAGACTGGCGGATGAATTGCGTGAACGCGCCCAGGCGGCTCGCGCCTCGCTCGCGACGCTGACAAACGTGTTGCGAGCTAATATGGCGGCCGCGGGCGTGACGCCGGAGCGAGCGCCGCGGATGATCACGGTGTTGTCGGCCTCGGTCCTCGTGACCGACCTGACGGCTGGGGTCGACCCCCTTGCCGTGGTGCAGACCTTGGCGACCTCGGACTTGCGGACGAGCGAAGCCGCCGTCGGCCGCTCGATTGCCGGGGCCGCCAGCCTTGCGTCGTTCCTGTCATCCTTCGAGTGGGATGTCCTGGCGGCGGCCAGCGCGCTGGCAGACCATCGTCGTGGGGCAGCCGAACTGATACTCCGCGCCGTCGCGGAGGCCCTCGAGGCAGACGAACACGTCGTCCCCCTCGAGGACGAGAAGTTGCGGGACGTGCAGCGGAACGCATATCGTCTTCTGGCCGCCGCTCCGCCGAGCGGCGTCGGTACTGGTACTGGCGGTCAGACTGGGACTTTGGTCGGCGGGGCGTCATCCTCCGGCTGGCGGCGGCGAGCCCGGCCAGGGTTTCGATGCCCCTGGTCAGAACACTGAGGTTTTGGAACAGAAATCTTGGGAGTCCCTGCCCATCGAAAGCGCGAAGACAGAACTGGACCGTCTCAAGTCTCGCTTGGACGCCGAGCCAGGCGCGCGGCTGACGATTTCATGGCGGCTAACCAGGGAGGGCGGAAAAGGGTGAGCCCCCTACTCGCGCCTTCTCGCCGGCAACTTGAGGCATTTCTCGATCGCGACCCGGAGGCCCGCGTTCTTGGCGTGCGGTCGCCAATGCGTCGGCCTTGGCCCGAGTTCATAGAACGTCACGGGAAGCAATTCAGGATTGCCTGGTGCGAAAGTCCGCTCGAGGTCCGCGAGGCTCTGGCCCGGATCGAGGATGCTCCCGAGGCCAGACTTATGTTGATCACGAACTTGGCGGACAATCTGCTCGGGGCGGATATCGTGGCCCGATTTCCCCGCGGCCGCCTTGTCGCAGCCAGTCGTTGGGACGCGCTTCGCGCCGCATTCTCCGCGCGCGATCTTGACCCGCGTCTGCGCGGCCAGGATTGGCTTTCCGATTTGCTGCTGGATCGCGCCCCGGCAAGCGGCTACCCGCCGGTGCCAGGTGGAGTGCTGGACCTCGACACCGCCTGGCGCTTTTGTCTCGAACACGCCGTCGGCTTGCCGGACGCGCGAGCTGACGTTGCAGCGTTGCTGGCGTGGACCTCCGGCGAAGGCAACCTGGACCGATTTCAGGCTCTGACACAGACTGCTCGAGAGAAGATTCTGGAGAAGCTCGCGAGCGAGGGCGGCGGCGGCGCTGCGCTCGTGGCCAACGCGGTGTCAGCCGGAAATGGCTCGGACGCGCTCGCGCTGGGGTTGGTCTGCGGCGTGGTCTTCGCCGCGGCCGGACCGAGCGACAGCTTGCGTGACGCTGCGGTGCGTTTGGAGCCGATGTTCGGCGGAAGCCGGGTTGACCCCGAAGCAGGGAGCGTGCTGGCCGATGCCGCCGCCAGCGTGATCGCGCGGTTGGATGGTTCTTCCGCACAAAGGCATCAAGCGCGGGCATCCGCCTTGTTGGACGTCACCCGCGCCACGGAACACGTTGGACTGAGCCGCGCGCTCACCGCCGGGCTCGAGGCAAGGCTTGTTGCGGCCGCGAAGGCCATTGCCCAAGCCGCAGAGTCGGGCGGTTCGCAAGATGTCGCAAGCGCCGAACGCTTGGTGCGCCTGGCCCAGGAGCATGAGCGCGCCGGTGACCAACGCATGAGGCTTGACCGACTTCAGATGGCCGCCAGGCTCTGTCGCTGGCTCCGTGGCAGACCTAGGCCGAGTAAAGGGTTTGGCAGTGCGGCCAGGGCCTATGCGGAGGAAGGCGGGTTCGTGGATTGGGCGCGCGCTTCGCTTACGGCCGGCGATGGTGTCGCGGAGGTCGCCACCGCCTATGCGCGCCTGCGCGAACTTGCGAGAATACGCCGCGAGGAAGAAAACAAGGCGTTCGCGGACTTTCTCCGCGACTGGAATGCCGGCGGCGCCCGTGGCGACGAGCCGTTACCGATCGAGCGCGCCCTTGATATCATTGTCGCGCCTCTTGCCGCTCAGGCGCCGGTTCTGCTGTTAGTCCTCGATGGTCTCAGCTTTGCGGTTGCGCGCCCGCTGGTCGCCGACATCGGGCGTCATGGGTGGACCGAGCTGTCACCAGCCGGGCGCACATCGCCTCCTCCCCTTGTGGCGGCTCTCCCCACTGTAACCGAGACGTCTCGGACAAGCCTCCTTTCGGGACGCCTCGTCCGGGGGGATGCAGCGGCGGAGCGAGCCTCGTTCGGAGTGCATCAACGACTTCGCGAAGCATCCCGGGCGGGGAAGCCGCCTCTGCTATTCCATAAGTCGGATATTGGTAATGGACCCGAGTTGGACGAACGAGTTCAAGCCGCCTTGACGGATACAGGGCAAAAGATAGTTGGCATCGTACACAACGCGGTCGACGCGCAACTCTCTGGATCGGATCAAATCGAAGTTCTTTGGTCTACCGAGGTCTTGCGCCAATTGGCGCCTATTCTGAGGGCGGCACGCGAGGCCGGCCGCCTGATTATCCTGACTGGTGACCATGGGCACGTGCTCGATGCTGGAACAACCTACGTCCAAGCTGGACCTGGCGACCGCTGGCGATCCGGCGGTCGGGCCGGCGAAGGCGAGATCGAGATGCGTGATGGTCGCGTGATGTCCTCTGAGGGAACGAGGGTCGTCCTGGCCTGGAGTGAACGACTTCGCTTTGCCGCGAAACGTAGTGGCTACCATGGTGGGGCCAGCCCTCAAGAAGTCTTGGTTCCGCTCGCGGTCCTGACCAGCGGGACAGCACCCCGGGACTGGGTTAAGTCACCTCCCGTTGAGCCCAGCTGGTGGAGCGAAGACGAAGCGCAGCCAGTAGTAACCAGCGTCGCATCCTCACCTCCCGGTCGCCGGCGCGATGCAAGGCAAGTCGACCTCTTCGAGGTGGCGCCCGCAACGGAGGCCTGGATCGACGCACTCCTGGCATCGACGACCTATATCGCCCAGCGAGAGCTCGCGGGACGAGGCGCGCCCGACGATTCGGTCGTACGAGCGCTCGTCGCGGCTCTTGCAGCACGTGGGGGACGGCTCTCGCGCACCGCGCTGGCGCAGTCGTTACGGGTACCTGCCTTTCGTGCCGGAGGCCTTGTCAATGCGGCGAGGCGGGTGCTCAACGTGGACCAGGCACAAGTTCTCTCTATCGACGCGACGGCCGATGAGGTCGTCCTCGATGTCCGGACTCCTTCGGTTCCAGTTCGAGATTGGCGGCGCGCCATGACCGGACCACAGCGGCGCGCCGAGGTCCTTGATGCGCTTCGTAGAGGAACGGTGCCACGAGATGGTCTTGCCGCCTTCGCCGTGGGAATGGAACGGTTCGAAGCCGCGATTGACGCCGAACTCGCTGCTGTTGCTCTGGGAAGGGGCGGCTTCAAAGCGGTTCGAGGCGAATACGGCAGCGGCAAGACCTTCTTTGCCCGCTGGCTTCAAGAGCGCGCCCGCTCCGCTAGCGGCTTTGCAACAAGTGAAGTCCAAATTTCAGAGACAGAAACTCCCTTGCATCGTTGGGAGACGATCTATCGTCGCTTGACCGAACGGCTCGCGACTGCCGATACCCCGGACGGCGCGCTGCGGTCGATCGTTGACGCATGGTTCTATACACTGGAAGAGGTAATCGCCTCACGCAAGGTCGAGCCTAACGACACCAAGGGCCTGATTGCTGCGACGGATGCACTTGTTGAGCAAAGGCTTTCAGCAATCTCTCGAACAGCGCCGGCCTTCTCTGCGGTCTTACGCTCATACAGGCGGGCGCTTCTGGCCGACGACGCGGCGCTTGCGGAGGGACTGATTGCTTGGCTCGGCGGTCAGCCAAACGTGGCGGCCGCGGTAAAGCGCGCTGCTGGCGTGAAAGGCGACCTCGATCCATTCGGCCCCATGCACTTTTTGGCAGGGTTACTGGCCATCCTTCGCGACTCTGGACGGCCGGGACTTGTTCTCGTTCTTGACGAGGTTGAGACGCTGCAGCGTATGCGGGCCGATACGCGCGAGAAGGGTCTGAATGCTCTCCGTCAGCTCCTGGATGAAATGGACGCCGGCCGTTACCCTGGGTTGTTCCTACTTGTGACTGGAACTTCGGCCTTTTTCGAAGGACCGCAGGGCATCCAGCGTCTCCCTCCGTTGGCACAGCGCGTCCATACGGACTTTGCCACCGATGCGCGCTTCGACAATCCGCGAGCCGTTCAAATCAGGCTACCTGGTTTCGATCTTGATGCCTTGGTCCAAGTGGGCGCGAGGGTTCGCGAACTTTTTGTCGAGCAAGCGACCGATGGTGCACGCGTCCGTGCAGTCGTCGATAATGCTTATCTTGGAGATCTTGCTCGGGCGGTCGCTGGTCGGCTTGGCGGTCGAACTGGTGTGGCGCCTCGCATTTTTCTCAAGAAACTCGTCGCTGATGTTCTCGACAGAGTCGACCAATTTGCAGAATTCGATCCGCGCAGACACTATGCGCCAACCATTGATGAGCAGGAGATGTCGGTAGCGGAGCGTGCCAGCGCTGGGGCCGCTACTGTCGATGACGTTGAGATTGAGGCGTGAGCCCGTTTGAACACCTTCATCCGGCCCTTCGATATCACATTGTCAATACGCTGAGGTGGGGTGATCTCCGGCCGACGCAAGCCGATGCGATTGCGCCAATACATACAGGTGAGGATGTCCTCCTCCTTGCGCCGACTGCTGGCGGAAAGACCGAAGCGGCATTCTTTCCGCTGCTCTCACGTTCGATGGACCAATGTTGGACGGGTCTTTCTATTCTCTATCTATGCCCACTAAAGGCGCTGCTGAATAATCTTGAGCCGCGGCTTAGCCTTTACGCCAGCTTCGTTGGGCGAAAGGTGGGGCTCTGGCATGGCGATGTTGGCGAGCCCGCGCGCAAACGCATGCTGAAGGACGCACCGGATATCCTTCTCACAACGCCGGAGTCGATTGAAGCGATTTTGGTATCGGCCCGGATCGACCACCAGTCTTTGCTGAGTGGTCTACATGCCGTCGTGGTCGATGAACTGCACGCGTTCGCCGGTGATGATCGAGGATGGCACTTGCTCGCAATCCTTGCCCGACTGGAACGGCTGGCCGGGCGGCGCCTTCAACGCATTGGCCTCTCAGCAACTGTGGGAAACCCCGAAAACTTGCTGACCTGGCTTACTCGGAACAGAGACGGCAAGATTGTCTGCTCAGCTGCGGTGTCGGTCACCGGTGACGTACTGACGGATCATGTCGGCTCAGTTGGAAACGCAATTACAGTCCTTTCACGAATTCATAGGGGTGAGCGACGGCTTGTATTTTGCGACAGCCGAGCCCGGGTTGAGGAACTTGCGTCAGGACTCCGCCGGGCGGGAGTAAGAACATTTGTCTCCCACGGCTCTCTATCAACCGACGAACGACGCCAGGCCGAGGCGGCCTTCCCTGCCGAACCGGACTACGCGATTGTTGCGACATCGACGATGGAGCTGGGGATTGATGTTGGTGACCTCGATCGTGTGATACAAGTTGGCGCTCCGCCATCAGTTAGCAGCTTCCTTCAGCGTATGGGAAGGAGTGGTCGCAGGGCGGATACGGTACGCAATTTTCTTTTCCTAGCGACAAGTGAATCAGAACTTTTGCTTGCTCTCGGTATCACTCGACTCTGGCGAGAGGGATACGTCGAGAATGTGCAACCTCTGGCGCTGCCCGCTCATCTGTACGCGCAGCAAATAATGGCTTTAGCGCTGCAAGAAAAAAAAGGCATCGCGCGTGAGGATTTGGGTGATTGGCTTGGAACGACGTTCGATACCGTGTCGATCGGAGACCAAGCGAGCGTACTTGATCATATGATTGAGACTGGAATGTTGCACTCAGATGGGGGTGTAATAGGGTTGGGAGAGCGAGCCGAGCGCGAATTTGGCCAGAGACATTTTGGCGATCTCGTCGTCAGCTTCAGCAGTCCCATGCTACTATCAGTTATGTTCGGACGAACCGAGCTCGGCGCCGTCCATCCGCTGGCGCTCTCACGACCCCGCGACAACGAGGCCATAGTCATACTCTTGGCTGGACGCAGTTGGCGTGTAGTAGACGTTGATTGGCCGAAACGACGAGTGTCGGTTGTCGCGGCTCAGGGGGACGGTCAAGCACGCTGGCTAGGAGGCGGAAGGCCCGCATCATACGCCGTCTGTCGCGCCGCGGAATCGGTTGTTGCTGGAACTGCGGCGGGGTGCAAGCTCTCGCGGAGGGCGACGTCCAAATTAGAAGAGGTTCAGCTCATCGAACTCGGCCGGCAGCGGCCAGCCCAGGCCGGCCATCCGGGACCGGCTCAGATAGGCGTTCACCGCGCCGACGCTCAGCCGCAGGCTCTGGCCGATCGCCCGCTGGCTCAGCCCCTGTCCGAACCGCAGCCGCAAAACTTCTCAAATCTTCCGCATCGACAATCTCTCGCCCGGCATTCCGGTCCCTCGCTGTTCAGCAAAGGATCGGCACTACCTCTGGTTGAAGACTGTCGGCAGCTACGGCCCCACCACGGCGCCAGGTGCTCTATCTCGGCGAGATCAACGACAGCCAGCAGGAAGCCTGGTGCCGGGTGATCGAGGCCTTCGACGAGGGCGCGCAACAAACCACCCAACTGGCCCTGTTCCCCGCCGATCTGTCGCTGCCCGATCACGCCGAGGGCCATGGCGTGCGGATCCGGCTCGGAGCCATGGAGCTGCACCGGCCGCGGCAATGGGGCGCGTGCTGGCTCGCCTGCCAGCTCTATGAGCAACTGGGACTCGACCGCTTCTGGGCCGCTCGTCTGCCCAATTCGCGCGAAGGCACTTGCTGGAGCCGCATCCTCGAGACGCTGGCGCAAATGGGTGAACAAAGCCGGTTTGTGCTCGAGCAGCTTGTCGAGGCAGCGGTAGAGCGCGTTCTTTTCGACCAGCGCAAAGTCTCCGCCGAGCAGATCGCCCATGGCGCTTTGCTCGAACCACAGCAGGTGCAGACGCCATTCGCTGCCCGGATCGATAAGCCGGTAGCAGACCAGCGAAGCTGGCGCACATGGACCTCTCTCGCGAGAGCCTGCTCATGAAGCTCGGCGCCGCCCGCGCCAAGGCGCCTGCGGCATGGCGCCTCCTCGACATAATGGTCGACCCTCACACAGCCGCCTTCGCTTACACGCTCAACCGCAAAAAGCTGCGTCAAGCGCGCCGGCGCGAAGGCCGCTACCTGTTGCGCACCAACCTGTCCGGGCGCGATCCCGCCGAGCTGTGGCAGTTCTACATGCAACTCGTCGAAGTCGAGGCGGCCTTCAAGAACCTTAAGGACGATCTCGAGCTACGGCCGATCTATCACCAGCTGGAGCAGCGCATCGAGGCGCACATCTTCCTGGCCTTCCTCGCCTATTGCCTGCACGTCACGCTGCGCGCTCGGCTCCGGCCGCTGGCTCCCGGCCTCACCCCCCGGGCGGTGCTCGACAAGCTCGCCGCCATCCAGATGCTCGACGTCCACTTCCCCACCGCCGACGGCCGAACTCTGATCCTGAGCCGTTACACCGAGCCGAACGCCGACCAGAAACTCCTCCTGCGGCAACTCGGCCTCACCCTGCCGCCGCAGCCGCCGCCGCAAATCACCGCTCTTGCCCCGCCGGCTCAGCGGTCGCATCCTGCCATGTAGTGGAGACCTTCGACCGCCCAGCGTTGACTCCACGCCCTTTTCCACCCGCTCGCCTCCCCGGTTGGGAAAGTTGGGCTAAGCGCCCGAAGGCGGCGGCGTAGGGCGTTTTGCCGAGGATGAAGTCGCCCCAATTGCCGATCTGCTCAAGCGGCGCGCCGTGGTGGGGCGTGCCGAGAAAGACAAGCTTGTCGAGCTTCTTGCGCCAGGCATGCCCCGCCTCTTCGCCAACGCGACAGGCGCTGCGCGCGACGAGCCCGCCCAGGCTGTGTCCGACGATGACGAAATCCTCGATTTCGACCGGCCATGCGGCGACCAGCGCCTCCAGCGCCTCGGCGAAGGCGCGGCCGTTGACCGAGACGTGCAGGCCAGAATTGTAGGAGAGGTAGACCGGCGTGAAGCCGAGATCGCGGGCGAGCGCCGCGCCATGGTCGTGGTTCTGGCGCGTCCATTCCAAGTCGCTCATGCGGAGCCCGTGGACGAACACGGCGAGTTTTCCGGTCGCCCCAGGGAACGCGTCGGCCAGCGCGCGTCGCTCGAGCGCGAGCGGCCGTCCGTCGCGGCGGAACCGCATCGTGAGCGCCAGCGGATTGCCGGTTTCGGCAAGATGGTCGCCGACGACCCCGTTGAGCACGGCGAGCGCAATTTCCCGCCCGCGTGAGGTCGGCCGATCGTCGGGCTCCGGCTGAAGGAGCGCCGCGGCGGCGCCGAGCCCCTCGCCTGACAGTCGGAACGCGCCCCAAACCCCCTGATAGACGAGCCGCGTCGCCCCGCCTGTCACCCATTGCGCCACCGGGGCGAGGCCCGGCGTGTCGAGAATCGACATGTGCATGTGCTCGACAAGCCCGGTCAGGCCCGCCGCGCCATCGGCGGCGAGGCGCCCGAGGCAGAGGACGTCCGAGAGCAGCTGACGCCGCTCGGCGGCGGCCACCTCTCCGATTCCTGCCGCCGCCAGCCGCGCGACCGCGGATGTCGCGACGTTTGTCCTCGACAGCTCTTCAATCGCCGCCAGCAGCCTGCGGCGATGCCCTTCGGAGACGACGCCGAGCTCCTTGAGGCCTTCCGACGTCAGTTTTCGAAGAATCTCCCAGTCGATCGAATTCTCACGAAACGCGGCCTCGTATTGACCGAGGCCGAGCCCTCGCAGCCAGTCGCCGATGTTCATGGCCGTTTCCAAGCAAGACAAAGCAATGATGGTCAGTCGGAAGGTGCCTGTCCATCGGACCATTTGCCGCTGATGCTATGGGGCGAAGTGGTTCATCCAGGCAACGCCGATAAGCACGGAGCGCGACTTGGCTTGGCCAAACGCCAGCGCGCCGGGCATCGCGCCGACCTACTATGTCGACGGCATTGGCTTCAACGGGACGCCCTTGCTGCTGTCGACCTCGAACAGCGCCGTCGTCGAGGGCGCCAACTCGCTACAGGACGCAGGCCGGAATCAAGGCAGCGAAGAAGCGCGGAGTTCGCCTTGGCAAGCGGCCTTCTCTGGCTGCTGCGCAGGTTGATCACGCTCGGGCGCTGATCGAGCGTGGCGAATCTCCCCGTGCGGTTGGGTACCCTGGGTGTTGGAAAGTCCACGCTCGATCGTGCCTTGCAGGACACAGATGGCCGAAGCGCCGTTTTTAAGGGGGGGAGTAGCCTTCTTCGGTTTCTCGAGATCGCGCAGATCATGGAGCCAAGCAACAAGGTCGTCAAAGCCATAGCGGCTCGCCGCAGCTACGACTACGGTGCGCCAATCCTCTACGCGAAACGTTCCACGACGCGCCGGGTTGTAGCGAGGGCCCTTAAGTCAGCAACGTCCTCAAATGGGTGCTGCTGGTCGTCGCCATTGTCACCTTTGCGCTGCTCGCCTGGCGGTGTCAGACCAATTTTTCGGGCCGCCTCTGGCTGTGGTAGCTTCGGGCCATGAGCAACCCGTTCAAATATTTCAACAGCTCTCCAGAAGTGATCCGTCTGGTCGTGATGATGTACGTCAGGTACCCGCTGTCGCTGCGCAACGTCGAGGATCTGCTGGCCGAGCGGGGGATCGACATCAGCCATGAGACGATCCGATTTTGGTGGAACCGGTTTGGCCCGATGTTCGCCGCCGAGATCCGAAAGAGGCGAGTATCGAACATGCGCCGCTTCCCCCAGTGGCGTTGGCATTTGGATGAGGTCTTTGTGAAGATCAACGGCAAGCTCTGCTATCTCTGGCGGGCGGTCGATCACGAAGGCGAGGTCTTGGAAACGGTGGTCACGGCGAAGCGGGACAAGGCTGCGGCGCTGAAGTTTCTCAAGCGCACCATGAAGAAATATGGCCGGCCGCGGAGCGTCGTCACCGACGGGCTTTCCTCCTATCCCGCGGCGATGAGCGAGATCGGCAACGTCGATCGCCAGGAGGTTGGGCATCGGCTCAACAATCGGGCGGAAAACTCGCATCAGCCGTTTCGACGACGAGAGCGCGCCATGCAGCGGTTCAGAAGCGCGAAGACGCTCCAGAAATTCAGCTCAGTTCATGCTCAGGTCCACAACCATTTCAACCAGGAACGTCATCTCGTCACCCGCGAAATTTACAAACAGAGACGCTCGGCCGCGCTCGGCGAGTGGCGCGCGCTCATGGCCTGATAGCCGCTTGGGTCTGGGCAAGCTATGTCTCACACAGACGACCTGACGTTGTCTGCCGTTGGTCTGACAACGCCCTCCCAACCATCCGCGCTGTGGACGGCGCGCGGACGCAAGGCGCGTCAGTTCGCGATTGCCGAACTGATTGAAAGCATATCGGGCAACAATTGCGGGGCTTTCATCGGCGCGGGCGCGCGGTCGCAATGGCGGCAGGCCCTACACGATGACGCCCGTCAAACTCCGTCTGGCGCAAGCCGCGACGGCCGAGCGTGACACCAAGGTCGGCGACCTGTGCAAGGAATTAGGCGTCACGCGCCAGACACTCTATCGCTTCGTCGGCCCCAAGGGCGAACTACGACCCGACGGCGCGAAGCTCCTCGAGCAGAAGCGTCCGCAAGCCTACTCGTGACGAAGTAACAAACCAACTCCTGCGTGACGAAGCGCAAGCTGTATGTTTGGCAGAGCGGACGGGTCGGAGACCCCACCGGCGTCTCGTACCACCCGCGGCCCGCGAAAACCTCGCCGTCTGGCTCAAGCACCTGGAGAACCGGTCGCTTCACAGCCGAGACCACAACGATCCGATGGCCACCTACGATTTCACGTGGGTGTGGCGAGAACTCAACGTCGAGCATCTCCGAAACTGACCCCATGCGTGGCCGTTTTGCACAGCTTCGCGGTCACTCATGACTTCGTTGCGCACTCAAGGAGGAAGAAAGTAACGACGGCAAATTAACGAAGAGATGCGGGATGACGATAGTTCACAACCATGTCACGATCGATGGCGAAGAGTTGCAGTTGCTGGAGCGGTACGAAGAGCAATTCGGCGAAACGCCGCCTATCTATTTCCTCGCCAGGCGCCCTTAAGTGGCTTGTCAAGGAGGCTCGGTCGCGACCGCCAGGGCAATCGGGTGAAGAAGTTCGTGACAAATCGATCGAGTGCTGAATTTGTCGAATCCGCTGATTCGCCAATCGGAGGATTGCGGTGGAAAGTCCGACGGAGCAAATGGAAGCGCTTTACGAAACGGTCGTCTTCCTTAGTTACTTCAAAGAATTGCCGGACGTCCGGCAGAGGGGCAAGGTGAAATATCCGCTCGATGAGATTTTGCTGTTGTGCCTGCTTGCCATCGTCGCCGGGTCGGAGACGATTACGGACATAGCCAGGTTCGGCCGACTGAAGCTGGCGTTTCTCAGACGCTTCCGGCCTTTCGAGGACGGGACGCCGGCGCACGACCACTTGGGCGACATCCTGGCCACGCTCGACCCGGAGCCATTCGAGCGTTGCTTTGTCGCCTGGGTCGCGGCGCAAACCGGAGTTTCGGCCGAAGTGATCGCCATCGACGGCAAGACCCCGCGCAGGTCCGGTTCGAAAACCTCCAAGAAGAAGAAAGACCCCAAGGGTCCGATCCACATCGTGTCGGCTTTCGCCGCGCGCCAACGTCTCGTTCTCGGTCAGGTCAAGGTCGGGGAAAAATCCAACGAGATCATCGCCATTCCCAAGCTGTTGGGCATGTTGGCGATCGAGGGGGCGGTGGTCACCATCGACGCGATGGGTTGCCAACGCGAAATCGCTCAGACGATCATCGACAAGAAAGCCGATTACATCCTCGCCCTGAAGGGCAATCAAGGCACGCTCAAAGACGATGTCAAGCTCTTCGTCGATGAACAAAAGGCGGTAGATTTCAAGGATGCCAAGGTCAGCCGCGACAAGACCGTCGATGGCGATCACGGCCGGATCGAAACCCGGGAGATCACTGTCGTTCATGATGTCGAGTGGCTACAGGAACGACATGATTGGCCTGGGCTGAAGGGCGTCGTCGTGGTCGAGAGCACGCGCGAAGTCGCCGGCAAGATCGATCGTGAGATGCGCCTCTACATCACCTCGTCGGTCTTGCTGGCCAACCAGATCGGACCGATGATCCGAGGCCATTGGATGATCGAAAACGGCCTGCATTGGGTGTTGGACATGATCTTCCGCGACGATGAGTGCCGCGTGCGGACCGACAACGCCCCCGCCAATTTCGCCACCATCAAGCACATGGGCTACAACCTCATGCGAAGGGCTGCGACCAAAAACTCCATGCGTCTGAGGCGAAAGGTAGCCGCCTGGGACGACCAATTCCTCGCCAGCCTCGTCACCGCGTGATTTCCTTCACCCGATTCCCCTGCCGCCCTGGGTGCGAACCAAAGTGGTGCAATTAGGCGGCGAGATTTTGTGAGTTTTGGGGGCTGTTCCGGTTTGCTACGGGGACGGCGGTTCGGCCGAGGTTTTTCCAATCGGCGTCCCAGTCGCCGTTTATTCGGGTTATCCGCAAAGCGAGCATGGATTCCGCGTGCTCGACGCGCCACCAGGCGCCGGGCCGCTTGAGACGTTGTTGGGCGACGTAGCGATGCGCGCTTTCGATTTCGCCCGATCCGATCGGCAGTCCCTCGGCCAGCGCCTGTCGATAGTTCAACTGGTTCTTGCGGCTGCTCAAATAACGATGGCATCGGCGCACCGGCGCTTGTTCGTCGTCGACTTCAGGCGCTTCGCAATGACCGACGAGCGACCGCAATGTCATCTCAAGACGTCCGTCTCTGAGCGCGTCCTTCTGCGCCTCGATCCAGGTTTCCCGCGCGGCGGCGTCGGGCGCGATCGCTTCGGCGGCGGCGCTCAAATACTCGCAAACATGATAGAAATCGATCAGGTAGCGGCCTTGATCGCCAAATTGATCCTCGACTTGGCCCACAATCCATGGCGCGCCATCGCCAACCGCGTGGACCCGCGAGTTCGCCCCGAAGCCGGCGCGAACCGCGCAGGCCAGCAGTTGCCGCCCGGCCGCCTCCGCGCCGCCCTCGATCGAGCCGGCGTAGACCGGCGTCCGGCTCCCCTGGGCGTGCGCCAGCGAAAGCTTCGCCTCTCGCCACGACAGGTTCTTGCCCTTGCGTTTGTCTTTCTCATCCCGACCCGGCTCGACGATCGGAACCATGCCGCCGTCAGTTTCCACGACGATCGGCTTACTGAGGCCTGGACCTTCCGGAAATTCCAAATCCGCTCGACCGGCTTCGAACATCGACTGGGCATGGGCGAACGTGATCCGCTGGATCGTGCTCTCCCCAATCTCGAAGCCGTAATGCTCCCGCAGCTTGCTTCGAACTTGCGCGAAGGGTTGATCGGCGGCGAAGTCGACGATGACGCGTTGCAAGGGGCGCGAACAGCCCGAGGGGCTGACTTTCGCGCTGCGCAGAAACGGGCGCACACGCTCGTTCTTGAACCGATATTGCGGCTCCTGGACCTCTATCTCGCCGAATTTCGTATGCCAGCGGACTTTTTTTCACCTTGGCGATGCATCTGAGGTTGCTGACGAATTTCCCTCTCCGTCACCTCCGCCTGCCTCTCCGCCCAGCCCAGCAGCGCTTCGCGTCCCAAACGCCGCGTCTCCTCGACCAACCGCTCTTCCGCAGCGTCCGCCTCCTTCAAATCGCCTTCGCTATTCTCTACCGTCAGGGCTATCGACGCGACACGGTTTCGAACGTCAGGATGGCTGCGCAAAAAGGCAAACAGCGCTTCATCGCTCAAATCCGCGCCCGTCATCAGCTTCGTCCTCCCAAATCACCTCCGACAAAGCTTACTCCGCATCGAGTTGAATCGCACCCGGCCGCCCTCGAGCCCAGGGCGGCCGCAAAGCTTGCATCCCGCGCGCTTGAGGTGTAGAGGGCGCGTTCGCTTCCCCTTTTTCTTGCCCTTTCGAAGGAGTCTCCATGGCTCGCGTCACCGTCGAGGATTGCATCGACAAGGTCGACAATCGCTTTGACCTCGTTCTTATGGCCAGCCATCGCGCCCGCGCCATTTCGTCCGGCGCGCCGATCAACGTGGCGCGTGACAACGACAAGAATCCGGTGGTCGCCTTGCGCGAGATCGGCGACGGCAAGCTGTCGCCCGGCGATCTGCGCGAGGACCTGATCCATGCCCTGCAGAAGCACGTCGAGGTCGACGAGCCGGAGGCGGAGGCGGCGCCGCTCATGGTGAGCCCGAACGCGCAGGCCCAGATCGACCTCGGGGTGGACGTCCAGTTCGACCGCATGACCGAAGAGGATCTGCTGCGCGGCCTCGAGGGTCTCGCGCCTCCGCCGGAGCCGGAAGAAGAGGCCGAGTAAGGCTCACGCCGCCACACGATCTCAACGGGCCTCGGCTTCCGTTACGAAAATCCCGTCGGCTCTCTGAGCGCGGCAGTATTTTGTCCTCATGCGCACAGCTACGCTCAAGTTTCAAATGGTCTCTCTGTTCTGCGCCTGACGATTTGCTATCTTTGAGATTGAGAATCACTCGCAAGGCGATTCGCCGCGGTTCGGCGGAACATCGCGAGCGTTCCCGGTCGCGAGGCGCAAATGGTTCAAGGGCGGCCATGTTGCGCCGTCGACGCGTCGAGTAGGGGGCTGAATTGGGCGAGGAATGCATCAAGCCGCCGGCGATAGCCGAAATCGCTCTCGAGGGCGCCGCAAGCTCGGACGGGCTCGTCGAAGTCGCCGGCCGGATTAAATGGTTCGACGTCGCCAAAGGCTACGGGTTCATCGTGCCCGAAAACGGCGAGGCGGACGTCCTCATTCACGTGACAGTTTTGCGCCGCGACGGCTTCTCCGCCGTCCGCGAGGGCGTGCGCGTCGTCGCCGCGGCCCAGCGGAGGGAGCGCGGCCTTCAGGTGTTCAAGGTGATCTCCGTCACCGAGCCCGAAGCGGATTACGCACCGCCGCTTCCGCCGGTCCGCACCCGGGCTCAGGCGACCTCGGTCGGCGGCTTCGAGATCGTCATCGTCAAATGGTTCAACCGGGCGCGCGGCTTCGGCTTTCTCACCCGCGGCGAAGGAACCGAGGACATTTTCGTCCATATGGAGACCCTTCGCCGCTACGGCTTCATCGACCCCAAGCCGGGCGACAGCATGCTCGCGCGCTTCGGCCCCGGGCCGAAGGGACTGATGGCGGCCGAGGTGCGGCCGCTCGACGGTTCGCGCATCTTCGCCCACCATTGACGATTCGGCGCACGTTCGCTCGCTTGACCTCCCGCCCGCATTCCTTTTGAAGCTTGCGCCAGCCGTCGCTTGCGCGGGGGCTCTCGTCTGAGCTTGGAGCGATGCGGTGACGGCAGTCGGTAATCGGCTTTGGGGAGCGCTTGCTCTCGCGCTGTTTCTGATCGCCGGGCTCGCCACGTCGGGACGCGCCGGCGGTCTCGAGCGCTTGCAGATCGTCACCGCCACCGGGGCGCACGAATTCCAGGTCGAAATCGCCGCCGACGACGCGACGCGCGGACGCGGCCTGATGAACCGGCGCTACATGGCCGCCGACCACGGCATGCTGTTCGAGTTCGACCGGGAGGCGCCGGTCAGCTTCTGGATGAAGAACACCTATATCCCGCTCGACATGATCTTCATTTCGCGGGCGGGCGTCGTGACGAACATCGTCGCCGAGGCAGAGCCGCTGTCGGAGCGCGTCATCCCGTCCGGTCCGCCCTGCGCGGCGGTGCTCGAGCTGAACGGCGGCGCCGCGGCGGCGATCGGGCTCAAGGTCGGCGACAAGGTCCGCCACTCGTTCTTCAGACCCTGAGCGTCAGGCGGGTAACGGACGCTTCACGCTACGCCGCGTTGCATCCGCCGTCAGGCTTGCTACATTCGAAGGCGAATACAGCCCGGGAATGAGCTTTGTCCGCCGGGCGAGGCTGAGGTTTTGTTTTGTCTGAAGCTTCCACGTTGAATCTCGCGCGTGCGATCGACGCGCCGTTCGGAGGGCCTCTGGCCCGATTCGGAGACGGCCGCGCCGCTGCGACCTACGCGGCTTTGGACCTTGGCACCAACAATTGCCGGCTCCTGATCGCCCGGCCGACCGCCGACGGCTTCCGGGTGATCGACGCGTTTTCACGCATCGTCCGTCTCGGCGAGGGCCTCTCCCTGACCGGGCGCCTCGGCGAGCCCGCGATCGCCCGCACGCTTGAGGCCTTGCGCATCTGTCGCGACAAGATGGCCACGCGCGGCGTGACGCGCGCCCGCACGATCGCCACCGAAGCCTGCCGTTCCGCCGTCAACGGGTCGGACTTCGTCGACCGAGTGCGCGAGCAGCTTGGCCTCGAGCTCGAAATCGTCGACCGCGAGACCGAGGCCCGTCTGGCGGCGGCAGGGGTGGGCGATCTCGCCGACCGGGACGCCCGCTCGATCGTCATGTTCGACATCGGCGGCGGATCGTCGGAAATCATCTGGCTCGGCGTCGAAGAGCGCGGGCGGCGGGCGCGCACCGTGCGCGCGTGGGAGTCGATGCGGCTCGGCGTCGTGTCGCTCGCCGAGAAGTTCGGTGGCGTCGACGTGACCGACAAGACCTTCGCCGCGATGACGGCCTACGTGTCCGAGGCGCTGGCGCCGTTTGTCGACAAGGTGGCGGGCGAGAGGCGGTGCGGCCGCTTCCATCTGCTCGGCACCTCGGGCACTGTGACGACCGTCGCCGGCGTCCACCTCAATCTGCCCCGCTACGACCGCCGCGCGGTCGATGGGCTCTGGCTCGGGCGGAGCGAGGTCGACGAGGCCATCGCGCGGCTGCGTTCGATGAGCTATGCCGAGCGCGCCGCCAACGCCTGCATCGGCCAGGAGCGCGCCGATCTGGTGCTGGCCGGCTGCGCCATTCTCGAAGCGATCCGATCGCACTTTCCCGCCGAGCGCCTGCGGATCGCCGACCGGGGCCTGCGCGAGGGAATCCTCAGCCATCTGATGCGGGAGGACGGCGTCGGCGCGCACCGGCAGGAACGCCGTCGATGAGCGGCGGCGGCTCGGGCCGTGAGGGCGGCCGGGCGCTGAAGACGCGCGTGAAGACCGCCCGCAAGCGCTCGCTCTCCTCGACCCTGTGGCTCGAGCGCCAGCTCAACGACCCCTATGTGGCGCAGGCCCGGCGCGAGGGCTACCGGTCGCGCGCGGCCTACAAGCTTCTGGAGATCGACGAGAAATACAAACTCTTCCGGCCCGGCCAGCGCACCCTCGACCTCGGCGCCGCGCCGGGCGGCTGGAGCCAGGTCGCGGCGGCTCGGACCGGCGCCCGGGAGGGCAGGGGCCGGGTGGTCGCCATCGATCTCCTCGAGATGGATCCGATCGAGGGGGTCGAGTTCCGGGCGATGGATTTCCACGACGCCGACGCGCCGGCGCGGCTGCGCGAATGGCTCGGCGGCCCCGCCGACGGAATCCTCTCCGACATGGCCGCCAACGCCACCGGCCACCGCAAGACCGACCATCTGCGCATCGTCGGCCTCGTCGAACTGGCGGCCGACTTCGCCTTCGAAGTTCTCGCGCCGGGCGGCTTCTTCCTCGCCAAGGTCTTGCAGGGCGGGACGGAAGGGGAGCTGCTCGCCCGGCTCAAGCGGGAGTTCGCCGCCGTCCGGCACGTCAAGCCCAAGGCCAGCCGCGCCGACAGCGCCGAGCTTTATCTGCTGGCGACCGGGTTCAGAGGGCGGCCGGCACCGGAGGTCTGAGCCGCCGCGCAGTTTTGGCCGCGCGCAAACGATTTCAGGGGCTTGGGCGCGAATTTTGTCCCTCACGGCGGCCTGGCGCAGGGGTGAGCGGCGGTCTGCGGCGTTGCGCCGTTTCCGGGCGCGAATTCGGATATTTAACAATTTATATGCGTTATTTCCTGTTTGCGTCTCCTGCCCCGACGTGAGGCTTTTGCTCGATAACCATATCCTGCTCGTTTTTCTTGAACGCGGCACGTTACTTGCCGCTTGATCGCCAGGGGATTGCAGCACTAATCTGCACGCAGGGGGGGCTTCGACAGTGACCAGCTCTGGCGCGTCCGTGCATGCCCGGCTACCGGCCGCGCTGGAGAATTTACTTCGTGACCGGGGATTGTCGGCGTCCAACGGGGGCCCGCTCTATGCATACCACTTCACCGCGGACGAAATCGCAAGTCTGAAAGAACCGCTGACTAAGGTCATTGCCTTGTTCGGCAGCACGTGTCTTGACACCCGCTGGTGCTCACAGGCCTTCGTCGCCATTGCGTCCACTTGGTTTTCCAGATGGCGGGGCGAGGGCGTCTGGGGATACGCTCCGCTATGTGCGGAACTGGGGCTGCAATATCGGCAAGACGACTGGAATTCTGTCACTGCGGGCATCCGAGAGGGCTTGCACGCGTGGGGCCGGCAAGTGCGCCGGAGCGCAGGTGGCAGTGACGAATATCTGGCTTCGCTCATCTGCGAAGGTGGTTTGCCGCTGCGCCATGCAAGGCGGCCGATGGCTGTACCAATGGCTTCAGGGGGCTCTTGATCTCGTCGCGCGCGGCGTTGATCCCGATCAGTCCGCCGCCCAGGAAGCTTGGCGTGTCCCAATCACGTTCAGACCTCACTTGATTCCTGTGGCAGCCGAACTCGTCGGCCAGTTGCATCGGATTAAGCAGAAATCTAGCGGCGTCCGAAGACCGCGCGGGGCTTGACGCCATTGCCTGGCTTGACCTGAACCGGCCCGGCTGGCGCGACGCCTTGCCTGTCGATATGGCGGACGACGAGGCGCGCGCGCTGATCGAACGCGTTGTACGGCACGTCGAGCGAGGGGCGGCCGGTGAAATCGGCCTGCGACGAGGCCTCGTGCAGGCCGCCGATGGTGCTTGGGACTTCGCTGTCGCGGTCTCGCTTGACGGTCACATCGAACACACGGGGCTTCCGCTCGATCTTCGACCGAAACTCGCCGGTAAGCTCCGGGCCAAGATCAAACCTGCGGGGGATCTATTGGCATTCGTCACGGGCGACCTGGCGATTTTGGAGGCTTATGAAGAGGATGAAATTCTCTGGTGGCGCGTCCGTCCTCTGCGGCGCGTTGCGGACCTGCGGTGCCCTCCGACGCTGCGAATCGATCTCGTGATCGAGTCGGATGGGGCTCCCCTCGGAAATTTCATCCTGCCGGATGCCGAAGGCCTATCCCCCGAAACCATGGCATTCCTCCCCGATCCCGATGCCCCGGACCGGTTGATCCTGGCCGCCCGCGGTTCACACACGACCCGGTTTCCTTACATCACGATCGCCGTACCCCATGAATGCGAGGTGAGGTTCGAAGTTGTCAGCGGGTCCGTTCAATCCGTCGGTCACACCCGCCACTTCGACCTTGAGCTCTACCGGCTCGAAGGCGAGCTCCGCCTTGAGCGGGACGGACAAACCTTCCGTTGGCGAACGGGTGCAGAGCGCGACACCCTCGCTGCACTTGAGATTGAGGGGGCAATCGAACCCGACGTGCGCGACCTAGCTCGGAGGCAGCCGTTGCGCCTCTCGGTCCGCGAGGGAAGCTATCGGAGACAAGTCAAGGCCGGCGAAGTGCGATGGCGGCCGGTTCGCGGCGGCCCCTGGCGGTCCTGGCCCGGCCGCCCCCCGGGGCGACGTGAGCTTTCGTCCTCATGCGCGACGGCGTGACCATTTCGCGAGCTACCGCCGCGGTTGCGCCGTCGGGTTTCTCAGCAAGCGTGGCCCCGGGGCAGCGCCGAGCTGTCTCCATTGCTGGCCTGCAAGGAGCTGTGCGGTCGAGACGGATCAAGCCAACGATCCAATCATCGTCGATCGATCCGGCGCGACCGGAAACCATTTCGCGCTTGACGCGGTCTGGCCGGACGGGACCAGCTGGCGTACCGAGCTTTATGACCGTACAGCCCGACCCGGATTTGCTGACACCTCGGGCACTGAATTACCTCTTGGATGGCGCGGCTGCATCGGCGCCCTGTTCGGCATCTATGCCGTATGCACAGACCAGGGTAAGCTCACTCTGGAAGTCGCGCCAGCGTCGTCAAAACGCTGCATCACGCGTAGGGTCCGGGGCGAGACCCCCTTATATTCCCTGGCTGAAGATATCCGCGCCCTACTTGCCACAACCAACCGGTTGGACGCCACGGTCAGGTTGGAATGGGTCGGAATCGGGGCCGGCCGTATTGAAATCGGCCTCTTCGACGTTGACTTGGAATCCCGCGATTGCGAGGTATGGCCCTCCGACGCTGACCTTAAGCGCGTCGCGCGCTCGGGTGTCGCCCGCGTCACTTTGCTGGCGACGCCTCTGGCTGATCCGACGGTCGAATACGTTTTGCACGACGCCCCACCGGAAGCGTACCGCACAGGCCGTTTCGCGCCTCCAATCAGCGGGCCGGGGGGGCCGTGGCTCGTTTATGGCCGCATCGACGACCGCTTCCGCATCCGCCCCCGCGTCGTATTCCCCCGGCCAGTTTCGAACGGCCAGCGGAGCCTGTTGCTTGACTTGATCCTGAGCTCAGACACTGCAATGCGACGTCAGAACCTGCTGCAGCTGTTGCAGTCCGGGGAGGCCGCTGAAAATGAGATCGATGATGCGCGCCGGCTGATCGTCTCATTTCAGCCGAGAACCCCGCTCCAGTCATTAGACCTCGCTGTTGCGCTGATCGCCTCGCCACAAACCGCGGTGATGCTTCTCTCCACATGTTTGGAAAAGGAGCTCGATATGGTGCTGGCGCTCGAGCAGGAGATGGACTTTTTGTGGTGCGTCACGCCTGTGAAAAGCTGGCGCGAGGCATTCGAAGATCGGAAAGAAAGGCTTCTCGCGCTAATGAGCTCTCTGCCGGTAAAGGACGCCGCCCGTTATGCGCGGGAGGAGATAGCCGCCCTCTTAGAGGCAATTGTGGCAAGACAACCGGCTCTCGCTTTCCACGTCTTCTCAGTTACTGGCGGGCGGATCGAAAACTGGCTTGTCGATCAGCCGCGGGAAGCAAGCGATTGCGTTGCCCGGAATGGCCATGCCGAGGACGGCGTGTATTGGCCGAGCGATTTGAAATTGGCTGACCGCCTCCAAGGCGAGCTCCCGCACTGGATACGGAGCAAACAGCTTTACTGCTGGGACGTGCTCGCTGCGCCGCTTGTCGCGGCCCGTGTGGCAGCAGGGATCATACCTTGGGGACAAGCACTCACAGGCTCATTGCGCTGGGCACGACTGTTCGATCCGATCTATTTCGATCGCATGCTGCCGAACGCCTTGCTGCCCCTCGCCGCGGAGTGAACCGCCCATGCTTGAAATCGAAGATTTGGCGGTGGACCTCCCGAGGCGCGCGGCCAACGCAGTCCTGACCATTGCGGGTTGCAAGTCCCGTACTTTGCGGCGCGCACTCATTAACCGCCTCGGTGCTCCCGCCGGTTCGCCGGGCTCTCTGGTTGCGGAACCAATTCTCGAAGGCGCTTACCCATGGCGCTTGCATCCTGGCGGGTGGAGCGCCCTCTCAGGCAACCTGCGTCCAGATACGGTTCAAACCCTGCAAGCCAGGATGGGTTATGCGCCGTACGCCCACCCAAGCCGAAGCCTGGGCTCTGTCGTCCGCACCCGAGCCGTTTTCGGTCATCATCTCAAGCGGCACCGGTTCTGGCAAAACTGAATGTTTCTTGGGCGCGTTGTTGAACCACCTGCTCGTCGCATCGGACGGCGGCGCGAAACCGCTAACCGGCGTCCGGGGGCTAGGGCCTGTCCTCAGTTGAGCTGGATGACGACGGCGACGAGGCGGATTGCGCCGAGGAAGTTTCTCGCGAGCTTGTCGTAGCGTGTCGCAATCGCACGAAATTGCTTGAGTTTTTCGAAGAGACGTTCAATCAAGTTGCGCTCTTTGTAGAGAGTGAAGTCGCATTCCCTTTTCTGCTTGCGATTGCTCCTTGGCGGAATGACGGCTGCAATTCGCGCGTCCCGCAGCTGTTCGATCAGGCGGTCAGCATCGTACCCTTTGTCGCCAAGCAGCGCGCCGCAAGCGACGCCTTGGAGCAGTTGCCCCGCAGCGCGAACATCGTGGACGTGACCCGCCGTCAGAACAAGTCTGACCGGATTGCCCAAGGCGTCCGCGAGCGCATGGATTTTGGTTGTCAGGCCGCCCCGGGAGCGTCCGATGGCTTGGTCCTCGCCGTTTTTTTCGCGCCCCGGCGCTGTGCTGATGGGCGCGGACGATGGTGGCGTCGATCATCACGTATTCGGTGTCGGCGTCACTGGCCAAGTGATTCAGAACACGCTCGAAAACCCCGCTCTTGCACCACCGGCTGAAGCGTTGGTGCGTGCTCTTCCAGGAACCAAAATGCGCCGGCAAATCGCGCCATGGAACGCCTGTCCGATAGCGGTAGAGCACCGCCTCGACGAAGAGCCGATTGTCTGGCGCAGTACCGCCGACATGGCCCCTACGCCGGAGACTGCGCACCCCAACTCCGGAAGTCGCCGATGACGATTTCGCCCTGGAACTCGACTTGCCCGATCCAGATGCCGACGTCGCCGCGCAGCCGCAATCCGGGCCCGGGTTGCGGCTAGCCCGTTGGATTCTGCCGCAGCCGGCGTTCAGTACTGCGCGCCTTGCGGTCCGACGCAAGACCGGGGAAATCATCGACTCTCTTGCATCGGACGCACTATTGCTTGCGGCCCACGATGCGGACGATTTCGGCGGGAGCTGTTCTGCCTGCGGCGAAGCAAGTCGAGGCCATCCGGTCGTGCGCCCCTTTCGGATTGGGGCGCCGTTCATGCTCGGTGCCGGCGTGCCAGTAGCCCTCGGCGCTGTCAGCCCTGACGCCGCCGCGGCCGACAAGGCTTTTTCGGGCCGAAGGCTCTTGACATTTACCGACGCCCGCCAAGGAACGGCTCGGCTCTCCGCGAAGCTCCAAGCGGACGCAGAGCGCGCCTTTCTACGCGCGTTCGTCTATCACGCTGTCCAGTCGAAGCCCCCGCGTGGGACGGCCGAAGAAATCGCGAAGCAGCGTGCGATTGTGTCTGAATTGGAGCGCATTGGAAGCCCGACGTTAGCCGACACGCTTGCGAAAGCCCGCGCCGAACTTGCGACCAAAGAGGGAACGGCCGAGGGACCGCCGATCCCTTGGAACGACATGCGCGATAGGCTCGCGCAAGATCCAACGCTTCTTCACATCAAGTCCCTCTGGGAGATTCGGGAGGACGCATTCCAGAACCCCGGCGACCTCGCTCATTTTCTGCTGCTTCGCGAGTTTTTGCGGCGAGCTGTGCGCGGGAACTCAGCCGAGACAATGGGGCTCGCGCGCCTAGTTCTGCCGCACCATCAGGAAAACGCCGAGCCGCCGCCGTCCGCACGCGCTCTCAGCCTATCCGGCGACGACTGGCGCGATCTGCTGTGCCTGGTCGTGACCCACTTCCTTCGCTTGAACACGATCGTCTCCATCATGCCTTCTGCGTTCAACTGGATCGACCGCCGTCCGACGCACGTGGCTGTCAGGCAGTTCGATCCGCGTACGGCCACAGCGGACCCCTGGCCCGCAGTTCGTAGTGTCGCCAAACCCTCCCGCGTGGTGTCGCTGCTCGCTCAAGCAACGGGTGTTTCGCTCGACGACCCCGGTGCACGCGAACTCATCAACGAGACACTGGACCAGGCACGTCTGAGTCTCTCCCGGTACTTCGAACCCGCTCAGGGCGGCGGCTTCCGCATCGACATGCGCACCCTTTCACTTGGCAAAGTAAAATCCGCCTGGATATGCCCAATCACTCGCCGAGTTGTGGACACCGTCCTGAAAGGGCTCTCACCTTATCCGAGGGATTGCCGCCACTTGAATGCTTTGCCGATCACGTTGCCCGAGCATCCGTTCCCGTTTCTCGTTCACCCCTCAGGAGTCATCGCCGCACGCGCCGAGATCGAAGCCTTTCTGGCCTCCGACCCTAACATGGCGGACCTCCGCGATCTGGGCGTATGGACCGAATTTCACGACCGCGCCGCCCTGTTCACCGCCTACTTCCGCTCTGCCGAACATTCGGCGCAGCAGCCGTCGAAGCGCCTTCGATCTTACGAAGACATGTTCAAGTCCGGGGACATTAATGTCCTCAACTGCTCCACGACTATGGAGATGGGAGTCGATATCGGCGCGATCGAACTTGTCGTCAATACCAATGTGCCTCCCTCAATCGCTTCGTATCGCCAGCGGGTCGGACGTGCCGGACGACGCGATCAACCCATCGCGGTCGGGCTGACGATGTGCAAAGAAAGGCCCCTCGACCGACGCGCGTTCGACAATCCCGCATACTATCTCAGTCTCGACCTCAGACCGCCCCGCGTGAAGCTGGACAGTCCGGCTATTGCTCGCCGCCACGCGCATGCTTACTTGCTGTCCGCTTTTCTGAAATCCAGGGCCGATGACGCGCTGCATACGCGTATTGGCGACTTCTTCGGGTTCGACACGCCGGCTGAGGTTGTGCCCCCATGGAAAGATTTCCTCCATTGGTGCGACGCTACCCAGGCGCGCCTCGCCGACCACGGCCAGGCTCTGACCGCTATCCTGTACGGGACGCCCCTCAAGCCCGATCGCACGCTCTTCGAAGCGGCGCACGACGCCTTGTTCCGCATCGCGGAAGAGCGGCAGACGGAATGGGATGCGCTAACCCACCAGGAAGCCGGCGTCGCTACCAATAACACACCGGCGCTGAAGGCGATTCGTTATCAGAAGCGACATGCAAGCGAAGCCTACCTCCTCTCTGAGCTGGCTGCGGAGGGTTTTTTGCCGGGCTATGGTTTTCCGACTGGAATTGTTCCTCTCGTAACCGATTCGGCTATTCGGCGCAATCGGATAGAGGCACAGCGCGAAACTCGCGCGCGCGCTCGCGCGACTACCCAAGTCGGCAACTCGACATCGCGCTCTTCGAATACGCGCCTGGCGCCACCCTGGTCTTGGATGGCCTTGCTTATACGTCTGCCGGAATAACTCTAAACTGGCGCGGGCCGGGTAGCGCCGACGGTGTGCGCGAAATACAAGCACTGCGTACCGCGTGGCGATGCCGCGCCTGCGGCGCAGCGGGAGTGACGTCGACCGCCGCCCGTCCGGATACCTGTGCGATGTGCGGCTCATCCAGCCTCGAAGTCCCGCGACCACATCGCCCCCAAGGGTTTCGCTGTCGATATAGTTGACAGGCCGAATGACGATGCGATCCAGGTCAGCCATTTCCTCCGCAAAGAGCCATGGGTCCATGCGAGTGGAGCAGCATGGCTCGCTCTGCCCAACGGGGGTCGAGTGCGCGCTAGCCCCCATGGGATCGGGTGCGATTCAACTCGATGCGGAGTAAGCTTTGTCGGAGGTGATTTGGGAGGACGAAGCTGATGACGGGCGCGGATTTGAGCGATGAAGCGCTGTTTGCCTTTTTGCGCAGCCATCCTGACGTTCGAAACCGTGTCGCGTCGATAGCCCTGACGGTAGAGAATAGCGAAGGCGATTTGAAGGAGGCGGACGCTGCGGAAGAGCGGTTGGTCGAGGAGACGCGGCGTTTGGGACGCGAAGCGCTGCTGGGCTGGGCGGAGAGGCAGGCGGAGGTGACGGAGAGGGAAATTCGTCAGCAACCTCAGATGCATCGCCAAGGTGAAAAAAAGTCCGCTGGCATACGAAATTCGGCGAGATAGAGGTCCAGGAGCCGCAATATCGGTTCAAGAACGAGCGTGTGCGCCCGTTTCTGCGCAGCGCGAAAGTCAGCCCCTCGGGCTGTTCGCGCCCCTTGCAACGCGTCATCGTCGACTTCGCCGCCGATCAACCCTTCGCGCAAGTTCGAAGCAAGCTGCGGGAGCATTACGGCTTCGAGATTGGGGAGAGCACGATCCAGCGGATCACGTTCGCCCATGCCCAGTCGATGTTCGAAGCCGGTCGAGCGGATTTGGAATTTCCGGAAGGTCCAGGCCTCAGTAAGCCGATCGTCGTGGAAACTGACGGCGGCATGGTTCCGATCGTCGAGCCGGGTCGGGATGAGAAAGACAAACGCAAGGGCAAGAACCTGTCGTGGCGAGAGGCGAAGCTTTCGCTGGCGCACGCCCAGGGGAGCCGGACGCCGGTCTACGCCGGCTCGATCGAGGGCGGCGCGGAGGCGGCCGGGCGGCAACTGCTGGCCTGCGCGGTTCGCGCCGGCTTCGGGGCGAACTCGCGGGTCCACGCGGTCGGCGATGGCGCGCCATGGATTGTGGGCCAAGTCGAGGAGCAATTTGGCGATCAAGGCAGCTACCTGATCGATTTCTATCATGTTTGCGAGTATTTGAGCGCCGCCGCCGAAGCGATCGCGCCCGACGCCGCCGCGCGGGAAACCTGGATCGAGGCGCAGAAGGACGCGCTCAGAGACGGGCGTCTCGAGATGACATTGCGGTCGCTCGTCGGTCATTGCGAAGCGCCTGAAGTCGACGACGAACAAGCGCCGGTGCGCCGATGCCATCGTTATTTGAGCAGCCGCAAGAACCAGTTGAACTATCGACAGGCGCTGGCCGAGGGACTGCCGATCGGATCGGGCGAAATCGAAAGCGCGCATCGCTACGTCGCCCAACAACGTCTCAAGCGGCCCGGCGCCTGGTGGCGCGTCGAGCACGCGGAATACATGCTCGCTTTGCGGATAACCCGAATAAACGGCGACTGGGACGCCTATTGGAAAAACCTCGGCCGAACCGCCGTCCCCGTAGCCAACCAGAACAGCCCCCAAAACTCACAAAATCTCGCCGCCTAATTGCACCACTTTGGTTCGCACCCCATAAGATCGTCTATCTGTCGAATCGTGGCGAGAAGGGCTACGGATACGCCGTTTGCCTTCAATGCGGACGGACGGCGGCCGAGATCGAGCCGCAGGCCGCGATGCGGCCTCTGCCGCCGGAGCTCAACAGCCGTGGCGGACACAGGCCCTTGCGGGGCGCGCCCAAGGATGAGCAAGGCTTCTGCCCCGGCTCGGCAGGCTCCTTTTCGATCAAGCGCAATTTGGATCTCGGCTATTCACTGCGCACCGCTGTCGTCGAAGTTCAGCTGTACGATTGCCGCGATGGGGAGACCGCTCGGGCCATCGCTGTCGCGTTCCGGGAGGCGTGTGCAATCGAGCTCGGCATCGAACCCGATGAAATGGGCTTTGCAGCTACGCCGACGCTTACTCCCGGACGGACTGAAAGTTGGTGCGCGGTCGTCTATGACCGGACCAGCGGCGGCGCGGGTTTCGCATCGACCATCGCGGACGAACCGGTCCGCTACTTAAGAGCCGCGCGCGAGCTCCTGGATTGCGCGGCTCCGGGCGGATGCGGTCAACCTCAAGTGGAACAATTTTGTTCGCGCTGTCTCCTGTCGTCCGACACTCAGCACATGGTCGACCGCTGCAATCGGCGCACGGCGTTCCGACTGCTCGATGAGTTGATACCCCGCCTTGAGATTTCTCCGGAGGACCAGCTGTTCGGCGGTCAAACAGAACTCGAAAGCACCCCGTTGGCTGAAGCTCTGAACCGCCGGATTTCGCAATCGGCTTCCCCGATGATCGTGTTATGGCTTCACGGCGAACCTGACGATTGGGAATTCGACGAATGGCCCGCGCGGACGCTTGCCGAAACGTGGGGCCCGCGCGGCGTCACGATTCGGTTTGTGGTCCGGCTCGATGGGCTACAGTCAGCTGACCTTTCCGTACGGCAATCGTTGGGCCGTCTTGTCCAACGGTGTCACGCCGCTGAGCTCGTCGAGTGGAACGGTTTCAGGCGCGGGGCCGTACCTCTCGCTGCGCTGTGCGATAGTGGCCGCGCTCTTGTGTGGGCCAGCCGCGATCCATCCGCCGGTGAAGCAAGGCTTCCTTGGGGCAGGTCCCCCACCGCGCCAGTCGTGCGTGGGCCGATCGCAGACCCCCTCTTCGGAAGGACGATCGATATATCCGATCTGCTATCCCCCGCCCCGCAGACTGTAGTCGTGGAGATTGGCAGCGAGGCGGACGGAATGGCCGTGGGGTTCGGTAAGCGGTTGCGTCGTGCTCTGGAGACGGAGAGGCGGGATCTCTTGAGTCGCGCCGCCGATGGCAGATTGAAGGAAATAACATACACAGATAGGTATGTTTTCTCGCCCCTTCCGCCCTGCTGGCATCCGAGCTAGTCGGCGCGTTTGGCCGCGGCAGCGACGCCAAGATTGTTGTGCGCACTCGCGGCGCCTCGAAATCGATCCATGCAAGCCCTCCTTGGCAAGTGCAGCATGACTGGACAACACAGGCCGACCGGATAGCGGTGCTTCGCAAACTACTCGAGCCTGTTTCGGGGAGATCGCACATCAGCCTCGATGAGGCTACGCCCCATCGCCGAAGTCTTTTGCTCAAATGGGAAGGAGGCGGCGCCGTTGAGCTGACCCTTGATCAGGGGGGTGGGCCCTGGAAGCCTTCCGAGCGATACCGCTTCGATTTCAGTCGATCGGCGGATGATCAGGCTAACGCTCTCCTTAGGGCGCCAATACGAGTGACGAACGATGCATCCGACACGTTTGTCGTGATTCGCAATCTGCCATGACGCTTGGCGAACTGCGATCACGATCGTCGCGATCAAGGGACGCGACGCGGCCACGATCCCCGAACAAATGACGGGCCGCGCTTGATCCTGATCGATTTTGCGGTCTCGGGCGGGTTCGAGCGTCAGTATCGCGTGTTGCCGGTCACCTTGTCATGTTCGGGTTCGCGCATGGCGAGTCTCGGGGGAATCGCATGCAACCGGCGCGAGTCTCGCTGGTCGTGATCGCGCGCGGACCGTCGTCGCCGCGCCAAGGGACGCGGCCGATCATGTCGTTTTGGCGCGGAAACGGGCGGTTCGGGCTCATCCGGCCGGTCCATGCGCCAGCGCCCTTATCTTCTGGCGGGCGTCGAGGATCGTCGCCAGCGCTTGCGTCCCCCGCCCAGGCGAATGATCCATCGCCGGGCGTGGCTGATCACCCGCCCGGGCAGGCCGATCAGGTGGAACCGCAGCGCCTTCATGCGCTTGGCGGCCCAGCTCTCGCCCAGCGCCAAGCGCTTCATCGCCGCGTTCAGATTGAACGCCAGGATCGCCAGCGCCCACCACGCGGCATTGGCCCCGAACAGCCCGGACGGCAGCTGTCCCCCGGCCAGATCGGATTTCATCGCCGAATGCGCCTCCTCGCTCTTGCCACAACGCTCTCGCAGCCACCAGATGACGCCGTCGCCGGGACCCTTCCGGTTGGTCACCACGCCAAACAGCTTGTGCAGGCCCTTGCCGGCGAACGCCTGGGTGGGAAACGGCAGCTCCTGCTCGTCCCCCAGTTCCAGTTGCCGCAGCGGCTCGCGGATCGCCAGGAAGCGGTAATCGGCGCGCTGGCGGCTGTGTCCGGCCCAGTTGGGGACGTAGACGACCTCGGCCCATTCCTGGTCGGTGACGTACGACTTGCCGTCGACCCGCCGGATCAGCGGCTTCCACTCGCTCTCCGGCGTCGCAAGCACGGCCGCGCGGAAAGCTTCGGTCACATCGGCGCCGATCGCGAACTCGATCACGCCGAAACGCGGATCTTTCCCCTCGCCGCAATAGAGCAGCAATTCGGCCTGATAGCCCGCCGTGTCGGAGCGCAGCGCGACCTTCTTCACGCTCTCCGGCAGATGGCGCAGGCTCTCCTTCAGCACGCGCAACTGCTCGTGACCGGCGGGCACGTTGCCGTCGCGGAACTCCGAATACAGCATCGCGCCCTGTTCCGCCCACCAGCAGTTCAGCGGCTGATACGCCTTGAACTTCTTGTAGCAATGCAGCGCGTCGCGCTTGTGCGTCTCGATCAGCGTCGCGTCCATGTCCAGCGTCGCCGACTTCGCGGGCTGGTGTTCGTGCAAGAACTCCAGCAGCGCCTGGTTCACCCGCCAAAGGCCGCGCAGCGCCTCGGTCACCGCCGGAATGAACGCTTTTCCCGCGACCGCCTTGGGCGAGTTCGGATCGTGGAACCGCTCCAGCCAGCCCGACAGCGCCGACGGCGAGGGCGTCGCCCGTTCGCGCTCGCGCCGCCAGCGGCTCTTCAGCGACCGCCGTTCGGCGCGCGATAGCAAATCCTTCTCGATTGCGCGCAGGATCGCCGAAAAGCCGCCGTCGCGCTCCAACCGCTCGATGTCCTCCACGCAATCCCCGCCCGCAAGGTTCAGGAAGATCACCGCCAGAACCATCTGGATGTCGAGCCAGCCCTGGCCGCCGGCCGCCCGCACATGCCGCCGGATCGCCGCGCCCAGGCCACTGGCCTTGATCAGATCAAAATACAAGGGAAGACCGCCTAAAGAGGTCAGGCCATGGCTCGACGGGTCGGCCTCGTACTGGAAATCGAGCAGCCCTTGTGCCACCATCGCGCACCCCGTTGGTGATGGTTTTCGAATCGCAATCCAAGACTATCTGCCTGATAAATCAGGGCCAACAGGGAACCTCAATTTTCTTGATGCCGAATCCAGGCGCGGGTTGCGCCGCGCGCTGCGCTGCAACCGCCGTTAAGTATATTTCAACACGAACGTGCAAGCGACACGCAAAGCCTCCACATATTTGTTCATTGCCAACCGTTCCGCTTCGTCGCTTACTTTGCGGCGTCGGCGGCTTACGGAGCAGAAGAATGGGACTCCTCCAGTTGCATCAGGATCAGCGACCCGACGGGGGAGAGCCGGAAGTTGTTGCGCGGCTCCGCCGGACGGACGCGCGCCTTTCCCGGTTGCTCAACATTTGCGCGAACGCGCTCGGCGAAAGCATGCAGGCGACGCGGGAACTTTCGGAACGCGTGTCTTTCCTCCGCAAGGAAATCGAGACTGATGCAGCCGGACGCCGCCAGGACGGGGAGCGCCGATCATGAAATTCCGCCGGCTGGCGTGCGGTTGCTGCAAGTCGAGCGACTTTCCCTCGCTCTGCAAATCCCCCACCTACGTGATGAGCGAGGTCGTGAAGAACTGCAACGTCATTTTCCTGCTGATGTCGAAGCGTGGACGGACGTCGTGCGGCGGGCCGCTCGCCGACCGCGAGCCGGCCGTCTGCGAGCCGCAGGACGCCCCGTGCGAGCATGACCTCCCCGAGCCGGCCGACGTCATCTGGCCCGGACGGCGGGCCGAGGACATCCTCGCCGCCTGCTGGCGCCCGAACTACCGGCTTCCGCGCAACGACGATTTCGAGCCTGGCGAATCGCCGATCCGCCGCAACCAGCGGCTGCTCGAAGAGGGTTCGGGATTCTGGCCGAGGCGAAGATCCGACCGGGAGGCCGACGCCGCCTTGCGCGAACGCGAGTGAAGGCGGAACGACGGCCCGGACAAAGCTCATTTGCCGAAGCTTGCGTTTGGCGGAACGCGTTTCCTTTGCGGCGCGCAGCGCGGCAGAGGCGATTCAGCCGACGTGTTCGTCGAAGTCCACAATTCGAGCACGGCCGCGTCTGCCGCATTCCGCGGCCTCGATCCGGCAAGTCGCGATCGACCGTTCCAATCTTCTACACGACCAAGCCCGATTGGATGGGCATGGGACTGCAATCAGCCCCTCCATCGCGGAGGCGATGGCGGAAGCCGATCGGCAAACCGACCTATGGAGCGGTCTTTCGGTTTACGCTGTCTGTCGCCGAGCGCTGGCCCAAGGCGCCGCCGTCGCCGCCTCTCCAGCCTGCGTCGAATGGTCTCGCTTGCGAACGGTCGCCGAACAATATACGCAAGTATAATTCCCATTATCATAACGCCTCTGGGTATCCATTTAACCGGACTGGACGATTTGTCTCCAAGGGCGGTTCGGCGAAGGTCGCTCCAAGCTGGGCGGATGTCCGCGGTGTCTCGGCGGCTTGGGAGGAACAGCCTTTGGGCTCTGGCTCATAACAAGGTCTTGGTAACGAACCGGTCCATGCGCGACAGCAAGCTCCAGGACCCGGTAGAACAGCATCCCTCTGCTACGTGAGCGGCGGCGATTGAAGCGGAACACGAACTCATCCAGGTAACTGGGCAAGTGTGCGGAATCCACCGCTCCCTGGTGGGTGCCCAGCAGCCATCGTTTGGCAAGGGACGCTATTCGATGCACGCCTGGCAGAAGTTCTCCGGGGTCCTCGCCTCGCGTTGATGCGGCCCGCTGGCTACGGCGGTCATGGATATACCCACGCTTCTCCAACCACCGGTAACCCTGCCAGGCATCGGTGATGACTGTCGCCCCCGGCTCGACGTTATCCAACACGAAGGAGTGAAGCGATTTTGAGGAGGCATCCGCCACCGGCGCCATTCGACAGCGCCCGAATCCCTTCGGCTCGAGGATCTCGATCGCGATACACGTCAGGATCTTCTTCCCTTTGGCACGGCCTCCCGAAAGTCCAGTTTCCTTGCCTCCGATGTAGGTTTCGTCCACCTCCACCTTCCCGCAAAGGCGCTCCCGATCGGGGCGAATCAGCACAGACCGCAAGCGATGAAGGATAGCCCAGACCGTCTGGTAGGAGCCGATCTCCAAGGTCCGCTTCAAGCTCAGCGCCGAGATCCCATCTTTGCCACTCGCAAAATACCAACAGGCTGAAAACCAAACCGTGAGTGGAGTGCGGGTCCGGTCGAAGATGGTGCCTGCTATCACTGACGTACGGCTGCCGCATCCAGTGCACTTGAACCTGCCGTCGCCAAGCCGCCATCCTTCCGAATGGCCACAGGACGGGCAGACGAAGCCGTGAGGCCATCTCAACCATTCCAGGTAGTCGAGGCAGTCCGCATCAGTCGGGAACCAAGCCCGAAACTCCCCAAGGGACTTAGGGTAGTGGATGCTGGCGAGGGGTCGCTCCATCCACCCAGCATACGCCCAAGTCCGGTTAAATGGATATCCCAGATAACGCTTATCAATGAGCGGATTGAGCAACCAATTCGACGGTGCGGCGTAGTGACGGGAGCGGCTGCACGCGTTTATGTCTTCGCCCAAGCCAGGATGAAACATTGCCAATCGTGATCGCCGTTGTCGACGACGATGAGTCGGTTCGGAGGCTCTGACAGGCCTGATGAAATCGCTTGGCTATGGTGCGGCGGCATTTCAGTCCGCCGAGGAATTTCTCAATTCGAGCCAGCGTCACGGCGCCGCTTGTCTGATTTCGGATGTGCAAATGCCGGGGATGACGGGGCTAGAGCTCCATGACCGACTGGTCGCATTCGGCGAGCCGATCCCCACCATACTGATCACGGCCTATCCGGACGAGACGGCGCGAACTTGCGCTGCTCGGGCCGGCGTGAGCTGTTACCTGACGAAGCCGTTTCGTGAGGACGACCTGCTCAACTGCATCCGTTCCGCTCTAGACTCAAACGTTGCGGGAGAGGGGGGAACATGACGACTGGTAAACGGCGATCTGTGCAGGGCGTTCGAGCCCGGAGCCCCGCGCTATACTCGCTCGCCTGGCGGCGGCCGGCAAGATCAATCGCAATTGATCATGAATGCGCTGGATGGGCAGGCACGGAGAACTGAAAGACGGCGCCGCGGGGCTCGTTCGCGCTGGCCCAAAATCGTCCTCCGTGAGCCTCTATAATCGAGCGGCAGATCGACAGCCCAATGCCCATTCCGCCCGCCTTGGTCGTGTAGAAGGCCTTGAAGAGGCGCTCGAGAGTCTCCGGCCCCAGCCCGGGACCCGAATCCCGCACCGCGACGAGCACGCCGTCCGGCTCGGCTTTCTCGGCGCTGATCAGCAATTCTCGGGGCGCTTCGTTCTGTCCACTCATCGCCTCGATGGCGTTGACGATCAGGTTGAGGATCACCTGCGGCACGGTCTTTGCAGTCCGCCTCTCCATCATCCCACACTCGACATCGCGGCGCCACGAGTTTTGAGCGGCTCAAGACGCCAAGCCGGGCTGGACGTTCAGACGTCGGCTACCTGTCCGCAGACCATAGCTTGCCGCCGTTCGGCGTGGAATCAAGGGGGCGCGACGGCTCCCAACTCCCGGTCGCCGCGCGAGGCGAAATCCTGACCGGCGCGTTCTGCCGGTTACGCTCGGCTCGGAAGCGGCAGCCGGAGCGGCTCAAGAACGTGATGGTCGGCCGCAGGATCAGGAGATCCGCGGTCAGCGCCATCGAGCATGGCGAAGGCGCTGAGCCAGCCGAACAGCCGCAGCACGGCAGATCCGAGAAGGCGGTCACAGCGAGGCCGCAGGCGAGGACGATCGAGGTCAGGATGAGCGCCGGGCCGACCAAGACTGTCGCGCGCTCGACCGCGATGGCGGGATCGTCGCCCGGCTGCGTCTCGCGCCGCATGCGGTTGAGAAAATGGATGGTCGCGCTCAGGCCTAGGCCGAACGAGACCGTCAAAGCGACGACGCTGGCGAATTGCAGTCCCTCGCCGAGAGCCGCAAGCAACGCGCCCGACGCGACGACCGGGAAAATCCCCGGCAGGAAGGCGGCGAACGCGACCACGCCACGAGCGGAAGGCGAGACCGATAAAGGCGGCGACGAAGACGAACTCGATCGTCAGTCCGCGGTTGAGCTTGTCGATCATGTTGGCGCTGTTGCGCGCCGCGATCGCCGAGAGTCCGGTGACCGCGATTTGATAGCCGGGATGGCCCTCGCGCACGGCGTCCAGCGTTTTGTCGAGCGCGCTTGACGATCGGCAAGCAGCTCGCTCGCATCCTTGTCTGGCACGCGCCCGGACACGACGACGGCGTCTTCGGTCGGCGGCGATGAATCGCCGCACCAGATACGTCGGGCAGCAGCGTCGACATATTCTTGCAGCGTCGCGACGTCCGTTTTGCCGAGCTTCTCGGCAAGCCAGCGCCGCAGCGTCTCGAGCGACCAGACATTGCCGACGCCTGCCTGACCTCGACGGCGGCATGAACCTCGCGCGATGGACGTCGAGCGTCTCCGGCGCGTAGAGCGACGCGCCCTTCGGGGAATTCGATCAGCACGTCGATCGGGTTGGCGCCGGTCAGCTTGGCGTCGAGCGCTGCGCTGGCCTGCACGGCCTGCTCCTTGTCGGGCACCTGATCGGCGAGCCGGTAGCGCGGCTGCAGATTGACATAGTTGAGCGCCAAGCCCGCCGACGACGATCAGGCCGATCAGGCTGTAGAGACCTGGCCGCTGCACCATGCGGCGCGCGATCCAGGCGCAGAAGCGCGCGCAGCGCGTCGACGCCGGTATCGGCGCCTGCCGGATCTTGCGGCGAAAGCGGCTTCGCTGCGAACGAGCAAGACGCCCAGAGCAGCGGCAGCAAGCGTCAACACGGTGAACAGCGCGATGACGGTCGCGATGAAGCCGGCCTCGCCGAAGGTGCGGATCAGATCGGAATCGGAGAATAGCAGCGCGATGAAGGAAAGGCCGGCGGTCGCATGGGTCAGCACGCAGGCGGGCCCGACGATCGAGGATGGCGTTGCGAAACGCCGTCGTACTTGCTCTTCGCCCGCGATCAGCCGATCGCGCGCGGCGAAGGTGAGCTGCATGCTGTCGGAAAAGCTGATGACCATGATCAGCGGCGTCATCACGTTGAGGAACATGTTGAGCCGGAAATCGAGCCAGCCGAGCGCGCCGAGCGACAAGCAGGATGGCGAGTCAGCGGCGGCGCCGGCCGCGACGATCATGAACGAGACCCGGCGGAAGAACAAGATGGCGATCAGGCAGCCGGCGAGGAAGCCGATCGTGTTGTAGACGAGCCGGTCGCGCTCCACCGCGTTGCGGATTTCGAGCTGCATGACCGGAACGCCGGAGAGTTCGGCCGTCAGGTCGGCGCCGGCGAGGTCCTCGGCCATGGTCTTGCGGATATCGGCGACGACGTGCGTCCAGCTTGCCGTCGCCGACGACGTCGGGATCGAGCGCGAGCACGACCAGCGCGAGCTAGCCGTCGTCGGACAAGAGCTTGCCGCGGATGATCTCGTTCGATTTCACCTCGTTCGATCAGTTCGTCGTAGTCGGCGCCTTGCGGCAGCTCCTCGGGAAACAGCGGCGCCGGCAGGTGGCCGCCTTCCGGCGGGCTGGCGCGCCGAGAACAGCGAGATGACGCCGCGCGCGCCGTCGACGAGCTGCAGGTCGGTGACGAGATCGCGCAGCTTGTCGAGCGAATTGCGCGAGCAGAAGCTGCTTGCCTTCGACCACCACCAGGACGTCGTATTCGCTCGACGGGAAGCGCCTGGTCACTTCCTCGTATTGCTTGAATTCGGGGTGTCGGAGCGGAACAGCTGGCTCAGCGAATCGTCGACCTTGATTCGCTCCACGCCGAAAGCGGCGCCGATCGCCAAAAGAGCGACAATGAGGACCGAGAGAAGCGGAAAACGCAGGCCGAGGAAGCCGAGCCGCTCGATTCCGAACGCGATGTTGCTTGGCGTCGCTGGTTCGAGCCGCGCCGCTTTCCGGCTTGCTGAATTGAAGCGATCGACGAACAGGTTCGTTCTCCTGAACTGGAGCGGGGGAATGCCTAAGCAGGAGATTCGTGGCATGGCCAACGGATCGGCGATGCGCTCGCGGTTGAGATCGATGAAGGCGTCATGCATGGCTTGGTCGAGCGCGGCGATGTCTGTGAAGGTCCGGTGGGCGAGTGAAAACCTATCCGTTGGTTAGCCAAACGGAATCTGCTTAGTAGTCGTTCAAAGCGTCATCTGCTGTGATCTTCGTCACACGACGGGAGCGCAACCTCTATGGGTAGGGGCAACAGGGTCAGCGCGGCCTCCGGGGCGACGCCTGCGTTCATGAAGGATCCCGTGGCCTCTGATTCCGAGAAGCGCTCGGATTCGGCCTCCATCAACCCGGCCTTGGGCGCGCATGTTGCCGAGCCCGAGCGGCGCCGCAGCCAGACCGAATTCCGCTGGAGAAAACGCTTTAGGTCCTCCGCGACGTTGCGGTAGGCGCCACTGTCGTCCTCCTCAAGAGGGATGCCCAGCGCCAGCAACTCCTGGTCGGTCAGCTCGAAAAAATCCTTCATTTCAGTTCCCCTTCTGGGGTTGGCTTCAAGCCTGGGCGACGGGCAAGTCGCCATTTCAAACCTGCCGCAATCCTGCGAAGCTGCTCGTCGCCGTTAACGACGGCGATCCCGACGGTATGGTTTGATCGCAACTTCCGTCGCGACCATAAGCGCCAGCAGACGCTCGGCGCCATTGCACAACAGCGTAGCTTGAAGCTGCTTTAGCGAAGGATCGATCGGCGGTAGGACTTAGCGGGATTATACTTCAGCGTGATCGAGGGCGTCGCCTCTCTCGCCGCGGGCCGGGACCGCCAGACCAGCTCCGGCGGCAGGCCGCCCCGTCGCCAAGCACGCGTCCCTCGGGCAGGACAGGCAGAAACAACAACCCGGGACGAGGGCGTTTCAGCCGGTTCGCGTGGAGAGTCCGAGACACTCCGTAAGCTGATTGGGCGCCGTCCGCGACGCTTCGTCCCAAAGGAACGCCGGGGCGCATTCGGCGCGGCATGATCGGCGGATCGCCGCGAGCAGAACAGGCGCGTTTGGCTCAGAGCCTGCCTCAAAAACCCAGGTGAGGCGCGCCCCCGAAGGGGCCTCGAAGGACGATCCAGGCAGCGCGCGCGGCGTCGCAAACGCCGTCTGGAGCATCCTTCGAGACCCTTTGCTTTCGCAAAGGGCGCCTCAGGACGAGGTCCATGACTCTGAAACAGACACTCAGGCCTGCGCCAGATTGAACTCGAATGCCGTGCTCCAGGCGGCCAGCTCGGTCCAGCTCTTCGGCTTCATCGGAAAGTGCTCGTGCCAGGGCCGCGGTTCACAGGCGCCAAGCTCGGGAATGAACACATCCATATCGGTGTAGAGTTCAACCAGCACTTGGTCCGGAGCATAGTGATAGGCGGCAACGTTGTGCCCCGCCGTATGGCGTGTGGGCCCCCACAGGGTTTTGACGCCCCTTTCGCGCAGTGCGTCCCCGGCGGTGACATGATGGGCATTGTCTTTGAGCTGGAACGCGATGTGATGAACTTTCGACAGGGGAGCGTTGACGATGTTGATGACGTGATGCTCACGATTGCAGGTATAAAAGTACGCGATTTTTGCAATGTCATCGGTATGCCAGAAGCCCAGGAAGTCCTCATGGAATTTCATCAGCTTCTCGGCTTCCGGTGAAATGACGGCCACATGACCGAGCCGCAACGGCGCAACTCCAGTTCTCTTGAAGCCGGGCGCAGGCGCTGACATTTTCGAGTAAAACTGGAACGTGTTCGCGCCGGGTCCTTCGACTTCGATCAGTTCAGAAATGCCCGGCTGACTATCCGACTTCAGCTTGGCGGTGAGCCCGTATTCCTCGACCTCCTTGGCAAAGTCCTTCAATTCCGTATAGGGCTTGAGTTGATAGCCCAGATGCGACAGCGCTTTCCCCTCGGCCTTCTTAAGCACGATGTCGTGGCTATTGTAGCCGATCGACAGATACGCCGAGCCGACCTCGTCCGTCGCCGTTTCAGTCATTCCAATGGTTTCTAGGTAATAGTTCTTCGTCTTTTCGAACTCAGGTGTTTCCAACGCAATGTATCCAAGCTGGAATACTTTTGGGTCGAATTTCTTCAGCGTCGTTTCGCGTAGGCGGCTCGATGCGCCCGGGTTATCCTCAACCATTTCGTTCTCCCGAGGTGTGATTACGGTGATGGCTACGGTGACTTGGCGACTAGACCGTGGTTTCAAACTTGTCGCCAATTGCCAGCGAAGGGCTCCTCAGCCGCGCCCGAATCTGACGGCCCTTATTGCAGGGCCCGGGCGTCAGGATTTTGGCGGCGGTCGAGGCCAGGGCTTAGCGAGGGCTCCGCGTGCTTGACGAGGTACACCGAACTTTCGCAATCAGGCACGTTGATCATCAGACGCGCCCGGGTGACGTCCAGCAGCCGGTTCAATTCTGCGGCGTTTCTGGCGGCGCCCTGCAAATAGAAATCGGGCCGGGCCAGCATGGCTTCACAACCGAGGTCGTCGAGAAACCGATGATAGGTCCCTTCGGCGTCCTTCAAGCCGCCGGCGTTTTCATCGAAATGAATGACCGCTGCGCCGAGACGATCGAGAGCTTTGCGATTGGCTTCCGATATTTCGCCTAAAATTGCGGGACTCTTGGCGATCACGGCGAAACGCACGCCGACCAGGTCGTCGAACAGCCCACGCCGTCCGTTCATCTCAACCAGGCCTTGTGGGCCGAGGCGCCCGCTTCCTGGCGCCTCGTCGAGATAAAGGCCGGCGCCGAGGCGTGGTGACGGCGTCGGCGGTGGACGAAAATTCGTTTGAGCCCGCGCGGCCAGCAATTCGCGATCCCGTTGTGCGGCAGCCTCGGGATCGGGGACGCAAATCACCTTGCCGAGTTCGACCGCGAAATCGATCCATTCCTGCACATGGGCGCTGCGTTCCGGGCCGTAGCTGTCGAACACGTCGTCGGGCGCTATGTCGCGCAGCACCAAATCCAGGCGCCAGGCGAGAGCTGCGAAATCGCGGATGCCGCTGCACATGCCCTGTCCCGCGAATGGCGGCGTCAAATGCGCCGCGTCGCCGGCAAGAAGGACCCGCCCTTCCTTCCAAGACGTTGCCCATTGGCCCCGGAATTTATAGACGGCGTGACGCTCCAAAGTGGCGTTTTCCGGCGTGATGTCCCATGGCGCCAGAAGCCTCCAGGCCACTTCCGCGCGATTCAGGTCTTCGGCGTATTCGCCTGGCAGCGCCATGAATTCCCAACGCCGGCGGCCTGGTCCGCCGGGGATGATGGTCGTCGGCCTGCGCGGATCGCAAAGCTGCCAGGCCTTCGGGTACCAGTCACGTTTAGTATGTGGAATGACGTCCACAACCAGCCAGTCGAATGAGAACCCGAGATCATGCATCGAGACGCCGAGCGCGCGCCGCACAAAGGAATTGGCGCCGTCCGCTCCGACCACGAAGCGAGCATGAAGGGCATCCTTCCCCCCATCGGGGACCCATTGGCCGTCGCGGAAGTCGCCATGCTCGATCCCGACATGCACACCCGAGGCGTCTTGCGAAAGCGTAGAGGCCGACCAACCCTGACGAACGGCCACTGTCGGCTGGGCCTTGACCTTGGCGTCGAGGACGCGTTCGAGCTGCGGCTGCGAAAAGATGTTGGAGATGGGCCACCCGCTCGGTCCCCGGCCACCCCAATCGAATTCGATCAGAACGTCTCCGGCCGCGTTGCGCCACTGGTATAAATCGCTCGGCTCGATGATCGCCTCGACGGCGTCCATGGCGCCGGCCGCCTGAAGGATTCTCCCGATCTCGTCATCAAAATGGACGGCGCGGGGCAAAGGATAAAGATCCGGCCAGCGGTCGACGACCACGACCTTGTGGCCTTGACGGCCGAGCATGAGCGCCAGTAGCTGTCCGGTTGGACCGTACCCGACAATGACTACATCTGCCGGCTCAGATTCGCTCATTGAGGCTTCCTCCGCTGCTTAGCCCTTAGGGCTCTGATTTGTCGCCAGGTGCGCCGGCCAGCGAGGAGCCGGCGCCCGTAGCCGAGTTGGGTCGCCGACAAGCTACCCAGCCGGCGAAGATCGAGGGCGAGCTCCCTTCGCGACGATGCCGTTCCGCCTCCAACGATATCGTCTGCGCCCGTAAAGATCTTCAGTCGCCTGATCGACTCTGGCTCCTTCGTTTCGAGCAGCCGGAGTGGTCACAAGGATCGCCGCCGTCCTGCGCAGGTGATCCGAGATCGCGCTCATCGCGGCGTCGACGTCGCGCGCGACGGCGGCGTCGAAAATCCTCTGATGCTCCGCCTCGACGTCGCGTCTGATATTGTCGACTGGGCCGGAATACCGGCGATAACGTTCCGACTGCTCGTAGAGCTGGGCCCGAATCTGAAGGAGTTTCGCTGATCCGCATGCGCTGACCAGCGCCTGATGAAAACCCGCGTGAGCGACGGCCCACGCGATCCGAGACGAGGCGGACGTCTTCTGGAACTCGTTCTGGGGTACGGCTTAGCCGATGCCAAGCCGCAACGAGGTTGGTCTCCCATTCGAGATCGCCACGGGCGATCGAGCGCGATAGGGCGATCCGCTCGATCTCGACGCGCGCGTCGGTGATGTCGAGCAGTTCCTCTGCCGACAGCGGCGCGACCCGATAGCCTTTCTGCAACTCCGCGATAACCAGCCCTTCCGCGCTCAGCCGCGAAAGCGCTTCCCGGACCGCGCCCAGGCTCACTTCCGAGGTCTCGGCGATGTCGTTGATGCGCAGCTTGCTGCCGGGCAGGACTCGGCTCGCGATGATATCGCTTCTCAGCGTCTCCCACACTCGGTCTGACTGGGTCTTGGTGCTCATGGCGTCCGACTGCACTCTTCTTGGTGCGCATTGCGCGTGCATCGCGCGGAGGGTTGAAAACGAAGGGCCCGGCACAACCACTCGAACGAGCCAAGGGGGATATGGCCAAAAAAATCGAGTTGCGCAAGGGTCGACACCTTATCTTTCAGAAAATCTGCTAGAGCAAAGAAAATATATTGTCAAGGGCAAAATTCCATGGTATGGCTAAAAACGGATTTGGGAGGCTGCGCTTGAGGGAGGTCGGGTCCGGTCGATTGACTTGGTGTGGTTCAACGAGGCGCGAGGCGCGCTCTTGGGCCTCTATCGCGGAGGACAAGGGGCAAGCGAATCTTCCGACTTGAGCTGTCGGGAGCGTGCCTTCTTGCGGCGGCCAAAAAAACTTCGCAGGAGGAAAAATCTATTTTCTAGGCTGAAATAGCGTGCTATAGGTAAAATAGTTTAACGGCCGCTGACACGATTCGGCGGCAACGAGAGGGAGTGAAACAAATGAAGCTTTTCCGTCACGGCGCGGTTGGGTCTGAGAGGGCGGGCGCACTCGACGCCCAGGAGTCAAGCGGGACATCTCGCTTCTCGTTCCCGACATCACGCCAGACTGGCTCTCGCCGGAGAAGCTCGAGGCGATCGCCGCGATCGATCTCGAAGAAGATGCCGGCCGTGACCGACGGGACGCGGATCGGCGCGCCGATCGGAGGGGCGCGCCAGTTCATCGCCATCGGCCTCAATTATCGCAAGCACGCCGAAGAAGCGGGCATGGCGATCCCGAAGGACCCGGTCGTCTTCAACAAGGCGATCACCTGCATCAGCGGCCCCGACGACGACGTCGTCTTCCCCGAGGACTCCGAGAAGCTGGATTGGGAGGTCGAGCTCGGCTTCGTCATCGGCGTCGCCGCGCAGCGGGTGAGCCGCGCAAATGCGCTCTCGCATATTGCCGGCTATTGTCTCGCCAACGACGTCTCCGAGCGCGACTGGCAGGCCAATCGAGGCGGCCAATGGGGCAAGGGCAAGAGCTTCGACACTTTCGGGCCGCTCGGACCATGGTTGGTGACAGCGGACGAGATTCCCAACCCGCAGGCGATCCCGCTCAGCCTCGCCGTCAACGGCGCCGTCCGGCAGAAGAGCAACACCAGCGACATGATCTTTCCGGTCGCCGAGCTCGTCTCCCACCTCAGCCAGTTCATGACTCTTGCTGCCGGGCGACGTCGTCATCACCGGCACGCCCCAGGGCGTCGGCCTCGGCATGAAGCCGCCGCAGTTCCTCAAGCGCGGCGACGTCGTCGAACTCGACGGCGGCATTCTCGGCTCACAGCGGCAACGGGTCGTTTGAAGACCGAACATGACGAAGCTTCGCCCACGACTGCGAAGCTTCGCTCGCGGACGTGAAAAGCGGAGATTACCTTGACCACCTGACCGACTGCCGCCGAACGCAGCGAAACCCAGGGAGGATGAAATGGTGGATGAATATTCAGGAAACCGGTGCTGACCGCGCCGATTGTGTTCCGCATGCGCGGCGACTATTTCGCCATCGGCGCCTGGGTGCTGGCGGAGGTGTTCCGGATGGCGGCGCCCGACATTTCCGCGGCCAGAGCCTGACGGTGATGGCGGCGGCCGCGATCTTCATCGCCGTCATCGGGGGCATCGGCACGATCGAAGGGGTGATCGCCGGAGCCGCCGTCTTTTTCGCGCTGCGCTGGTTCCTGGCCGACTACGGCTCAGTGTACTGGCTCGTCATGGGCGCGGTCGCCGTCGTCGTCATCATGTTCTCGCCGTCGGGCCTCTGGGGATTCGTGCGCGCGCGCTGGGATCTGCAGCTGCTGCCGCTGCAGCGTCGCCTGATTCTGTCGGGCGCAGGCGCGGCCGAGCGGGGGCCCGGCGAAGCTGGGATTGGCTCCAGCCGAGAGCGGCCGGGCATTGACCAAGATTCACTCTAGCGACGCGCGAGCTGGCGCCCACGCGATCAAGAACACCGAAATCCACTGAAGCGAACGCGTCGCCGATCCGTAGGCGACGCAAGAGCCGGAATTGGGAGGAGAAGCGATGACCGTGATCAGAGGACATATCAAGTCGGAGCGGCGGCCGGGGGAACTCGGCGTCCATTCCCTGGACCATTTTCACTTCGTCGTGCCGGATCTGTCGACGGCGGAGAGCTTCTATTCCGAATTCGGCCTAGCGGTCACGCCGACCGGCCAGGGGCTCGCGCTCGGCACGCACGGCCACCCTCACGCCTGGGGCACAATCGGCGAGGGACCGCGAAAGAAGCACCAGTACATGTCGTTCGGCGTGTTCGAGGACGACATCGACGGCTTCGCCAAGCGCCTGCAGGAGATGGGGATCGTGAGGCTCGACCCGCCGAAGGGGGTCGAACTCGAACGGCCTCTGGCTCCACGACCACGACGGCAACCTGGTCGAGATCGCGGTCGCCCCGAAGACGTCTCCGAGCGACAAGAGCGAGTGCAGCTTTGTCACCGTCGGAGCCGGCATGCAGGCGGCGCCGTTCCGCCGCGACGTCAAGCGCACCTATCCGCGGCGACTCGCCCATGTGCTCATGTTCACCCGCGACGTGAGCAAGGCGATGGACTTCTATACAAGCGTGCTCGGGATGCGGGTTTCCGACCATTCGGGGGACGGCATCGCCTTCCTCCACGGCGTCCACGGCAGCGACCATCACATGGTGGCGTTCGCGAAATCGAATGCGCCCGGCTTCCACCATCTGAGCTGGGACGTCGGCAGCGTCGACGAGATCGGCGTCGGCGCGACGCATATGCTCGGCAAAGGCTACGGCAGGGGCTGGGGCCTTGGAAGGCATGTCCTCGGATCGAACTATTTCCACTATGTCCGCGATCCCTGGGGCAGCTACAGCGAATATTCGGCCGGCATCGACTTTGTCCCGGCCAACTTCCAGTGGGAACCCGCCGACAACGCGCCGGAGGATTCCTTCTACGTCTGGGGACCCAATCCGCCCGAGGACTTCGTGCACAACTACGAGGCCTAGGGCGCCGATCGGCGCGCTATGAGTTTTCATCTGGGGCTGCTCCCGGCCCGGCCCTCCTTTTGACGGAGCCCGATCCCATGAGCCCACGCAAAGTCATCGTCACCTGCGCCGTCACCGGCTCGATCCACACGCCGTCGATGTCGCCGCACCTGCCGGTGACTGCGGCGGAGATCGCCGGAGCCGCGATCGGCGCCGCGGAGGCCGGCGCGGCGATCGTCCATCTGCATGCGCGCAATCCGGCCGACGGCCGCCCCGACCAGTCGCCGGAAGCCTTCGCGCCGTTTCTAAAGGTCATCAAGCAGCGTGCGAACTGCGTGGTGAACATCACCACTGGCGGCGCCTCGACCATGACAATCGAGGAGCGCCTCCGCCCGGTGGCGCTGTTCAAGCCGGAGGTCGCCTCGCTCAACATGGGCTCGATGAACTTCGGCCTCTATCCGATGCTGGAGCGCTTCAAGGAATTCTGGCACGACTGGGAACGGCCCTATCTCGAGGCTTCGAGGGACCGAATCTTCAAGAACACATTCGCCGACATCGAGCGGATTCTGACGACCTGCGCCGACAACGGCACGCGCTTCGAGATCGAGTGCTACGACATCGGGCATCTCTATACGCTCGCCCATTTCGTCGACCGGGGGCTCGTCAAACCGCCGTTCTTCGTCCAGAGCGTATTCGGGATCCTCGGAGGCATCGGCCCGCATCCCGAGGACGTAATGCATATGCGCCGCACGGCCGACCGCCTATTCGGCAAGGACTATCGTTGGTCGGTGCTCGGCGCCGGACGCAACCAGTTCGCCATTGTATCGCAGGCTCTGGCGCTCGGCGGCAACGTCCGGGTCGGTCTCGAAGACTCGCTCTGGATCGCTCCCGGGCGGCTGGCGAAATCGAACGCGGAACAGGTCGCCAAGGCGCGCCGGCTGATCGAAGAACTCGGACTCGAGCTTGCGACTGCGGATGAGGCGCGGGAGATCCTCCAGCTGAAAGGCGGAGACAGAGTGGAGTTCTAGACCCGCCAACATCTCTTCCGATTTTGGAGCTTCGATTCCGGAGGCGCCACCGGAGCCGAGGGCAGGGTGAGCCTCGCTGCCACCGGCGATCCGACGGCGTAGCCGACGCGATGCCATCGTCCGGATTCTTCCGCTCTCTCCTTACTGGTCCCGTTCGACGCGCTTGCGTCGGGTGCGTCCGAGCCGAAGGCGGCGCGGCGCTGCGGGGCGAAGGCGAACCCGCTATTCGCTGGCGACGACACCGCCCGGGGCGTCTCGCAGACCACCGCCGCTTGAGCTTAGCCGCTGAAGCATGAAGCAGCATGGCGGAGAAGAAGCGGCCGGCGTCGCCTTCGCCCGCGATGAAGCAATGGCGCCCAGGGCCATGGCGCCAAGGTATAGGCGCTCCCAAACTCTTGTAAGGAACGCCTTCCCAAAGGGTGATTGGCCCTTACCAGCGTCCAATCGATCCGGGCCCGGCAGCACCGTAATCTGACTACGCGTCGGTGAGTACGCCGCGAGCGCTTCTGGATCATATCCGTTTCGCCTGAGGCGCTCGACGCGGTCAGAGGTCGAAGCGGAGACTTCAATGCGACCCCAAATCAAGAGCGCTGGCTGGCAAGCGATTCCGGTCCACGTTGGCGCTCGCCCTCGCCGGATGTTGAATCTCGGCCAGTTCATCCGATCGCTGGTTTTTGCCGCCTTCGGCAGCGCGGCGGTCGTCATGATCGCGCTTTCGCCGGCTCATGACCGCGCCGGTGGCCGCGCGCCTCGTGACGGCACGGTCGGTCCGCTGACGGACGGCGGCATGCTTCATTCCCGATGAGCGCAGCGCGTTCGACTGCCGTCGAAATGGCAAAATGAGGAGTTCTGATGTTCAATCGCATAGCTCTCGCGCTTCTGATCGGCATGGTCGCCTTCTCGGAGGGCGCGCTCGCCTCGGACAGCGCCGCGCCGCAGTGTGTGGATGTCTCGAAGCCGAAGGCGACGGTCGCGGCGCTTCACGGCCGCTGGGTCGACCTCAACGCAGCCCAATGGGAATTCCTGCGCGGGGTCTACGCAATGAACCCCCAGACGCCTCCTGGCCTGCCCTACGGCGATCACGCGGCCTTGGCCCAGTTCGCTGGCGACCCCCGAGGCATCGTCTTCTTCATCGACGCCAATAGGGCTTGCACGCCCATGCTGGCGCCCGCCGAGCTTCTGTCGATGATGGCCGACGTGGCGACCCATACGGTCAAGCACCAGGCGGCTGGCCTTTGAGCTCTCGCCGGTCTCCTCAGCCGGCGCTCTCATTGAGCGAGAGACGCGTCTTCGGAATTGCCGCTTTTGCCGACGGTCTTATGCGGGGTCAGCGTCGGCTCTCGCGCATTTAGTTTGTGGCGTCGCATCATAATTTAGTCATGAAAAACTAACATGCATACAGAAATTTTTTGGGCTTTACCCGGTGTGACGCCGATCACAGTGAAGCCGCCAGATTAGTGCTAAATGCGAATTCCTCGAAGTTTACCGGGACCACAACCCGGGCAGTCGGCGGAAACGAGCAATGCGAAAAATGCATTCATAATCCTCCCTCGCCGGACCTACCGCTTCCTTCGCAAGGCCATCACGTCGCAGTGCAGCAGGCCCCAGCCTGCTGGAATAGGAGTACGAAAAATGGTTTCCTTCAAGGCGGTTTCGGAGAAGCTGAACGCTTGGCGCCAATATCGCGAAGCCGTGCGCCAATTGTCCCAGCTCTCTGACCACGAACTCAGCGATATCGGCATTGGCCGCGGCGATATCGAGGCTGTCGCGCGCCGGCCGGTCCCGCGCAAGGGCGCCTGATCGCAAAGCGCCGCCTAACCGAGGCGGCGAGCAACAGGATCAGGAACCAGGCGGCTGGCGCCCGAGTTGACAGAGTCCGCTCGGCGGCCGCACGATTTAAGCGAGCGACGCGACATGGGAATTGTCCGCTTTGCACTGAAGTTTCCGCACACGTTTTTCGTGCTGGCGGCGCTCATCCTGGTGCTCGGCGTGTCGGCTATTGTGTCGATGCCGACCGACATTTTTCCCGAGATCAACATCCCCGTCGTGACGGTGATTTGGCAAGAAACGGGTCTTTCAACTCCGGAGATGGAGCAACGGATCACAACCTACAGCCAATATTCGATCTCGGCGAACGTCAACGGCATCAAGGATATCGAGGCGCAGACGCTCAACGGCATCTCCGTTCAAAAGCTTTACTTCCAGCAAGACACCGACATCGATCTGGCGATCACCCAGGTCGTTTCGGCCACGAACGCCATCCGCGCGCTCTTGCCGCCCGGCATCGAGCCTCCGATCGTCGTCCGCTACGACGCCTCGAGCGTGCCGGTTCTTCAGATCTCCTTGAGTTCGGACACGCTCAACGGCGCGCAGCTCTATGACTACGGCATTTATCGGATGCGCCAGCAGCTCGCACCGATTAACGGCATCACGCTGCCGACCCCGGCCGGCGGCAAATATCGGCTAATCATGGTCGATATCGACCCTGTGAAGCTGCAGGCCAAAGGCTTGACCCCGAACGACGTCGTCAACGCCGTCAATGCGCAAGCCTGTGCGCGCCCCCCCTGGAACGCGCATTGAGAAAACGACACAAATATTCCAGGCGATCGAGAACAAGATTTGCCAGATCGTCCCGGAAATCGAGCGCGACCTGATCGTCGACAATATCGGCCTGCCGGCGCGCGTTTACAATTACGCGTTCATGGATGGGACGGCGATCGGCGTCAACGACGGCGTGATCTTGGTGGCGCTCAAAGAGGGGCACGCGCCGAAAGCCGACTATGTCAAGAAATTGCGGCAGGCGCTTCCGGAGGCATTCCCGGAGGACACTTTCTATTTCCAGCCGGCCGATATCGCCACGCAGATCCTCAATTTCGGCATTCCGACGCAAATTGATGTACGAACCGTCGGATACGATCGGACCAAGAGCCTCGCTGTCGCGAAGGATCTTCGCCGCCGGATGGCGGCGATTCCCGGTCTGGTGGACGTCCATCTCCAACAGGAGCTGGACGGGCCCGACTTTTTCGCCAAAATCGACCGGGCGCGGGCAACCCAATTTGGACTCACGGCGAGCGGGATTGCCAACGACGTCAATATCTCCCTGAGCTCTTCCGAGCAGGTGACGCCGAATTTCTGGACCGATCCCGCCAACGGGATACCCTACTACCTGGCGGTGCAAACGCCGGAGTATCTCGCCGACACTTTGAATGAGATCAAGAACACGCCGATCGGCGCCATCGCGGCCCCGATCACCGGCGCGGTGCCTGGCTTGCTGAGCAACGTCGCGACGTTCACGCGCGACACCACCCCGACGAACTTGAACCAAGCCAACATCCAACCCCTGTACGAGATCCTCGCCAACACCCAAGGCCGCGACCTGGGCGCGGTCTCGAGCAACATAGACCGCCTCGTCGCGGACGAGCAAAAGCGGCTCGCGCCCGGCAATACCATCCAAGTGGTCGGCCAGATCGACAGCATGAACACGGCCTTCCAAAATATGTCGCTCGGGCTCGTGTTCGCGGCGATATCCGTCTACCTGCTGATGGTCGTTAATTATCAGACTTGGGCCGACCCGTTCGTCGTGATCCTGGCGCTGCTGCGACCCTTTGCGGCGCCGCCGACGAACAGCACGGCGATGACGCTGGTCATCCTCGACACGTCGTTGGTCCAGATCGTCTGCGGCACGCCGTTGATCGCAGCGAAATAGGCAGCGGACCCGACCGCAAGGCAGATCACGAAATGGGACAGAAAAGTCAAACGCGGCATCTCGAATGTCCTTCTCTTGTTGTAAGCCGTCGCGACCGAAATCAATCGCGTTTCAAGCAATCGCCCACTAGTAGCCCCCTCCGTCGTCGGCGTGGGCCGGCGAGAGAGAGATGGTCACCTCGGTCGCGACCCCGCACCCCATCGTGAGGACGACAAGAAGCACCAGTAACTTCAGCAATCATGCCTCCGTACGCCGTCGCGACCGCACCCGGGCCCTCGGCAGCGGGAGCTTGAGGCGCCGCCGGCAGAGGCAGGATCTGGAAGGACTTTATGGGATTGACGCGAAGGGCTGAATCACGCCGAGGTCGATCCGCGTGGCATGTTGGTATCGAGCGCCTATCACCAAGGTTCAGTGCGCGTGGCCGCAGGAGCGTCTACGACGCCCGTGAGGCGATGGAGGAATCCGGCGAGCACGCCGGACCCGCTGCAAGGCGGCTTGCGTAATACGGGAAAGAAGAGCCCCTCCGCCGCGAGAGGGGCTCAGGAAGGCCGGACGGGAGGGAGGAGGCCGGCCAAGAGGGGAGGACAGAATTACCGTTTCGCCACGGCGACGGATATTGGCCGAAGGAAGGGGCAGGGCGCCCGATCGTCGTGGACGCCTAATACTCAGAGCAGGGTCGCGGTGGAGAACGGTTTATCGTTTTGCCGCCGACGCGGCCAAGTCAGAAGCGAGGAGATGGCGGCGGCGCAGCTCAGGTCCTCGCACGCCTCGGCGCCACGCTCGCGCATGCCGCGCTTAAGCTCCGGAACCGACTATACAATGGTGTAGGTTTCCCGATCGTTGCCGGGTGTCTTAGATCAGCATAGTCTTGGCGGCGGGCGCAAGTCGCCGCTGGCGGCGGCAATCGGACCCGGCGCCAAGGTCGCCGCTCGATTGATGGCGGGCGCCAGCGTGACGGCGGAGTCCGGGAGATGAGCGCCTCCTCACGGTTCAGCGACAATGGGTGAGAGCCTCCAGGTCTTGTGGGAGGATGATGATCGGGTCTTTTGCCGGGAATGGCGCCGGACCGCCGACGGCGAATTGCGCGCTGTGCTGAGCGTGCGGCCGGCGGCGGACCGCCCTTCGCCGGCCAACCTCGACCGCCTCGCCCATAACTATGAACCTAGAAACGGCGGTTGGCACGTAACTCATTGAAATCTCTGAGAAGGAGTCAACTGCTCCGCATTCGCAAGAAATGGCACAAAAGCTCTATAATTCAACATCTTATGCACATTCCGAATGTTCCAACTGCCGTTTATAGGATGAAATGAGGGACGAGCTGGATGGCGCCTGGGCGGCGCGGCCGCTGGAGCTCGTCAGCGAGCGCGGGCGGACCATGTTGTTGCTCGAGGACTATGGCGCAGAGCCGCTTGCGCGCCTGCTCGGCGGGCCGATGGAGCTGGGGCGCTTCCTGCGCCTCGCGATCGGGATCGCAGGGGCGCTGCGCAAGGCCCACCAGCGCGGCCTAATCCACAAGGACCTGAAACCGGGTCATATTCTGGTGAACTGCGCCGACGGGCGGGTGCGGTTGACCGGCTTCGGCATCGCCTCGCGGCTCCCTCGCGAACGACAGAGGCTCGAGCCGCCTGAGACCATCGCAGGCACGCTGGCCTATATGGCGCCCGAGCAGACCGGACGGATGAACCGCTCGATCGATTCGCGTAGCGATCTCTATTCGCTCGGCGTCACGTTCTATCAAATGCTCACGGGCTCGCTGCCGTTCGCCGCATCCGATCCGATGGAGTGGGTCCACTGCCATATCGCGCGGAGGCCGGCTTCGCCACACGAGCGGATCAAGAACGTCCCGGCCCCCGTTTCCCGGATCGTCATGAAGCTGCTCGCCAAGACGGCCGAAGAGCGCTACCAGACCGCGTCCGGCGCCGAGCGCGACCTGCGCCGCTGCCTCACGGATTGGGAGAGTCACGGCCGCATCGACGACTTTCCGCTCGGCGAACGCGACACGCCCGACCGGCTGCTGATCGCCGAGAAGCTCTATGGAGAGCGCGGGAGGTCGAGACCCTGATCGCCTCCTTCGACCGCGTCGTTGCGAGCGGCGCGCCGGAGCTGGTGCTGGTCTCCGGCTATTCCGGGATCGGCAAGACTTCGGTCGTCAACGAGCTGCACAAGTCGCTCGTCCCGTCGCGTGGGCTCTTCGCCTCCGGCAAGTTCGACCAGTACAAGCGCGAGATCCCCTATTCGACCCTGGCGCAGGCCTTTCAGACCCTGATCCGCGGGCTGCTGTGCAAGAGCGACGCCGAGCTGGCTTTGTGGCGCGACGCCTTTGTCGAGGCGCTCGGTCCGAACGAACGGCTCATGGTCGACCTCGTCCCGGAATTGAAGCTCATCATCGGCGACCAGCCGCCGGTCCTGGAGCTTCCGCCGCAGGAAGCGCAAGCGCGCTTCCAGCACGTGCTCCAACGGTTCATCGGCGTCTTCACCCAGCCGGGCTATTCGCTGGCGCTGTTTCTCGACGATTTGCAGTGGCTCGACGCGGCGACGCTCGACCTCATGGAAGATCTGCTGACCCGGTCGGATCTGCAACATCTGATGCTGATCGGCGCCTATCGCGACAACGAGGTCGATACCACCCATCCCTTGATGCGCAAGCTTGAATTGATGAAACACGCAGGTGCGAAGATCAATGAGATCACGCTTGCGCCTCTCGCGCCTCATGACCTCGAACAGTTGACGGCCGACGCGCTTCGCTGTGACCCGCAGCGCGCCCCGCCGCTGGCGCAGCTCGTGCATCGGAAGACCGCCGGCAACCCCTTCTTCGTGATTCAGTTTCTGCATGCGCTCGCCGAAGAGGGCTTGGCCCGGTTCGATCACGACGCCGGGTGCTGGTCATGGGATCTCGATGGCATCCACGCCAAGGGCTACACCGACAATGTCGTCGACCTCATGGTCGGAAAGCTGACCCGCCTGCCGGCCGAGACGCAGAAGGCGTTGCAGCAGCTCGCCTGTCTCGGCGACCTCGCCGGGACCGAGATGCTCGCGATCGTTCTCGGGACTTCGGAGGAGGAGGTCCGCGCGGCGTTGTCGGAGGCGGTGCGTCAGGCGTTGGTCGAGCGGCTGGACGAATCCTACATGTTCAGCCACGACTGTGTGCAGGAAGCCGCCTACTCGATGATCCCGGCGGAAGCACGGGCCGAGGCTCATCTGTTGATCGGACGCTTGCTGGCGGCGCAGACGCCCCCCGAGAAACGGAAGGAGGCGATCTTCGAGATCGTCAACCAGCTCAACCGCGGCGCGGCGCTGATCACCCAACAAGAGGAACGGGATCAACTTGCCGAGTTCAAGCTGATTGCGGGCAAGCGCGCGAAAGGGTCCACCGCATACGCCTCGGCGCTCGCGTATCTGGCTGCGGGCGCGGCGCTGTTGGCGGAGGAGTGCTGGGAGCGCCGGCGCGAGCTGATCTTTGCGCTGGAGCTGAACCGGGCCGAATGCGAATTCCTGACCGGCGCGCTGGCGAAAGCGGAGCAGCGTCTCGCTGCACTGTCAATGCGCGCTGCAACCACCGTTGAGCGAGCGACCGTCGCGTGCTTGCGCGTGGACCTATACACGACCCTCGGTCAGGGCGGTCGCGCGATCGCCGTTGGTCTCGACTACCTCCGGCATCTGGGCATCGACTGGTCGTCGCATCCGACCGATGAGGAAGTGCGCCGCGAGTACGCGCAAATCTGGTCGCAGCTCGGCGGCCGTTCGATTGAGGATCTCGTCGATCTGCCCCTGATGAGCGACCCGGCTTGGCTTGCCACCCTCGATGTGCTGATCAGGATCGTGCCGCCCGCCGTATTCACGGACGCCAATCTGCCTTCCCTAGTCTACTGCCGCGCGGTCAATCTCAGCCTGGAGCACGGCAACAGCGATGCGTCATGCTACGCCTACGTCCAGCTTGCCACGGTGCTGGGGCCGCGCGTCGGGGACTACCAGACCGGTTTTCGATTCGGCCAGCTCGGCCACGAACTGGTTGAACCTATAAACGGCAGTTGGAACATTCGGAATGTGCATAAGATGTTGAATTATAGAGCTTTTGTGCCATTTCTTGCGAATGCGGAGCAGTTGACTCCTTCTCAGAAATTTCAATGAGTTACGTGCCAACCGCCGTTTCTAGGTTGAACGCCGCGGATTGAGGCGTTTCCAGGCCAGGACCTATTTGCAGCGTGGATGCCTCGCGGTATGGACCAGGCATGTCCGGGCTGCCCGTGACCTCCTGCGTCGCGCGTTCGACGCCGCCAATCAGGTCGGCGACCTGACTCATGCGGCTTACAGCTGTGACCAACTGAATGCGAACATGCTGGCTGCGGGCGATCCGCTCGTCGAGGTGCAGCGCGAGGCCGAAAATGGCCTCGGATTCGCACAGAAGGTTCAGTTCGGCTTCGCCATCGACCTGATCAGCCCCCAGCTCGGACTTGTGCGGACGCTGCGTGGGCTGACGCGGAAGTTTGGAGCCTTTGACGACGGGCAGTTTGACGAGCTTGCGATCGAGCGACGCTTTGTCAGCAACCCGGATTTGCAGCTCGCCGAGTGCCGGTACTGGATCCGCAAGCTGCAGGCGCGCTTGTTTGCCGGCGACCATGCGTCGGCCATCGAGGCCTCGTCGAGAGCACAACGGCTCTTGTGGACCTCGGTCTCTCTGTTCGAAACGGCGGAATTTCACTTCTATGGGGCGCTGGCCAATGCCGCCTCCTACGATTCGGCGACGGCCGATCAGCGACAGCGGCGCCTGGACGCTCTGTCTGTGCATCACAGGCAACTGCAGGTCTGGGCGGAGAACTGCCCAGAGAATTTCGAGAACCGCGCCGCGCTGGTCGGCGCCGAGCTTGCTCGCATCGAGGGCCGCGATATCGACGCGATGCGCCTCTATGAACAGGCCATCCGCTCCGCCCGCGCCAACGGCTTCATACACAACGAGGCGCTCGCCAACGAACTGGCCGCCCGCTTCTACGCGGCCCGCGGTTTCGAGAAGATTGCCCGCATATATTTGCAGGACGCCCGGTACGGCTACCTGCGTTGGGGAGCCGACGGCAAGGTGCGGCGGCTCGAGGAAACGTATCCGCATCTTCGGACGGAAGAGCCTGCACCCGGCCCGACGAGCACGATCGCGGCACCGGTCGAACGCCTCGACCTCGCGACTGTGATCAACGTATCGCAGGCTGTCTCTAGCGAGATGGTGCTGGAGAAGTTGGTCGATACGCTCATGCGCACCGCGATTGCGCAGGCGGGCGCCGAGCGCGGCCTGTTGGTCCTGTCGCGAGAGGCCGAGCCTCGCGTCGAAGCGGAAGCGACGGTCTCCGGCGACGCAGTCGTCGTGGAGCTTCGCGACGCTCCCGTAAGCGCCGCCGTGCTGCCGTTGACGCTCCTCCACTACGTCCTGCGCACACGGGAGAGCGTCATTCTCGACGACGCCGCGAACCAAACCCCGTTCGCCGACGACAGCTACATCCGTGAGCGCAAGGCGCGCTCGATTCTCTGCCTGCCCTTGATCAATCAGGGCAAGCTCGTCGGCGTCCTCTACCTCGAGAACAACCTGGCGCCTCGCGTCTTCGCGCCCGCACGAATCTCGGTGCTGAAGCTGCTCGCCTCGCAGTCGGCGACCTCGCTCGAAAATACCCGTTTGTTCCGCAATCTCGAACAACGCGAAGCCAAGATCCGTGGGCTGGTTGACGCCAACATTATCGGGATCTGCGTCGTGGAGCGCGACGGTCGGATGATCGAAGCCAATGACGCGTTTCTTCGCATCCTTGGGTATGATCGTGACGATCTCCTCTCCGGCCGTATCCATTGGATGGAGCTGACGCTGCCGGAATGGCGAGATCGCGCGGATCAGGCCCTCTTGGAGTTTGCAAGGACGGGAGCCATCCAGCCGTTCGAGAAGGAGTATTTCCGGAAGGACGGCAGCCGCGTGCCCGTGCTCATTGGCGTGGCCGGCATTGACGAATCCGAGAACCAACGCGTCGCCTTCGTGCTCGACTTGACCGAGCGCAAGAGGGCTGAGCAAGCGCTTCGGCGAAGTGAGGCTAGTTTAGCTGAAGGCCAGCGGCTGACTCATACAGGCACCTGGATTTACAGCCCCACGACTAAACAGCTTATCTACTGGTCGGAAGAGCAGTTTCGAATTCACGGACTTGATCCTGAAAAGGATATCCCAGACCAAAACTTGCTGGCGCGTCAATTGCATCCAGAAGATCGCGACAGGGTTCTTGCCCGTTTCGCGAAGGCGTTTCGTGACAAGGCCGATGTCGCGGAAGATTTCAGGATCGTGCTGACCGACGGAACGATAAAGCACCTCCACGTGGTCGGGCATCCGATTGTCGACGGGACCGGCGATGAATTCATCGGCACGGCAGTCGACGTGACCGAGCGCAAGCGGGCGGAAGAGGCGTTGCGGCGCAGCGAAGCTTATCTCGCAGAGGCGCAGAGACTGAGTCACACCGGCAGCTGGGCGCGGAACGCGAACGGCGAGACCACTCACTCCTCCGAGGAGCACAGCCGGCTGTACGGTTTCGACCCTGAGCTGGGCGTACCGTCATTCGAAGCATTTGTAGAACGCATTCACCCCGAAGACCGAGCCACAGTCGCCGAGACTTTCGGGAGGGCGATCGGTGAGCGCACGGATTTCGAGGCGGATTTCCGTACCGCCTGCCGGACGGCACGATCAAGTACATTCATGGGGTAGGTCACCCTGTCTTCGACACCGGCGGGAACCTCGCAGAATTCATCGGTACGGCAGTCGACGTGACCGAGCGCAAGCGGGCTGAGCAGGCTTTGAAGCGGAGTGAAAAGGAGCTTCGCGACGTGATCGAAACGATCCCCGCGATGGCGTGGACTGCGCTGCCCGATGGCGCCAACGATTTTGCAAATCGGATGTTGCAGGAATTTACGGGGAGGTCGTCAGGGGACGCGACGGGCGGCGGCTGGATGGCGTTGTTTCATCCCGCTGACGTCGCCTCCCACATGGGGAAGTGGCGCGCGTCGCTCGCCAGCGGGAAGCTGTTCGAGAATGAAGCGCGCCTACGAGCGAGCGATGGCGAATACCGCTGGTTCCTCCATCGTGCGGTCCCGCTCCGTGACGAGAGCGGCAATATTCTCAAGTGGTATGGAATCTCGACCGAAATCGACGATCGCAAGCGGGCGGAAGCCTTACTCGCCGGAGAGAAACGGATTCTCGAGATGGTGGCGAAGGGGAATTCGCTCGCTCAAATACTCGAGAGCTTGTGCCGGCTCGTGGAGGAACAAGCCAGCAATGTGCTAACGTCGATCTTATTGCTCGACGGCGATCGCTTGCGGCACGGTGGGGCACCCAGCCTTCCAAAGACGGACGCCATCGACGGCGTTCTGGTCGGGCCTTCGGCAGGTTCCTGTGGGACAGCGGCCTATCGGGGAGAACAGGTAATCGTTGAGGATATCGCAGCCAGCCCCCTATGGGCGGATCACCGGCAGGCGGCTTTGTCCCATTCCCTCCGCGCCTGTTGGTCGACGCCGATCTTCTCCTCGCAAGGCAAAGTCATCGGGACTTTCGCCATGTATTATCGCGAGCCGCGCAGCCCGTGCCGCCGCGATCAGGAAAACGTAGAACAGGTCACACATCTCGCGGGAGTTGCAATTGAACGAAAGACGACTTAGGAGGCCCTGCGGCGGAGCGAAGCTCATCTGGCTGAAGCGCAGAGGCTGACCAAGACGGGCAGTTGGGCCTATGAGCCTTCGACCGGGAAAACGACCTACTGGTCCGACGAAATGTTCCGAATCTTCGGGTTGGATCCGCAGGAAGGTCCGAGCAGCGAAGCGTTCTGGCGCCGCGTGCACCCGGAAGATCATCACAGGGTGAGAGAGCGCGTCGAGAGGAAGGCCCGCGAGAAAAGAGAATACGTCGATGATTACAGGATTGTTTTGGCCGATGGAACGGTCAAACATATCCAAGATATCGGGCATCCTGTCTTCTACGCCGCGGGAAATCTGGTCGAATTCGTCGGCACCACGGTCGACGTAACCGAGCGCAAGCTGGCGGAAGAGGCGCTGCGCGAGAGCGAGGAGCGCTTTCGCACGCTCGTGCAATTCTCCTTCGACGTGTACTGGGAGTCCGACGCGCAACATCGCTTCGTCCGCCAGGAGTACGCCGATGGCCTTGCCGACACGCCGGCGCCGGGCGCCGAGATCGGCAAGACGCGCTGGGAAGCGCCTTACCTGGAGCCTGACGCTGAGGGCTGGCGCAAGCACCGGGAGAGACTCGCCGCCCACCTCCCGTTTCGTGACTTCGAACTTGCGCGGCCGACGCGAGATGGCGGAAAGCGTTACGTTTCCGTCTCGGGGCTACCAGTGTTCGATAAGGCGGGCCGCTTCGCCGGCTATCGCGGCGTCGGGCGCGACATTACCGCTCGCAAGCAGGGCGAGGCGGCGCTGCGCGAGAGCGAGGAGCAGTGGAAGGCGGTTTTTGAAAATAATCCCGCCATGTACTTCATGGTGGATGCAGGCGGCGCCATTATATCGGTGAATCCTTTTGGCGCCGAGCAGCTCGGCTTCACGGTCGACGAACTGATCGGTCTTCGCGTGCAGAACCTCTTTCACCCGGAGGATCGAGAGGCCGTCGAGAGAAATACAACCATCTGCTTCCAACGACACGGTCCAACCATGAGTTGGGAGGCGCGCAAAATCCGCAAAAATGGCGAGGTGGTCTGGGTCCGCGAGCTGGCCAGGGTCATGCTGATCAAGGACCGTCCCGTCGCGCTGATCGTGTGTGAAAATATTACGGAGCGTAAACGCGTGACCGAGACGTTACGCGAAACGCAAACAGAGCTTGCGCACGCGAACCGCGTCGCCACGATGGGGCAGCTCACCGCCTCGATCGCCCATGAAGTGAACCAGCCGATCGCCGCGACCGTCATCAACGCCCACGCCGCGCAGCGCTGGCTGAACGCGGAGCGGCCGGACCTCGAGGAGGTCAGACGGGCGCTTGGCCGCATCGTGGAGAACGGCAGCCGCGCGGGCGAGGTCATCGGGCGGATCCGCGCGCTGATCAAGAAAGCGCCTCCGCGGAAGGAAGGCGTGGCGATCAACGACGCGATCCTCGAGGTCGTCGCCCTGACCCATGGCGAAGCGATCAAGAACGGCGTGTCGGTGCGGACGCAACTCGCGGAGGGCTTGCCGACCATCGAAGGCGACCGGGTGCAACTGCAGCAGGTGATCCTCAACCTGATCGTCAACGCGATCGAGGCGATGAGCGGGCCGAACGAAGCGCCCCGGGAATTGCTGATCAGCGCCGAAAAGGCCGAACCGGACGGCGTGCATGTCGCGGTGTGGGAACTCGGGTCCGGGGCTGGCGCCGGCAGCTCTGGAGCGCCTCTTCGAGGTTTTCTACACGAGCAAACCGAACGGTCTCGGGCTGGGCCTGTCGATCTGCCGCTCGATCGTCGAAGCGCATGGCGGGCGGTTGTGGGCGAGCGCGAACGGGCCCCACGGCGCCGTCTTTCAATTCACCATCCCTGCCCATCCAACGGAATCATGATTGGTTGCGGGGACGGAAGTCGGGGAAAGGTCAAACGCCGGGAACCGTCGCAGAAACCCTACGGCGAGCGAGCGTGTCGACCGAAACCGCCGCGAGAAGGATGAGGCCGGTGACGATGGTCTTAACATCGGCCGATTGGCCGAGCAGGTCGAGGCCGTTGGCGACACTGGAAATGACCAAAGCGCCAAGAAGACCGCCGACGATCCGTCCGCGGCCGCCGAACACGCTCGTTCCGCCGGTGATGGCGGCCGCGATCGCGTCGAGAACGAGATTGCCGCCGCCGGTTGAACTGTCGACGGCGAACTGCCGGGAGGCGCTGACGACCCCCGCCAGCGCCGCGAGCGCCGAGCAGATGGTGAACACGGCGACGCGCACCGCCGCCACGTTGACGCCCGCCCTGCGCGCCGCTTCGGCGTTGCCGCCAACCGCGTAGACATGGACGCCAAAGGGCGTGCGCTCGATCAGGAGCTTGAGCGCGACCGTCAGCGCAGCCAGCAGGGGCAGAAGATACGGAACGCCGAAATATCAATCAGCCTCCTCTTCCAGGATCAACGATGCGTTCCTGACCCAAGCCTGCAGGGATTAATCGTGTAGAAGGCCTCAAACAGGCGGTCAACCCGCCGCGGAGCCCAACTCTGGATCGTTCGCGCTGGCATCCTTCCCCTTCGCCTCGCCGGAAAGTTTTGGATGGCCCAGGCTTAGGCGAGGCGGTCGCAGAGTCGCCCGGACGGCCGGAATGGCGTCGCAAGGGCTTGAAATGATATTATATACATTAGCGAATAGTTTTTCGCTGCGCCAAATCAAAAGTAGCGTAGATGATATGTTAAGTCAGGAAATGGCGGATCGGGACGGCGGGTTCTCGACTCGCGCGTCCGGCCGACCAGGCGCACCGTAAGAAGTGCGATCCCGCAAGAGGGACAGTTTTTGCGCGCAAGCCTTTGAAATGGCCTGCGCGCGACCAGCTTTGCGCGGGCCGCCGCCGCGCCTAAGGCCGGGCAGGGCCGGCTGGCGCGGTCGTCGCAACCATCGGCTGCCGTCGTGAGAACGCTGGCCTAGAAACTCCCGATCAGGACGCCTGTGCCGAACACTAGCAGGCCGCCGACCACCACCTGGAAGGCGGCGGAGAGGAGCGGCGTGTCCATGAAGCGGTTGCGCACCCAGGCGATCACCGCCAGCTCCACCATCACCACCACGATGGCGAGCGCAATGGCGGTGGGGAAATTGGGGATCAGGAAGGGCAGGGAGTGGCCCAAGCCGCCCAGGGTCGTCATCGCGCCACAAACGGCGCCGCGCAGCAACGGGCTGCCGCGGCCGGTGAGCTAACCGTTGTCCGACAAGGCCTCGGCGAAGCCCATCGAGATCCCGGCGCCGAGCGCGGCGGCCAGCCCGACCAGCAGCGTCTGCCAGCTGTCCCGGGTGGCGAAGGCGGCGGCGAACAGCGGCGCCAGCGTCGAGACCGATCCGTCCATCAGCCCGGCCAGTCCCGGCTGCACGATCTGCACCAGGAACAGCCGCCGCTCGGGTTCGCCCTCCGCCGTCTTCACATCCGTCGACACATACTCCGCCTCGAGTTCTTCCGCTTTCGCCTCATGGCGGCGTTCCTCCGCCGCGAGGTCGCCCAGGAGCTGGCGCACCGCGACATCGATCGAGCGCGCCGCGGCAGACAGATAGAAGCGCTCGGTCTCGGCCTCCATCAACTCGGCCTGCGCGCGCACCTTGTCGAGCCCGAGCGGACGCCGCAGCCAGACCGATTTGCGCTCGAGAAAGCCCTTCACATCCTGACGACGGATCAGCGGGATGTGGTCTCCGAACTCCTCACGGTAGAGGTCGAGCAGACGGTGGCGGTGACCGTTCTCCTCCTCGGCCATCGCGGCGAACATCTTCGCCGTTCCCGGGTAGCTTTCGCGCAGCGCCTCAGCGATGTCGCCATAGGTGCGACTGTCCTCCTCTTCGAGGGAGATGGCGAGCGCCAGCAGCTCCTGCTCCGTCAGGTCGGAAAGATCCTTCATCTCAGCTCCGTTGTGCGGCGCGTTCGCCTGAGCTTGGTCGGTCCGTCATGTTTCCTTCTTTCCTGCAGCGTCCGATTCGAGAGCGGAGCGGATGCATTCGAGCAGGTCGACGTCGCTGAACGGCTTCGTCAGGTAACCCCTCACGCCGGCCCGCAGCGCGCGCGCCCGAACTCTCTCGTCAGGATAGGCCGTGATCAGAATGGTAGGGATCGCCTCGCCGGACGCGACGAGTTGATCATGGAGCTCCGGCCCTGTCATACCCGGCATTTGCACATCCGCGATTAAGCAAGCCGCCCCGCGCCGCCGCTTCGAATTCAGAAAGTCCTCGGCCGACTGGAACGCCACAGCACGATAGCCAAGCGACTTCATCAGACCTGTCAGGGCCTCGCGAACCGACTTATCGTCGTCAACGACTGCGATTACGTTTGGCAATGGTTCATCCTGACTTTCGTCCGAAAAACATAAGGGCGCGCGGCGCTCGGCGCCATTGCACCCCTCACGCATCCCCTCATTTACGCGAACCCGAAGGTTTCGTTGAAGACCCTGTTTTCATTTATGAATTCCTCGTATTTGACGAGGAGCGGCCGCAATCTCTTCTCGGGCATGGTGGGGATGAGGTCGTAGAGCAGGCAGCCCTGGCGGAACAGCGAATGGACGCGGCGTTTGACCGTGCTGGTTCTGAGCGATCGGTCCATGCCGAGGCTTTCGCCGGCCGCGCCGAGCAGCGTGAGCAGGAGGATCGCCAAAGCGTTGAGCAGCAGCAGACGGTCGCGCCGTTGTGGATCGCCGATGCGCAGGACGCTCAGGCCCATGCCGAAACGCAAATCCTTGGTGTCGCGGAAGCCCGGCTCGATCGTCCATCGTTTGGCGTAGAGCTTGACGATCTGGGCGGCGCTCGCGGCCGCATCGCTGGCGGCCAGATGCCAAGCCTCCTTCATGCCCCTGGCGTGGACGCAGACCGCCGCGCCGACCTTGTGGCGGGCGGCGGTGAGTTCGGCGCCGCGCAGAAGGCGGGCGCGCCCTTTCTTGCCGACCCAGTCGGCGGCCAGGCGCGTCTCGCCGTCCGCCGCGGTCACATGGACGTTGCCGCGAAAGCGGATGACGTAGCCGAAACCGAGGCTGTCGAGGAATTCGAACAGTTTGACGTCGCCGAAGCCGCGATCGGCCAGGATCGTCACCGCCACGCCCTCGGGCAGGATCGCCTTCAAATGCGTCAGGCAGAGGTCCTCGAAGTCGTTGCGCTGGTCCTTCAGTTCGTCCTTGTCGACCGTCAGCCACAGGAGCGGCGTCGCCCGGCCGTGACGCGTGATCAGGCTCAAAGCCAGCGTCGCCTGATTGTCGGCGTCGAAATCGGTCCAGTCCATCGCCACGACGATCGCCTTGCGCTGGCCCACGACCTCGCGAACCCACGGCGCGAACAGGTCCCAGACGACGACCCCGGCGTTGCTCAGCAGACGATCGACCTGTTTGATCGCGTGTCTGTCCGAAAGACCGCGCGCTTGCGCCAGCGCATGCCCGATGAGCGAAACGGCCAACGACGCCCCCGTCAGAACCCCCAACGTCCCATTGGCCAGCGAAAGAATGCGCTTGGCGTGCAAGCTCCCCGAAAACGTGCGCTCTACAAACTCATGAACCAATCCCACCCGCTCGATCGACCTGCGCATGAGCCCCCGCCCGGCTAATTCGTGAACCGGCCACGGGCTGACTCGCCAATCCAGGCAATTTCGAGTCGATCAAGAATGAGGGGATTCGTGAGATTGCACCCCCGCCTCGATTAGGTTGCTCAATCCAAGGATCGTTCAGCGTTATGATAAATGGCGATTATACTTGAGTATAAGCCGACTTGGACTATCGGTGCGGACGGCGCCTGCCTCTCCTTATGCCGCCTGGGCAACCGGGCCGTCACTCCGGCCCGCGACTGGGCCCGAGTCTGCGCTCGCTGCTGACCCAAGGTGTCATAACTCTCATCTGCCGAGACATGGCGGCCATCCGCACGCCCAATAGAGCGAGGCGAGCAAGACCCGTAGGTTTGTAACCACGGCTAGGCGATGTCCCTCAGCAGCGACGCCCGCGTCAGCCAGTTCTCCGCGGTCGGCAACCCTTCTGCCCGCCGATCTGGCCCCAGTCGCGGACAAGTTGCAGAATCGCTGGCGCGAAGGAGAGTCCATGCCGAGAATAAGGATCAACGGCGTCGAGCACGACATCGACGCCGATCCGAACATGCCGCTGCTATGGGCGATACGAGATATCGTCCGCCTCACCGGCACGAAATTCGGCCGCGGGATCGGTGCGTGCGGCACCTGCACCGTCCATCTCGATGGCCAGGCGGTGCGGTCCTGCCTGACAAGCCTCGCGGATGCCGAGGCGCACGAGATCGTCACGATCGAGGGCCTGAGCGCCGATGGCAGCCATCCGATGCAGCGCGCCTGGGAAGCCAACAACGTGCCGCAGTGCGGTTATTGTCAAGCGGGCCAGATCATGCAGGCGGCGGCGCTGCTCAAACAGACGCCGCGGCCGACCGACCAGCAGATCGTCGATGCGATGCTCGGCAACATCTGCCGCTGCGGCACTTATGTCCGCATCCGGCAGGCGATCAAATCAGCGGCGGAGTCGATGGGATGACAGCGATCGCCAATGTCAGTCGACGCGAGCTGCTCAGAGGCGCCGCTGTCGGCTCGGGTCTTGTTCTCGGACTTCAGCTCGGGCTGCGACCGGTCGCCCAAGCTGCAGAGACGCCCAACTTCGCGCCGAACGCGTTCGTGTCGATCGACGACGGCGGTCAGGTGACAATCGTCGCGCATCGCGCCGAGATGGGCATAGGCATCAAGACGGATCTGCCGCTGGTGCTCGCCGACGAGCTCGAAGCCGATTGGACTCGCGTCAAGGTCATCCAGGCGCAGGGCGATCCGAAATACATCGACCAGAACCCCGACGGGTCGCGCAGCACCTGGCAATTCTTTGACGCAATGCGGCTCGCAGGCGCGACGGCGCGATGCATGCTCGAGACCGCCGCGGCTCAGACTTGGGGCGTCGCGGTCGACGAGTGCCGGGCGCAGAACGGACTTGTCGTACACGGCGCGAGCGGACGACGGGCGGCGTTCGGCGAGCTCGCCGCCCGCGCCGCCGCGCTCCCGGCGCCGCCGGCGAGCCAAGTCCGGCTGAAGGACCGGAAGGAGTGGCGCTACATCGGCAAGCCTCAGCCGATCGTCGACCTCAAGGACATCGTCCGCGGACGCGCCATCTACGACATCGACGTCGTCGTTCCCGGGATGAAATACGCCTCGGTCGAACGCTGCCCGGTCTACGGCGGCAAGGTCAAGTCGTTCGACCCGCGGGACGCGCTGTCGGTCGCCGGGGTCGAACAGGTCGTCGAGATCCCGGCGACCCCGACGCCGTCGGGCTTCAAGCCGCTCGGCGGCGTCGCGGTCATCGCGACCAACACCTGGTCGGCGCAGCAGGGCCGGCAGAAGCTCAAGATCGACTGGGATTACGGACCGAATGCGGGCCATGACAGCGCGACCTATCGCGCCGAACTTGAAGCGACGGCCCGCGATCCGGGCAAGGTCGCTCGCAACCAGGGCGATGTCGACGCGGCCCTGGCTTCCGCCGCGCGGCGCGTGTCGGCCGACTATTTTGTCCCCTATTTGGCGCACGCCTCGATGGAAGTCCCGACCGCAGTCGCGCACTGGGTCGGCAACACTTGCGAGACCTGGTCTCCGACGCAAAATCCCGCCCAGGTGCGACAGACGGTGGCGCAGGTCCTCGGCATCAACGAAGTCGACGTCACGGTCAACATGACCCTGCTCGGCGGCGGGTTCGGGCGCAAGTCCAAATCCGACAACGTCGCCGAAGCCGCGCTCTTGTCCCGCGCGGTCGGAGCTCCCGTCAAGGTGACGTGGACGCGCGAGGACGACATCCAGCACGACTACTACCACGCCATCTCCGCCCAGCATCTGGAAGGGGCGCTGGACCAAGACGGCCACGCCGCCGCCTGGCTGCACCGCACCGTCTTTCCCTCGATCGAGGCGACCTTCGAGCCGAACGTCACCTATGGCGGTCCGCACGAGCTGGGCCAGGGCGTCGTCGACATGCCGTATGCGATCCCCAACGTGCGGGCCGAGAACGGCGCCGCGGCGAACCATCTGCGGATCGGCTGGTATCGCTCCGTCTACAACATCCCGCATGCCTTCGCGATCTGCTCATTCGTCGACGAGCTGGCGGTGGCCGCCGGCATGGACGCGGTCGAGTACATCCGGGAATTGCTCGGTCCGCCGCGGACCATGGATTTGAGCGCGATCGGCATTGTCGACTACGCGCAGTACGGCGCTTTCGGGAATTACGGGGTCAATCAGCTGCTGCCGCAGTGGGCCGGCGATTATCCGATCGATACTGGGCGCCTGCGCGTCGTCGTCGACCTCGTCGCGGCGCAAAGCAACTGGGGGCAGAAGCTGCCGCCGCGCCACGGCCGAGGAATTGCCGTCCATCGCAGTTTCCTGAGCTATGTGGCGGTGGTCGCGCATGTCTCCGTCGGCAATGACGGCCAGGTGGCGATACCGAGGCTCGACATGGCGATCGACTGCGGCACGATCGTCAACCCGGATCGCGTGCGCGCTCAGCTCGAAGGCGCTGCGATCATGAGCATCGGCAACGCCCTCTACGGCGCGATCACCGTCAAGAACGGGCGGATCGAGCAGAGCAACTTCACCGACTACATGGCGCCGCGGATCGACATCGCGCCGGAGACGCACGTCCATTTCGTCGACAACGACCATCCGCCCGGGGGAGTCGGAGAACCGGGCGTTCCGCCGACCGCGCCCGCCATCTGTAACGCGATCTTCGCCGCCACCGGCAAGCAAATCCGCGCGCTGCCGGTCGATCCTCAGCTGCTAAAAGCCTAGCGGACACAAGAGCGACCGGAACTGCTTCCGCTTGCTGTTGATCGAAGTGACATAGCGCCCATCCGTTGAGACATAGCGGCAACCCTCACGCCCAATAGAGCAAGTCGAACCCGACGCGTAGGTTTGCGGCAGCAGCACAGGAGAAGCAGCACAGGAGAAGAAATCATGTTCAAGTGTGAAGCGCTTACGATGGGCTCGCCGCAGGCCCCGTGCCCAGGCGCTGATGCGGGACTCTCAGCTCGTCGGGAAGCTCGCGCCGTTCAACGCGCCGCGCGCTGATCGCGCCCGTGAAGGTTACCTTTTCGTTACCGGAGATCGAAATGCAAAACCACCTTTCCGCCAAGCTTCTTGCGGAGTTCATAGGCACTTTCGCATTCGTGTTCATCGGCGCCGGCGCCGCGGCCGTGGTCGGGACAGGCGTCGGGCTCAACGGAATCGCCGCGGTCGCCTTCGCCCACGGCCTGACCATAATGGTCTTTGCCTTCGCCTATGGCAATTTGTCCGGCGCCCACTTCAACCCGGCGGTCACCGTCGGCGTCCTGGCCGCCCGCGCCACGAGCCTCGGCGAAGCGATCGCATACATTGTCAGCCAGCTCGTGGCCGCAATCTGCGCCGCGTTCCTTTTACGGGCAGTGCTGGGCGGCGTCGACACCGGCCTCGGCCGGCCAGAGCTCGCGCAGGGCGTCGCTCTCGGCGCAACAACCCTCACGATCACGCCCGCAGCCGGGTTCGTGATTGAGGCCGCGCTCGCCTTCTTTCTCGTCATCGTCGTGCTCACCACCGCAGTCGCCCGTAGCGCCGGCGCTCTCGCGCCGCTCGCCATCGGAATGACCGTGGCTCTCGACATCATGATGGGCGGCGCCTTGACCGGCGCGAACTTCAACCCTGCGATCTCGTTGGGTCCGATGGTCGCGACGGGTAACTTCACCAATGCCTGGCTGTATGTAATCGCTCCGATCGTCGGCGCTCTCGTCGCGGCCGTGATCTACAAAGCACTGAATGTGCTTGCACACGATGGGACCGAAGTGGCGCCGCGCGCCACGGCCCCGGCGGAATGATTACCCGCACAGCCATCGCGCATCGACGAAACCGGGGGGACACCACCCGTCACCCCGCCCGCCGTCAAGCTCGGCAATGATCCGGAACAGAACCTGGTCTCGTCCGCTGTCGCGATGGCTCTCGAGGAAAAAAGAAAACCTGACCGCTCTAACTGCTCTCTAACCGCGCAACACAAAGGAGGCGCTACTATGACGAAGCCCACAACAACCGATGCCGGAATTCCAGTCGCCAGCGATGAGCACTCGCTCACCGTTGGCCCCGACGGCCCCATCTTGCTGCATGATCATTACCTCATCGAGCAGATGGCGAACTTCAACCGCGAGCGGACTCCCGAACGTCAGCCGCACGCCAAGGGTGGCGGCGCGTTCGGACGTTTCGAGGTGACCAAGGACGTCAGCCGATACACCAAGGCCGCCGTGTTCCAGCCGGGCGTCAAGACGGACATGCTGGCGAGCGCAAGGACGATCCGAGTTGGACTTCTCAAAATGCAGATCATGCCGTTCGACGAGGCCAAGACCTATCGCTTCAACCCGTTCGACCTGACCAAGGTCTGGCCGCACGCGGATATCCGCTGATCGAAGTCGGCCGGATGACGCTGGATCGCAATCCGACCGACTACCACACCGAGATCGAGCAGGCGGCCTTCGATGTCAGCAACCTCGTGCCGGGCATCGGTCCCAGTCCCGATAAAATGTTGCTGGGCCGGATTTTTTCCTATGCCGACGCGCACCGCGCCCGCATCGGGGTGAACTACAAGCAGATTCCCGTCAATCGGCCCAAGGCCCCGGTGCATAGCTACAGCAAGGACGGATTGATGCAGAGTCGAGAACGCATCCGACCCGGTCTACGCGCCGAACTCCAAAGGCGGACCAAAGGCCGATCCCGTACAATATCCTCAAGTCGAGGTGTGGGAGGCGAGCGGAGCGTTCATCCATGCCGCTTACACGAAGCGGAAGGACGATGACGACTTCGGTCAGGCCGGCACGCTGGTGCGCAAGGTCATGGACAACGCCGCACGCGACCGGCTGGTCTCCAACGTCGTCGGCCACCTCAAGGACGGAGTGACCGAGCCCGTCCTCTCGCGCGCGTTCGAATATTGGCGGAACGTCGACAAAGCGGTCGGCGACCGCATCGCCAAGGGCGTCAAAGGAGAACGGGCCGCCGCCGCGGAATAGCTGCTCGGGTCAAACCGGCGTGTCCCGTCGGGGATAAACTGTTTGCCAAGGCGCCCCGGATCAACGTCCGGGGCGTTTCAATAGGATCTCCGGCTGAAGCTCGCGAATGCGGCGCCGCACGCTGGCTTTGCAAGGAGCCCTCTGTCGATGGGCTCTTGCGGGAGCGGGGCGCCCGCGGAATTGCGCTGGTCAGGTTGCGGCATACCGCGCCTGTCCCTGGCGCGGGCCGAGCGAAATTCCCTTCGTGACGGCTAATATCAGAGGCTGGATCGAGTCGTGCTTCGAGATTGGACGTCCGGTGTCTATACTCGTTGAACCGGGCGTCAGTCGCGCGGGCGCCGCTCGATCATGGGCCGCCACGCCAAAGGAAATCGTGGACTCGATCGCAGCGAAAAGCGCTGCCGTCCGCAGCAACCAAACGCGCCTGAGCCGTCGCAATTGCCCTTGGATGTGGTCCAATACGCCCTTTTGCCTGCTCGCTGAGCCTCTCGCGGAGACCCTACACAAACTCGGGCATGCGTCCCTATCGATTGGCATACGAAGCCGCGCTCTCTCTTCAGAAATCAGTTAGGCCGTCTATACGTTCGTATGAGCGCGCCGCCATCTTGGTCCGTCTCCCAAAAGCGCCTGAACAGGGTAAACTCCGTCAATGGAAGGCGACACGGGTCCTCTTTCAAAAGCATCGGAGCCGCCGCGTTCTGAGGAGAATTTGCGTGACCGACCGCGCTCCATCCGACAACGGGTCTCGGGATGACCGCTTGCTTCCGGTGGCCGAACTTCTTCACCGCATTCGAAACGAATACGCACGGACAATCTCCTTCGCCTCGGCGATTGCGGCGAAATCCTCCAGCGACGAAACCAAGGCTGCGCTTCATGACGTAATCAATCAAATGTACGCGGCCGCGGAGATCCACAGCGTCTTGCGTCCTCCGGCCGGCGAGGGCCTTGCGGACCTCACAGAAGTTGTTACGCGCCTCAGTAGCGTCATGACGGCTTCTCCAGAGTTTCAGGATCGCGGACTCAAACTGGAGCTTCGCGTCGAACATCCTGTCCTGATCGACGCCGGACGATGCTGGCGAGCGAGCCTGGTTGTCGCCGAGCTGATCAACAATTCTTTTCGCCACGCCTTCGCGTCGCGCTCAGGCTGCATCTTCGTGACCGTCGGCAACTCGTACGATCGCGCATTTTGCGCCGTAAGCGACGATGGGTGCTGCGCTGAGATAGGCGGCGCAGGTTTGGGAACCCGCCTGATGGATGCCCTGGCCGCGGAGATCGACGGGCTGATTGAGCGACGGTTCAGCAAGTCCGGCGCGACCGTCATGCTCTCTTTCCCAAAAAGACCTCCGGTTTGGCGGCTCGACGGATTCCTCCCAGGACAGACAAGCGCGGCCAGCCTGAAGGCGCCGCGACCATGACCGGCGGCAATGCCCTCTACGCGCCGCCCACCCTGCCCGTCACGTGCAACGCGATTGTCGCTGCCGCCGATAAACGACGGGCGTTGCCGGTCGATCCCCGGTTCCTTGCGCGACGACGGGCGCCGCTCCGACCGCGGCGCTCTGATCTCGATTATTGATGACCGATTGAGGCACATCATGAACAATCAACCTCCCCTGCCTTCCTCTCCGGCCGACAGTCCTGATCTTGGCGCGGCCGCCCCACCCGTGTTCGCACCGTACAATCCGCCGGCCGGCGGCTGGGGCGCGTTGCGGGCGACGGCGAGAGCGCTGCGCGAGCAGAGCGTCGAGCTCAAAGGCTCCAGGGCGCTGCTGTCGATGAACCAGCCGGAAGGCTTTGACTGCCCCGGCTGCGCCTGGCCCGATCCGCGGCACACGAGCTCATTCGAGTTTTGCGAGAATGGCGCCAAGGCCGTCACCTGGGAGCTGACCAAACGCCGGGTGACGCGCGAGTTCTTTGCGGCCCACGCGGTCCGCGAACTGGAACAGGAAAGTGACTACTGGCTGGAGGAGCAGGGGCGGCTGACGGAGCCGATGCGCTACGATCCCGCGACCGACCACTATGTGCCGGTCGGTTGGGATGAGGCGTTCGCACTGATCGGCCGCGAGCTCAACGCTCTTAATGATCCGAACGAGGCCGAGTTCTACACCTCGGGACGCACCTCGAACGAGGCGGCGTTCATGTACCAACTGTTCGCACGCCGTTTCGGAACGAACAACTTTCCGGATTGCTCGAACATGTGCCACGAGCCGACCAGCGTCGGCCTTCCGGAAAGCATCGGCATCGGCAAGGGGACCGTGCTGCTCGACGACTTCGCCGATGCCGACGCGATCTTCATCATCGGTCAGAATCCCGGCACCAACAGCCCGCGAATGTTGACGGAGTTGCACAGGGCGTCGCGCCGCGGCGTGCCGATCGTCGTGTTCAACCCATTGCGCGAGCGCGCTCTCGAGCGGTTTGCCGCACCCCAGGATCCGGTCGAGATGGCGACCTTCGGCGAGACGAGGATCGCCAGCGAGTATTGCCAGGTCCGCATCGGCGGCGATGTCGCGGCTCTCAAGGGGGTCATGAAGCTGGTGCTGGAGGCGCATGACGAGGCGCTCCGCAACGGCGAGGAGCCGGTGCTCGATCTCGATTTCATCGCGACAACATACACACGGCTTCGAGGCGTTCGCCGACGATCTCCGCCAGACAACATGGGAAGACATATTGCGCGTCTGCGGTGTGCCGCGCGAACAGCTGGAGCGCGTGGCGGCCGTCTATATGCGGGCACGCGCCGTTATCGTCGTCTACGGCATGGGGATCACCCAACACCGGCTCGGCACTGCAAACGTGCAGCAGATCGTGAATTTGTTGCTGTTGCGCGGCAATTTCGGCAAGCCCGGAGCGGGGATCTGCCCGGTGCGCGGCCATTCGAACGTGCAAGGCGATCGCACGATGGGCATCGACGAGAAGCCGAAGCCGGCATTGCTCGACCAGATCAAGAAAGTGTTTGGCTTCGAGCCGCCGCGCGCCCACGGGCACAATGTCGTCAACGCGGTGCAGGCAATGGTGGATGGGCGCGCCAAGGTGTTCATCGGGCTCGGCGGCAATTTCGTCAGAGCCGTGCCGGACTGGACCGTGGCCGAGGCGGCGATGCGCCGCTTGCGGCTGACCGTCGCCGTCAGCACCAAGCTCAACCGCGGCCATCTGGTCCATGGCGAAGAGGCGCTGATCCTCCCCGCTCTGGCGCGGAGCGATATCGACATGCAGGCTGGCGGGCGACAGTCGGTCACCGTCGAAGACAGCATGTCGATGGTGCATGCATCAGCAGGTCTCGTCGAACCGCCGAGCGAGCATCTGAAGTCGGAGGTCGCCATCGTCTGCGGCATGGCAAAAGCCACCTTGCCCGATTGCGCAGCATCGACTGGGACTATTTATGTCGCAGACTACAACCGGATCCGCGACAAGATCGAAGAGGTCTTTCCGGATCTGTTTGCTGATTTCAACGAGCGGATCCGTCAGCCGGGCGGCTTTCACCTCACCATTCCGCCACGTCAGCGGGTCTGGAACACCGCCACGGGCCGCGCCAATTTTCTGGTCTTTCCCGGGGTCGACGAGGATGCTCCCGGTCTCCGACCCTGCCATGCTTCGGCTTGCGACCCTCAGAAGCCACGATCAGTACAATACGACGATCTACAGTCTCGACGACCGGTATCGCGGCGTGTTCGGGGGCCGCATGGTGGTGTTCATGAATGAAGCCGACATGCGGACCCGGGGCATCGCGGAGGGCGACGAGGTCGAGATCGAATCGCTTGCCGAGGACGGAAAGCGGCGAGTCGTGGGCGGCTTCTGGGTAAAACCTTACAGCATCCCGGTAGGCTCGATCGGCGCCTATTATCCGGAGACAAATCCGCTGCTGCCGCTCGCTTATCATGATCTGAAGAGCGGGACACCGGCGGCAAAGTCGATCCCGGTCTTGGTTCGCCCTTCGGGTTCGAGGTGTTCACCCATCCCGAGCGGATCACACGATACTGGTGAGGAAAGACCAATGGACCTCACGGCATTCCTGCTGTCGCGACTGCAGTTCGCGTTCACTGTCTCGTTCCACATCATCTTCCCGTCCTTCACGATCGGGCTGGCGGCGTGGCTGACCGTGCTCGAGGCGCTGCATCTGGCGACCGGGCGTCCGGTGTACCGTCTGGTATTCGAATTCTGGCTCAAGATTTTCGGCGTGGCCTTCGGGCTCGGCGTCGTCTCCGGCATCGTCATGGCGTTCCAGTTCGGCACCAACTGGAGCGAGCTGTCGCGCATGTCCGGACCGATCCAAGGGCCGCTTCTCTCCTACGAGACCTTCACCGCCTTTCTCCTCGAGGCGAGCTTCTTCGGCATTCTGCTGTTCGGCCGGCCGCGCGTCACCGCCGTGGTTCTATCTGTTTTCGACCGCGATGGTGGCGCTGGGCACCACGCTCTCGGCCTTCTGGATCATGGTCAACAACAGCTGGATGCAGGTGCCGGTCGGCTATGTCGTCGAGAACGGCCTGTTCGTCCCCGACCGATTGGGTCAAGATCATCTTCAGTCCGGTGGTCTGGGTGCGCTTTCCGCACATGCTGCTCGCGTCCTACCTGACCGGCGCTTTCTGCGTCGCTGCGACCGGCGCCTGGTACCTGCTGCGCGGGAAATTTCACGCCGAGGCGCGGCATCATGCTGCGCATGGGCTTGTATCTCGCGGCCGTGCTGGTGCCGATCCAGCTCTTCTTCGGCCACCTCAACGGCGAATACGTCCACGATCACCAGCCCGCGAAAATGGCGGCGATCGAAGGCCGCTGGCACGACGAGCAGCCGGCAAGCGAGGTGCTGCTCGCGCTGCCGGATGACGGCAACGCAGAGCGAACCGATACGCAATCACGGTGCCCCGTCCTCGGCAGCCTGATCGCCGGCATGAGCTTCACCTCGAAAGAGGTCGGGCTTGACCGACTTTCCGCCCGCAGGATCGGCCGCCGGTGCTCATCCCGTTCTTCGCGTTCCGCATCATGGTCGGCTGCGGGCTCGTCATGCTGCTGATCGCCTGGCTCGGGTCCTATTTGAGCCACAAGGGCCGCATCGAGCAGAACCGGCTGCTGCTCTGGTGCACCTTTCTCAGCTTCCCTTTGCCGCTTTATTGCCATCTTGACCGGCTGGTTCACCGCCGAGGTGGGCCGTCAGCCCTGGACCGTCTACGGCGTGCTGCGGACGGCCGATGCCATGACGCCGTTCCTGACGGCTCGCGCAGCGACGATCTCGCTGGTCGTCTTTTGCGCCGTCTACAGTCTTCATTTTCGCCTTCGGCATCTTCTACATCTATCGGCTGCTGCGCGCCGGCCCGCCGGGCCGGCTGGTTCTGCCGCCGGCCGCCGCGATCCCAATCGCCCGATGTCGGTCGTCGATGAGCACTCGACGCTGCCGGACGCACGTCACTTCGCTGCAGGAGAATAGTCATGATCATGTTCTGGGTGGCCGTCCTTGCCATCAGCATGCTCCTCTATGTGCTGCTCGACGGGTTCGATCTCGGCGTCGGCATGCTCTTCGGCCTGACGCGCAGCGAGGCGAGACGCGCGCGCGATGATGAGCGCGGTCGCGCCGATCTGGGACGGCAACGAGACCTGGCTCGTCGTCGCCGGCGTCGTGCTCTGGGGTGCCTTTCCGGTCGTCTATGCGACGCTGCTGTCCGCCTTCTATCTGCCGCTGCTCCTCATGCTCGCCGGGCTGATCCTGCGCGGCGTGGCGTTCGAGTACCGCGCACAAGACCGAGCGGATGCGGTGGATCTGGGACGCCAGCTTCGCCGGCGGATCGCTCGTCGCCGCCTTCATGCAGGGCATGACCGTCGGCGCCCTGGTCGAGGGGCTGCCGATCGCCAACGGTCAATACATTGGCGGCGAATTCGGCTGGCTCAGCGCCTTCGCGGTGCTTTGCGGCATCGGTCTTTGCCTCGGCTATGCACTGCTCGGCGCGTGCTGGCTCGTCCGGAAATGCGAGGGCGAGGTCCGCGACGCTGCCTATCGTCTGATCCCCTGCCTCTCGCTCGCGCTGCTCGTGCTTCCTGATCGTCGTCTTCGTCTATCGCGCTGGCCGAGAATCTTCGGTCATGGACCGGTGGCTCGAGCGGCCCTATCTCTTCGTCTTTCCGGCGATCGGAGTCCTCGCCGCGATAGTGCTGGCGGCCAGCGTTCGCCGCCGCCGGGACGGCGCGCCCTTCCATATGGTCGCCCTCATCTTCGTGGCGGCCTTCGGCACGCTCGCGATCTCGTTCTGGCCCTACATGATCCCGTTCTCGATCACGATCGACGAGGCCGCGGCGCCCCATTCCAGTCTCGCCTTCATGTTCTGGGGCGCCGGTCTCTTCGTCTTTCCCGCTGATGCTGCTCTACACCGCCGATCAGCTACAGCGTGTTCAGAGGCAAGGTTCGAGTGAGCGAACCGCAGAGCACTACTAGAGGAGCAGCGCATGTTTATCTGGATTTTCTTAGACGCCCTGTTTCGCAAAGTCGACGCCGCAACCCGCAGCCTCCCCCCGGCCGAGCCGGCGAAGGTTCGCGTCAAGACCATCGAGAGCGTGAGCTCCAAAGGCCGCAACATCAGCCGGGGACGACGTCCATGAGCCAGTCAACGGCCGAAAAATTCGTCATCAGACGAGTCGGCGTGGTCGGTCTAGGAAATATGGGACACGCCCTGGCGGCCAACCTTCTCGAAGACGGCTATCAGGTGCTCGTCTTTGACGCCGACCGCGAGCGGACAATAGCGTTGCGGTCGATCGGCGCAGCACCGGCGGACCGGCTCGGCGATCTTGCCGGTTGCGATGTGGTCGTGACTTCCCTTCCAAATGACGACGCGCTCAGTGCTGTCGCACTCGGGCCCGAGGGTCTGGCAGCCGTTCTTGCCGCCGAAGCAGTCCACATCTCCACGAGCACGGTAAGCCCGCGTTGTCCCGCCGCGTCGCCGAGGAGCATGCGCGCCACCATCAGGATTACGTCGCCGCGCCGGTGCTCGGCAATCCGGATTTTGCGCGGACGCGCAAACTCTTCGTGCTCGCGGCAGGCCCAAAGTCGGCGGTGGAAAAAGTCCAAACGCTGCTCAAGCGTCTTGGTCAGCGGCTGTTCGTGATCGGCGAAGACCCGGCGCCGGCGAACCTGATGAAGCTCGCGTCCAATGTCCTCACCGCAACGACGCTTGAATGCATGGGGGAAGTCTTGGCCTTGCTGCGAAAGGGCGGCGTCGATCGCCATCTCGCGTTCGATGTCCTGACGAATTCGATGTTCGACTCCCGCGTTCATAAGACTTACGGCGGGAAGATCGTCGAGGAGCGCTATGGCCCGCCGGAACTGTCCGGCGCCGCTGGCCATGAAGGATCTGCGTCTCGCATTGGCCGAAGCCGAACGCCTCGCCGTGCCGATGCCCGCCGCGAGCCTCGCGCACGACCACCTCGTCGCGATGATGGCCCGAGGATGGGCTGATCTCGACTGGTCGGCTCTCGGCCTGCTGGCGGCCGTCGATGCGGGCCTGAGCGACTTGAGCACGAACAAAACAACTTAACTGTCCGACCGCCCTCGAAGGGCGGAAGCGGTCACCCTCAATGATCTGGATCCAAAAATGTCACAACCCGAACGCTATGAAATGCTCGTCCTCGGCAGCGGAGAAGGCGGGAATCTGGCTTGGCACATGGCCAAGTCGGGCGTCGCGCCGCCGTCATCGAACGCAAATTGATTGGCGGCTCCTGTCCGAACACCAACTGTCTGCCCAGCAAGAACGAGATTTGGAGCGCGAAAGTCGCCGATCTGGTTCATCACGCGGATCAATTCGGGACGGTGACGGGCGGCGTCGCCACTGACATGAGGCAGGCGCTGGCGCGCAAGCGTGAGATGGTCGATGGCCTCAATTCCTGGCTTGGCACATGGCCAAGTCGGGGCGTCGCACCGCCGTCATCGAACGCAAATTGATTGGCGGCTCCTGTCCGAACACCAACTGTCCGCCCAGCAAGAACGAGATTCGGAGCGCGAAAGTCGCCGATCTGGTTCATCACGCGGATCAATTCGGGACGGTGACGGGCGGCGTCGCCACTGACATGAGGCAGGCGCTGGCGCGCAAGCGTGAGATGGTCGATGGCCTGATCAAGATGCACCACGACAACTACAAGGCCAGCGGCGCCGAGCTGATCATGGGAACGGGCCGGTTCATCGGACCGAAGACGATTGAGGTGAGGCCAAACGACGGCGGCGCGCGCGTGCTGACGGGGGACCGCCTGGCCCTCAATCTGGGAACGCGCGCAACGATCTCGGATGTTCCAGGTGTAGCCGCAGCAGAGCCGCTCACCAACGTCGAGGCGCTCGGGCTCGATCGGCTTCCCGACCACTTGGTCGTCATTGGCGGCGGCTATGTCGGATTGGAGCTGGCGCAAGCCTATCGCTGTTTCGGCAGCCGCCTAACGATCATCGAGTCGGGACCTCAGCTCGCGGGCCGCGAAGATTTTGACGTCGCGGCCTCAATCCTAGAGATGTTCCGGGATGAAGGGATCGAAGTGCATCTCGTCGCCAAAATCCTCCGCGTGCAGGGGCGATCCGGGGAAGGAGTGAGACTTCAAATTCAAACGCCAGCAGTCGATAAGACCATCGAAGGCAGCGACGTGCTGGTCGCGGCCGGCCGCACCCCGAATACTGCCGGAATCGGGCTCGAGGCGGCCGGCGTCGCGCTCGACAGCCGCGGATATGTCGTAGTCAACGACCGGCTCGAGACGAGCGCGCCCGATGTCTGGGCGATTGGCGGGTGCGCCGGAAGTCCCCAATCCACCCACGCGTCATTCGACGATTTCAGCGTTATCCGAGACAACCTGGCCGGCGGCAATCGCTACACTCGGGACCGGCTCGTTCCCTACTGCATGTTTACCGATCCGCCGCTCGCGAGAGTTGGCTGGAGTGAAGGCGAAGCCCAGAGGAAGAGCGTCAAGGTGCGCGTCGCGAAGCTTCCGATCGTCAGCGTGCTGCGGTCCCGAACGACGTCGGAGACGCGCGGCTTCATGAAGGCGGTGGTCGCAGCCGATAGCGACCGCATCCTCGGTTTCACGATGATCGGCGCCGAGGCCAGGGAAGTCATGGCCGTGGTCCAAACCGCGATCTTGGCGGAGATGCCCTATACGGGCTTGCGCGACGCGATAGTTGCGCACCCGACAATGCGGAAGGGCTCGTCGCGCTCTTCTCGAATGTGCCGCGTGCGTCGACGCGACAGGCCATGCGGGCAGCATGAGGCGCGACGACGATCGAAAGGGGCGGCTCTAACAGCACTCAACCGAGTCGGAGGCAATGTGATGAACCAGTCAGCGCCAGCATGCACGCAGGCGGCAGGTCCGGCCGGCATGACTCGCCAACTTGCAATTGCCCGCTGAGCCGAACGGATATGGGGTCGACCTTTGGGCCGCGCCGATCTCGACGCTCGGAATCGGTCCCACCTTCGGAGGCGGTTTCGCCACGTCGCGATGATCGTAAGGAGCGGGCGATGACAAAAATAGGAGTGGTCGGAGCCGGCGCCGTGGGGTCGGCTTGTATGTTTGCTCTCGTCACACACGGGTCGGCGGATGAGATCGTGCTCGTCAACAGGAGCTACGACCGCGCCAAAGGCGTCGTGACCGATCTTCAATATGGCGCGACAGTCTGTCGTCCGGTGCAACTGCGTCCGGGCGACTACCGCGATCTCGCGGAGAGCTCGGTGGTCGTCATAACGGCAGGCATCAATGAAAAAGCCGGAGGCGCGACCAACCGTAACGATCCCGCTGGGCGCCTGAAGTTGCTCGAATCGAACGCGACAGTCTATCGGGACATCGTGCCGAAAATCGTCGCGGCTGCGCCCGGGGCGATCATTCTGGTCGTTACCGATCCGCCGGATCCGCTCGCTGACCTCGCCAGGCGTCTGGCGAGCCACGATCGGGTGCTGAGGAGCGGCGCCTACCTCGAACTCCTTGCGCTTTCGATTTCATCTTGCGCGCCCGCTCGATGTCAGCCCGACCTCGATCGAGGCTTATGTGCTCGGAGAGCATGAACCTCGGAAGTCTTTCTATGGTCGCGTCCAAACTCGGCGGTGCCGTTTTTCGCCGGAACTCCGCGCAAGCCCTTGAAAAGGCGCAAAATGGCAATGGGTGCCGCTTGCCAGGAGTTGGCATGGATTTGGGGTCGGCGCCGCTTCAGTTTGGCGTGGCGGCCAGGAGGCGAGGCCTCCACGCCGCACGGCCGCTCTCTGGCTCTGGCTAAGCCCGCATTCCGCTCAGCCGGCCTGCCGGGCGTCGACGAAAGGCGCAGCGGCGGCGCGACCTCGTCGCGGCGTGACCTGACTGAGCTTGTCCATGTGGATGAATACGATCGGCGTGGTGAAGAGCGTCAGCACTTGAGACACCAGCAATCCGCCGACGATCGCATAGCCCAGCGGCTGCCGGATTTCCGACCCGGTTCCTGTTCCGAGCATGAGCGGAACGCCGCCGAACAGCGCGCACATGGTCGTCATCAGGATCGGCCGAAAGCGGAGAAGGCACGCCTCGTGGATCGCCTCCTCGGAAGACAGTCCGCGATCGCGCTGCCCTTCGAGCGCGACGTCGACCAGCATGATGCCGTTCTTCTTCACGATGCCGATCAGGAGGATAATGCCGATAATGCCGATCACATCGAGCGGACGGCCGACCAGCATGAGCGTGATGAGCGCGCCGAGGCCGGCGGAGGGCAGCGTCGACAAGATCGTCAATGGGTGAATCGTACTCTCGTAGAGCATGCCAAGGATGATATAGACCGCGAACAAGGCTGCGAGGATCAGCGGCGGCGTGGTGCTGAGCGAGCTCTGGAAGGCTCGTGCGTTGCCCTGGAAACTCGTTGCGATCGATGCCGGCAAGCGAAGATCGGTGGTCGCCTTTTGCACTGCTGAAACGGCGGCGCCGATGGTCGCGCCGGGGGCCAGATTGAAGCTGAGGGTGACCGACGGATACTGGCCCTGATGATTGACGACGATCGGGGTCACGGACGGAATGAGGCTGGCGATCTGGCTCAGGGGCACCATGGTGCTGTTCTGGGACAGGACGTAGATGCGTTGCAGCGCATTCGGCCCGAGCTGATATTGCGGGTTGACTTCGAGAATCACGTAATATTCGTTAAGTGCGGTGTACATACGCGCGATGTGCCGCTGGCCGAATGCGTCGTAAAGGGTGGAGTTGATCAACTCCGGCGTGATGCCGAACAGCGCGGCGGCCGCGCGGTCGATCTGAACCTTCAAAGTGCGTCCGGGCGCTTCCTGGTCGCTGGCGACTGCCGTCAGCTCCGGCAAATCCTGCAGCTTCGCCATGAGTTTCGGCGCATAGAAATCGAGTTCGTTCTGGTCGATGTCGACCAGGGTGAATTGGTACTGCGTCTTCGACAGCCGGCTGCCGATGGTGAGGTCCTGCGCCGCTTGCATATAGACCCTCATGCCCTGCACCTGTTGCAGCGCTTTCGTGAGCCGGGCGATCACCTGGTCGGCCGTTACGTTCCGCTGACCTTCGGGTTTCAGGGTTATGAAGACGCGGCCGTCGTTCTCGGTGACGGTGGGGCCGCCCGGCCCGATATAGCCGACTGCAGAGGCGACCGCGGGGTAGCGGGCAGCGATCTCGAGGATCGCCTGCTGCCGTTGCTTCATCCCGTCGGGCGAGACATCCGCGGCTGCTTCGCTGATGCCCATAATGATGCCCGTGTCCTGTTGCGGGAAGAAGCCCTTCGGGATGACGACGAACAGATACAAGGTCGCGGCCACGGTCGCGAGCATGACGACAAGCGTGATCCGGCGATGTCTCAGAGCGACGATCAGGCCGCGATCATAGACGGCCAGGAGCCAGGTGAAGAATGCTTCGAGCGCGCGGGAAACCCGGCCCTCCTTCCCGTGCGCCGCGGCCGGCAGCAATTTCGCGCAGAGCATGGGCGTGAGCGTCAGCGAGACGAGCACCGAGACCAGAATCGAGACGGCGACGGTAGCGGCGAATTCTTGAAACAGGAGGCCGACGACGCCGCCCATCAGGAAGAGCGGAATGAAGACCGCGATCAGCGAAATCGAAATCGACAAGATGGTGAAGCCGATCTCGCCGGCGCCATCAAGCGCGGCCTTTAGCGGCGACGCGCCGCCTTCAATATGCCTGACAATGTTCTCGACCATGACGATGGCGTCGTCGACGACAAAGCCCACCGCGATCGTGAGCGCCATCAAGGACAGATTGTCGAGGCTGTAGCCCAGGACATACATCACGCCGAAAGTGCCGATGATGGATATCGGCACCGAAATCGCAGGAATGACGGTCGCCCAAAGCTTGCGGAGGAAGAGCGCGATGACGCCGACGACGAGGGCGATCGTCAACAGCAGGGTGAAGCGCACGTCGGCGAGGCTGGCGGCGATGGTTTGGGTTCGGTCGGAGACGATTTCGACGTCGATGCCCGGCGGCAGCGAAGCCCGGAGCTGCGGCAGCGCTTTTTTGATCGCCGCGACGGCCGACACGACATTGGCGCCGGGCATCCGAAAAACGGCCAGCAAAACAGCCGGCTTGCCGTTGAGCCAACCTGCAACCGTCGTATCCTGGGGCGCCTTTATCGCCCGCCCGATGTCGCGGATGCGAATCGGCGCCCCGTTGCGATAGGCCACGATCGCGTCGTCAAAGCCCTGGGCCGTCATCAGCTGGTCATTCGTCTGAAGCGCGACGGCTTGTTGACTGCCGTAGAGCAGCCCCGTCGGCTGAACCACGGTCAGGTTCGCCAGCGCAAGCCGGACCGTTTCGAAATCAAGGTTCATGGCGGCGAGCTGGGCCGGGTTGAGCTGGATCCGGATCGACGGACTTTCGTTGCCGCCGACCGTTACGAGGCCGACACCGGGGACTTGCGAAAGCTTCTGCGCTAAGATCGAGTAGGCATAGTCGCTGACCGTCATGATCGGCAGCACGTCGGACGTCAGCGATATCAGCAGGATCGGCGTGTCGGCCGGATTGGTCTTGCGATAGGTCGGCAGGCTCAGGAGCGAGATCGGCAACTGCGCCTGCGTGGCGTTGATCGCCGCGTGCACGTCTTCGGCTGCCGAGTTGACGGTGCGGCTTCGGTCGAATTGCAGCGTGATCTCGGTGAATCCCGTGCCGCTGCTGGAAGTCATCTGGCTCAAGCCAGGGATCTCGCCGAATTGTCGCTCGAGTTGAGTGGCGACCGAGGACGCCATCGTTTGGGGGTCCGCTCCGGGCATCTGGGCTGTCACCTGGATCGTCGGCGTATCGATGTTGGGCAGCGCGGCGACGGGAAGCAGCAGATAGCTGACGATCCCCAGCCCCACGACCGCGACCATCATGAGCGCGGTTGCGATCGGCCTGGTGATGAATTCCGCCGGAGAGGTTCAAGGCAGCATCCCCGCGCTGGCCGTCGACGGGGTCGGCGCCCCGGATGGCGGCGCCGCGACGACGAGGGTCCCGGGCGTCAGTCGGTACTGACCCTGCACGACGACTGTCTCGCCGGCTTGCAGCCCTTTCGAGATCAGCGCGACGGCATGCAGCCGCTGTGCGACCTCGACCTGCTGGACCGACACCTGGTTGTCGGCGCCGACAACATAAGCGAATTGCCCTTTGTCGTTCTGCTGCAGGGCGTTCGTCGGGATCGTCAGCGCGTTGGGGACGACCGAGGTCGTGAGATCGACATTGACGAATGTCCCGGGCCACAGCTGACGGTGCTGGTTCGGAAAAATCGCCTTGAGCTGAACGGTCCCGGAAGTCGAGGTCGCTTGGTTATTGATCGACAGCAGCGTGCCGACATCGAGCTCTTTCGTACCGCTTTGATCGTAGACCGTCGTCTGAATCGGTCCGCGCGCCATGGCCGCCTGGACCGAGGATATGTCGGTCTGCGGCAGCGTGAACACGACGGCGATCGGCTGCACCTGCGTCAGAACCACGATGCCCGTCGTGTTGCTGGGTTGGATCAGATTGCCGATTTCGATCTGCAAGAGGCCGGTCACGCCATCGAAGGGCGCCCGCAACGTAGTGTAATCGAGCTGCGTCTGGTCGCTCGCGATCAATCCCTTGTCGGTCTCCATGGCCGCCGCGTATTGCGCAACCAGAAACTGCTGGTCGGCGACCTGCTGCAGGGCGATCGAGTTTTCAGTGCTGAGTTTTTGATACCGCGCGAGATCGGATTCCGCTTGCGCATGAAGGGCGGTGTCCCTGGCCAGTTGTCCTTGCGCCTGCGTCAAAGCCGCCTGGTAGAGACGCGGGTCGATCTGGGCGAGGATGTCGCCGCGCTTGACCGTCTGGCCTTCGGTAAAATCGACGTGCTCGAGCACACCCGTCACCTGGCTCTGAATCGAGGCCGTATTCAGCGCCTGAACGGTTCCAAGCCCGGAAAGGACGATCGGCTCGTCGTGCTGCTGCACCTGCGCGGTGACGACCGGGACTGGGGGTGCGAGCGCGGTGGCCACAGTGGGCCGGTCGGCGGACCGGAAATGGACCACGGCCAACGCCGCGCCGGCCAGGGCGACGACGCCTAGTCCAGATTTGTAGGACGCGTGCATGCGGGCGCTCTTCCCTCACGGCGCGTGGAAACGCGCAAACGCCCCCCGATCAAACGCCCGCGCCGGCTCCTCGGCGGCTCTCTTCGACCTCAGGTTTGAGTCAATCTGCGCTCGATTCCCAACATATGCAGCCGAGAACGACATTGTCATCCCGACACCTAGGTCTGATCAACCTAGACCTTGGGTTGGTTTTGACGAACCAACATGGCGCCGATGGCCACCTTTGGCGAATGGCGGAGTTCGTGTCGCGCGCTAAGTTGCTCGTCGCGATCTCCACGCAACGATGGGGACGCCCAATCTCGAAGTCGATTGCGGTTTATATGAAGCCCTCTTCTCTACTGAACTTCTGGGCGTCTTTCCGAGAATCAACGAGGTAAGGCCAAGGCCATGACAGCAAAAAGAATACTTCCAGTTCGTCAACTCGGCACGACCGACATGAAAATTACGCGCGTGGGCTTCGGGTCCTGGGCGGTCGGCGGCGATTGGGCAGTCGGATGGGGCAGCCAGGACGACGGGGATTCCGTGGCGGCGATCCGTCACGCCGTGGCGCGGGGAGTCAACTGGATCGACACGGCCGCAATCTACGGCCTTGGCCATTCGGAGGAGATCGTCGCGGCTGCCCTTGCAGCCGTTCCACAAGGCGAGCGTCCCTATGTATTTACGAAATGTGGACTCATTCCCGACCCTGCGGACCGCAATGCGCTGCCCCGGCAGGTGGGCACCCCGTCGAGCATCCGTCGCGAGATCGAGGGTTCACTGCGCCGACTCAAGGTCGAGCGGATCGATCTCTATCAGATGCACTGGCCGGCAGAGGACGGCACGCCGATCGAGGCGTACTGGCAGACGCTGCTCGATCTGAAGAAGGAGGGAAAGGTTCGCGCCGTCGGGCTTTCCAATCACTCCGTCGAGCAGCTGGAGGCCGCGGAGAAGCTGGGTCATGTCGACACGCTGCAGCCGCCGTTCTCTGCGATCAGGCGCAACGCCGGCGCTGCGGAAATCCCGTGGTGCCAAGCGCACCGCACGGGCGTGATCGTGTATAGCCCTATGCAGTCCGGGCTCTTGAGCGGATCCTTCAGCGTAAGGCGGGCAGCCTCTCTGCCCGCCAACGACTGGCGGTCCCGCAACGCCGACTTCAAAGGCGAAGCCTTGGAGCGCAATCTTCGCGTTGCCGAGGCCATGCGCGGCATCGCGGTGAGGAGACACATGACGGCGGCTGCGGTTGCGGTCGCTTGGACGCTGGCTTGGCCCGGCGTCACGGGCGCCATCGTCGGCGCCCGCAGCGTTAACCAGGTCGACGGCTGGCTGGACGCCGCCGTCTTGTCTTTGACGCCCTCGGAGCTCGAGGAGATCGCCGGAGTGATCGACCGGAGTGGCGCGGGGTCAGGCCCGTCTCGACCGGCGTCTTCCGCAACCGCGTCGGCAGCGGAATGAGGAGGGATGAGATGCTCGATCGGCGCAGTTTCGCCAAGTCTTTCGCCCTTGTTTTCGGGAGCGCCGGCGCGGCGTCTGTTGGCCCCGGCGCGCCCGCACAAGCCGATCCGACGGCCGGGCGCACGCCCGAAAGCTTCATTCTTCAGTCGAACGGGTGGGTGCCCAACAATCCGCGTCTTCCAGTGCTGCTCTACAGGAGCGCAATAAAGCTTGCCGGCGACGACCCGGCTTCCCTGTTCGAAGCCGTCTTCCAGAGGAACGGATGGCCTCCGCAGTGGCGGAACGGCGTCTACGACTTTCATCACTACCACTCGACTGCGCATGAGGTGCTGGGATTTGCCGGCGGCCGCGGGCGCCTCATGCTCGGGGGGCCGAACGGACGCGAGGTAAGCGTCGAAGCAGGCGACGTAGCGGTGCTGCCCTCTGGAACCGGACATTGCTTACTCGATGCCAGCGACGACTTTCTGGTGGTCGGCGCTTACCCGCCGGACCAGCACTTCGACATTCGCCGCCAAGCCCCGACGCACGAGGCGAGCGAGCGCATGGCGCATGTCCCCTTTCCCGCCACCGATCCGGTGTCCGGAGAGGGTGGCTCCTTCGCGAAGATTTGGGCGCCCGCCTGACACGGGGCGCCAGCGCCAGTCGCTCGAGTGTGTGGCCACGGTCTTGACCCCGACGCCGGCTAGATGATGGGGCTCGACGATTGGAGACAGATCATGGCAGCTTCCCGACGTGATATCCTGACCCTAAGCGCCGCCGCCGGTATCGGCGCTTTTGCAACGCGTGCGAGCGCCGCGAGCTTCGGCAACCCGGACGAGCCGCCCCAGGGCATCATCAACACCCAAGGCAACCCGCGCAGCGCCGTCGACCCGGGTCCGCAGAACCCCACGCTCACCGGGCAGTTCCCGAAAGCGTTCGTCCCGCCCGCGACAGACGTCGGAGATCTCCCGCTGTTCTGGGCCTCGTTCAACGACGCGCCGCGTCGCATCCAGAACGGCGGCTGGGCGCGTCAGGTCACTCAGGCAGACTTCCAGGTCTCCAATTCCATTTCCGGCGTGAACATGCGTCTCGACGCGGGTGGGGTGCGGGAGTTGCATTGGCACCAGGCCGCCGAGTGGGGCTTCATGAGCTACGGCAATTGCCGCGTCACCGTGCTCGACCCCCAGGGCCGCGCCTATGTCGCCGACGTGTCCGAGGGCGACCTCTGGTATTTCCCGGTCGGCTATCCGCACTCCCTGCAGGGCCTGGGGCCGGACGGGGCCGAGTTCATCCTCGCCTTCGACAACGGCAAGCAATCGGAGTTCAATACCCTGCTGGTGACCGACTGGGTCGCGCATACGCCGCCCGACATTCTGGCGGAGAACTTCGGCGTGCCCGCCGAAACGTTCAGCAAGATCTTCACTCATGATCTTTGGATCTTCCAAAGCTCGCTGCCCGGCCCGCTGGCGGCGGACCAGGAAGCGGTCAAGAACCCGAACGGCCCGCCGCCGAACCCGTTCACCTATTCGCTCGCCGGAGGGCCGGTCGCCAGGCAGACCAAGGGCGGCATGGTGCAGATCGCCGACAGCCATAATTTCAAGGCTTCGACGACAGTCGCGGCGGCGCTCGTCACCGTCCATCCCGGCGGCATGCGCGAGATGCACTGGCATCCCAACGCCGACGAGTGGCAGTATTACGTCAAAGGGTCGGCGCAGATGACGGTGTTCAATACCGGCCCGAAAGCGGTGACCAACAACTTCAATCCTGGCGACATCGGCTACGTCAAGGCGAATTTCGGTCATTACATCAAAAACGTCGGCGATACTGACTTGGTGTTCCTCGAGATCTTCAAAACCGACACGTACATGAATGTCTCGCTTTCGGACTGGCTCACCCACACGCCGCCGGCGCTCGTCGCGGCCCACTTCAACCTGACGCCAGAAGAGATCGCCAGGTTCCCCAACAACATTCCGGATGTCATGCCGGTCTGAACGTTGAGACGACTGGCGGCTGGAGGGGACGCCTTATCCGGGCGCCGGTCTGTGCGGCGATCCGTCAACCCTGAGCGAGGTGAAGGAACCAACAACATGGAACGTCGGGCTTTTTTGCTTTCATCGCTGATGCTGGCGCTCGCGGCCGGACGCGCGGGTGCTTCGCCGATCGATCCCAAGGAGACGTTCGTGCTGCAGCGCGACCAGATCAAATTCGCGCCTTGGGATGGGCTGCCGCCCGGCAGCGGCGAGATGGCCAGCCTCTATGGCGATCTCAACAAAACGGGGCCGTATCTCGTCCTGATGAAATGGAATCCCGGCTGGTTCAGTGCGCCGCACAGCTACGCGACCGATCGCATCTGCATGGTGATGTCGGGGACGTGGTGGGTGAACAGCGGAGCCGATTTCGACCCAGGAACGCCGTGCCGGTCGCCGCCGGCGGGTTCGTCGAACGGAAAGCACGGACATGGCACTATGACGGCGTCCCCGCCCGCATCAACGAGCCGGTGGTCATCGCGATCTTCGGCATTGGCCCCGTGGGCATCGAACTGGCGGATCCGAGTAAGCCCTCATGGCGCCGCGTCTGAAAAGAGCAGGCGTGCCCGCCTTCCGATGAGTGTCAGCGCTACAGGCGCATATCGCAGGCCGCCGACAGACCTCGTGCCCAACATCGGACATTCAACGGCAGCAAGCGGACCTGAATGCAGTGTCCAGCCCTTGACGCCGGCTGTGAAGGGTTTCAGACGCCGGCCTGGCGTAGGCGTGGATGCAGGCTGGAGGGCCGGCGTCTGAAGGCCTCCAAGGGGGGGCTGAGCGCCGCGGGCGAAGGTTTCGACGACGCGCATGCGTCCGCCGCAGCCGGGACAGGTTGTGGACGAGGCGGGCGCGTCGGCGGGACCGGCGCCTGCGGCGCGCTCCAGCGGGCCCGTGACGTCGCGGATCGTGCTGACCGCGACGCGGGTGTAGATGTGCGCGCGCTGGGTTGAGAAAGCGTATTACAAGCTGTTTTGCGGCGAAGAGTTCTTCCAAGCACAAGCCGACGTTCGACCGCTCGTCGCTGACGCGCTGGCGCCAGCGGACGGGTGAGGAGAAGCTCGTCGCGCTGATCCAGGAGAGCCTTGCGGCGGCGAGCAGCACCGGCGCGGCCAAGCCCACGGACTTCTCCGAGGTCATTGTGGACACGACCGTGCAGCAGAGGGCGGTGGCGTTCCCGACCGACGCGAAACTAGTGCACCGGGCGCGCGAGCGCCTGGTGAGGCTGGCGAAGAAAGCCGGCGTCGAGTTGCGTCAATCGTACGAGCGGGTGGGCAAGCGCGCGCTCATCGCCCATCAGCGCTACGCCCACACGGCCAACCGGACGCTGAGGACGATCCCAACCTATCTCGGGCGGGTCGTTCGCGACATCGGCCGCAAGATCAGGGGCGAGGCGGAACTGGAGAGCGTCTTCTCCCATCCGCTGACGCTGGCGCGCCGGGTGCGCGAGCAGCGGGGGCATCCGCGCGGAAAGAAGGTCTATTCGCTGCATGCGCCCGATGTCGAATTCATCGGCAAGGGGAAGGGGAAGGGGAAGGCCCATCGCCCCACCATCGCCCCTACGAGTTCGGGGTCAAGGTTTCGATCGCCACGACGCTGCACCGCTCGAGGGGCGGACAGTTCATCGCCCAGGCCAAAGCGCTGCTGGGCAATCCACACCCTGGCGACCGTCATCCCGGAGATGGAAAGCCAGCTTCGCGCGAACCTAACCCGCATCGCCGCCGACCACGGCTGTCGCGGCCACCACCACACGTTCAAGGCCTATATCTCCGGTCAGAGACGCCGGGTCACCGAACCGATCAAACGCGACATGCGCCGCCGCTCGGCGGTCGAACCCGTCATCGGACACGCCACAGCCGAGCACCGCATGGGCCGCAACCATCTCGCCGAAACCGAAGGCGACGCCGCCAACGCCGTCCTCGCCGCCGCCGGCAACAACTTCAGACGCCTGCTCGAATGGCTGAGGCTCTTGTTGTGCATATTCCTGGCAGCCCTCGAGGCCGAGTCCGCAGCCTACCAGAGCGCCGCCAACAGCGCCTGGAACGCATCGCACCCGATTTTGTCGACGCGTTCGCCAACTTTCGCTTTGGCGAAAGGCTCGGCGGTTACTGATCGTAGTTCAGAAGGTTCACCTCGAGAACGACGTGTTCGGCCTCGTCCATGGTGAAATCGACCGTATCGCCAGGCCGCAGGCATCCGCTGAGTTGGGGCGCTTGCACCCGATACGTCATCTCCCTCGCCGGCATGAAACCCTTAATTTCGTCGTGCGCGATAGTAACCGCGCCGGATCCGGGCTCGACAGCCCTGACGATCCCGCGGCCATGAAAGACGCCCTCCGGCTCGGTTTGTTGCGCCGCGGCCGCTGAGCACAAAGCCAGCGCCGCCGCCATAGCCGCAAACGGGAGCGGCCGCCTCGCCATTCTCATTCACGCCTCCTAACTGTCTCTGCTCCGTTAAATCACGGTCTTGGCGGCGCCAGGGCAACCGCAAAGAACCAGACAAAGCGGTAGCAGTTGTGAGCTTTGCCCGCCGTGATCTTCGTCACACGGCATGCGTCGTGACTCAGTGTGAAGCCGATCACCCACGCGAGCCCATGTTGGCTTCAGAGGAGTTCACCGCCTTACCGCGGCCGTCCGCTTTCGCTCGACAGTCGCGGATCGAACCTGATTTGCGGTGTCGGACCAAATGCGCGGAAGGTCCGGGTTTCGCCCGACTTCAAGCCGCCAAGCCCCGTGCGCGCCGTTTGCTGATCGCAGCGGCGTGTCGTTTAGTGTGGAGTTACACCGGGGGGATAGACGCCGCAACCTACCAGATCGTGGACGGGCGCATGAGCGAGGTGTATAAGTCAGTTTCAGCGCCAGCCGAGCAGGGACTGTTCCGTAGGAGGGTTCCATGAACAAACAGCGGGAAGCGCTGCTGCACCGACGCGACCTGCTTCGCGCAATGACGACTGGCGTCGCTTTGGCGGCAGTGGCTCCACTCAGTGAGGCAGAGGCTGCTCCCTGGCCCCCAAAGGAAAAGCGCAATGCGCGCTATCGGGCGAATTCCCCCGAAGTTCAGGACTTCTATCGCGTAAACCGCTATCCGCCGCAGTGAGGGCGTACCCGTGCTTATCAAGAGGTCTGACCGAAAATTAGGCCAAGGAACTTCCGTTCCCGCTCGCGCGGACCGAACCTCACCCAGCCTGGATCGCCGCGCCTTCCTGCGCCGCTCGGGCCTCACTGCCGGAAGCCTGGCGGCCCTCGGCAGCCTGCCTCTCGGCAACATTCGCAAGGCGGATGCCGGGCCCCCACCGCCCCCCGGCGCAACGGTCACGAGCCACAAGAACGTCTGCACCCATTGCTCGGTCGGCTGCTCCGTCATCGGCGAAGTCGCAAACGGCGTCTGGATCGGCCAGGAGCCCGACTACGACAGCCCGATCAATCGCGGCTCGCATTGCTGCAAGGGCGCCGCGGTCCGCGACGACGTGCTGGGCACGCGTCGCCTGCGCTATCCGACGAAGCTGGTGAACGGCCAGTGGACCAGGATTTCCTGGGATCAGGCGGTCGACGAGATCGGCGACAAGCTGCTCGATATCCGCCAGAAGGCAGGGCCTGATTCGGTCTACTGGCTCGGGTCGGCCAAGTTCACCAACGAAGCGGCCTATCTCAACCGCAAGCTTGCCGCCTTCTGGGGGACGAACAACTCGGATCATCAGGCGCGCATTTGCCATTCGACCACCGTCACCGGCGTGGCCAATACGTGGGGCTATGGCGCGATGACGAACAGCTACAACGACATCCGCAACGCCAAGACCATCCTCATCATGGGCGGCAATCCCGCCGAGGCGCATCCGGTTTCGCTGCAACATATCCTCGAAGGCAAGGAGCTCAACCGCGCCAATATGATCGTGATCGATCCGCGGATGACGCGGACCGCCGCCCACGCGACTGAATACGTCCGCGTGCGGCCCGGGACCCATATCGCCACCATCTACGGAATGCTGTGGCACATTTTCCAGAACGGATGGGAGGACAAGGAATTCATCCGCCAGCGGGTCTGGGGCCTGGACGAGATCCGCGACGAGATCGCGAAATGGCCGCCCTCCGAGGTGGAGCGAGTCACCGGCCTGCCGGAAGCGCAGGTGAAGCACGTCGCCGACGTCTTCGCCCATCAAAAACCAGCGACGCTGATCTGGGCGATGGGCCAGACGCAGTTCACGACCGGCACGGCCAACGTCCGCGCCAGCTGCCTCCTGTTGCTCGCCACCGGCAACGTCGGCATGGCCGGCGGCGGCGCCAACATCTTCCGCGGCCACACCAACGTCCAGGGCGCGACCGACCTCGGCCTCGATGTGACGACGCTCCCGCTCTATTACGGCCTTGCGGAGGGCGCATGGCGACATTGGTGCCGGGTCTGGGAGGTTGACTACGACTGGATGCGCTCCCGCTTCGCCGACAAGACGTTGATGGAAGGGCCCGGGGATTCCCAGCACCCGTTGGTTCGACGCGACCTTGTTGCCCAAGGATCAGGTGAGCCAGCCCGACACTGTGAAGGCCATGTTCGTGATGGGGCACGGCGTCAACACCATCACGAGGATGCCGGAAGCGATCCGCGGGATCGAGAAGCTCGAACTGCTCGTGGTCTGCGACCCCTATCCGACGGCGTGGTCGGTGGTCTCCGAGCGCAAGGACGGCATTTATCTGCTGCCGGCCTGCACCAGCTTCGAGATGGACGGCTCGCGCACCGCGTCCAACCGTTCGCTGCAATGGGGCGAGCAGATCGTGGCGCCGATCTTCGAATCGAAGAACGACTACGACACGATGTATATGTTTGCGCGCAAGTTCGGCTTCGCCGACCGGATGTTCAAGAACATCAAGGTCGAGAACGGCCGCGTGTCGGCCGAGGACATCCTGCGCGAAATCAATCGCGGCGGCTGGTCGACCGGCTATTGCGGCCAGTCCCCCGAGCGGCTCAAGGCGCATATGAAAAACCAGGCCAAATTCGATGTGGTCACGCTGAGGGCGCCCAAGGACGATCCGGAAGTCGGCGGAGACTATTACGGCCTGCCCTGGCCATGTTGGGGAACGCCCGAGTTCAAGCACCCGGGAACCCCGATCCTCTACAACACCAACCTGCCGGTGAAGGAAGGCGGCGGCACGTTCCGCGCCCGGTTCGGCGTCGAGCGCGTCGTCAAACGGAAGGTGATGGAGAACGGGCAGGAAGTCGAGCGGGAGGCACACGAGAGCCTCCTGGCGGACGGCTCGTATTCGGCCGGCTCGGAGATCAAGGACGGATATCCGGAGTTCACCCTCGGCGTGCTCAAGAAACTCGGCTGGGACAAGGAACTTACCGACCACGAGCTTGCGATCATCAAGCAAGTGAACGCGGCCAATCCCGACGCCGTGTCATGGTCGATCGATCTGTCGGGCGGCATCCAGCGCGTGGCGATCGAGCACGGCTGTTCCCCTTATGGCAATGGCAAGGCGCGCATGGTGGCATGGAACCTTCCGGACCCCATTCCGGTGCACCGCGAACCAATCTTTACCCCGCGGCCGGATCTCGTCGCAAAATATCCGACGCGGCCGGACGCCCGGGAGTTCCGCGTGCCAAACATCGGCTTCACCGTGCAAAAGGCGGCGGTCGACGACGGCGCCGTCAAGCAATTCCCTCTGATCTTAACTTCCGGTCGGCTGGTGGAATACGAGGGTGGCGGCGAGGAAACCCGCTCCAACAAGTGGCTGGCGGAGCTGAAGCAGGACATGTACGTCGAGATTAATCCGGCGGATGCCCTCGAACGCGGCGTCAAGGACGGCGGATGGGTCTGGGTCTTCGGACCTGAGAACAGTTCCAAAGCGCGGATGAAGGCGCTGGTGACCGAGCGGGTCGGCAAGGGTGTCGCATGGATGCCTTTCCACTTCGCGGGCTGGTTCGAGGGCGAGGATCTGCGCAGCAAATATCCCGCGGGCAGAGATCCAATCGTACTCGGCGAGAGCGTCAATACATTGACGACCTACGGTTACGACCCCGCCACGGGCATGCAGGAGCCGAAGGCTACCCTCTGCCAGATCAGGGCGGCGTGAAAGGCGGGATCATGGCTCGAATGAAGTTCCTTTGCGACGCCGATCGCTGCATTGACTGTAATGCCTGCGTCACCGCCTGCAAGAACGAGAATGAGGTGCCTTGGGGCATCAATCGACGGCGCGTCGTCACCATCAACGACGGCAAACCCGGCGAGCGGTCGGTCTCGATGGCCTGCATGCACTGCACCGATCCGCCTTGCGCGGCGGTCTGCCCGGCCAACTGCATCTTCCCGACCGACGACGGCATCGTGCTCAGCGATAAGGATCTGTGCATCGGATGCGGCTATTGCTTTTACGCCTGCCCGTTCGGGGCGCCGCAATATCCGCAGGTCGGCAATTTCGGCTCGCGCGGCAAGATGGACAAATGCACCTACTGCGCCGGCGGCGGCGGTCCGGAGGCGCCGGGAAGCATCGAGGAATATCGCAAGTACGGCTCGAACCGCTTCGGCGAAGGCAAGCTGCCGATGTGCGCCGAGATGTGTTCGACCAAATCGCTGCTCGCGGGCGACGGCGAGATCATCGCCCAAATCTATAAGGAACGAGTGCTGAAGCGCGGCTACGGCTCGGGCGCATGGGGTTGGTTGACGGCTTATCATGAGGACATCGAGGTCTAGAGTCGGAGAAAGGCCATGAGGGCGCGTCTCGAGGGCGTTCGCGTCATTGTCTGCGCGTGGATCATCTTGATGGCGGTGGCCATGGCGGCGCCGGTGGCCGCTCAGAAGCTCAATCCGGACGGCGCGCCCGATCCCGACGCGAGCGTCGTCAACGAGCAAACCCTGCTCCAGCAAGCTCCGCGAATCGAGGGCCGGGTTTCCATTCCCAACACCCGAGCGGGCGTATTAATTCAACCCGCCGGGCGGGAATGGACTTATTTTCACGAGGTCATGCTGCATTGGCTCGGCGCCATCGTGATCCTGGGCACGATCGTGGTCCTCGGCGGCGCCTATCTCATCATGGGGCGGCTCCGGATTTCGGCCGGGCGTTCCGGCCAGAAGGTGCGCCGCTTCAACGCCTTCGAACGTTTCTCGCACTGGCTGACAGCGGCATCGTTCGTGGTTCTCGGCCTGACCGGCCTCAACATCACGTTCGGCAAGATTGTGCTGATGCCGTTGATCGGACCCGACGCCTTCAGCAACCTCTCCGAGGCCGCCAAATACGCGCATAACTTCGTCGGCTTCGCGTTCACGATCGGCCTCATCCTGATCGTCGCGATCTGGATCAAGGACAACCTCCCGAGCAGACTCGACATCGAGTGGCTGAAGCAGGGCGGCGGATTCATCAAATCGAAGCATGCTCCCGCGGGGCGCTTCAACGCCGGCGAGAAAATGGTGTTCTGGCTCTCGCTCGGCGCCGGCGCGGCGGTCATCGTTTCGGGCTTCATGTTGCTGTTCCCGTTCTATCTGACCAATATCGCCGGGATGCAGATCGCCCAGGTCGTTCACGCCGTCGTGGCGGTGCTGTTCGTCGCCATGATTTCGCCCATATCTACATGGGCACCCTCGGAATGGAGGGGGCGTTCGAGGCCATGGGGACCGGCGAAGTCGACCTCAACTGGGCGCGGGAGCATCACGACCAGTGGCTCAGCGACCAGCTCGCCAGGCAGCGAGCGGCCGGCGGGCCGGGTACTTCGCCGACGCCGTCCGAGTGAACGGGGGGCCGGTCGAACAGGGGTCGCTCGGCCGCCAAACAGCTCCAAGCAGACGCCTCGGTCGTTCAATTCCCACCCTTCCCGCGCTCTTGCTCGTCGCGCTCGCGCCGATAGTCGTCGGTGGTGCGGACCGAGCGGTCAGGCGCCCCATAGGGATCGAAGCCTTCCTCCGAGACGCGCGCGACCCGGCAATCCTCGCACATCTTGATCAGATCGAGGCGGCCGGGCGAGCCCTTGTACATCCAGTGCGTATGCTGGAGCTTCGCCGCCACCCGTTCGATAGCGCTCTTCACGCCGAAGGGTTTTCCGCAGCGGATGCAGCAAAACGGCTCCTCCTCCTTGAGGACACGCGGCGAGGCGGCGGTGATCCGGAAATCGAATTGGGGCTCGAGCGTGATGACTTTTTCGGGGCAGGTCGCCTTACAGAGCCCGCACTGAACGCAGGCGCGTTCGACGAAGCGCAGCGCTGGTCTGTCGGGGTCGTCGCGCAAAGCGCCCGTCGGGCAGGCCGACACGCAGGACAAGCATAGCGTGCAGCCTTCGACATCGACCTTCACCGAGCCAAAAGGCGCTTGTTCGGGAAGTGGAACAACATCGACGGGGTCGGGCGCCGCAAGGTGAAGTTCCTGGAGAGCGAACCGTACTACTCCTGGCTTCCCCCCTGTGGGAATGAAGCTTGCGGGACGCGGCGCGCCGGGCATCGAGAGAATTGCCCGCAGCGCCAACCCCAGCGCATCGGGATCGTCGGTTTCTATGGTCGCGATCCGGCCGGCGCCGAAGCCGAGGCCGCCGAGGATTGCTTCAGCAAGCGCGACGGTCTTCCTCAACCCGACGACGTCGTGGCGTGGCCGCGCGCGTAGCATCAGCCGCATTGCCGATGCACCATATGCGAAGGCGGCCGCGACGGCTTCCAGGCCAAATTGCGTGACCTCGTTGACGGCAAGCGGCAGCACCCGCGCGGGAAGCCCGTCACCGAACCTTGCCAGCGCATCGACCAGCGGTGCGCCGTGCTCATTGTCGTGAACCAGCACGATTGCGTTCTCGCCGCCGGCTTCTCGGTAGGTGTTCAGCATGGCGCGCAGCTTGCGCATGAGCGCGTCCGACGGAGGCAGAGCGTAGGAGGCTGCCCCGGAAGGACAAACGGTGGCGCATTGACCGCATCCGGCGCAGATATTCGCATCGATCGCCACGTGGTCGCCCGCTGGCGCGATGGCGCCGGCCGGACAGACTTCGAGGCACCGAGTACAGCCAACGATCTGCGAACGCGAATGGGCGCACAGTTGCGGCTCGAATGCGACGTAGCGCGGTTTCTCGAAGGCGCCGACGAGATCACGCGCCTTCAAGACCGCTTCCAACATCGCGGCGGGATTGTCAGGGTTGGCGCGCAGATAGCCGTCGCGTAAATCGGCGGAAGAGAACAGCACCGGGCCGCCTGAGAGATCGAGGATGATGTCGCAACGCGATCGCGCGCCATCGCGCGATGGACCGAAGGACAGCACGTCGCGCGAGGATGGCGCCGGGTGCGCGAAAGCGTCGACGGTGACATCGAACGCGCCAAGATGGCCTGTGGCCGTGCGGATCGCCCCCATCACCACGGGGAAATTGGTGACAGATCGAGGCGCGATGGCAGCGGGCGGCCTTATCAGGACCGTGACATCGAGATGGTCCTTCAAGAGATTGCCTGCTTCGACCGCTTCCTCCCCGCGGCCGTAGATGAGAATGACGCCTTCGCTTTCCAGAGTGATGACGGGGACGTTCGGCAGGGATTCGTTTGCCGCGGCCAGAAGCGCGGCCATCTTCGGTCCGGCCCGGTCGGCATCGCTCGACCAACCGGCAGTCTCGCGGATATTGACGTATTCAATGGGTCTCGCCCGTCCGGTTGCGGCCGCCGCCTCAATAAACCGAGGGGCTTCCTGCGTGCAGCCAACCGTCAGCTGCGTATCTTCTCCAGCAATTGCGGTGAACAGGTCGATCTCGGCCCCGCAGAGTTGCCGCGCGGTCGTCACTGCGCTTCCGCGGCAACCGCTATGCACCGCCTTGGCGTCAAGAGCCGCCGTGTCTTCGCACGAGCAGATCAATATATTCCTTACGCTATCAGGCATTCTCACAGGCCTTTCGGTTCGTCGCAGGGGGTTGATATTGGCGCGTGACAGTCAAACTTTACAAAAAATTTGCCAGAGTTGCTGGGCGTTCGGGTGTCGTGCGCGGCGACTTCGCCGTCTTCGAGCCGCCACGTTGGCGCTCAATTGAGGTTATAATCGCGCTGCAAGTAGGCGGCGCGTCGACCGGAGAGCCCCGCGGATGAAGCTGCTGCGGACCATTCGGGCCGATGCTTCGGACACGTTCGTGTTCAGCAAGGCCGCCGAGCCCGGTGAATGGGCTGTATCCGGCGCGTTCGCATTCGCAGGTACGGACCCGGAAGCGCTCCCGCGGAAGGAACGAACCTCCTTTCGTTCTGGCTTCCTTGGCATCGGCTCGCTCGGTTGGTCGACGCTGGCTCAGATCGTCGAGGCGAGTGGAGGAGGACCGTCTGAAAGCCATCGAGATTTTGGCGACGCAGTTGTTGGCGCATTTCGGCGCGCCCGATATCGCGGCCGCCCGTCTCGCGGCGGAGGAGGAGGTCGGCTTCACGGCTTCGCTGTGCGATCACCCAACCGGGACGCTCGCGGCCGTATCACGCAGCCTCGAGAACGGCTCGATTCGCGAGGCGTTTCGCGCGCTGATCCCGGACGCGGGGTTGAAGCCGACACGCGTGTTCGACTTCATTGAGGTGGTCGGCGACGAAGGGATTCGGGCGGGCGCAATCGACTTGTCGCCGCCCGACAAGGGAGGTCGTAGTTGAACGGAGCGCGCGACTTCTGGCTCTCCTGTGGGCATCATCTGCTTGATCGCGACGTCGATGGTCGGCTCGTCCTTACGGACGAGTTCCTGAAGGCCTATCTCGCGCGGCCGGAGATCGCGCCGCCGCCCGACGCGTGTCCGGCCGAACGCGAGTTGCATGGCGCTTTGCTGCTTGACCCACGCCGGTCCGTCACGCCTACGCGCATCGCCGCGATCGCCGACGCCGACGCGCGTGAGAACTGGGAGCTCATGATCGCCTGGCGCGATCATCTCGCGCAGCATGCCACACTGGAGGCCGGCTACCTCGACATCGTCCGACGCTCCCTCGAATTCCCGAACATCTTCATCGATCAGCTGGTGCATGTGATCTTGCGAAATGTGCTGGACGGATGCGACGATGCCTTCGTCCTCCGCGCGGCCGAGCTGTTTTTCCGTCCCCAGAAGCTCGCCCTGAGGGGCAGCACGCTGGCCGCCACCGACAAGGGAGCCGCCTCGCGGTTCGAAGCCGGACCCATGTCGCCGTTGGCGTCTATTCTGGGATTACCCAATGCAGGCGCGATCGAATTGCTCGAAGACGCTAATGCGGAAGGCTATTGTGAGCGCAGCGATGTGTTCGACATGGCGCTCGATCTCACCGCCGGGCGGCGTGGGACTCGCCGCGCTCGGCGAAGTCATCACACGCTGGATTTCGCATCTCCTCGCGATCGAGGTTGAGATCGAGCGGGTGATCGAGCTGCGCGACGCGCCGTTGGCATGGTATGTTGGTCTCGACGCGGAGGCCACGCGCTTCGGCGATGCGCTTTGGAACGATGAAGATCCCGGTGATGCGATGCAGACGCGTCTGGTCGGCATCTATCGGCTGCGCTTCGCTGATCCGAGGGTCGTGATCGAGAAGGTCAGAGGCGGCGCGGTCTATTTGCTGATGGCCATGACAGCCGAGGACGTTTTGCGCTTGAAGCCGCAGAATCTCATCACTGGCCTGCCGATTTTGCGGAGGGAGACGATCCGGTGACGTCGACGGGGCTCATGCGCATTCCCGTGGGCGTCCTGGTCGAGCGGCGAAAGGCGAAGAGCCCGTGGCTCGATTTTCTGTGGCGGCCGGTTTCGGTCCTCGCCGGGACGCCGTCGGCCGCGCCTTGGACGCCAATCAGCGCGGAAGAGGACAGGTCAATCTTCTATGCGGGCTCCGGGGTGATTGAATTGTTCCGGTCGGAGACAGCCGAATTATCGCGACAATCTTGCTTCGGGCGAACCAACATTGTGGGTAGTCCTGCGCCCCACGGCGTCGGAGCCCGCCTACGAGGTTCTGACTGTGACGGCCGATCCGGCGGAAGGCGAGGCTTTCACCGACGCCGGCAACGACCTGGTCGAGACCGTGCCAATGCCGGCCGAGATTATCAAGACGATCGATGATTTCGTCGCCGAGCACTACGTCGAGCGGCCCTTCGTAAAGCGCCGGCGCGAGCGGGCGCCGGATTCAGGCGCAGGACCGCCGCATGGACGACGGGGAGGGCGAATGAGCGGGTCGGAGAGTTTCCTGTCGCGCTGGTCGCGACGGAAGTGGAAATCCGCCGAACGCAGGGAAGTCTCGCCTGCCTCCGCTCCAGCCGCTGCGGAGGCGAAGCCGGACGGCGCGGAGGCGATCTCGGTCCGCGCCCCTCGAGACGAGCGCGCTGGGCGTTCCAGCCTTCGACCCCGCGAGCTTGCCGTCGATCGAATCCGTTGCCGCCGGCGCCGACATCCGGCCATTCCTGGAATTGGGAGTGCCGGTGGAGCTGACGCGGACGGCGCTTCGCATCGCCTGGGCGACCGACCCGGCAATTCGCGATTTCATCGGCATCGCCGAGAACCAGTGGGACTTCAACGACCCCACCGCGATGCCGGGCTTCGGGCCGCTTAGAGCCTCCGACAACTCAGCGACCCTCGCCGCGCAAACGCTCGGCAGCGCGAGCAATCGCACTGGGCAGATCGCGGAGGCATCCGTTTCCGTCCCTCAGGCCACCCGGGAAGCCGATGCCATCGAGGACGGTGAACCCGTCGACAGACACGAGCAACAGACGCCCGCCCATTCGGCAAGGAGCCCTGCGGACGATGAAAGTGCCGGTTTGGCCAAGGAGCAGGACAACGGAAGGATTGCGCGCGAACATGACGGCGCGATCGAAGAAAGCGACGGGCAGCGAATTCATCGTTCGCATGGCCGCGCTTTGCCACAATAGCGCTTCAGGACTCGAGCGCGCTTGCTGGCGTTGACGATCGTCCCGGCCGCGGCATAGCCTTCACGCGAAGCTGGCGGTATCGGCTGAGAGATCGAGCCCATGCGGGACCCAGACCTTCAGGAAAGTGGGCGCTCTGCCGACGGCCGGAGCGACACGGAGGCGGGAGCAACGCATCTTGTCGACGAGGTCGACCAGGCGCGCGCACAACAATATGCGCTGCTGTCGTCGTTGCTGTCGCGCAGTCCCGATTCCGAGATGATCGAGCGTCTCGCGCGGTTGCGGGGCGATGCGACTCCTCTCGGCGTCGCGCATGCTGCACTCGCAAAGGCTGCCCGCCGGACTTCGGCCGATGAGGTAGAGCGCGAGTATTCCGATCTCTTCCTCGGTCTGAGGCCGGGCGGACTTTTCCCTTACGCGTCATTCTATCACACGGGCGCTCTCCAGGGCCGCCCCTTGGCGCGGCTTCGTGAGACTCTTCGGCGCGTCGGCATCGAGCGGGCGCCGGGGCAATCGGAGCCGGAAGATCACGCCGCGACGCTTTTGGAAGTGATGTCGTGCCTCGCCGGCGGACGGATCGCGGCTCCCCCGGGAGCTGGTCGCGAGATCTTCGAACAGCATCTCACGCCTTGGATCGGCCGTTTTTTTGCCGATCTGGAGCGAGCCGAGTTGGCAATTTTTACGCCAGCGTGGGCGCCCTTGGCCGTATTTTTATTGAGATCGAAACCGAGGCGTTCCAACTGCCAGCCTAGACACCGGGGCCAGTCCAGAAGGAAGTTGGAGAGAGACCATGCGCGCTTTTCTCATTGCTTGTGTTGTGGCCGCCGTCGCCGCGGTCGCCGCCGCCGCTGTTCTCGACATTTTCGTGCAGCAATCTTCGGCGGCTGCCTTTACGGAGCCGGGCGTGCGGATTTAAATCAGGCAGGATCTTCGATCGCCGCGAGCCGCTCCGCTTCGGCGAGGTCGTCAATCGTATTGGCGTTGAAGAACGGGTCGAGCGGCTCGGGCGGCCATGCAACGGTCGCGAGCCTGTAGCGAGTGGTCCAGCGATTAATCTTGCGGACGCCTTCGACGACCAGCGCCCGGCGCAGCGCATCTCGCAACGCGACGTTCCACAGCCCGATTGCAGGATGTGATTGTCCTTGCGAGGCCGCAACCGCAAGCTCAGCGCCTTGCGTGATCAGGGCGTCGCGCAATCGCGCGACAAGAATCTCGGGGCAGAAAAGGACAGTCTCCCGGAGCGCTGAAATCTACCCTGCGTTCGGCCGGTTCAACGCGGCCCAATCGAGTGCGGCGAGGATTCCGGCGAGCGGTCTTGCATGAACGGATAGGTCGAGGGAATATAAGGCGCCCAGTGGAGTTGCCTAAGTCAGGTTCGTCCTCGCTCGCGTCGGCGATCGGCTCGAGGACGTCGTAGACTGACGCGAACCAGAGAAGCAAATGGCACAATTGTCAGACGATAGCTTTGCCTTTGGCGGAAAGCTTATGCGCGGTTGCGATTCTGTCCGCGCGGGTGAAACCAGTGGAGCACGTTAGATCGTCGATCTCGAACATGCCGACGGCCGTATCTTGGCTTCGGATATCTCTGCGCCATTGCCCTTGCCGCCCTTCACGAATTCCGCCGTCGATAGTTACGCCGTCCGCAGTCGAGACCTTTCACGAGACCTCGCACAGGCGTTTACCGTCGTCGGAAGGATTCAGGCTGGCGCCGCTGCAGTCGAGGCCATTGCGCCCGGGCGCGCCATTCGCATTTTCACTGGCGCGCCGATACCTGACGGCGCCGACACGGTTTTCATGCAGGAGGATGTCCGTCTCGACGCGAGCGGCAACGTCATCCTGCCGTTAGATTCTTACCTGAAAGATGATAGACAAAACGAGTCGAACATTGTCATTGAGGCGCCGGGGCGATCAAGCTGCAGCCAAGAGATCGACGACGCGTTGGATGGCGGTGTCGGCGCGGTGATAGGCGGCTTCGAGCCGGCTGTGTGGATGGTATTGCGGGTCCGGCCGGTGATGGAAGCGGCTGTTGGCGAGGGGGCCGCACAGGCGCTTGTGGAAGAAGAGGAAGAGGAGGGCGACTTGGACGCCCTTGGGTGAGAGCCGGTAGGCGTAGCGCGAGCCGTCGCGCTCGATCAGGCGGTGTCCCTTGAGCTTGCGCAAGTCGTAGCGGAGCTGGTTCAGGCGGTAGGTCTTCTCAGAGCGGTCGAAGGTGTCGAGGACGGCTTGATGTGTCTGCCGGGCCGTCCAGCCGCCGATCTGAGGACCGCCATGCAGGAGGACCTCGAACAGGCGGATGATGCGCGGCTCGTGGATCTTGAGGCCGGGATAACGCACCGCGCCGATCGTGATCGGATGGGCGAGGCGCTGCAGCAGCGGGAAATCGACATGCACGTTGAGCCACTCGGCCTGGAAGCCGGCGAAGCGATCCGTGATCACCTGGAAGGTGGTCCGCACGGCATCGAGATGGTCGAGCCCCTTGCGCAGGCCGAAGTCGGTGAGATTGTTGGAGACCAATTCGTTGCGCAGAAAGGTCCGGAAGTCGCCGAACAGCTTGGTGAACAAATCCATGGCAGCCCCCGCGATGCCCGGCAGGGATCGAAAGGCGATCCGGCGTCGACCGGGCAAACAGATGGTGGAGGGGAAGAGCTTTCGCCTCGCCGACGAGGCCCGCTACATCCAGCGCCGGGCTGCCGACCGCCATGGGCGCGTCGTCACGGTTGGTCAGCTTGTCCTGTTCTCTACCGAAACCGGCGACGCCTGGCTGCTCGACCCGTCCGATCAACGCGCCGCAAGGCTGGCCCGCGACCGCGACCCCGAACCCGTCCACATCGAAGAAAACGATACCTCCTTCGTCATCGATTGGAAGGGCAACAATCGCATCGAGGGGCCCGCCTTCATCTATTCCGATCGCCAGACCCGGCGCGTCTCGACCATCCTCGGATACCCCACCCACCTGCTCGCGCCACCGTCCTGAAATTTCAAATATCTTTGGTTAGATTCGAGAGCGGGCGCCAATGTCCGCCCGATCGAGGAAGACATTGCTGCCGGCCCAACAGCTCTCCCAGCGGGCCGGCGGATGCGACCGCAGGACGTTGCGCTCGCCGCGGCGTTGGGGCTGACCCAAAGTGCGCCGGCGTATTCGCGTCGCAGCGTTTTCCACGGGCGACGACATTGTCTCGCCTGGAGAATCCCGCGGCGCCGCGCAAACCGCTTCATGCTGATCGCGATGGCGGCGCGGTTCGCTTGCGAAGTGAGCAATCTCGGCATTTTGCGCGATGATCGCGCGTCGTTGGCCGGAGCCCTGAGACAGGCGTCAGCCTCGCACGACTTGATAGTGACGACCGGCGGCGTGCCGACCGGTGAAGAAGACCAAGGCGGCGGTAGGGACCGTCGGATCGCTTGTGCTATGGCGTATGGCGATCAAGCCGGGACGTCCAGTGGCGATGGGCATCATCAATGGGACGCCGTTCATCGGCTTGCCTGGAAATCCGGTGGCCAGCTTTGTGACCTTCGCACATGTCGTTCGGCCAATGATCCTCGCGCTCGCCGGCGCCGTTCAGCAAAAAACTGATCCCGATGCCGGTGCGCGCAGCCTTCGACTACAAAAAGAAGATCGGAAGGCGCGAATATGTCCCGGTCAATCTGCGTAAGGGCTCGGCGGGGGTCATGGAGGCGGCAAGGTTCCCGCGCGAGGGCGCTGGCCTTCTTTCCTCATTGGTGGAGACAGCCGGGCGACCGATTGGAGCGGATCGAACGGGGCGAGCGAGATATCGTTTTCCTCATTGAAAAATCCGCTCCGCCAATTGCGACAAAGCGATCGCCTTAGTCCTCTTTTGCTATTGAACAAAGATGTCTCATATTAGATAATATGTGGGCCCAACATTGCGAATGGATCCTCGCCTTGGCGCAAGCCGCGACATTCGCCGCGCTGAAATAGCCCGTATCCGCCAGCAGGTTTTCGGGCTTGCCCAGTTCGTCGGGAAGAGCCTCGATCTTGTCCAGCATCGGTTCGAGTTGCTGCTTGTCGTTGGGCGCTTGGCTCACCGCGCTCGCCACCACCAGCAGGCTTCCCGCCGCCACCGCGGTCTGAGCGTTGTAGCATTGGTCGAAGCCGCCGCCGGCCACCGGCATGATGCGCGAGTCTTCATCGGTGAGGTTGATCTGGTCATTGGAACGCGGCCCCTCGACCGGGGGTTCGGGAGGCTTGCCACTGGGCTTTTTCCCGCTCGCCTCGGCCTTCGCCTGCCGCGCCGCGAGCTTGGCTTCGTGGCTCCGCCTGCTCGTGCGCATGGCGTTCCTTGGCCCGCGCCTCGATCTTCTTGCGCGCCTCGGCCAGCTTGCGCAAACGCTCCTCGCGCCGCGCCAGTTCGTCCGGGATCGACATGCCGTCGGGGATGTCCGCCGCGTCAGCCGCCTCGGCTTTGGCCATCAGATCGGCGACCTCGGCTTTCAATTGCGCCTCGATCTTGCCGGCGTGCTCATGCGACAACGCGCTGTGCCGGCTGGCGTTGGCGTGGATCTTCGTGCCGTCCAGCGCCACCGTCCCCATCTTCAGAACGCCCATCTCCCGCGCCAGCAGCAGCACTTGAACGAACAGAGCCTCGATCTCCTCAAGAAAGCCTCGCCTGAATGTCGCGATCGTGTCGTGGTCGGGATGATCGTTGGCCGCGATGAACCGGAACGCCACCAAGTCGTAAGTCGCACGCTCCAACGGGCGGAGAGGATTTTGACCATCTGCCGGTCGCCGTCATCGGACCCTGCGAGTTTGCGCCGCACGTGATCGAGCGCCGTCGGCAACACCCAGTCCTTGAACGGCGCGCCGTTGCGCAAAGCGCCCGGCTTGCGCGCCAGAACTGGCACATAATGCCAGGGATCATAGATCGTTTGGCCGCGCCCAAAGCGGCGCGGATGCTCCGCCACGATGCGCCCGTCCTGGCGGATCACGACGCGATCGGCGTAGGCGTGGATTTCAACCGGGCGGCGGACCGCGCTGGCGCTCACCGAGTATTTATTGTTGTCGAACCGCACCAGGCAGGTCTTGGACACCGAGGCCGCCAACTCGTGGAATCCGTCGAAGCGGCCACGATAGGGGACGAGCTTGGGACGCTCTTCCTCGAACACTTCCCAGATCATCCTGTCAGGTCGTTCAGGATGGGCATGCGCCTTGGCCCAGGCGATGCATTTGTCCATCAGCCAGGCGTTCAGCTCGTCATGGTTCTTGACCCGCAGGCGCGGCGTGAAGAAGCGCTCGCGCACCAGGCCAACTTGGTTCTCCACCTGACCTTTCTCCCAACCCGACGCCGGCGTGCAGGCGACGGGCTCGACAAGATGATGCGAGCACATCTGGAGGAAGCGGCGGTTGTATTGGCGATTCTTGCCGACGAAGATCGTCTCCACCGCCGTCTTCATGTTGTCGTAGATGCCGCGCGAGCAGGCACCCCTGAAGAACGCGAACGCCCGCTCGTGGGCGTCGAAAACCATCTCCTGCGTTTAGCGCGGATAGCGGCGGACGGCGTCATAACCGCCTTCGTAGCCAAACGCCCGTAGCTCCTCGAAAATGCGGATCAGGGTCAGACGCTTGCGCGCCGGCGCTTCAGCGTTCGCCGCCAAGAGCCGATCGAGTTCCTCTTTCCATCTTCCCAGCTTCGGCCGCGGCTGCACCTGGCGTTCGTAGGAAAACGACGTCTCCTCCGACCGCAAGACCTTCCGCACCGTGTTGCGCGACAGCCTCAGGTCGCGAGCGATCTCCCTGATTGACTTGCCCTGGACGAAGTGCTCACGCCGTATCCGACCGATCGTCTCCACGACCAGCATCCCCCACCGCCCGCTTCGCGCCAAAGCGGGCTGCCGAACAAACCGCAAGTCGGGGGGTCAATTTTGGACGCCGATCCCCCGCCTCAAAGGGTCAGTTTTCCACGCCGGATCACACAGGCGCGGCGCTAAGGCTTCGCCGAACAATAACCAAATCGCGGTACGAGGGCGTGCGACAGCGTGACTCAGGGCGTCATGATTCCGGATCGAGGCGAACGCTTGTATCCCGGATGGGATGATCGATGAAGACGCAATTCGCTATCGCTGGGACATGGTCGGCTCGAAGCTCGACGAACGCGGGCGGTGAATGTTCGCGGCGGGCGAGGTGAGAACTGCCGGCCGGGGCGGGCTTGCGGCGGTCTCTCGGATCACCGGGCTTGCCCGTTCGACCATCAATCGCGGCGAGGACGATCTGGACGGCGAGGAACTGCCGAAAGGTCAGGTGCGGCGTGCCGGCGCCGGCCGCAAGGCGGTCGCCGCAAGAGACCCCGGTCTCGTGCCGGCATTGAAGCGCCTCCTCGAACCGGCCACGCTCGGCGATCCCATGCGCCCGCTATTGTGGGTGTCGAAGAGCATGGACAAATTGGCGGCGATCCTGACCGACATGGGGCATCCGATCAGTGCCGGTACGGTGCGCAAGGAACTGGTGAAGCTCGGCTTCTCGCGCCAGTACAATCGCAAGGCCGAGGAAGGCTCGAAGCATCCGGACCGTAACGCGCAATTCGAGCACATCAATGCGAAAGTCGTGGCCGCTCAGGCAAAATGCCAGCCCGTCATCTCCGTCGATACGAAGAAGAAAGAGCTGGTCGGCAACTTCAAGAATGGTGGCTCCGACTATCGGCCGAAGGGCGATCCGTTGCGCGTCAACGTGCACGACTTCGAGGACAAGGACCTGGGCAAGGTGGCGCCTTACGGCGTCTACGACGTGACGGCCAACACCGGCTTCGTCAGCGTCGGCATCACCAGCGATACCGCGGAGTTCGCGGTCCAATCCATCCGCGCGTGGCTTGCGCGCATGGGCCGCGAACGCTATCCGGACACGAAAGAACTGACGATCACGGCCGATTGCGGCGGCTCGAATGGCGCGCGCGTGCGTCTGTGGAAGCTCGAACTGCAGAAGCTCGCCGATGAGACGAACCTCATGCTCAGCGTGCACCATTATCCGCCGGGAACGTCGAAGTGGAACAGGATCGAGCACCGCCTGTTCTGCCATATCACGCAGAACTGGCGCGGCCGGCCCCTGACGGATCGCATCGCCGTCGTCGAACTCATCGGCGCGACGACGACCAAGGCGGCCCTCGAGGTCGAGTGCGCGCTCGATGAGCGAACCTATGAAAAAGGCATCAAGGTCCCCGATGCCGAAATGGACGCCCTCGACCTCACTGGCGATGCGTTCCATCCGGAATGGAACTACACAATCAAACACCGCCGGTTCGCAAAATCGTAGCAGTTATTGTTATGGGTGTCCTAAGTCCGACAGGCTGCTAGGCACCGGCCTCGCTCTCGACACGGCGCGCCGGGGCGACGCTGATCTGGTATTGGTTCACGATCCAGAGGCGGAAAAGAAGTTCGTCGATGACGGGAACGGCCTTGCGCCGCGCCAGATCGCCTGGAACGATTTCATCCTCGTGGGACCCTCTGCCGATCCCGCTCACGTCAAGGGGGGGCCACGACAGCCTACACGCTGTCCGACCACGGAAGAAGCGGAGTTCCATCGCGTTCGTGCCGCTTCGATCGCTCACTGGTGATCGAGATCGAAAATGATCCTCGCCTCATCCACAGCGTAGTTTTGGCGGCGAGTCGGAGGGTTCCAAGGAGGGAGATGGTGCCCAGGGGCGGAATTGAACCACCGACACTGCGATTTTCAGTCGCATGCTCTACCAACTGAGCTACCTGGGCCCCGCACGCGGCGTCGCCGACGCTCATGCGGATCGCGGGCTTATAGGGGCCGAGCGGCGGGTTGTCCATAGCGGGGCGCGAGGCGACTTCGTCTCGCCGGCGCGGCTGGCGTCGCCGGCGAGCCGCCATGAATCCGCCGCACTCGGCCGGGCATACCGGAGCCTGCCAATCTCATGCTAGAAGATTGTCCTATGCCCGTCGCCGTTCGCATCTGCGCCGTCCCGGCCGCCTGCGCTGCAGCCCTCGTCCTGCAGTCCGCTTCCGCTTTCGCCGCCGATCTGCCCAACGCGCCGTCGAGCTATCCCGCGCTGACGACGAGCCCGAGCGAACCCGACGTGGAATCCCTGGTCGGGGCTCTACGTCGGCACAGGGATCTCGGCCTGGGGCGGCAAGGGAGTCAAGGGCGGGGTCGGGGGCGAGGGCTACCTCGGCTACGACCATACGTTCGACAACGGCGTCGTCGTCGGGGTCAGGGCCTCGAGCGGCTACGAGCCCTTCCTGTGGACGACCCCGAACGGCTTCTCGCAATTCACCGGGACCGCCTATGCCGGCGGCTCGGCGATCGTCGGCTATCAGATGGGGCAGCTGACGCCCTACGTGATCGCGGGCGTCGACCTCGCCCGTCCGACCCGCTTCGGCTCCTTCAGCCCGCTCGACAACGTCAACGCCGTCTTCTCGGGCCCAGGGGCGGTGCAGGCCGTCGGCACGGTCGGGGTCGGCGCCACCTACCGCGTCAACAACAACTTGAGCTTCGGCGTCGAGGCGATCGTGCACACGCAACGCGGCGGGCCCTCGGGCTGGCCCTATTAGCCCGCGGTTGCTTTCGCCCGGGCGCCGGGCTAGGCCCGTGCGCGGCAAGATCTCCGTCTTCGAATGACCCTCATGCACGAACTGTCACGCCGCGCGCTCATCGCCAGCGTCGTCGCCGCCTCGGGCGCTCGCTTCCTCGCCCATGCCGCGGCCCAGACCGAGGCGCCGCAGGGCGGCGCGGGCGCCTCGCCGCCGTTCGGCTACCAGGACGTCGTCAAGCGCGCGCGCGATCTCGCGGCGGCGCCCTTTGACGCGACCGTTCCGCCGCTGCCGGACGGCCTCGCCAACCTCGACTTCGACGCCTGGCGCGACATCCGCTTCAAGTCGGACAAGGCGCTGCTCGGCCAGCAGCTCAACGCCAATTTCCGCCTCGAGCTCTTCCATCTCGGCCATCTCTACAAGCGGCCGGTGGTCATCAACGTGCTGCGCGACGGCATCCCGGCGCCGATCCCCTATGCGCCGAACCTGTTCGACTACGGCCGCACCAAGGTCGAGAGCAACCTGCCGGTCAACCTCGGCTTCGCCGGCTTCCGCCTTCGCTTTCCCGTCAACGCTCCGCACGTGTGGGACGAGGTGGTGTCGTTCCTCGGGGCGAGCTATTTCCGCTTTCTCGGCCGCGGGCAGCGCTACGGCCTGTCGGCGCGGGGGCTCGCGATCGGCGCGGGACCCGGGCTCAACGAGGAGTTCCCCTTCTTCCGCGAGTTCTGGATCGACACCCCGGACCCGACGGCCGACCACATCGTGATCTTACGCGCTGCTCGACGGCGAGTCGGCGACCGGCGCCTTCCGCTTCGACCTCGTGCCCGGCCAGGAGACCTATATCGAGACCAGCGTCACGCTGTTCGCCCGCAAGGCCGTTCCGGCGCTCGGGCTCGCGCCCTTGTCCTCGATGTTCTTCGTCGGCAAGAACGACCATCGCTTCGCCGACGACTTCCGCGGCGAACTGCACGATTCCGACGGCCTGCTCATGCACACCGGCGCCGGCGAATGGATCTGGCGCCCGCTCAGCAACCCGGCCGCGCCCGCGGTCTCGGTCTTCCTCGACCAGAATCCGCGCGGCTTCGGGCTTCTGCAGCGCGACCGCAATTTCTCCAGCTACCAGGACCTCGAACTCGCCTACGAACTGAGGCCGAGCTACTGGATCGAGCCGCGCGAGGGCTGGGGCGAGGGCAGGGTGGAGCTGCTCGAGCTCTCGACCAGCGACGAGACCAACGACAACATCGTCGCCGCCTGGGCGCCGAAGAGCGGCCTCGAGGCCGGAAAGTCGCTGACCTACGGCTATCGCATCACCGCGCTGACGCTCGACCAGGCCCTGACCCCGGCCGGCCGCACGGTCGGCACCTTCCGGGTGGCGGCGCGGGCGCTCGGCGCGGCGGAATCGCCGCCGCCCGGGGCGACGCGGTTCCTGATCGACTTCGCCGGCGGCGACCTCTCCTACTACATGAGCGACCCGTCGATGGTGGAGACCATCGCCACCGCCTCGAACGGGCGGATCCTGCGCACCTTCCTCACCCCCAACGCCCACACCCGCGGCTTCCGCGCCGGCGTGGACGTCGCCGTCGAGTCCGGCCAGAGCACGGACCTGCGCGTCTTCCTGCGCGCCGGGACCAAGGCGCTGACCGAGACCTGGACCTTTCCCTGGCGCGGGTGAGGGGAGGGCGAATTCCCTGCGGCAGGGAAGGGGGGCGCCCTCGGGGCGAGGGGCGGCGCAGGTTTGGCGGCGCACGGGCGATTTCAAAGGTTTGGGCGCCAAAACCTGTCCCTTTTTCGCCCTCAACCACTAACCACGACGGTTGATTTTGTGGGCGCGCGCCCGAGCCTCGCCCTTTTTCGGAATTTGCAAGACCGCACGCAGACGCGCAACGATGCTCAAGGATGCTGCGAAACAGGCCGATTTCCTTTTCATTTCCTTTCATTTCCTTTTCCAAATTGAGCCTTTTCAAAGACTTGCAACGAGATCCGGGCACCCCCCCCGGCCCCCTCCCGGCCTTTGGCCGCCGTCGCGCGAAACGCATGGAGTTCGATCTTCGTCATGAGAGGTAAGGTAGCATGGAATCCGATTTTACGGAAGATAATGTTCACTGAATGTTCGCGCGCCGCCGCGGCCCCGAGAGAAGCGCTCAGAGTGTCGAGCATGATCTGTGAGGGAAGGGATGAGGAGGCGGAGGCGCTCGTAGTCCGATAGGGGTTAGGCGGTCCCGACATCACCTTCACCCGCCTCGAGCCGGCCAGCTTCGTACAGGGCAACGCGCGATCAAGAACGCGACTTCCATTCTCGACTATATTTTCCGCGAGCTCGCCATCTCGTATCTGGCCGCAACGACCTCGCCCATGTCGCGCCCGAGGACATCGGCGCGACGGTGATCGGCGGCGGCGTCGGCCAGGACAAGGCGCCGGCGCCCCCGCGACCTCGTCGGTCGTCTCATGCAGCCTCATCCGTTCCAAGGCGCCGACAAGCTGATGCTGGTGCGGGGCGCAATCGGCGGCGAGGCGCCGACAATCAAGGCCGCCGGCGGTTCGGGCGCCGCAGGCTATGTGCAGGGCGCAACCGCGCTGAAAGGCGACCTCGCCGGGCCCGCGCCTCTGAGGGTCGGGGGCGTGGAGTCCACGCCCGCCAATGCAGTTCTGTAAAATTGAGGATTGATTTCGAAAGAAAAAATGGCACGATAGGCACCCTCGACATTGGAAAACTGAGTGCAGCCGTCTCCAGAAGAGTAGGAAAGGATCCTTTATTATACTTGAAAGGGAGAAAAAGCTTGCGAAGCTTAGGCAGGTGTTAAGGAGGGACTACTCTGCCAATTACGACGTAGATGCGAGCGCGACCGTACCACTCGATACGGCGCTGGCGGAAATGTCAAAGAAGTACCTGAATGGGCGGTAGACCAACTGAATTGATTCAGTTATGAGCGACGTCTTCATTAGCTATTCGCGCAAGGACAGTGACGCCGTCCCAGCAATTGTTGCGGCTCTCCGCCGCGCAGGCCTTAGCGTCTGGCACGACGAAGTGATTGTCGCTAGCGAAGTTTTCGAGCGTCAATTTCGACGCGAGGTCGAGATGGCGCTGTGTGTGATCGTGATTTGGTCGAAGGCCGCGGCAACCTCGGAGTGGGTGCAGCTCGAGCTACGTACAGCGATAAGCGCTTGGTCTCGAGATCGGCTTTTGCTCGCTACGTTAGATAACACTCCCCTGCCCGTTGGATTGAGAGACTTGAGGGTGATATCCATTACAGCCGGTTCCTCTTCCGGCATAGCCGAGTTGGTAGAGCATGCGGCCGCTATTATTGCAGGGCCGTCGGTCCGGGCAGCGCCGCCGGCAGCGCCGCCGAGTTACGGGGATTATTATGCATACCCGCTTCATATCCGCACTCGTATATTTTTCCGACGCTCCTTGATTAGCCTACAGACCCTGATAGGGCTTGCAATTGTAGGTATATTGACGCCTCTAGTGCTGGAATATTTTCTAGGTAACGCCGGAAGACTTTGACGTCTCCCCTCGCCAGAACCAAATCTTCCCGCGCCGCCGCTTCCGGTACCGCCAAACTATACATCGAATTTGCAAGTTTATATAGTTATTCTGCTGCTAGCCTCGGGCGTGGTAATCGGAGCGGGGACACTGTGGGTCTGGACGAAGCTCTCGCGGAGCTACGACCTCAGGTCGGCAGGGGTGACGCAAAACACGTCATCGCGGGGTAGCGGTAGATCCCAGGTATTCGCTTCTCACAGCCGTGTTGATCGAAATATAGTTGACTAGTTGGTTCAAGAAATCAAAAAGAAGGGGCACGACGTCTGGAACTATCGTCAATCGAGTGGTTCAGGCCGTTATGGGAGTCAAGTTGCCGAAGCCGTTCATAACTCAGATCGTATCGCATTGATGTGTTCAGAAAACGCCTTCACTTCGGACGATGTAATCCGTGAGATTTATCTCGCTGGCCTGTATAAGAAGCCGTTTGTCAGTTTTAGGCTCGATGAAGCGAACATCCCTGGAGAAGTTCTTTATTTTGTGGCCCCTTATCCACAAATTCGAATTGTTGGCGAGCCAAGATCAGATACAGTCTGAGATTGCCCGAGTATTCTAATACTGCTTGACCTTACTGCTGAGTGTGGTCTCGGGGCCATTACTGGCTCCCCGGCGTCATCGAGGTAGCCTCCGAGCTCGAGCTCAAGGCCGACGGCGAGTTCGCCTGTATGCTCGCCTATGGCGTGCTCGACGAGCGTTCCCGCCCCGCCCGTTCGCCCTTGAGCAGACTGAACCGTCGACCTCTACGCCGAGCTTTGTTTGCCGAGCCTCCAGGTCTGCAGAGGGCGCGCGCGAGCGCGCCCTCTGACGGGCTTCAACGCTTGACGGGGCAGGAGGCTCAGAAGTTCTCTTTGCAAGAGGCACATTCGCGTATAGCGTCGAGTGTCGACGCATTGACGTAGTGAATAGACAGCCGCGCTTCGCGACAAATGAGCTTATTTACTCGCTTTTAGGAGCGTTTATTCTTCCTCGTCATCGTCGCTCTCCGGCAGCGGAGTCGCCAGTATTTCCGTCTCCCCGTCAGCCCACTTGAACTTGACCTTGTTTCGGCTGTCATAGGCGTCGATGATTGAATTGAACGCCTCGGCAAATGTTTTCAATATCCGTGGCTTGCCCAGCTTCGGCGGGTCGTCCATGACGTCGAAGAAAGCGATATGGCCGAAATTGCCGACGTCGGCGTCGTAAAGTCCGACCAGGATGCGCTCGAACAGGGTCGGGTCGTCGACCGGCTTCTCACGCCCCGCTCGACGCCGAAAGATTTGTATCGCCTGCCCGAAGCTCGACGGGGCCGCTTTGCCGCCATCGTCGCAAGAGTCCAACGGAAGGAAGACGAAAGCGCAAAGGACGGCGTAGGGCTGCCGCTCATGATAGTCGGCGGCTTCCGCCCGCAACTCGTTGTCGACGCGCGTATAGTTCTTCGTATATCGTCTCGTGCGCGCGTCGCGAAAATTGATCGTCTTGATCGACACGCCGAGCCCGAGCCCGAGTTCGACCGTCGAATAGTTGACGTCCAGTTTTTTCAGCCCCTTGCCCGTCCGCGCTCTCAACTCTTGGCCGCGGCCACTGGCGTCCGGAAGGATTCCTTCGAACGTGCCCCGCAGCGCGTCCGCGAACCGCTGCGACAGGGCGCGAGACAACGTTTCCGCGTAATTCTTCTTGTCCGTCGCCGAGCCAGTAGCGACGGAGTTCCGGTCGCCGGCCGCGTGCAATTCCCGGTTGATCCGATCGTCGAAGAGCGACTTGCGTTCCGTCGAAAAGCGAGGGGCTGGCGTCGAGGTCCGTCGTCCTTCAGCCATAGAATCTACCGCAGTTTCAACGTGGCGAGCCGGCGCCCTGTGATCCGTTGGTTCATCGCCTCGCACTCCCAAACAACAACGACCCGGAACCCCATCGACGCCAAGGCTTGGCTCTTCGCCTCGTCACGAGCTTGATTTTCGGAGAACTTCTTCGTCCAATACGCTCTGTTCCGGGTCGGAATCGTCGCGCGTGGGCAACCCTCGTGATGGTGCCAAAAGCATCCATTCACGAATACGGCCCACTTACGGGACTTGTTCGCGAAGTCGGGCGACCCAGGAAGCGAGCGTACGTTTCGGCGGTAGAACAGGTCCATTCCGCGTAGGACATTGGCGACCTGGTCTTCCGCCTTTGTTTCGCGCTGACGCACACGGCGCATGAGATTGGAGCGAGCGGAATCCGTTGGCCGTTCGTAAGGAAGCGCCTTCACTCGGCTGCGATGATTGGCGAAGGCTTGCCGTAAACAAGCCGGTCGATGGCGCGAACATGGTCCAAATGGGCGCGGACGCGGTCCTTGAACCCAGGCGCAAATCGAAGCGAGCTCTTCTCGATGCGCGACAGAAACCCCGCCGTCGCCCTCGCAGACAACAGTTGCGCTTCATATTGCAGAAACTCGTGAAGCGGTTTGCGACGACGCCATGCCGGAAAACTGGAAATCCGCACCTCCCGGCGTACGGCGCCGTCGAGCCGGGCGGCCCGGGGCCAATCGCTTGTCTTCAGCACGGCTGCATCTCTCGTGCGGTCATAAACACCCGGTCGTCCCAGCCGCTTGCCGATCCATCCGGCGACAGGCTTCGTCACGGCGTTTCCGACAAGAGACCATCGGAAAGAAGCGCGCCCGACGCGCGCCGCAGGTTTGGTCCAGCCAGGTGTGAATCCCTGTAGGCGCTCGGCGTCCTCGATGTCCGGAGTCACGATTTCGCAGTTCGGAAGCAGAATGGCGGGCGGCGACGGGATACCGATCGTGGAACCGTTCTTCAGTGTCGGAACACAATCGGCGCCCCATCCGAGGCCCCGAATTCCCTCGGTCCAATAGAATCCGTGGGCATGAGTGTCGAGCGTGGTGTTCGACGGAATTGGGTCAACGTCATCGACGAGCAGAATGTCTGCCGGATCCCCGTCCAGGCTCGCTAGAAAAAAGACGCGTTCCCGGCGTTGCGGCACAAAGGACAAGGAGTTCACGACGCGGTAGGCCCAGCGATATCCCCTGTCTTCGAACGCGGATACCAGCCGGTCCATTGCGCTGCCGCGGTCGAGCCGTAGCATGAACGAGACGTTTTCCAGCAGCACCCATTTCGGCCGACCACGGTCAATCAGTCTGAAGACTTGATCGACCAATCCGGATTTTTTTCCTTCGATCCCCGCGGTTTTCCCGGCTTGGCTCAGGTCCTGACACGGGAATCCCGCCGTGAGCAAGTCCACGGTCGGCAACGAGATGAGTCGAGTGACGTCGCCCGCGTTCGGTATCCCCGGGAACCGAGCTTCCAGGACCGCCGCAGCAGGAGCCCAACATTCCGAGAACAAAATTGTCTGGTGGCCCGAACTCATCGGCCCAGCTCCAGTCCCCCAATTCCGGCGAAAAGCCCCGCGACGCGCATTTCTTTTTCCCCTCGACGGGGTCAGTGTTCCCAAATCGTTCCAGTTTGGCAAGATACTTCGAAGAATGCTCAACGTAAAAGTTCACCGCCGTTATACCCTCGACGCCGTGAGAGGCGCGAATGCGAAAGCTTGATTGTGCCGTTTTGATCGAGCTGCTCTCGGAGGAAGACGGCAATCTCCAATCGCACCCTACGCGCTGCCCCACTGTGCCCCGCCGACAGGTGAGGCCGTCGACCTCTTGCCGAGCTTTGTTTTCCGAGCCTTCAGCCCTGTCAAGGGGCGGAGCGCGCCGCCTCCGGCGGGCCTCGCCTCGTGACAGGGCCAAAGGCTCGGAAGTTGTCTTTGCAAGAGCTCGACGGCGGGGAGAGTCCAGAGGTGTTCCAAAACCCACAACCGTCATGGCCGGGCTCTCCCGGCCATCCACGCGGTAGTGGAGCGCGCCAATGCGCGGCGGTTGGGTGTACATCATGACCAACCGTCCGAACGGCACCCTCTACACGGGGGTCACGTCCAACATGGGCGCCGGGCTTATGAGCATCGGGAAGGGCTCGTAGGGCTTCACCAAGCGCTACAGCCTGAAGCGCCTCGTTTACATGGAGTTCTACGAACGGATCATCGACGCGATCCAGCGCGAGTCGAACATCAAGCACTGGCCGCGCGCATGGAAGGTGCGACTGATCCTTGACACGAATCCAGGTTGGTTGGACCTGTGTGAGACGCTGAACCAATAGGTGCTGCGGAACCGCGTGGATGGCCGGGACGATCCCCGGATCAAGTCCGGGGACGGCCATGACGGTGGAATTGCCCGAGTCGGCGCCCGAGCGCCCTCACGCCGCGCTACGCGGTTCGATCGCGGCCAGTCGGCGTTCAGCCGCTCGGCCTCCACGTGCAGATCGTATTTCGACTGCATGTTCATGAACCATTGCGGGTCGACGTCGAAGAAGCGGCCGAGGCGTAGCGCGATCGCCGCGGTGACGCCCTGACGGCCGTTGCAGATGTCGTTGATCCGGCTGCGCGTGACATGGATCGCCTTCGCCAGCGCATAGACGCTGAGGCCCATCGGCTCGAGGAACTCCTCCCGGAGAACGACGCCGGGATGGGGCATCGGAATGTCGGCGGGCATCGCCTTATCCTCCGTCAATGATAGTCAACGAACTCGACGTCATAGGCGTCCCCGTCGCGCCAGACGAAGCAGATGCGCCATCGTTCGTTGACCAATCGAATGCGTCCTCGCCGGTCGCCGCCCAGCGCCTCCAGCCGGGCGCCGGGCGGCACGCGCAAGTCGTCAAGTCGGGTGACCGTATCGAGCAGGAACAGTTTTCGGACAGCCTGTTCCGCAACATCCCTCGGCACGCGTTTCGGCGCTTTGCCGGCAGCCAAGTCTTCCGTCACTCTGTCCCTGAAGGACCGGATCATTCGAAGGCGTACTAGGATTTAGTACGTCCGTCAAGGGCGGAGGCGAATGCGACGTCGAATGCGACGTTTGCGGCGGGAGATAAGCCAGCCGAAGCAGAATATCGCTGCGGCCCCGCCGCCACGGCCTTGGCGGCGTCGCGCAGCGTGAAGAGACCGGCTTCGGGGGTCATTTCGAGGTGGCGCTGGTGGAGCGCGACCGCTGCCGAAGGATGGCCGATGGACATGATCGTCGTTCCCGGCAGCCGACGCGCCATGACGGCGTAGAGTTGCGCCTCCATCTTCTCGTCGACGGCGCAGCCAGTCCGGCCGCATCAGGAGCGCGCACGAGGCCTTGTCGCCGAGCCCACCCCTCGTCCTGAGGCGCCCCGAAGGGGCCTCGAAGGACGATTCCAGTGGACGCGCGGCGGCGCCGCCAGCGCCCTCTGTAGCATCCTTCGAGGTAAGTGACTTTTGAAACGGGCTCTAAGGGATCGCCGGCGCGAGATCCGACGCGTCGAGGTCCGAAGCGCCGGATCCGGCTTTCACGAAGGGCGGTCGCCTTGGGGTCGGAGTCCATGGCGGTTCGTGCAACTCGTTCCTATCTGGTGCTCGATCCCTCATGCAAATGACCGCCGGCTTTCGATTTGGCGTCAGCCATGGTCGTTGTTATTTGAGCGGTTCCGGGAACGCCTGGATGGGTTCGAAAGCAATGCGTAAACTTACCGTCACGCTCGCCTTCATTCTTCTCGCGCTGGCCGCTATGGCGTTGGTTCCGGACGCTGCGCTGGCGCCCTATGCAGACGCGGCTCATGCCGTCTTGCCGAAGGCGATCGCGGGGTTCGCCCTTCTGCTTTTCCTCGCCCTCCTCGCCGAGCGGCCGAAGGCGGCGCCCGCCCGGACCGCCGCCGAAGCGATCAACCTCGCCCCCGCGGCGCCGCCGGCAAATCAAGCCGACGCCGAGGTCGTCAATTTTCTTGCCCTTCTTCAGGAAAAGGGCCGCCTGGTCGACTTCCTGATGGACGACATCTCCGCCTACAACGATGCCGAGGTCGGGGCCGCCGGACGCGTTCTGCATGAGGGATGCAAGGCCGTCCTCCTGGAACATTTCGGGATACGCCCCATGCGCGAAGAAGGCGAAGGATCGAAAGTCACCGTCCCGCCCGGATATGCTCCGGACGATTACCGTCTGGTCGGCAGGATCAGCGGCGAGGCGCCGTTCACAGGAACGCTCGTCCATCACGGATGGAAGACGGAATGGGTGAAGCTGCCGCGCCTCATCAGGGCCGACCGGCCGCCGGCGATCGCTCCCGCCGAGGTCGAACTCGGATGACCGGCCTTTCCCGTCATTCCCGCGCATGCGGGAAACCAGGGCGCCCGCACCCCCGGCGGCGAGTTTGGATACCCCGCTTTCGCGGGTATCGCATCCACTCTCAAATTGGGGCGCGATTCCCTTCCCCAGCCCCCGGCTTGGCCGGGGGGTGGCGCGATAGGGCGTCGAGAGACGCCCGTCTTTCGACGGGCTATGGCGCCGGATGGGGTGTGGCCCGCTGCCTCAACCCCAAGTCGCATTGCACGACCGTCACCGCGAACTTGCATCGAGCCATACCTGCTTTCCGCACCCCATCCGGCCTTCGGCCACCTTCCCCGCTTCGCGGAGAAGGGGAAACTCGCCGATCAAACAGGATGAAATGAGCGACTCATGGACCATCGGTTCAGTCTCGGCATCGACCTCGGCACAAGCAACAGCGCGATCGCGTTCTCGGAGGTCGAGAGCGATCAAACGGAAATCCTCGAACTCACCCAAATATTGGGGCCCAATCGGATCGGTGAAAAACCGACTCTGCCTTCCGCCCTTTATATCCCGCACCCCGACGAATTTCCTGAAGGCGCATTCCCCTTGCCATGGCGCACTGCCGAGGGCGGCGATGCGATCATCGGCCATTTCGCACGCGATCATGGCGCGCTGGTTCCGGACCGTTTGATCACGTCGGCGAAGTCATGGCTGTCGAACCCGCATATCGATCCCCGGCAGCGGATCCTGCCATGGAAATCGGAGATCCGCGAAGAGAAACGATCCGCGTTCGACTGCTCGCGCTTCTATCTCGAGCATATCAGGGAAAGTTTCCTCTATGCGCTCCGCAGCCGGAGCAAGGATATAACCCTGTCGGACGTAGAGGTGGTGCTGACCGTCCCGGCCTCATTCGATGATATCGCGAGAAATCTGACCGCGGAGGCTGCGGAAGCCGCCGGTCTCGGCAAGGTCATCTTGCTCGAGGAGCCCCTGGCGGCCTTCTACGCATGGACTGCGCAGGCCGGAAAGGACTGGCGGGCTCAGGTCCGCCCCGGCGACATCGTCCTGGTCTGCGACGTCGGCGGCGGAACCGCCGACTTCAGCTTGATCGCCATCTCGGAGAAGGACGGCGCGCTCGACCTCAACCGCATCAGCGTCGGCGAGCATATCCTGCTCGGCGGCGACAATATGGATCTGGCGCTCGCCTATACCCTGCGCGCCAGGCTGGAGGGGGAAGGCAAATCGATCGGCGAGACGCAGTTCTTGGCGCTGACGCATGCCGCCGGCAAGGCGAAGGAGTCGATGTTCGAAGACAATTCCATGGCCGAGTTCCCAATCGCCGTGCCGTCACGCGGATCGAGCCTGCGTGGAACCGTTTCGACGAAACTCGATCGGCAAACGCTCGATGGGGTCATCCTCGAAGGCTTCTTCGCCAAAACCGCGATCACGGATCTGCCGCAGAAGGCGAGGCGGGCGGGCTTGCAGGAATTCGGGCTGCCTTACGCGAGCGATCCCGTCATCAGCAAGCATCTCGCCCGCTTTCTCACGCGCAGCCTCGAGAACGTGCAGGCGAGCGAGACGCTGCGCTCCCTGGTCGGCGCCGAGGCCCGTTCGAAGCCGTTTCTGGCGCCCACCGCAGTCCTGTTCAACGGCGGCGTTTTCAAGGCCGCTCCGATTCGGCGGCGCCTCCTCGATCTGCTGGCGGAATGGAACGAGGGCCAGTCCGTTCGCGAGCTCGCCGGATACCAGCCGGATTTGGCGGTGGCCAAGGGGGCGTCGTTCTACGGACGCATTCGCATCACGGGAAAGGGAATCCGCATCAAGGCCGGCGCGTCCCGGTCCTATTACATCGGCCTCGAGACGTCGATGCCGGCGGTGCCCGGCTTCACACCGCCTCTGAAAGCGTTGTGCGTCGTTCCGCAGGGGATGGAGGAAGGCTCAGAGGTCCTGATCGAAGGACGGGATCTTGCTCTCGTCACCGGGCAACCGGCGGAATTCAGGTTCTTTTCATCGGAGGTCAGAAGCGGCGACACGCCCGGGCAGATCATACCCGACGCCGAACGCGACCTCTTGGAAATCAGCCTTCTCGAAGTCGATCTGGCGGCGGTCGAGGACATTCCGGCGGGACAGCCGGTTCCCGTGCAGGTCAACGCGGTCGTCACGGAGCTGGGCAATCTCGAGCTCTGGATGAAACACACCAAATCGGACCGCCGCTGGAAGGTCGAATTCCAGGTCAGGACGGAATAGCCAGCGGGTCGCCGATTTCCGGCATAGCTCGGCACGGATGAGATGGCGCAGCGCAAATTCAGTATCGGCATCGATCTCGGCACAAGCAACTCCGTGCTGGCGTTTTCTCCGCTGTCGGGCGAGGGCGGTTCGGAAGTTCTTGCTATCCCGCAGTGGGATACGCCGTCGACGGTGACGGAGTCCGCGACGGTTCCATCTTTCCTCTACCTGCCGGAGGAAGCGATCGCCGCGCAGATCCGGGGCCATGGCCCCGGCTCCGGCGATTGGGTCGTGGGCAGGCTGGCGCAACGCAAGGCCAGCGAAACGCCGGGGCGCGTCGCGAAGTCGGCCAAGTCCTGGCTCTGTCATCACGCCGCCGACCGCTCGGCGCCATTCCTGCCATGGGGGTCGGATGCGCTGGCGCAGCAGGACAAGATCTCTCCCGTCGCCGCGTCTGCGCTCGTTCTCGCCCATCTTCGCGCGGCGTGGAACGCCCGGTTTGCAAGGCAAGGCCCCGAGTTCGAGTTCGACGCCCAGGAGATTACGATCACCGTCCCCGCCTCCTTCGACGCGGCGGCGCAGCGGCTGACGCTCGAAGCCGCGCAGCAAGCCGGCTTCCCCGATCATGTGCGTCTGCTCGAGGAGCCGCAGGCGGCGTTCTACTGGTGGCTGGAGCAGCAGGCTGGCCGCGGCGATCCGTGGAGCGCGTTGCCGGATTCGCAAGCCGCCGCGCGCCATGTTTTGGTGATCGACGTCGGGGGGGGCACTTCGGATTTCAGCCTGTTCGAGCTCACTCGGCATGAGGGTAGTCGTGATCCCGCGATCAAGCGGGTCGCCGTCAGCGACCACATCCTTCTCGGCGGCGACAATATCGATCTCGCAATCGCGCATCTGCTCGAACCGCGCCTCGCGCCGGGCGCGAGCGGACTTTCCGCCGGGCAGTGGGACCACCTGGTCGCCCGGTGCCGGTCTCTCAAGGAAAGGGTGCTGGGTTCCGATGCCGCGCCGGATGAGGTCTTTACCGTTTCGATTCCCGGGCGCGGCTCGAGTCTGTCTCGCCGGCTCGTCGTCTGCGCAGGTGACGCGCGCGGAGCTGGAAGGGCTGCTCCTGGACGGCTTCTTCCCTGACTGCAGGTTGACCGACTGGCCAAGGCGGGCGCTCGGCGCGATAAAGGAATTTGGGCTCCCGTATGCCTTCGATGGCGCGATCACCCGGCATCTGGCCGCGTTTCTGCGCGGTCGTCCCGGCGTCGACGCCGTGCTCTTCAACGGCGGCTCACTCCATCCCCCGCGCTTGCGCAACAGGCTCAGCGAGCAGATCGGGAGATGGCAGGAGGGGCGTCTGCCGCAGGTGCTGGAGAGCGCTCGGCTCGAGCTCGCGGTTGCGTGCGGCGCGGCCTATTCCGGTACGCTGCTGCGCCGAAGAGCCGCCCAGATCGAGGCGGGCGCGGCGCGCGCGGTCTTTCTGGAAGCGCACAGGAAGGCGGCGGACGGCGGTGGGGAGGCGGCACGGTGCCCGCTCGTCTGCATTCTTCCGCACGGCGCCGCGCCCGGACAGGCGTTCGAACTTACAGACCTCGATCTGCGCCTTCGCATCAACAGGCCGGTGCGTTTCCAGGTCTACACGTCGACCCGCCACGAGGAGAGGAAAGCCGGCGACGTCGTCGAACTGGCCCCGGAAGAGTTCCATGCCCTGCCGCCCCTCGAGACGGTCGCAACGGTCGCCCAGCCGGCGAGAGGCGAACTGGCCTCCGCGATTCCTGTCCAGTTGAACGCCAGGGTGAATGAATTGGGTCTGCTGCAGGTGTCCTGCCGCAGCCTCGCTCCGCACATCCCGCAGTCCTGGCCGCTCGAATTCAACCTGCGCCCGCATGAGCGCGATCTTGCCGCGCCGGCTATAGAGCCCGCGTCACAGACGCAGGCGGAACCCAACGTCGCGCCGGACGCGCTCGCTGCGGCCGGGCGGCGGATCGGCGTTGCGTTCACGCAGCCTCTCGGCAAGCGCGAGAAGCTGACTGCGCCGCGGCTCCTTCAGAGCCTGGAGGAGATTCTCGGCCGCTCCAAGGGCGATTGGAATGGGATCCTCCTCCGCGACCTGTGGACGAGCCTGGAGGCGAGTCAGACCGGCCGCGCGCTTTCGGTCGAGTTTGAGGAGGCGTGGCTGATCCTCGCCGGTTTCCTGCTACGCCCCGGCTTTGGCGTGGCGATGGATGAGCTCCGCATCGACGGACTGTGGCGCATCTGTGGCGACGGGCTGCGCTTTCCAGGCAAGCGAACCAAGCTTCAGGCGTACATCCTATGGAGACGGGTGGCGGGCGGCCTGTCGGCGGAGAGGCAGGAAATCGTGCTCGCGGCGGAAAAAGACAAAATCCGCCAGCAGAAAGGCGTCCCCCCCGAACTGATCCGCATGGCCGGATCTTTCGAGCGGATCGGCCATGAACTCAAGACGGAGCTTATCGAGCGCTTCATAGAAACGGTCGTGGAGCTCGCATCCAAGCAAGGGCACTGTGCGCCATATCTCGCAGCGCTGGGATTGCTTCTCAACCGGACTCCGTTTTACGCGGGACCGGAAAGCATCGTGACGCCGTCGCTCGTCGAAAGGGCCTACGAGGCGTTTCGCCAATTTGATTGGAACGACCCGGAATTCGCGGAGGCGCAGGTGCTATTCCTGCGCGCCGCCCGCGCCGTTGACGACCGGCGTCTGGATCTACCCAAGTCACTGCGCAATCAAATCGCTGTCAGGTTGCAGAAGTGCGGAATTGCGCCGGTCAAGACCGGCCGCGTCAGAAATTTCGTGCCGATCGAGCGAGCGGAGCGGCTCAGTTTGTACGGAGAGGCTTTGCCGTCCGGGTTGATCCTGAGCGAATAAACGGACTTGGTTTAAAAAGAGGGCGCTCGACGCCGCGAAGCTTGTGCGGACGGGGATCAGCCCCCACCTCGCTATGTCCCCGCCGTCGCCATGGCGGCGTCGCGCGCATGAAGGGGCCGTCTTCGGGCGTCATTTCGAGGCGGCGTTGGCGGGGCGCGACCACCGCCGAAGGATGGCCGATCGACATGATCGTCGTTCCCGGCAGCCGACGCGCCAGGACGGCGCAGAGTTGCGCCGCGCATCGCACTCAAGTCTTGGACGCGAGAGCCTCAAGCAGGGCAGCCGGACGAATGGGCAGATGGCGAAGGCGCGCCCCGACGGCGGCGAAGATTGCATTGCCGATGGCGGGGGCCACGACGGTCGTGCCGGCTCGCCGAGGCCGACCGAACCTCCGTGCCGTCGATGAACTCGATATCGAGTTCGGGCGTGTCGCCGATGCGAAGCGGCGTATAGGTGTCAAGGTTCGTATCCTTGACTTGGCCTCGCAGAAACCCCGTTCCTTCGTGCAGGGCCATGCTGAGACCCCAGAGCGCCGAGCCCTCGACCTGCGCCAGCGCGCCGTCCGGATCCACCACCGTCCCGGCGTCCACGACGATCGTCAGCTTCTCGACCCTCACCCATCCGCTGTCCCTGTCGACCCGCACGCGCGCCGCAAGCGACCCAGGTCGGCATATCGCGTTCCTGGCCGAACGTGGTCGCAACGCCGAGCCCGGAATCCTTCGGCATGGAGGCGCCCCAATCGCCTTTTTGAGCCGCACGCTGAAGGACGGCCGTTTCATTGCAAGATCACTCCAGTCCGGTGTGGACGTTGACCACGGCTGCCCGACCCGTGGCCTGGGCAAAGCCGTCGGCCATCCGATCACCGAAGCCTCCTGGAGAGCGAGCACATAGCGAAAATCCGACGGGAAATTCTTGAGGAAGGTCTCCTCGGTCGAGCCGACGTTGCCGAAGACAGTGGTCAGGCCGAACTCACGCAAAAGCTGATAGGTGACCTCTCACACGGTGTGCATGTCCGCCCTTCTCCGAGATTGACGGACATGGCTGATCGGATCGCGCACCAGCTGACTGGTCAAATGCGTCTCCAGGCTTGGAGATATTCGGCGGGGATCGCACCTCGGCTCAGGCTAGCCGTGCGGCGCGGCGCGCTCCACTGCACAGGCGGATTGCCGTAATGTCGTAACAGATCAGACCGATGACACTTTGGTTTAGCAGCTCGGCGCATTCCGACGCATGATCGCCCGTCTGGCGGCGCCCATGGCGCGGAGAACGAGGGGGCCGTGAGCGACGGCGGCCGGCTGAACGGCGGCTTTCTCGGTGACAGCCCGCCTCCGTGGCGGCGGTTACAACGCCTGCGTTACGGCCCCGCCGCGAGTTTCCCGCCTGGCGCCCGAAGCGGTGTAGCGGTTCGCTGCTTGGCGGCGAAAATAGGCAACCCAGCCGGCGCGGGAAACGAGACAGATTGTTACACTCGCCGCCGGACAAAACTGCACGGGCGGGCCGAGCCCCAGCGGCGGACCTCGCTGGGCTATTCGCGATTCAGGCCTTATCAGCGAAACAGGCGGCGTCGGAGCGCGACGTTGTTGCGCGGGCGCGCCCTTGATCAGCCCTCCAAGCCGCCGATGTGCCTTTGGGCGTAGAGCTGCACGCCGAGCTGTTCGATCAGCGTGAGCTGCGCCTCGAGGAAGTCGATGTGCTTTTCCTCGTCGGTCGTCAGCTCCTCGAACAGGTTCTGGGAAACGCGGTCGTTGACGGTGAGACAATATTGCGCCGCCTCCAGATAAAGCGTCCTTGCGTCCATCTCCGCCGCCAGGTCGCATTCGATGATTTCCTTGACGCCTCTGCCGATCCGCAGCTGATCGAGCGACTGCATGTTCGGCTGGCCGTCGAGAAAAAGGATGCGGGCGATCAGCTTGTCGGCGTGCCGCATCTCCTCGATCAATTCCTCGCGCCATGTCTTGGCGAAGTCCCGATAGCCCCAATTGTCGAAGATCCGATAATGGAGCCAGTATTGGTTCACCGCGGAAAGTTCGTGCCGAAGGGCCTTGTTGAGATATTCGATCACCCGCTGATCGCCGCGCATCGATAGGCTCCGCTGACCTGGCGGCGCTGAAGGCCGCCGCGCTCCCCCGCCCGACCCGTTCAGTCAACGACGAAATCGAGGCCAGCGCAAGCCGCCTGGGCTGCGCAGGCGACGGCTTTGCCGGAGCCGCCGGTTCGACTAACCTTTGCGCCATGACGCCCAGCAAGCCGCCCCCCGACGCCGAAGCCCGCAGGGCCGCCGCGCCCGTCGTCGCCTACGAACATCCGTAAACTGCCCGTCGCCGACCCGGCCTTCTACGACAGCGCTCGGGCCGGCATGTCCAAGATCGGCGAGACGATCGTGCCGCCGCGGCAGGCGCGCGCCTTCGACGTTCCGGCCGGTCATCTCTTTCGCATCGTCAGCGTCGAGGGGCCGCAGGTCGGCGACCTGAACTTGTGGAACGCCGCCAATCTCGCCGAACGCTTTTTCAGCGGCAAGACCCGCGCGCTGCATGCGACGCATCTGAGCACGGGCGACCGGCTGTGGAGCGCGCTGCCTTATCTGAGGCCGATGGCGACGATCACCCACGACACGCTCGGCTGGTACGGGTTCGACGCGGACGGCGCCGGCGTTCACGACGTGATCGGCACGCGCTGCGATCCCTACACCAATCGGCTGCTGACCGGCGCCGACTATCACCACTGCTGCCACTCGAACCTGACGCGCGCCCTGGCGGCGAGACAGGGGCTGTCCTTCGATCAGGCCGAACCGCACGTTCACGACGTCATGAACGTCTTCATGTGCACCGGCTTCACCCGCGACGAACATCGCTACTTCATGAAGGCGAGCCCGGTTCGGCCGGGCGATTTCATCGAGTTTTTTGCCGAGATCGACCTGATCGGCGCGCTGTCGGCCTGCCCGGGCGGCGATTGCGGCGCGAGCCTTTCCAGCGACGAAGCGCGCTGTCATCCCTTGAAAGTGGAAGTCTATCGCCCGCGCGCCGAGGCGCTTCGGAACTGGCGACCGCCGCCGATCAGCCCCTATTCCAGCGGCGCCTGACCGTTCCGTCTCATGCGAAGCGCCGACTGGCGCGGGCCTGCGATTTGAGCGCCTCCGTCTCGCGGTCGCGCGGCGGGGCGGCGCTGCGCATGGACAAGATCAACCTGCGCGCGGCGTCCGCGACGTCGTCGACGGCGCGATTGAAGGCCTCGGCGTTGGCTTGCGAAGGTCTTGAGAAGCCGCTCACCTTGCGCACGAACTGCAGCGCGGAGGCACGAATCTCTTCGTCGCTCGCGGGAGGGTCGAAGTTGAACAGCGGGCGAATGTTGCGGCACATCACGTCCTCGCGAAGGGCAAGTCATTGCGTCAGTTCGAATCGAGCCGTGACGGAGACGGTCAGGCGGTCCTCGCCCGCCTCGATCGGTGTCGGCGCCGCGGCGGCGGCGTTCTGAACGTAAGCGCCTCTGGCGAATTGCACAGGCTGCGCGCCGGACCGTTCGCTCAGCCTCATCAGCTGGCCGAGCTTGGCGCCGCCGGCGCTCGCGTAGATTTCAGCCTTGCGCCTCGCGTCGGCCACCGCCAGAGGCCGCGCCTTGTCGAGCAGCGCGCTCGGATCGTTCTCGCCATAGGCGATGCCGTACATCGCATTGGCGCCGGCCTCGACCGCCTTGTCGATCAGCGAGCCGAGGCGGGGGATGTCGCGGACGGTCACCGTTACCATGTCGCTGACGTCGTAGCCCGTGATCGATTGCTCGGTCTGGGAGGGGGGGCGCGGGTTGGAGAATTGTGGTGTGATCGAGAGGCTCGACGTCTGAATGTCGGCTGCGGCGACGCCCTCGCCCTTGATGAGCGCGATGAGCGAATTCACCGCCCTGGCGTTGGCCGCCACCGCCTCGCGCGCGTCCTTGCCCCTGGTCGTCACGCCGAGCGTCACTCTGGCGAAATCGGGCGCCGCGTTGACGCTGGCCTCGCCGTTGACCTCGACCCAGCGCTCGTCGCCGGAGTCGATCGCATGCGGGTCGTTCGCCTGGGCGGGCGGCGCGCCGAGCGGCGCCGTCAGAGACGCCGCGATGCACAGAAGCGGCAGATAGCGCATGACCTTCTCCTTGTCGTCCCCGGCGCTCGCGACGCGCGACAGGCGCCGTCGCCCGCCGGCTGCTCAGGCCTCCGGCTCGGTCTCCGATCGGCGGGCCCGATAGCGGAAGTCGCAATGGCTTGCGCCGCCCATGATCGTCTGGGTGCGGGTCAAGGATATGCGCGGATCATAGCCTTCGCAAAACGCGCCGTCGCGATTGCACGAGAGAAGGTCGCCGATCTCGCCGAGGCCCATGGCGCGGTAGGTCTCGGCGTAACGGCAGCGTTTGACGTTGAAATCGAAGACGCCGGGCTCGTCGGCGACGACCTCGATCGTCAGCGCGTCGTCCTTGGTCCATAGGTGCAGGATCGACTTGAAGCTTTCGAGGTCCGCCCCGCCCGGCGCGCGCGCCGCCATCTCGGCGCCGGCGGCGATCGCCGCGCGGCGAATGGCGGCGCCGAGAATCTCGCGGGCCTTCGCCTCGCCGAGCGCCTTGCGCATCTCGTCGTAGATCGGCGCGATGACCGCCGCCTCGATCTTGCGGCGCGCGAGAATGCCGAGATCGTCCGCTGTTTCGTCACTGTCCATTCGGGTCCTCGTTCGGCCATGAAGCCAGCCCGCGCAAGTTTTGTTCGCGCGCGGGCTATTTCAATCGCTTACGCGCCAAGAACTGTCCATTCGTAAGTCCCGAGTCGGCGCCCTGAAGAACGTCGTCATTGCGACCCCGAGCGGAGCGAGGAGAGAGCAATCGAGACGCGCGGCAGGCGCTTCCCTGGACCGCCGCGCCGCCTCGCGGCTCGCGATGACGCAGCGGCGCCTGGTCTCCGCGACCAAGCGTGCAATGTCGATAAGCGCGCGAGTGATTTCAATGTCGTAGGCGCCAAAGTCTGCAACTTTTTCGCCGCCGACAGGCGCAGGGAATTCTTCGGGATGAAGGTCGCGACGCGCCCTTGTACTTGCACCAGATATTGGGGTCGCCGAGCCTCCGGGACCCTACCATTTCCCGGCGCGAATCCAATCCTTTCAAGCTTTTGAGGCGCCATTTCCCGGCGAGGCGCTTGACCGTCCGGCCGTCCCGCACCGCGACCCCGGCGACCGTAACCACCGAGGTTCAAAAGATCGACGACCCGCCGTCGCCGCCTGGCCGTCGCCACGCGAGCCGCGCGCCGCCCCTCGATCGATGGGAGGCGAGCGACGTCGGGCGGAATGGCTTCAACGGAACCGGACAACTCCGTAGTCTCCTTGAGGACCTCAATCGAGAACAAATAAAGAACCAACTCAGCCTTAGTGTCCGTTCCGAAAGTTGTTAGAGTTCCATGAAATCGGTTGTGATTCCATAGAAGGCGGACTGATTCGGGGCCGCCATGTGGACGAACGAGAACCGAGCGAAATACAAGCGGGATCATTTGCGATACCCGAGCGACCTGACGGATGAGGAGTGGGCGCATGTCGAACCGCTCATTCCTCCGGCGAGGCGGGGAGGCCGCAGGCGCGAAACAGACATGCGAGAGGCGCTCAACGCCATCATGTACGTGCTGAGCACGGGATGCCAATGGCGTTACCTTCCCAAGGATTTTCCGCCGCGCAGCACCGTCTATCGATACTTCTGCGATTGGGGCATTGATGGCGTGTTGGATCGCATCCATGACGCGCTCTACGAAAAGTGTCGTGAGCAGGCCGAACGCGAGGCCAGCCCAACCGCCGCCATCATCGACAGCCAGAGCGTGAGAAGCGCGGAAAAAGGGGGGGCCTCGATCGATCCGCACGGGTTCGATGCGGGAAAGAAGATCAAGGGCAAGAAGCGTCATGTTCTCGTCGACACCCAAGGGCTGCTGATGCAGGCCATCGTTCATTCCGCCGACGTCCAGGACCGCGACGGCGGCGTTTTGCTGCTGGCGACGCTGTTTGGCCGGTTCCCCTATCTCGAAAAACTGTTCGCCGACAGCGCCTATCAAGGGCCGATCTTCGCCGGTGCGCTCGCCAAAATGCTGTCCCGGGTCAAGATCGAGATCGTCAAACGATCCGATCAGGCGAAAGGCTTCGTCACGCTGCCCAAGCGCTGGATCGTCGAGCGATCGATCGCCTGGCTCAACCGCTGCCGAAGATTGGCCAAGGACTGGGAGAACCTCAACGTCACAGCCCTCATGTTCCTTCGCTTCGCGTCCATCCGCCTCATGTTGCGAAGACTCTGCAATCCCGCATAAACTTTCGAGTCTAGACTTTAAGCAAGAAATTGTTAGTTTTTTGCGGAATATGGTTAACGCTGCCCTCATGCCTCGACACTCTCGTCGGCTTCGCGGGGCTCGGCTCGGCTACCGCGCTCCAAGGAGCACGGTTGGCGATGCTGGCTTTTCTCATCAGGCTAAAATGGCGTGTTCGGAGAAGCCAATCAATGCGCGTCGTGTTTCGGCGCGGGGCGATCTCCGGAAAATCGCCGTCGCTTGTCCATGCCGGCTCAGCGCTCGGCCTCCCGCATGCGAGTGGGCATGTCGCGCCGGGAGTGAAGCACGCGCCAGATGTCGATGTGGTCGACACACTCAGCGTAGAACACGAGATAGGGATAATTCTTCAGCGCCCGACTGCGCAGTCCCGGGATGGCGAGCTCGTGCGCGTAACGGGGAGACCCGACAGAGGGACGTTCGGCGATCGCGCGATAGGCGGACTGAAGCGCGTCGATGAAGCCAAGCGCGATGTTCGGGCCCGCCTCGCCGAGGTAGAGGTCAATCGCCGCTTCGACGTCTCGACGGGCGAGCTTGCGCGGGACGACCCGCTTCCGGTTCACTCCCCTTCGGCTCGCCGGACCCGCTCCCTGAGGCCGGTGAAATAGGCCTCGTCGGCATCCGCCGTAGCCGGCGATGCGGCGCCGTCGAGCAACAGATCGCGCAGGCGCTGCCGATCCTGGTCGGCGCGGATCAGCTCCCGGACATATTCGCTGCTCGTGCCGTAGCCGCGCCGGGCGACCTGCTCATCGACAAAGGACTTGAGCGAAACCGGCAGCGAGATGTTCATCGTGCTCATGCGCGAAGACATAGGCCGGATGGCAAAATTTGGCAAGCTGCGGAAGGGCGGGCGACAAGATCATGCGCCTGCACGCCGAGACGGCGATGATCGGGGACGGTTTCGTCGGGCTGCCTGAAGCAGCGCCCTGGCTCGCCGATTATCTCGCCGAGTTCGCCGCCTTCCCGCGCGAGCGCCACGACGACGGTCCGGTCGAGCCCACCGCCCAGGCGCTGGCCTGGACGAAGCGCCGTCAATCGGGCGGAGGTCTGGATCGAGTATTGGCGGCGGCTGGCGGAGGAGGGTTTTAATACGTCATCGGACAAATCCTTGAAGAATCGCAGAGAGTTCCTGACCGAACCGAGGGAATTATCGTCTGGTCAGCTCCGGAGAAACGAGATGTATCTGCAACATCCGGACGGATCGCCGCAAGTGGTGGCGACGCCGATGGATTACCTGCTGCACCCCCCGTCACGCTTGAGTTCGACCGCTTCGTGGATTTCGTATCGCGACAAAACGCTTCTGCCATTGATACAGGAGCACCCGGACGACCCCAACCTTCCAAACTATCTAGCACAGGCGGAGAAGGTTCTGGCCTGGCGGGCGGAGGTCCCGCCCGAAGACCGGTTCTGGAAGCCGGACTAAGATTTCCCGGCTGATCGGCCATCAATGCGGGTCGAGGACTATTGCGAATGGACGCTGCGTCTTTTCACGCGATGATAAAGGACATTATCACATATTCGAAAAGGATAGAACATCTCGATCGTGGGCATATCCTAGTGAAACTTCTTCTCGGGCTCCCCTTCGGAGAGGCTTTCGATTCCCTCTTCCTCAATTGCCTGCAGCGCGGCGGCAAGCGCTGCTTCGTCAGAGGGAAAGAGGTCATCCCAAACAGTCGAGGTTCCTCTTGTCGCGACGATCTCAAGCGACCATTCGGTATTCTCAAGCCGGTAAATGCGAACATCCACGCTTGCGCCATCTTTTTCGACGACGCGCGAAAGGGATGAGGTGATAATTTGAGGGTCTGCCATGCGCGGAATCCTGAACAACGAGCCGGTGAATTGTAGCAAAAAGTTGCGCATCACGCGAACGAGCGCCGGCGCTTGGAAGGAGAATGATAGTGTTTGCAATCCTCCGCGGCGCGAACGGCCGACGCCACGAAGTCGATTTCCAGGATGATCCCGTCATCGTCGATGTGTCGATGAGTGCGACAACCATTCAAATCACCATGACGGCCGCCGACCCCGGCGATCCAGCCAAAGGCCGTTACGTCACCGTGGCGGTGCCTCGCGGCGCACTCCTCGCCGCTATGTCAACTGCAAGCACCCAAACCGCGACTGGCAGAAAGTCCGGGTTACGTCTCGTCACCCCTGAATGATTTCGCACCTGATTTTTGCAACAAAAAAGTCGAATATTTTCAGCACACTAATTTTGTTCCAATTATCTTGCAGACCGTGCGAAAACTCGGCCTGACGGGATTCACAAACAGCCGGCGCCATATTAGAATCGGGCATGGCGCACATTTCCGGGTTCGAACGCGATCAACTTCTGCTTTTGCCGGAAGCGGTGGACGATTACGTCGGCTCTGACAATCCGGTTCGCTTCATCGACGCCTTCGTCGATGGGCTCGATCTCGTCGAGGCAGGCTTCGGGCGGGTTCAGCCGAAGGCGACGGGACGGCCGGGCTACGCACCGGGCGATCTATTGAAGCTCTACATCTACGGCTATCTCAATCGCGTGCGTTCGAGCCGCCGGTTGGAGGCCGAATGCCATCGCAACATCGAGGTCATCTGGCTGTTGCGGACGCTGAAGCCGGACTTCAAGACCATCGCCGATTTCCGCGCCGACAATCGCGCCGCGTTCAAATCGGTGTTTCGTCAATTCACGCTGCTGTGCAAGCGGCTCGACCTGTTCGGACGCGAACTGCTGGCGGTGGACGGGACCCGCATCAAGGCGGTCAACAACAAGGATCGAAATTTCACCCGCAATTCGCTGGAGAAATTCATCAAGGCGGCCGACGAGCGGCTGGCCGATTACCTCCAGCGGCTCGACGAGGGCGACGCCGCGGAAAAGGCGACGAGCGGCGCGCGGGTGAAAAATCTCGCCGAGAAGATCGAGGGACTGCGCAAGAAGCGCGGCCAATACGACGCCATGCTGAAGCAGCTCGAACGCACGGGCGAAGACCAGATATCCCTGACCGATCCCGACAGCCGCGCCATGGCGGCGCACACGCGCGTCGCTGTCGGCTACAACATTCAGGTCGCGGTCGACGCCAAGCACAAGCTGATCGTCGAACAGGAAGTGACCAACCAGGTCGTCGACATGGGGCTGTTGCAGGCGACTGCCGAGCCGGCCCGCGAGATCCTCGAAGTCGAGAAGATCGACGTCGTCGCCGACAAGGGTTATTTCAAGACGGAAGACATCGCCGCCTGCGAAAAGGCGGGGCTGACGCCTTATGTGCCCAGACCCCAACGCGGCTCTTCGGTCAGCAATGGCTTCTTCCGCAAGGACGAGTTCTCTTACGATCCGGAGCGGGACGCATACGCTTGCCCGGGCGGTCACGAACTGAGGCCGCTCCGCCATGGCAAGTTGCGCGAGATGACGAAGGTCGATTACGGCAACCCGGCGGCGTGCCGCGATTGCCCGCTACGCCCGCGCTGCACGGACGCCGGCTATCGCGCCGTCTCGCGTCTCGAGCACGAGGACGCGCTCGACCGCATGGCGGCCCGCCTGAAGACGAGGCCGGAAATTCTCGACCGCCGTCGCGAGACGGTCGAACATCCGTTCGGCAGCATCAAGCAATGGATGAATCAGGGCGCGTTCCTGATGCGCGGCCTGGAAAAAGTGCGCGCCGAATTCAGCCTGACCGCGCTCGTCTACAATTTGCGGCGAGCGCTCAACATTCTCGGCATGGACAAGATGATGGCGGCCGTCGCCGCCTGACAGAGGCCCAAATCGCGTTGTTTCGTGGCAAAACGGCCCATGGAGGCCCTCCCCATGCCTTCCAAGACGCCATCGGCGCGATTTCAGCCCGAAACGCGAGAAAAGCGCCGACCCGCACGCTCAGTCGTCGCGTCCATCAACCCCGTCGAGTTTTCGCACGGTCTGCTTGAATTTTGCACGCTGTCACAAACGCCTTACGAGAGGCGGTAATCGAGAATGAGTTATGAGAGATGCTTTGGCGGGTTCGCGGGTCACAACGTCGACCGGCGGCCAAGGGCGGAGAGCGGCCGTTCAAAATGTGATTGTCGAACGGCCGAGACTCCGCCCACAGACGACAACTCAATTGCGTGTTGAAATATTCAATTCTCTCTCAAACCGCACATCCACCGCGCTTTATGTTCGAGTGCCGTTGTGATGTACTGTTCGCCACTAGCGATTAGAACTACGAGTTCACACAAGCTGTTGAACTTCCGAATGAACGCACACTGGAAATGAGCATCCGTGGCAAGCTGCTGTCCATACCAATTCACGAAATGGTCGAAGGCCGCCTGCATCTTGTTGCGGTACACAACTTTCCCATCAACATCGATGGCCTGAGAGGCCGTCTCGCATACCCGGACCTTCCAATGCCCTTTTGTTCGCGCTTCATGCCTCAGGAATCCCCTCATTTCGAGAACGGCCTGATTTCGGCGCTTTCGGCCCTCACGTAGAGCGAATGGGAAGCCCTAAGGCCCCGCATTTGTCGTGGCGCGACCTCTCTCTTGACGATTGCGAGACCCGAACTCGCACTTCAGGATTCGTCATACGAAACTCGCCGCATCAAAATGCCAACCTCCAGTTGCATTTTGGCCCTCGAAAAAATGAGGGGATGGCTGAGGCTTCATGCAGAAGGCCGCAGCGAACATTGCTGTAAAAGTCCTGTGCAGTTCCTACCTTAGAGAAAATACTTTGGAACGGCTCCATGGTCACCAGAAAATTGACGAATATTTCGCGGCTGTTTGAGTATTCGAATTGACCGAGATCCGGCTTCCCATTTCTCTGATACTTATAATTCATACCTTTCAGCGTCGCCGCAAGAAACTCGATTAGAGAACAATGGAGAGCAACAATTGCAAATCCTTCGCCAGCATATTTCTCTATCGTTGCGATAGCTCTGATCGGCTCAAAATATCGACTTTCAAGGCGCGCTTTGAAAAAGTCTTGGAAAGCTCTCGTCCAAGCTGTCTCGTCGGGGTCGTCTTTCAAGCGATCAGCCATTTTCGTCCAATCTGCTACGGTCTTCTCACCCGCTATGCGCGTTTCAACTGACAGTTTCATAGGTGGATGTTTCCCAGCAATTCCATTGCCTCTCGCCGCGTTCGGCGATCGGCTTTGGAGTCAGCCCTTGAAGCCGTAGCCTCTAAAGCGGGGACATATTCTGGCGGGAGCGCGTGTTGCCGAGCTCCTGCAATTATAAGGTTCAAATACCAGTCAAAGGGTTTGAGGTCTGTGTCGATGCATGAAGGGCTAGCGATATATGTAACGACGCTAAGTTGCCGTTGAGAGCCGGGGATGTAAATCGGGAAGTTGTCCTTTCGATCGTATCCCTTTCCTACACCTTCAAACCGGTCCAACGCCGGCAGTTCGCTTTCGTCGAGATCAAAGACAACACCGAACACTCGATCGCCGGTGGCTGTAGAAATCGTCGCCTTCCCTGACCCGTCTTGGCTCCTCTTGGAAAAGGTGAGTACCCAATTATCAGCGCACGCGACCCGTCGCGCCTTCGCGGACGCGCAACGAGACTGCAAGCGCTCACTCAGCATGTTGGAGCCGTAGGCGAAATAGTAAATCAGGGCCATGGAAGCGAATATAGCATGAAGAAACAGCAAATGGCCTGTCGGACCGTCTGCGGAGTTTCGAGGGGGATTACGGTGACGCTTGCAATTTTTCCTAATTACCGGGCCCCGTTGAAATCGAAGAAAGATGCAAAGCGTCACCGTAATTCCAAACGAACCGCGACGCGCCGCGCGCCGCCTGTCTCTCAAAACCCCTCGATTTGCGCTGAAAATCGCTTGATTTCTGCACGATGTCGACGGTCCGCATTGGGTGTGCGCCGTGAAAGGCGGCGCTTTCCAGTAGGGTGCGAGCCCCACCCGGCGAAACGCTCCAGCCGGAAGCAAACCGGAGCAGTCATGGAGGTCGGTGACAAAATGGCTGAAGCCTTCGGTGTAGCAGGTCACATTTAGGTGACGGCGCGAGTGTGCGGGCCGCAACGCGAGTGAACGCTGAGCAAGCCTCGAAAAGGACGATGTGCAGGCCGACCCGACAACCCTTTCGGGGAAGGCTGGATACAGGCTGGGTCGAGATGAGCGAAGACGACGCCCAGACGCTGCACCGGGGTAGTGGCGGCAGCACGTACACAAGGAAAGCGTACGCAACACGGGAAGCCCCACGGCGTGGTCAGGGATGACCAACCGGACGCCCGCGAGGGACAGGCCGGGCGCCATAGGGGTGACGGAGGAGGTTCGATTAGTACCGGTGAAGCCGGGTAACGCCGGGGGAGGGAAGGGACCTCAGTTCAAGACAGACGCAAGACGTAGCGAGGGACCTGGAGATTGGGCAACCTATCAACTCCGGACAGTGTTCAGAAACTGCAGACGGCGTTGCACGCGAAAGCGAAGGCTGAACCCGGCTACCGCTTCTACGCCCTCTACGACAAGATCAGCCGCGAGGACATTCTGGCGCACGCCTACGCCCAGTGCCGCTCCAACAAGGGCGCGCCGGGCGTGGACCGTCAGGACTTCGAGGCGGTCGAGGCGTATGGGGTCGAGCGATGGCTGGGCGAACTGGCACCGCCTTGCACTCAGGCAGGAGACTTACCGACCGGAACCCATCAGACGCGTGTACATACCGAAGGCCAAACGGCGAAACTCGAGGCCGCTGGGCATCTTTCAACCTTGCGGGATCGGGTCTGCATGACAGCAGCGATGCTGGTGCTGGAACCGATCTTCGAAGCCGACCTTCCCTCGGAACTCTATGCCTACCGACCCGGGCGCAACACCCAACAAGCGGTGGTCGAGGTGGAGGAACTGCTGTTTCGCGGCCATCAGGATGTGGTGGACACCGACCTGGCGGACTACTTCGGGAGCATTCCGCATGCCGAGCTTCTCAAGTCGGCAGCGCGCCGGATCGTCGATCGGCGCGTGCTTCATCTGATCAGGATGTGGCTGGACTGCCCCGTGGAAGAAACCGATGATCGGGGCCGGAAGACGCGCACGACCGAGGCGCGGGACAAGCGGCGCGGCATTCCGCAGGGCTCGCCCATCTCACCCTTGCTGGCGAATATTTACATGCGCCGGTTCGTGCTGGGATGGAAGATGCTCGGGCTCGAGCGAGCCTTAGGCACGCGGCTCGTGACCTATGCCGACGATCTTGTGATCCTATGCAGAAGGGGCAAGGCCGAAGCGGCCTTGCAGCGACTGCGGGGTATCGATGGGCAAGCTGAAGCTCACGGTGAACGAGGAGAAGACGCGCATCTGCAAAGTGCCGGAGGGCGAGTTCGACTTCCTGGGCTAACACGTTCGGGCGGATGTATTCGGCGAGGACCGGAAAGGCCCGTATCTGGCTGACCGGCCCTCAAAGAAGAGCGTCCAGCGCGCGGTCGAGAAAATCCACGCGCTGACCGACCGATCGGGAACATGGCAGGAGACCACGACGCTGGTGGGCGAAGTGAACCGGACGCTGCGCGGATGGGCGAACTACTTTTCGGTAGGCGCTGTCAGCAAGGCGTATCGGGCGCTCGACGCCTACGCGGCGGATGCAGGTTACGCCGGTGGTTGCGCTCCAAGCACAAGGTCAGGCGACGCAAGGGCGGGAGCTATCCACTCTCGCACCTCTACGGGCACTTCGGGCTCGTACGTCTGAGCCGGCTTGGGCACGACGATGCCGTGGACGAAGGCGTGAGGTCTTGTCCGAGAGCCGGATGCAGGAAATCTGCCTGTCCGGTTCGATGAGGGGGGGTGTGGAAACGGAGCCAAGGTCGAGCCACTAAGGCACCGCCAGACGAAAGGGGCGGCAACACGCATGCTCAACCTAAAGCCACCGCGCCACACTCCTACTCTACCGAAACGCGCCGGTCGCCCATCGCCGGTCGTCGGCTGCGACGATCGTCTCTTGCGGGTGTTAAGGCAACATTCGCATGCGGCGAGCCGCTGGAAGTTTTCGCCGATCCCAGACTCCCCGAACGCGAGCGCCTGGGGTGGTCGGGCGATGAGGGCGCGGGTCAAAGGCTGGAAAATAACGAAGCCCCGGTCAATCAGTGGCCGGGGCTATGTCGGGGTGCGACGTCCATGCTCTCTGTATGTAAACATCTGCTGTAGGGCTGTGTCCACATCACGGCACAGGCGATATGTAATGCTTGGTGCCAAAAAAACAAGGGTACGTCGGAAATGGGCGGAGTGCGGCCCTTCAGCCAGCGCCGGGAAGGGCAGGACTCCGCCCGAAGCACCTTGATCGAGGCGCCAGCAGAACGTTGCGAAGGGCGGAGAGCGGAACTTTCTGCACCTGATTTCTGCGCCGCGTAACCCACTGATTTCGTTCATGTCGAACTTACGTGTAGAAATCTTGCAGACCGTGCGAAAACTCCGTGCGGTGAATTTCAAATGCTAATTTCAAGCGAATTTTCGGGGGTTCTGGTCGATCAGAGCCCGAAAAATTGCGCAAAACCGCCCTCTGCGAGGCGATTTTGACGGCGATCGCTGCTTGATTTCTGCACGCCGTCACGCGGCCTTCGGTCCCCCTACTACCCTAAAAATCTTGGCTGGCTCGCGCGTCTTGAAACCTTCCCACGATGCAGGATCGTCCGCGAACGACGCATTGTTAAATTCGGCCCATCTCCGAAGAAGAGCTTCCGCAAAGGACGTGGCAAGCGGCATCTGAGCACCTGAATCGGAGAATGCGGTCAAGGTCGGAATCAACTCCACGGCCTTGTCCGACGGGATTGGTGCGCCTCGGAAATCAATATGACTACGTGGTTCTCAGGATATCTGAGTTCGTTCGTCGACGTCAGTTTTCGAAGCATCTCAGCCGCCTTGATCGTCACAGTGTCCGGTTCAAGTGTTGGCGCGCTGTCGTTCAGGATGACGACGAGGCCAATCGCTTCCGGAATGAGGAACGTTTTGCGTGTGTCCCGGGTCTGCTTGTCAGCATGGGATATAATATCGTCAAGACCCTTTGTCAGGCTTCGATAGAGGTCAATGCCGAGTTTCGTTCCCTCTGGCAATCGTCGAAGAAGATGGGAAAGCGAGGTTAGATCGCCGTCAACGGCATTGCCGATGCTGGTGTGTTTTTCAAAGAACTCCGGCAGCTTGTAATCCGGATCGATGTCGAGAGATTTTTGCTCGATGATAACGCGGCGATTGAGCGCCAGATAGTCGGCGCTCTTCCTTCCGGGGAGGTTGCACTGTGCCATCAAGCAATCGACCGACTTCGACCCCTTTTATCGACAGAATGAACTCCTCAAATTTTTCCTTTAGCGTCTGCACGTCTTGGCTCAGGCCCTGATCACCTCGGTTCTATACCCCCTTGTTTTGCTTTCCACAGAAATCCGGGCATTCCGAGCGGAACCTTCCCGGCTTTCCACAATTTTGCTGCCAGTTCGCACATCGCAGTATGAGTGTGTAATGCGAGTTCGTGCGCATCTTTTGCGGGTGACTGCTTTGCAAATTCGATGAGCGCGTTTCGCTGCGCTTTATAAACACTGTCATCAAGCAAAACCATCGTTAGTAGAGTGGTCAGGCCGTTCGAGTCATCGAGGGCTCGTTTATAAAGTCCGAACATCCGCTTTTCTCCCGTCGGGGCGCATCAGCACGACATTATAACGGGAATTAACTGTTCACGGCAACCTGGATTCGGCATCAAGAAAATTGAGGTTCCCTGTTGGCCCTGATTTATCAGGCAGATAGTCTTGGATTGCGATTCGAAAACCATCACCAACGGGGTGCGCGATGGTGGCACAAGGGCTGCTCGATTTCCAGTACGAGGCCGACCCGTCGAGCCATGGCCTGACCTCTTTAGGCGGTCTTCCCTTGTATTTTGATCTGATCAAGGCCAGTGGCCTGGGCGCGGCGATCCGGCGGCATGTGCGGGCGGCCGGCGGCCAGGGCTGGCTCGACATCCAGATGGTTCTGGCGGTGATCTTCCTGAACCTTGCGGGCGGGGATTGCGTGGAGGACATCGAGCGGTTGGAGCGCGACGGCGGCTTTTCGGCGATCCTGCGCGCAATCGAGAAGGATTTGCTATCGCGCGCCGAACGGCGGTCGCTGAAGAGCCGCTGGCGGCGCGAGCGCGAACGGGCGACGCCCTCGCCGTCGGCGCTGTCGGGCTGGCTGGAGCGGTTCCACGATCCGAACTCGCCCAAGGCGGTCGCGGGAAAAGCGTTCATTCCGGCGGTGACCGAGGCGCTGCGCGGCCTTTGGCGGGTGAACCAGGCGCTGCTGGAGTTCTTGCACGAACACCAGCCCGCGAAGTCGGCGACGCTGGACATGGACGCGACGCTGATCGAGACGCACAAGCGCGACGCGCTGCATTGCTACAAGAAGTTCAAGGCGTATCAGCCGCTGAACTGCTGGTGGGCGGAACAGGGCGCGATGCTGTATTCGGAGTTCCGCGACGGCAACGTGCCCGCCGGTCACGAGCAGTTGCGCGTGCTGAAGGAGAGCCTGCGCCATCTGCCGGAGAGCGTGAAGAAGGTCGCGCTGCGCTCCGACACGGCGGGCTATCAGGCCGAATTGCTGCTCTATTGCGGCGAGGGGAAAGATCCGCGTTTCGGCGTGATCGAGTTCGCGATCGGCGCCGATGTGACCGAAGCTTTCCGCGCGGCCGTGCTTGCGACGCCGGAGAGCGAGTGGAAGCCGCTGATCCGGCGGGTCGACGGCAAGTCGTACGTCACCGACCAGGAATGGGCCGAGGTCGTCTACGTCCCCAACTGGGCCGGACACAGCCGCCAGCGCGCCGATTACCGCTTCCTGGCGATCCGCGAGCCGCTGCGGCAACTGGAACTGGGGGACGAGCAGGAGCTGCCGTTTCCCACCCAGGCGTTCGCCGGCAAGGGCCTGCACAAGCTGTTTGGCGTGGTGACCAACCGGAAGGGTCCCGGCGACGGCGTCATCTGGTGGCTGCGAGAGCGTTGTGGCAAGAGCGAGGAGGCGCATTCGGCGATGAAATCCGATCTGGCCGGGGGACAGCTGCCGTCCGGGCTGTTCGGGGCCAATGCCGCGTGGTGGGCGCTGGCGATCCTGGCGTTCAATCTGAACGCGGCGATGAAGCGCTTGGCGCTGGGCGAGAGCTGGGCCGCCAAGCGCATGAAGGCGCTGCGGTTCCACCTGATCGGCCTGCCCGGGCGGGTGATCAGCCACGCCCGGCGATGGATCATTCGCCTGGGCGGGGGGACGCAAGCGCTGGCGACGATCCTCGACGCCCGCCAGAAGATAAGGGCGCTGGCGCATGGACCGGCCGGATGAGCCCGAACCGCCCGTTTCCGCGCCAAAACGACATGATCGGCCGCGTCCCTTGGCGCGGCGACGACGGTCCGCGCGCGATCACGACCAGCGAGAACTCGCGCCGGTTGCATGCGATTCCCCCGAGACTCGCCATGCGCGAACCCGAACATGACAAGGTGACCGGCAACACGCGATACTGACGCTCGAACCCGCCCGAGACCGCAAAATCGATCAGGATCAAGCGCGGCCCGTCATTTGTTCGGGGATCGTGGGCAACATGTGCCCTTGACGCGACGTGGGAGGAAACGACGACCTCGCGTAGGGACACGCCGGGGATTGTTCGATCCTCGGAATTGGAGAAGAGTGCATGCCGACGATGCGATGCGCGAAGCGCATCGTCGTGTAGACTCTTACCTACACCTGACTCTGGAGCCGAAGCGTTTCCCGGTCCCGGTGCGTGCGACTCGTTCTTGTTGCGTTCGCATCGCCGAGTTATCCTCCGCAGATGCCCGAACCCGCCGACAAACTCACTCCTGCTTCTCCCGAAGACCTCGCCTCGGCGCTTGCCTTCGCGCTGCGCTTTCAGGGCCGCAAGCGCGTCCACAACGCCGATGAGATCATGGCGGAGATCGTGGCCAAGCGGCTTGTGGAGCATTTGGAGCGCGCCGGCTTCGTTGTGATGAAACGGCCGCCGATTGGCGGCGGCGCGGCGCTCGGGCGCGGATTTGAGGGCTGACCTTTGTGGGACGCGAAAATCGACACGCCGAACCGTTTTCGCGTGTCTGGCGGCGGCCGCGCGGATGCCCCGGAGGCTTGCTCGCGCCGAATTTATCCCGCCTTTTTCCGCGCAGTCGCCTTCTTTGACTCCGGCGCCGCTCCTTTAGCGGCCGTGGGAGCGCCGCCGGGAATAGGAAGCAGCATCTCTCTCTGGTCCGGGTTGCGCTTGGCGGTTTTCTTGCCCTTCGACGCCGCAGGCTTGGCCGCCGGCGTTTCTTTGGCCGCCGGCGCGGCCTGCTTTCCTTCCGCCTCGACGCTCTGGCGAAGCGCCGCCATCAAATCCGTTCCGGCGACGATCCTCGGGATTTGGCGTTGCACGGAAACCGGCAGGCCGGCCTTCTTTTCGTTGAGCATGGCGACGATCGCCGCCTCGTACCGGTCATGGAACTTCGACCCGTCGAAGTCCGCGGCTTTGCTGTCGAGAATGTGCTCAGCTAGGGCGAGCATGTCCTGCGGAATTTGAACCTCGGGGATGTCCTCGAAATAGGCGTCAGCGTCCCGAAGCTCGTATGGGTACCGCAGCGTCGTGCCGAGCAGCCCCTTGCCCCAAGGCTGGAGCATGACGACGCGCTCGCGCTTCGAGAGAACCACGCGCCCGAGCCCGACCATGCTCTTCGTCCGCATCGCGTCGCGGATGACCGCGAACGCCTCGATGGCGACCTTGTTTTCCGGAATCAAATAATAGGGACTGTCGACGTAGCGCTCATCGATCTGGGATTTTGGCACGAAGTGGTCAATGTCGATCGTGTGGCTGCTCTCGATCGCGATGGCGTCAAGTTCTTCGTCCTCGACGCGCAAATAAACGCCCTTGTCGACCTCGTATCCCCGTCCCTTGTCGTCCGCCTCGACGGTTTCGCCGGTCTCTTCGTCGACCAATTGCTGGCGAAGGCGGTTGCCGGTTTTCTTGTTGATCTGCCGGAAGGCGACCCGCTCGCTTGAGGCTGTCGCCGTGTAGAGCGCGATCGGACAGGAAACGAGGGAAAGCTTGAGGTAGCCCTTCCAGTATGGGCGGGACGGCGCCATCGGAACTCCTACGCGACGCGGACAACGTGATGACCGTCATATAACACGCGGCGCGCGGCCAAGTCGGGCCGGCTAGTAATTTATATGATTTATATGGGCGTTTGCCCTTGAAGGATTCGAGGATGAAGGTCTCGTCCGCCTCGACGATCCCGGACAGGCGCCGCGGCTTGTCGAGATTGAGCGCGGACAGGAACCGATGTCTGCACCGGAACGCGGTGGTGTAGGCCACCTTGCAGCGTTCCGCGGCCTTCGCGACCGTCTCGCCGGCGATCAGCGCCTGCGCCTGGTCAGGCCAGCGATCCTGGTGATGCAAGCCGGCCAACGGCGTCCCGGTCAGCGGGTTGAATGTCTTCCGGCAGCTCGTGCAGCGGTACCGAGGCTTGCCGCCAGCCTTGCCCCAGGGACGAACGTCATCCCGACCGCAGTGCGGGCAGCCAAAGCGCGCAATCCGATCCCGCCCGACCTTCGACAACAGGTCTTCCTCAGGCGCGGCATCGTCCGTCTCCGCGACCGGGAGCGAGGGCGCGACAGCAGCCTCAGAAGGCAGCACGGCCGCATCGACAGGGTGAGCCGAAGGGTCGATCGGATCGTCCGCTTCGGCCAGCGCCAGTTCCCGGAACGCCTCGGCGCGTTGCGCCGGGTCCAAAAGCCCAATCCCGCCAAGCCAAGTCGCAAACGCCGCTGTGTCCGTCTCACGCAGCCCTAATTCTTTAGCTAGAACGCTGGCAGCGGGGCTCCCGCCAAGTCGGCTTCTGGCGCGGCGTCAATTTTGACGCCGCGCGCAACAATCCTCAGCGCCCCGTCGGGAAGCCGCCTTTGCAGGGCGAGCGCTTCGCCGATCGGCGCAGTTAGCCATGTCTCGACCTCGGCTTGTGCCGTCAGAATCACCGGCATGGCCTTCGGATGGATGGTCTTGACCTCAGTGTTCGGCTCTGTCGTTAGGAAGCCGAAGAGGTCGTTTGTCGTTGGACCTTCCTTGACCTTGCGCACGGACGTCCAGCGCGTCCAGACGCCCGCGAAGAATGCCAGGATTACGGTGACAGTTGCATTTTTTCTTTATTACGGCGGGTCACCAGCAACGCCTGGAACAGGGCTACGGGTGGGACCCCTCAGAAATATAGAAAATATGCAAGTGTCAACGTAATTACTAAGAAATGCAAGCACCGCCCGGTCCACATTCGGCCGCGCCGGCTCCATCAGGTCGAAGACGAACGCCGGCGAACAGTCTCGACTCAGCAGGGACTGGAATACACTGCCCAAAACACCAAGCTGACCCGATCCCTGGAAGCCGTATCATTCGACTACCCAAGCAAATTCTTTAGTTCTCTTGTAAGGGACTCCTCGAGCTTTTTGATGCTGTTATTATACACGAGACAGCGTTGGCCCTTTACATCGAAGCGCAAGTCGGCTGTGTCCCGCGCCACCAGAACCGTAGGAACGCCCTTCCCCCATGCGTAGCCAACTTCTAAGTACACATTTGGATTGGCCGTCGATAGGTCGGCGACGAGAAGCCGTGCACTAGCAATTCTCTCCTTTACCCACGCGATTACGTCTCCCGTGAACGTTGCAAGGTCCGCGCGTTCGCACAGACATCCGGCAGCGTTAACTGGTTGATTGATCCCGTAGTGGAATGGATCGTCGAACTCCGGTCCAAAAGGCATCGCCACAAAAATGTGAGGCTTGCCCATAGACTTGGCTCCGGCTGATCGCAGTCGCTCGATTTGGCCGGTTTCGATGGTGCGCTCGACGGTGGCGGGCATGCGATCAAAACGAACGTCATTCTGCTCGAATGCTGACTCGGAAGTCGGGTTTGCAAGGATGGCGTCAAGAAGAGTCTGCAAACGGCGAGCGCGGCCTAAGTTCTGCTCGACAATTGTGACGAGCTTGATCCCAGGAAAGGAATTGCCGGTCTCAACTGCGTCGAGAATCCCTGCGAGTTCTGCCCGAAACGCTTCCGACTCGTCGAGGCCATAGCCAGCGCCGTGAAGCGTAAAGGCAACATGCGACGCCGACATTTTGAAATCGCCAGCGCACTCAGCGCCCGTTTGGAGAACTCCCGAATAGCTTCGTATCCAAACGTTCGAAGTGGGACAACACCAACAAATAGAACACACTTCGCGCCAAGTTGACCCCTAGCGTCTATTAACTTATAGTCATCTGGCTTCGGAAGCGTATTCCGCACTGCATATCCCGCCGCTCCGAGCCGATCGATGACGAGTTCGTCGACGCCGTACGCCTCTTGAGCATACTTCAGAACGAGAACATCAGCCGCAAGTTCAAGTGCATCGCCTTGAAGCACACGAATATCCATGAAAGCCCGTCCACACCTCAGCCATCCCCTCATTTTTTCGAGGGCCAAAATGCAACTGGAGGTTGGCATTTTGATGCGGCGAATCTCGTATGACGAGTCTCCTGAGGTGCAAGTTCGGGTCTCGCGATCGTCGAGAGAGAGGTCGCGCGACGACAAACGCGGGGCCTTAGGGCTCCCCATTCGCTCTACGTGAGGGCCGAAAAGCGCCGAAATCAGGCCGTTCTCGAAATGAGGGGATTCCTGAGCGTCCACACAGCCGGCAATCGCCAGATCACTGCCTAAAATCATGGCTGAGACTGCGCCCGCCCCAAGACTTTGGCAAGGTCGGCATGTTGTTGAGACCCCTGTCGTGGCTTGTGGAAGCAGTTGGGATTACGGTGACGGTTGCATTTTTCCTTATTATGGCGTGTCACCAGCAAACGCCTGGAACACGGCTCTGGTACGCCTCAGAAATATAGGAAATATGCAAGTGTTACGGTAATTTAGTAGTTCCAAAATCCCTCAAACCGCGTGGTAAACAATTCAAATCTGGCATCCTGCGCGGCGCGCTCATGAAACCGCCATCAAGGTCGTCATCCTTCGATCGTCTCACTAGCCTCACGCGCCGCCATTGCGGACGCTCGTAGGCGGCGTTCCAAGCCCTGAAGGGGCTGAATCACGTGAGAGAACCGCGGGTGAGAACATTGCCCGCCTGCCGATAAAACTGCATCAAGGACGCCTCGCTATGCGATTTCTCGCGCCTTCCACGGAGGAAATTCGAACCTGGGGTCGTTGCTTCGGTTTCTATCCCGAGGCGACTGCGACGGGATCAAGTGAACGGAGTTTGCGGCCACGAGCCGACGGGGGATTGAACGCTGCGATCCCTCTTCAAGACGCTTGCCGCGTAAAAAGACTGTGCGACACGGCTAGGCTGGATCCGACGAAGCTGGGAAGCGACAGACGCCAAATCGACAAGTTCCGAGCCTTCAAACTCGGGCTCACGGGCTACAAATTTGAAACGAGTTTTCGAGGAGCGGTCAAATGGTTTACAATTTGGAATCTACAGTCCCTTGAAGAAGATTGCGTCGTAAGCCTTATATCCGCCGAGGCGTATTTGGGGTGTTCAATCACGAGCAGCATTGAAGAGGCTGGTCTACTCGTTGATAGGGTGATCACGTGCGAATCGCCCTTTGTGCCCAATGAACAGGTCTTCGCGTTGGACGAAGCGACGATTTGACTGAACTCGCGATCCGCTTCGGCTCTCGTTTGCCCAGCCGCGGATCGCGTTCCGTCACCTCGGCAAGCCGGTCGGGGAGGGCGGCCGGATCGCGGGCGAAGCCCGATCGTCTCCGCGCCGCAGCGGTCATGAGTTCGCGCGCAACGCGCTTTTCCCGCAGGGCGACAAGATCATGCGCTTGCTCCCCGAGATCGCGACGATCGACGACGGCTCCGTCGCCCATTCGCGACGGATCGTAAGGCTCCGCGACGCCGTCGAGAAAGTCGTCGCAGTCGGGCCGGGAGGGGACGGGCGCGTGCGCATTCTTGCACCGCAATTAGGCCTTCCCCGTCGGCTCATATGATCGTGACCAGGGTTTCAGGACGCCGTCGTATGGACGGTTGCGGGAAGTGGCCCTCCTTGTCAACGAGATTTACCCTCCTTGCCAACGACGCAGACAAACTTCGTCCCGTTGACACGCTCGCATATAGCGCTCCGAGCTCGGGATGCACTGCACTACGTAGTTCACCGAATAGGAGTAGCGGCCCAATCGCTCTAAAATAGCGCTTGGGAAGTGGCGCAGAATTGAAGTCCTGCGTTCCCCTGGAAATTACAATCAACACCACGGACCATGGCAGGAGGAAGCGCGGAATGAAGGAGCGTATAGACGCTCCTATTCCTCATGCTGAAACAAGGAGGAATATTAGTGGAATTGTATGACTTCGAAGTCCTCAGAGGTGAGGAAGTCATTGCGGCTGAGCGGTCCGTCCCGCTTTACAGTCCCAAGGCGGCCTGGCCGAAGATAGTCAAGCTGGCCAAGAGCCTCAATCCGTCGGAATGCCGAATCCGCGTGAAGGAGCAGGGCGAAACCATTATTCTAGTCGGAGTGGCTGCCGTGCTGCGTTATTCCGATTTCGACTTTTCAGCGGCCGCATGAACTTCAGCCGGATCCAAAAGCAGACGGAGTTCCAGGCGTGGCGCGGTGGCGAGTTTGGATCTTCGCTTGCGCGGGATGATGTAGTCCGGAAGTGGGGCTGGATAATCCATTGAAATAGCTAAAAAGGACATCGTTCGAAGGCGCGTGGGGTTGCCAACAACCCCTTATTGCCCCAAAGACCTGCAGTTAAGACAACAGGAACACACGGGCACGTGCGCAACAATTCCATCGTTGAGGTCGGCAGGGGGCCGCTCGCGGCCCGGTTCGGCGCAAAACTCCCGCTCGCGCTGATCGCCGGCCCATGCCAGATGGAAAGCCGTGCGCATGCGCTCGAAACGGCGTCCGCGCTGAAGGGGATCGCGGCGCGGCGGTCGATCGGGCTCGTGTACAAGACGTCGTTCGACAAGGCGAACCGGACCTCGGGCTCGGGCGCGCGCGGCCTCGGCCTCGAGGCGTCGCTGCCGGTGTTTGCCGAAATCCGGGAGACGCTCGGCCTGCCGGTCATCACCGACGTGCACGAGAGCGGCCAGTGCGCGCCGGTGGCCGAGGCGGTCGACGCCTTGCAGATCCCCGCCTTCCTCTGCCGCCAGACCGATCTTCTGATCGCCGCGGCGCGCACGGGCCGGGCGGTCAACGTCAAGAAAGGGCAGTTCCTCGCCCCCTGGGACATGAAGAACGTGGTCGCCAAGCTCGACGCGGCCGGGGCGGCCGATGTTCTGGTGACCGAGCGCGGCGTCAGTTTCGGCTACAACACGCTCGTTTCGGACATGCGCGCGCTGCCGATCCTCGCTCGCGAGACCGGCGCTCCGGTCATATTCGACGCCACGCACTCGGTGCAGCAGCCGGGCGGGCAGGGGACGTCTTCGGGCGGCGAGCGCGCGTTCGTCCCGGTGCTCGCGCGGGCGGCCGTGGCGGTCGGCGTCGCCGGCCTGTTCATCGAGACCCATCCCGACCCCGACCACGCGCCGTCCGACGGGCCGACCATGGTCCCGCTCAGGGACTTCGAGGCCCTCGTCGCCGAGTTGCAGGATTTCGACCGACTGGCGAAGCGGTCGTAGCCGCGCGCCATAGCCCGTCAGGAGACGGGCGTCCTTGCGGACGCCCTATGGAGCGCGGCTGACGCGGCCAGCGGCCGCGCGTACAATTCCGCCTGCCAATTTGCCGCACTGAAAGTGCTTGTCATATGCCAGTCGCGTGAGAGAGATAATTTAGATTAGACACGATCACATTTCCGATTTATCATCATGGACAAGTATCTCTTCAGCTACGCGACGGCGAGCGATCCGCCCTTGAAGCGCGGCATCATTCGTCTGGTCGAAAAGGCGACCGGCCAGCCGACGCTGAAGCGGATGTATATCCAAAACCAGCGATTTCCCCGTCCGGACGAGAGTTTCTGGCAGGCGGCGGTGCGGTCGCTCGCGCTGGACGTCCGTTACGACCCGGATGCGCTGGCGGCGATCCCGAAGACCGGTCCGGTCGTGGTCGTGGCCAACCATCCTTACGGCGTGCTGGACGGCATCGTCATTTCCTGGCTCGTCAGCAAGATGCGGTCGGACTTCCTCGTGCTGACCAACGCCGTATTGATGCGGGCGCCGGAGATCCACGGCTTCATTCTGCCGATCGACTTCAGCGAAACCGAAGAGGCGCAGCGGACCAATCTCGCGTCGCGCGCGGCTGCGCGCGCGCAGCTCGAGCGGGGAGGCGTGGTCGTGGTGTTCCCGGCCGGCGCCGTCTCGACCGCCCCCGACAAGCTCGGCCTGAAGCCGGCGGTGGACGCGCGCTGGCAGCCGTTCGTCTCGCAGCTCATTCAGCGCTCGAAGGCCGCCGTCGTCCCGATCTGGTTCGGCGGATAGAACAGCCGTCTCTTCCAGATCGCCAGCCACCTCAGCTATACGCTGCGCATCTCGCTGCTCTTCCACGAGGTCAAGTCTCGCATCGGGACCTCTCTGCCGGTCGCGATCGGCGCGCCCGTTCCGTTCGACGCCGTCGCAGGGATCAAACTGATCTTCTACAGTTGGAGAAACTAAGCCGTTGATATCGAGCGCAAAAGCGCGCGGTGCCGCTGCCGTGGCACTACACTACAAAATTTTGGCGTTGATTAGGCGTTTGCGATCTGATGACAGGGTCGCGCCTACCTGCAGATCGTCCAGAGCCGGCGCGAGGGCGTCGCGGTGCGCCAGCCCGAGGTCTTCTTGCGGAAATACATGGCGGGGAAACCGGCACCGACTTCGAACTGGGTGCGCACAATGTACCAAAATACAACAATTAAATCAATAGACTAAAACAACTGGCGTGGCACTACATTTTAGCGCCCGGCACCTTCCGCCCGCAATCATATCAATACCTTACGCCTAGCGCGCATGCTCCAACTGTCGAAGATCAGCCAAAGACCGGCAGGCGCTGGCGGACGATTTGCGCGAACGCGTCTATGCGATGGGGAAGCTTGCTCCCCCGGCCGGAAAGCCGCTCGGTCCCGGGCTGTTGAGGCCGGTCATCCGACCAGCCCAGAAGGCTCAGCGAGCCGCCTGATTTTCTTGCGGAAGGGCGTCATGGCCGGGCTCGTCCCGGCCATCCATGCGGTTCCACGCCCGCGCCGAGAGAACGTTTCCGATACCGTCAACGAAAGGCTTGGTTGCCACAACCGGCGGATAGCCGGATCCGATTTCTGCGGCGCCACCGCGTGGATGGCCGGGACGAGACCGGCCATGACGATTGAGCGCCGTCGTGCTGAGATCACGCCGCAGCGACGAGCGGCTTCGCGCGTTCGATGCGCTCGCGCTGGCGAGGGCTGTTCATCGCTTCCCACAGATCGCTACGTCGCTGCACGTTCAGCCAGAAATCCGGGCTGTTGCCGAATACCCGCGCAAGGATGAGCGCGGTCGCCGCCGTCACGTTCCGGCGGTTCTTGCACAACTCATTGACGTGCTTACGTTGAACGCCCATCGCCTCGGCCAGGGCGGCCTGCGTCAGTCCCATGGGCTGCATGAACTCCTCCACAAGGATTTCGCCGACCGTGGCCGGCTTGCGCTTGGTCGTCAGCATGGTTCGCCTCATCTGTAGCTGTGGTCGTCGAGGTGGACGCCCTCGGCTTCGCCCCGGCCGCCATCCCACCGAAAGACCAGCCGCCACTGGTTGTTGACGCGGATCGAGTGGAACCCCGCCAGGTTGCCCCGCAGCTTCTCGAAGTGATTGCTGGGCGGCGTCCGCAGGTCTTGATCGGTCGTCGCGTCGTCGATCATCTGGAGCTTGCGAAAGAGCCGGCCTTCGAGATCGGACGGGATTTGCCGCGATCGAGCATCCTCGACGAAGAAGGCGCGCAGCCACTCGTCTCGAAAGCTCACGATCATGCGGCGGCTCGCCAATGTAGCTATGTACCACTCTTGGGTACAGGGCGCAATCGCTGAAGCCGATCCTGCGGCGTATGGCGCTCGGCCGGCAGATCGTGGAACGATGAGCCGCTGGCGCGTGCACCGCAAAGGGAGCTACCCTGCCTGCTGGCACGGGGTGCGGATGTCGTAGAGCGGTAAGACCTTTAGCCGCCTGATTAGAGCGGGACTTGGCTCGTAAGCGGGCGCGTTATGTCAGCCCCTCTGAGCGTCGGGCGTACTGGCCGGAGCATCGCTCAAACGGATTGATCTGCTGGGAGGCGCAACTATCCGGATACCGACAGATGGCAGCCAATCTCGAAATTTCAGACAGAAGTCGCGCGTCACGCAGATGAGCGAGCCGATTTCTGCTCAGACAAGGATGAAAGCCCTGGTGATGGCGCGGCTGTTAATGGGCGACATCAGCAGTTGGAATGCGTTTGAGAACGAACGAAAGACAGCATCTCAAATTGCCAATCGCCGTACCGCGCGGAGTGTTTCATCACAAATCGGCCGCAGTTATCGCGAGCTGTCGAGGGAGGTCCAGAATTTCATCGCAAAGAATTTCGTCCGCTGCGAATATGCCGCTCTCGCTCGGCTATGCGATGCCGTACAAGTCGGCCCCGGCATGTCCCTCCGGCTCGACGAATTTGAGAAGCAGTTCTTCCCACTATCCGAGTCTGTAAAGGGGCGCTTCCCATATTACGCCCACGTTCATATCTCAACCTACGGTCTGCAATTTGAATTCCCCGAGCATCACTTCCTCCGCGATATAGAAACTTCTCTCCCAGAACTCCTAGAGGCGAGGTCACACTTGTCCCGCTTCCGCGGACCGGATTTCGACGCAAGGCGCGAGCGCGATATCGTCGCGAGTTTGGTCGCGAAGGAGAATTTCCTCAGCCGAAGCATCATAAGCGCCACGTTCAGTCTTGGAGAGGCATTCTTGAGCGGGCTCTTCTTCACGGCCGTGCACACCAAAGCCATCGGTCGTTTGGCGTGCGCCGAGGAATTCCTCGCATATGCGAAGACAAAGGAAAGTGCGCCATTGCGGGATCGCCTCGACCGGGTTGTCCGGTCCGCGTCGAGCGGCGCCGAAACTGGAAGTGATGAACCGTTTAAGGAATTTATCGAGGTGGGGAAGCGCTACCGAGATGCGATCCATCATACGACGCCCTTTCAAAGAAAGGACATCGAGCCCGGCGGCAGGCTAACGGCGCTCTACGAGATCAACGGAGTTGTCGCGCTTCGTTGCGTTGAGCTCGCGTGCGGAACCATTCTGCGGATTTCGCGGTGGATCAATCCGGATTCCCCCGAGACGGACATATCAGCCCGGAGTGGCGAGCTCCTAAAGAAGGCTGGCGCCGTCCGCCATGATATTCAGAGTACCAAGTAGCGCTCACCATCGTCGGGCCCGCCGCACCGCACGAATCAGTCTTCTGATGTCCTCACGATGCCGGGGCACTCCGTCGAAGAATGTCGGCGATGGCGAGCGACCGCGTAAGCCGCGAATTTCGCCGCGTCGCGCTTCGGCAGCAACTCAACGGCGGAAGCCAGCGCGTGCGATGCGATCAACGCCATTGGAATCAAGAACGCATCCAAAGTTCGCAAGACCGCCTTCCTTGTCCACGTGCTCGAATTACGAGGATCGGGCTAGATTCTCGAGACGGCCATGACGGTGAGCGGGAATTTGCCCCCGGTACCGTTCGTTAGCCCCGGCCGCGATAGGGCGCCACGCCTTGATCGGGGACCCAAACGCCGTCGGGAAGCTTGCCGCTCTGCCAGAACACGTCGATCGGGATTCCCCGCGGGGGAACCAGTAGCCGCCGATCCGGAGCCAGCGCGGCTTCAGGAGGCCGACAAGGTCCTTGCCGATGCGCACCGTGCAATCCTCATGAAAGGCGCCGTGGTTGCGGAAACTCGCGAGATAGAGCTTCAGCGACTTCAACTCCACGATCCATTTGTCCGGCGCGTAGTCGATGACGAGATGGGCGAAGTCGGGCTGGCCCGTCATCGGGCAGAGGGACGTGAATTCCGGCGCGGTGAAGCGCGCGACATAATCCGTGTCGGCGTGCGGGTTCGGCGCCCGGTCGAGGGTCTTTGCGTCCGGCGCTTCGGGGATGCGTGACGGGCGCCCGAGGTGGGCGAAGGCGGGGGCGGCTTTCTTGCTCATCGGCCCCATTAGACTGGGGAGCGTTCCGCCGGCAAGGCGACAGCCCTGGTCCTTGGCTTATGGCGGCCTGCACTGCGCTGTCTAGTGGCGACAGCCGAGGACGCCCGTCCCGACGCCACCTGGGGTCGGCGAGACGCCGCCCCTGCGAGGCAAATCATCAGCCTTGCTTCACCACCGCCAGCACGCCGCCGGCGGTCGAAAACAGCGCCGCGTCGCGGTCGGCGAAGCCGAGAAGCTGAAGCCCGAGCGGCATGCCGCCGTCCTGAAGGGCCGGAAGCGTGATCGCCGGAACGCCGAGCATCGATCCCGGCACGACGAACGCCGGGTCTCCCGTCCAACCGAGGCCGACGGGGGCGGCGCCGAGCGCCGCGAGGGTGATGCAGGCGTCGAATTCTCCCGCCAGCGCCTGATAGGCGGCTCTTCGTTCGTCGCGCTCCTTCAGCGCGCGGCGATAGTCGTCGAGGGTCATCGTCTCCGCCTGGGCGCCGAGGCCGAGCATGGCCTTGCTGAGTTTGCCGGCGTCGCGCGCCCGGTAGGTATTGATCGGCCAGCGCGACTCCCAGGCGATGATCTTTACCGAGAGGGCGCGATCAGCGTCGGGCTCGGCACCCAGGTCGTCGGCTCGATCTTGCGGCCGTCGCATCGGGCGCGTTCATCGGCTCAGTTCCCGCCCCCCGGCCGAGGCGACCGAGGCCGCCTGTTAGGCTCGCTCAGGTTGAAATCGCCTACTTCAGCCGTCCGGCGGTGAAACCCGCCGAAATATACCCGCTCAACTTCACGCAAACGCCGTTCGCCGCCAGAACGCCTGGCGAACCGGCGATATTGCAATGCTTGACTGCTTCGGCGGGTTTGGGCTTCCTGTTCTCGGACGGCAGTTCGGCCGCGGACAGGGCGGTCGGAAGCGCCAGGGCGGCCAAGATGGCGAACACGATCAATCGGTCGGCAGCCATGCGGACTCCTTTCGGACACGTTTTCGGGGTTATGAGGCGCCCAGCCGGCGGTTGCAACGCGGCGCTTGCGACCTGAGATCCAATCCATGAGGTAGGCCGACGGCATGGGGGAGCGCATGCAAGGCACGGAAACGACGCTCGCCGTTGCGCGGCGACCGCTAACGCAAGCCCTGCCGGCGGCGGCGGGCGCAGCGCTGGTCGCCCTTGCGATCTATGTGGCGGTTGCGGCGCGCCAGCCCCTGATCGCGGCCGTGGCCGGAGCTAGCGGGCTCGCCCTTTTGCGCATGGCGTTCGCCCAACGACCGTACTCGAGCGCGCTCATTGCAATCGACGCGGCGGCGTTTGCGCTCTTTGCGTTTGACCGCAACGACGGGCTCGGCTTCTGGCAATTGTCGGGACCGTGGGTCGACGTTTTTCGCTTCAATCTCCCTTCGGCCGCCATCGCGCTATTCCTCTACTCCGGCGCTTCGGTCATGGCCCTGATCAGCGGCGCCCGCGGGCTTCGGCTGATCGAGGCCTTGAGCCTGATCGCGGTTCCCTTCCTGTTCAATCTCCTCATGACCGTCGGAGCCGACTGGCACATGGCCGAGATCGGGGGCTTCGTGACGGCCCACGCGGCTCTGCCGTTCCCGGCGCAGGTCGCGATCGGGCGCGCGCTAACCCTGTGGTTCATCGGCGAAGCGATGCGGATTCTGATCACCCTCGTCAGCGTCAATCGGCTTCCGCTGTCGGCGCGGAGGCACCTAGTGTACGCGCTGAGCGGCGCGGCAGCCGCCGCGAGTCCGCTGGTCGCCAACGCCGCCCAGCTGGTTTCCCAGCCGTTCCTGGCGATATTCGTTTCAAGCGTCTGCGCCGCGCTTGCCCAAGCGGGCCTGTGGGCGATCGTCTATCTTCTCACCGGCATTTGTCTCGACTGGCTCGGCGGCCGCCCGCCGCGCTTCAGCCTGAGCTGGAACCATTGGAAAACCGGATTCGTCAAAGGCGCGATCTATGGCGGGTTGTTCATGGGCTTCATCCTGATCGCCGCCTTTGTGTTGCGTGCGCCCGGCGCCGGGCAATCCTCGAACGCTACGCGCTGCTTGTCGGGGCGTTCGGCGGCGCGCTCACATTTCCGCTCGCCCAGACGATCATCGGCAGCGCCGACGGAACGCCGCCCTTTTTCGGCCGTCTGAAGGCCGCCTATCGGGATCCGCACGCGCCTCTGCGCGGCGTCGTCGCCGGCCTCGGCCTTGCGCTGGCCTATGAGGCGAACCTTGCGGCCTATGGCGGCGGCGCGCGCTTTCTCGCGATGTTCGCCGTCGGCGCGCTTTGCTACGGCGGCGTCGACCTCGGCTTCGACGCCTCGAGCGTGTTCGGCGGCCAGCGGCGCAAGCTGGAGAGCTGGCAGTCTTACGCGTTGGGCGTGCTGCTCGGCGGCGTGGTCGCCGGCGCGCTCGGATGGTATTTCGATAGCGGCCAGCTCCAGGTCGTCATCGCTAAATTCTGGGCCTATGCCGACGTCAATTACCGACTCGACGGCCGCAAGCTCGGCGACTTCACGACCTATCCGATCTTCAACAAATACGGGATGATCAACCTCGGCGAGGTCGCCGGCGGGGTGAGGTTGTTCTGGGCGGAGTCGGTGGCGGGCGTCATCAACTGGTCGCTCGCCGCGCCCTTGTTCTCGATCAATTACGTGCTGCTCGACGCCGCCTTGCAGCGAAGCCTGCGGCCGATCAAGAATCTCGTCAGCCCGCAGGGGATCGAGGGTCTGGTCGAGCAGGGGGTGCGCGTGTTGCGCTGGGGCCTGTGGATGGCCCCGATCATCAATTCGTTCCTGCGCCAGTCGCCAAACCCGAGCTGGTACAATCAGGACGGGGCGGTCCGGTCGCTCGTCGCCACTGGTACCGATGTGACCCAAAGCCCGACCGACTTCGGCCGGTTCAGCCTCGCGCTGTTCACCGGCCTCCTCGCCTATGACTGGCTGCGCATCCTCATTTGGATCGACCACATGGGCCTCAGGGTCGCGAGCCTCGTCAATCTGTCGTTTCTCGGCGGCGACCGCGCCGACGAAGCCGCCGCCCGGTTCGTCGGCCACAATGGCCGGACGCGCTCGATCCCCGACGGAATCCGCCGGTTTGGCACCTGGGCGCCTCTGCTGATCCCGTTCTACATTCCGCGCGGCTCAGAGTGGGACCAGGCATGGACGGGGGCCGAGACGCTCGCCCGCGGCGGCGCGCCCATGCCCGAACCCGTGCGGACGCTCGCCTACGCCTACGCCGCCGCCATCGCCGTCTTCGCCGCAGGCTCGCTTGCGGCGATCGCGCGCGCCCGCCGCAGAATCGGGACGCCGGCCCCATGGCTCGCCGGCGCGCCCCTCGAACTGGCGCGGCGGCCGGAGAAATACGTTTTCAACAACGGCGCGGTCGGAGCGGAGCTCCTGCGCGACGGGCGCGGCGCCGCCTTCGTGACGGGCCCCGAGCGCGGCGACGGCCCGATCGACTTCTTCCGTCGCCCGCTCAACCCTCGGCAGCCGCGCGGCCATTTCTTCTACCTCTGCGAAGACGGCGCGGAGCCGTGGTCGATCGGCTTCGAGCCGGCGCGGCGCGCGGGCGACTATCGGATCGAAGAGCCAGGCTTCAATCGGCTGACGATCGTCCACACGCTGAACGGCGTCGAGGCGCGGATGGAATTCGGGCCCGACGATGGGCAGACCCCTGTCCTGACTTGGCGAATCCGCGTCTCCGACAGGACCGGGAAAGCCCGCAAGTTGCGGCTGACGAGCTTCTGCGAGGTCGCCGGTCACGAAACGGACGCCTACGCGCGGGACCTCGATTTCGCCGGCATGCATGTCGAGACCGTGTTCGTCCGCGCCCACAACGCGATCTTCGCCCGAAACCGGCTTCTGCGTTCGACGCGCGCCGACCGCGGCGAGACGTCGTTCTTCGCCGTCAATCCGGGCGCAGGCGCCGAACTCATGGGCTATGAGGATTCGCGCACCCGGTTCCTCGGCGAGGGGTCGCTCGCAAGCCCGACCGGTTGCCAACCCTGGCGCTGGCGGAAGCTCGACGACGAAGGCAAGCTCTGGACTTTCGATCCCGCGGCGAGCTTCACGCTCGAACTGAGGCTCGAGCCCAAAGGCGCGGCCGAGGCGGAGTTCGTCGTCGGGCGCGCCGACAACGCGCTCTGGGCGAGCGAGCTTCTCGCCCGGCGGATCGGCAAGCCGCCGATCGCCGAGACTGAATTGCAGACTCGTTTCTACGAAACCCGCGCGCTCGAACCCACTCACGCCCTGCCGACCCGCTGGCCCTTCGCGATCTCGCCCGACGGCAAGAGGCTCGATTTGACCCATCGCACGCCGCGGCCCTGGGCGCATGTGATGGCCAACGAGCTCGGCATGGCGACCATGGTCTCGAACGACGGCGAGATCTTCTCCGCCTTCGGCAACGCGCGCCAGAACGGCCTTACCGCTTTCCGTTTCGACAGCGCGACCGTCATACAGCCCGGACAGGTCGTCTATGTGCGCGACCTCGACTTGGGGGAGACGGACGCGCCGGGCTTTGCGCCGTTTCAGAGAGAAGATGCGACCTATGAGGTCGCTTACGAACCGGGCGTCGCGACATTCCGAAAAAGGCGCGGCGATCTGTCGCTTGAATATGTGGCGTTCGTTCCGCCGGATCGGCCGTGCGACGTCCGGGTGCTTAAGCTGCGCAACAACGGTCTGATGACGAAGCGCCTGCGCGTCGTTCCTTTTTTCGATCTCGCGCTCGAAGAAAGTCCCAACGAGAGCGTCGACAAGATCCGTGACGAGACGATCGGATCGACGCTCATCTTTCAGAACCCCCGCAACGATTTCGAGCGCGGCTTCGCTTTCGCCGCAACCAGCATGGACGCGCCCGCGACCGAGACGGTCCGCGCGCGCTTTTTCGGCGGCCCCGGACGAGACGTTCATTCCCCGGCGATGGTCGAGACGGGATCGGCCGACGGCGCGGCGCGCGACGACGGTCGGCGCGTGGCGGCGTTCTGCGGCGAGATTTCAATTCCGCCCGGGGGCGAGGAGAAAATCGCCATCGCGTTCGGCCAGGCGCCGAGCCGCGCCGAAGCGCTGTCGAACGCGGCGCGGACATCGGTCGCCGACGCCGAAGCCGAGCTCGCGGCGACGCGCGCATCCTGGGCCGAACGGCTCGGCAAGGTCGAGGTCCGCACCAACCGGCCGGACTTCGACCGTCTGGTCAATACGTGGCTGCCGTATCAGCTCTACGCGTCGCGGCTTTGGGGCCGGATTGGGCCGAACCAGCGGGGCGGCGCCACAGGCTATCGCGACCAGCTGCAGGACGTGCTTCCGCTTGTCCTCACCGAGCCGCGCCTGGCGCGCGCGCAGATCGTGCTGCACGCCAGCCAGCAATTTCGCGAAGGCGACGTGCTCAAATGGTGGCACCGCGCGCCGAACGGCGGCACCGGCCTCGGCCAGCGGACCAAGGCGAGCGACCCCCATCTCTGGCTGCCCTATGTGCTGGCGCGCTACGTGCGCCAGCACGGCGACACGAGCGTCCTCGACGCGGCGACGCCCTATCTCGAGGGCGAGGCGGTTCCCGAAAACGAGGAGACCTGGATCGTCATCCCGCGCGCCTCGCGGGAGACGGCGACAGTCTACGAGCACGCGCGCCTCGCGATCGCGTTCACGCTCGAGCATATCGGCGAGAACGGCCTGCCGCTGTTGCGGGCCGGCGATTGGAACGACGGCATCGACGTGCTCGGTCGCCGCGAGATCGGCACGAGCGTGTGGATGGGCTTTTTCCTCGCCAACGTGCTCGATGGTTTCATTCCGCTCGCCCAGTTCAAAGGCGACAAGGGCTTCGCCTCGCGATGCGAGAAGGCGCTGGAGGCGCAGCGGGCGGCGCTCGAGGTCGCCTGGCAGGGCGATCATTATGCGCTGGACTTCGCCGACGACGGACGGGTTGTCTCCATGGCCAACGCGATGACGACCGGCTGGGCGGCCTATTCGGGGGCGTGCGAAGACAAACGCGCGCTCGCGGCGATCGAGGGAGGACTGAGAGCGATCGAACGGCCCGACCGCGTGCTGCTCATGGAGACGCCGTTCTACGAGCATTCGCAGCCGTATCCGGGTCGGATCGCGGACTACCCGCCGGGCGTCCGGGAGAACGGCGGACAGTACAGCCACGGAGCGTCGTGGATCGTGGATGGTTTCGTCCGCCTCGCCGAACGAGCCCATTCGAGGGGGGAGCAGAATCTGGCCGCGCGCCTCAGCGCGCGAGCCTTCGAAATCTTCGAGAAAATCTCGCCGCTGAAGAAGACGGACCCCGAGCGCATTGCGGTCTACGGGCTCGTGCCCATTCAGCAGCCGGCCGACATCTGCGACGGATGGGGCCACGGCGGGCGCGGAGGCTGGTCGTGGTACACGGGTTCGGCCGCGCGCACGCTCTCGGCCGCCTACGCGCTTCTCGGCATCGTCCAAACCGACGGCAGGGTCAGCGTTCGAGATGATCTGTTCGAGCCGAAAGGGGAGTTGCAAGTCGAGTCGTTACGGGTCGGAGACCGGGTCTGGCGGCGTTGACGAGCGTCAACGTTGGCGCGTGTTCAGATCGCCGAGGCGATCGGCGAGGGCTCTTCGCGCAACTTTCGTCACAGGAACAGGTCAATTTGTCGCAAGGACAGATCAAAAAGCGCCTTGTGCGTTGCGGCAGGGCGCGCTTTCTGGCATGAGGCCGCGCATAAATGCGGCGCAGGTGCGCAAGCAGACGTCAGGGGGCTTAACGCCATGCTGTTGGGTTTGATCATTCTGTGTGGACTGCTTTCCATAGTCTATGGGGTCTACACGATCAGAAGCGTGATGTCGGCCGACGCCGGCTCGCAGCGCATGCAGGAGATCTCCGGCGCGGTCCGCGAAGGCGCCCAGGCCTATCTCAAGCGGCAATACACGACGATCGCCGGCGTCGGCGTCGTGGTGTTCATCGTGCTCGGGCTCTTGCTGTCCTGGACCGTCGCCGTGGGCTTCGCGATCGGCGCGATCCTTTCCGGGTCCGCCGGCTTCATCGGCATGAACGTCTCGGTGCGCGCCAACGTGCGCACCGCGCAGGCCGCGACCAAGTCGCTCGCCGGCGGCCTCGACATCGCTTTCCGGTCCGGCGCGGTGACCGGCCTTCTGGTCGCGGGGCTCGCGCTGCTCGGCGTCTCCGGCTATTTCACCGTCTTGACTCACGTCCTCGGCCATGGGCCGGCCGACCGCATCACGATCGACGCGCTGGTCGCGCTCGGCTTCGGCGCCTCGCTGATCTCGATCTTCGCCCGTCTCGGCGGCGGCATCTTCACCAAGGGCGCCGACGTCGGCGCCGACCTCGTCGGCAAGGTCGAAGCCGGAATTCCGGAAGACGATCCGCGCAACCCCGCGACCATCGCCGACAACGTCGGCGACAACGTCGGCGACTGCGCCGGCATGGCGGCCGACCTGTTCGAGACCTACGCCGTGACCGTGGTCGCGACCATGGTGCTCGCGTCGATCTTCTTCGAGGGCACGAACGCGCTGCTGCCGACCATGATGTATCCGCTGGCGATCTGCGCGGCCTGCATCGTCACCTCGATCATCGGCACGTTCTTCGTCAAGCTCGGGGCCAACAACTCGATCATGGGCGCCCTCTACAAGGGCCTCATCGCCACCGGCGTGCTGTCGATCGTCGGCCTCGCCGTCGCGACGACCTACGTCGTCGGCTGGGGCGAGGTCGGAACCGTCGCCGGCAAGCCGGTCGTCGGCGTGAACCTGTTCGTCTGCGGCCTCGTCGGCCTCGTCGTGACCGGCCTCATCGTCGTCATCACCGAATATTACACCGGCACCGGCAAGCGCCCGGTGGTGTCGATCGCCCAGGCCTCGGTGACCGGCCACGGCACCAACGTGATCCAGGGCTTGGCGGTCTCGCTCGAAATCGACGGCGCTTCCGGCGCTGGTCATCGTCGCCGGCATCATTGCGAGCTACCAGCTCGCCGGCCTGTTCGGCATCGCGATCGCGGTCACGACCATGCTCGGCCTCGCCGGCATGATCGTCGCGCTCGACGCCTTCGGTCCGGTCACCGACAACGCCGGCGGCATCGCCGAAATGGCGGGCCTGCCGAAGGAAGTGCGCCAGTCGACCGACGCGCTCGACGCGGTCGGCAACACGACCAAGGCGGTCACCAAGGGCTACGCGATCGGCTCGGCGGGTCTCGGCGCGCTGGTGCTGTTCGCCGCCTACACCAACGACATCAGGCATTTCTCCGCGACCGGCGCGCCCTACTTCAAGGACGTCGGCGCCGTCGATTTCGACCTCTCCAACCCCTATGTCGTCGCCGGCCTGATCTTCGGCGGCCTGATCCCCTACCTGTTCGGCGGCATCGCCATGACCGCGGTCGGCCGGGCGGCGGGGTCGGTGGTGCTCGAAGTGCGCCGCCAGTTCAAGGAAATGCCCGGCATCATGAAGGGCACGCAGCGCCCCGACTACGGCCGCGCGGTCGACATGCTGACCAAGGCCGCGATCCGGGAAATGATCGTGCCCTCGCTCCTGCCGGTGCTCGCGCCCTTCGTCGTCTATTTCGGCGCGCTGTGCGATCTCGGGCTCGAAGGCCTCGGCCTTCGCGGCGCTCGGCGCCTCGCTGCTCGGCGTGATCGTCAACGGCCTGTTCGTCGCGATCTCGATGACCTCGGGCGGCGGCGCCTGGGACAACGCCAAGAAGAGCATCGAAGAGGGCTTCGTCGACAAGGACGGCGTCAAGCATGTGAAGGGCTCGGAAGCCCACAAGGCCGCCGTCACCGGCGACACCGTCGGCGACCCCTACAAGGACACCGCCGGTCCGGCCGTCAACCCGGCGATCAAGATCACCAACATCGTGGCGCTGCTGCTGCTGGCGATCCTCGCCCACTGATCGAACAAGAAAGAGAATTGCGAGGGGCGGGGGCTTGCTCCCGCCCCTTCGCTTTTTGCGCCAAGACGCCGATCGATGAAGCTGATCTGGTTTTCTTTCATCCCAATCATCTTAATGATTACGGCCTGATGACCCTGGTCTCGAAGAGGCTGGAGGTCGAATCTCGTGCTCGAATCCGGCGTGACGTCGACGCGGACAAGGCTTTACGCGGGTCCGGAAAATTTCGCCGACTATGTTCTGGTCAGCGATGGCGTGGCCGTACGCGATTTCCGCGTGCTGCCGGACGAAGTGTCGGATCACGCGCCGTTGATGCTCGAGTTCGACTGAAGCAACTCCGCTCCGCCGACGACTTCACGCTGCGTTTGTCGGCCAGGACGTCGGCACGCTAGCAACTCGCGTGATAAGGTCGCCTATGAAACTCACTCCGCAAGACCTGAAAAAATTCGCCCTCCTCACGTTGGAGCATTACGATCAGCATGCCGAAGAGTTCTGGAAGGGCACGCGCAATCACGACGTCAGCCAGAACATTGATGCGCTGTTGCAGCACATCGAGGGCAAGCCGCCTTTTACGATTCTCGACTTTGGCTGCGGGCCGGGGCGCGACCTCAAAGCGTTCGCCGAACGAGGCCATAATGCGATCGGTTTGGAAGGCGCCGAGCATTTCCTCACCATGGCGCGAGCCCATAGCGGGTCCGAAGTATGGCGGCAAGATTTTCTTAAGCTCGAATTGCCGGAGCAACATTTCGATGGCGTGTTCGCCAACGCCGCGTTGTTTCATGTCCCGAGGCAGGAACTGCCGCGCGTCTTGCTCGAACTGCACGCGACTCTGAAGCCGGGTGGCGTGCTGTTCAGCTCGAACCCGCGCGGCGACAACCAGGAAGGCTGGAGTAGCGGGCGCTACTGTGTGTTTCACGATCTCGAGTCGTGGCGACGTTATGTGTCCGCGGCAGGATTCGTTGAGCTTACCCATTATTACCGCCCCGACGGCGCGCCACGCGAGCAGCAGCCATGGCTGGCGAGCGTCTGGCGCAGATCCGCTCCGTGAAGACCGTCGCTTAAAAGACGCTGCGCCGCGTTTAGGCGAGTGGCGCGAGCTCTGGCGGGAACGACGAGTGGTAGTGCCCTTTCAGCGGCGGAAACAGTTCGGCCGAGGTTCCCTTGATCATGCCTCTCATCCGCCATCTTGCCGACCAAACTGAAATGCCTACCATTTCCGCGACAGCGGCGCGAGGAGCCCATGGAGGATCCGGTGTCAGCGCAAGTCATTCGGCCCTTGCTGATCGCGCTACTGTTCGGCGTCAGCGCGCCCGTCGACAGCCAGACCAACCTGCCCGAGGGCGCTGGTAAGGAAATCGTGCAGAAAGCGTGCGCGGGATGCCACGAGCTGGGTCGGGTGCTCCGAGCCGGCTACAGCGCGCAAGACTGGCAGACAGTCCTTCACATGATGAAGAACGTCGGCGCGCAAGTGCCCGATGAGCAGCTGCCGATTCTGGTCAAATATCTGGCGGAGAACTTCCCGGAAAAACCGCGCTCGCAAGGGGCGGCCATCAGTGGTCCGACGCAGGTTTTCTTCAAAGAATGGGCGCTGCCGACGCCCGGCTCGCGCCCGCATGACCCGTTCGCGTCGCTCGACAGGACGATTTGGTACACCGGACAGATGGCGAATGTGCTGGGGCGCATCGACCCGACGACCGGCCATATCGTCGAATATCATCTCGACACGCCGATGTCCGGTCCGCACGGCCTCGTCGCCGATCGGGACGGCGACATTTGGTTTACCGCCAACTTTGCCGGTTACATCGGCAAACTCGACCCCTCCGCGGGCAAAATCACTGAGTACAAATTACCCAACCCCGAGGCGCGCGACCCGCACACCCTTTTGTTTGATTAAAGCGGCATTCTTTGGTTCACCGTGCAAAGCGCCAATATGATCGGAAGACTTGATCCAAAGACAGGGGAGATCAAGCTCGTGAGCTCGCCTACGCCCCATTCAAACCCATACGGCATGGTGATCACTTCAAAGGGCGTGCCATTTTTCTGCGAATTTGGCTCCAACAAACTTGCAAGCATCGACCCCGCAACCATGAAGATCCGTGAATACGTCTTGCCGCACCCGGACAGCCGTCCGCGGCGGATCGCCATCACGCCCGACGATATCATTTGGTACACGGATTACGCGCGAGGATATCTTGGCCGCTTCAATCCCGAGACGGGCGAAATGAAGGATTACGCATCGCCGAGCGGACCCCAATCCCGGCCCTATGGCGTTGCCTTTGCGAAAGGGGCTGCTTGGTACAGCGAGTCCGGCGTGCGGCCGAATACGCTCGTGCGATTTGATCCCGCCGGCGAGAGATTCCAAACCTGGTCCATCCCGTCGGGCGGCGGCGTTGTTCGCAACATGATGACCAATCATGACGGGAATATTGTGTTGGCGGAGAGCGGCGTCGATCGTGTCGCACTCGTTGAGATAAAGTAATAGCGCTGTTGTTTACCAGACCCGAATAATGACTCTCCGGCCGCATCCTTCGTCAAGCAGATCAGAGGCTTAGATTAACAGGGCGTTCAAAAAAAGTCGTTGCGGTCGCTGTTCAGCTACCTCGACCTTGAGGCTTGGGTTGGCCAGCGTCATCCGCTGCAGACGATCCCCACGACCGTGAATAAGTCTCTGGCGATGCGGTCGAGGAGATTTTCGGCGCTGTCCCTGCCGAGGGGGAGCCTTCGATTCCGCCCGGTTGGAGCGGGATGATTTCGGCTTTGTTCTGATTCTCATAGCGTCACGTCATAGCAAGTCCGCCTCGATCTACTTCTGCGTCGCTTTGGCTAACGAGCCGCGAGATCGACTGCGGTCCGCAGCATTAATAACGACGTTGAACTTTCGCTAAATTGGCTCGGGAGCGGAGCGAGTCAGCTCCTCAGCCCGGTCTTTGTGCAAATTGCGCAAACAAGATCGGCATTCAGAACCATGCGATGAGCAGAAAGCGCGCCTCGCAGCGGCAATTGTTCGTAAGGGCTACGGGCACGGTCCTTGCTTTGGATTCGATGACTGGCAGGGGGGGCCCGATGGAGCAGGCGACAGGCAAACGCGCAGCCGACGTGAACGCCCCAGTCTCGTGGCCGCGCGGGCTGCCATTTCGTCTCGTCTCCTCCCAAGACGCCGGCGTCGAACAATGAGCAAACCGATCGAGCTCGCGGCGGAACCGTATTCCTTCGCGCTGAGCCCCGACCACTGCGCGTTGCTTATCATCGACATGCAGCGGGATTTTTTGGAGCCTGGCGGCTTCGGCGAAATGCTCGGCAACGACGTTTCCCAACTCCGCCGGACAATCGAGCCGAACCGTCGTCTGCTGGCGGCTTGGCGGGCGGCCGGCCTTCCTGCGCTTCACACGCGGGAAGGTCATCGGCCAGACCTGTTCGATTTGCCGCCGTCGAAGAAAATCCGCGGGCGCAGCGCGACTTGCATCGGCGACGCCGGCCCCATGGGCCGGATTCTCGTACGCGGCGAAGCCGGGCACGATATCATTCCGGAGCTTTATCCCGCGCCCGGCGAACCGGTCATCGACAAGCCCGGCAAAGGCGCATTCTACGCGACCGACCTCCACGCCATTCTGCAGCACCGGGGCGTCAGGCAGCTCGTCGTCACCGGCGTCACGACTGAGGTCTGCGTCAACACCACGGTGCGGGAGGCCAACGACCGAGGATACGACTGCCTCGTGCTCGAAGACTGCGTCGGCTCCTACTTTCCCGAATTCCACGCCATGGGCCTGAAGATGATCAAGGCGCAGGGCGGCATCTTCGGCTGGGTGTCGAACTCTGACGAAGTGATCGAGGCGTTGGGCAACGGCCCCGGCTGACCGGACCGCAGCACGGAAGGAGCGGAGCAATGACAGATTCGACCATGGCCTCCGGACGCTCGGAGCGGCTTTGGGTTCCGGGCGATTGGAACGCCTTCTTCGGGTTCGGGACGAATATCCTCGTCAATGTTCTCGTCCTGACTGGGCTTCTTCGCTTCGTGCTGAAGATGCCCAATTCTCTGGTGTTCGGCCGGATTCTCCCCGCCACCGGGCTGATGCTGTTCCTCAGCACCGTGTATTACGCCTACCTCGCTTATCGGCTCGCCAAGAGAACGGGCCGAACCGACGTGTGCGCTTTGCCGTCGGGCATCAGCGTGCCGCACATGTTCGTTGTCACCTTTGTGGTCATGCTGCCCATCCTGGCCAAGACCAACGACCCCGTGCAGGCGTGGGAGGCCGGCCTGACCTGGGTGTTCGTCCAGAGCTTCGTGCTCATGGTCGGCGGGTTCATTGCGCCGGTGATCCGCAGGATCACCCCGAGGGCGGCGCTGCTCGGCTCGCTCGCCGGCATCTCCATCACCTTCATCTCGATGCGGCCTGGCCTTTTGATTTTCGAGACGCCGTTGATCGGCCTCGTGTGCCTCGCCGTCATCCTTGCCAACTGGTTCGGCGGCGTGCGCTACTATGGCGGCGTGCCCGGCGGCCTTATCGCGATCGCGGCAGGCACGATCATCGCGTGGGGGTCGAACCTTTTTGGGCTCGGGTATGGCGGCCTGACCCTGGCGGCCGTGGGCGACTCCGTGTCCCATTTCGGCTTCTCGATTCCGCTGCCCGCCGTGGGGCACGTCTTTTCCGGGTTCAAGTGGCTCGGCGTCATCCTGGTGACCGCGATTCCCTTCGGCATCTACGACCTTGTCGAAGCAATGGACAACGTCGAGAGCGCCGCCGCAGCAGGCGACTCGTTTCCAACCACGCGCGTGCTGACCGCCGACGGCGTCGTCAGCCTGATCGGCTGCCTTCTCGGCAACCCGTTCATCAATGCCGTCTATATCGGTCATCCGGGCTGGAAGGCGATGGGCGGACGCATCGGCTATTCGGCCGCAACCGGCGTGATGGTTCTGGTTCTGACGTGGCTGGGCATCGCCGCGCTCGTCAGCAGCCTGATCCCGGTGGTCGCGATCCTGCCGATCCTGCTCTACATCGGCATGCTGATCGGGTCTCAGGCATTCCAGGAGACCCCGAAGAGTCACGCGCCGGCGATCATTCTGGCGATGTTGCCGCAGATCGCGGCCTGGGGCAAAACCATGATCGACAGCGCGCTCGGCGCGGCTGGCACCAGTGCCGCCGCCGTCGGCTTCGACAAGCTCGGCAATGCCGGCGTGCTCTATCACGGCCTGGCGACGTTCGGCGGCGGGGCGACGCTGGCCGGCATCATCCTGGGCGCCGTGACGGTCTTCATCATTGAACGGCAGCTCGATAAGGCCGGCTGGTTTGCGCTCGCCGGCGCGTTCCTGACGTTCTTCGGTTTCATCCACGGCGAGGAGATCGGCTTCGCCCAGTCGCCTGTGGTTGCGCTCGGCTACCTCGGCGTGTCTGCTATGCTGTTCGGCTTCGCGAGGTTCGCTCACGTTTCGCCGGCCGAACCGAGCCCGATGCATGGCCACGGGGAAATGGCGGCGCAGGCGGCGGAATAGAAGCTGTAGGCTCCTGTTCCGGGGCCGGTCGTGACCCGTCCGGTCCCGGCCTCTCCTCGCAGAGACCCCACCCGCGCTACTCCGCGGAATCGCTATTCCGACCGCCCCCGGGCGCGGCGCATGGCTTCGTCGAAACTCCCGAGCGGCTCAAAACAATTGCTTGCCAAGCTTGCGAGTGTGTACTATGTTTGTTCTTCCAGCGCCATCCGGAAGGAGACTTCCGAGGTGTGGGGTTCCCTCGTATCCGTTCCGCCCGCTCATAACCGATCGAATGACAGGCGTCGCGAGGCCCGTCGCTCACGCCGTTAAGGACGGTGCGGGGTGGGCGGGAATCGAATCCGCGACCCGGTGGGTTCAGCACCGGATACCCGCTTAACAGGCGGGCGCTTTTACCAGCTCAGCCACCACCCCGACAATTCGGGCAGGCCGGGAGAAATCCCGGCCTGATCTGCTTCTCACACGGTGGATCGTTTCAGTCAAGCCATATGGCGGAGCGCCATTCGCGCGCAACAACTTATTCCGGGGCCGAAAATTTGGTATGACGCAGAAAATCATATTGACGGATGATCTCGCGCCAGCCATAAGCATGGCATGAACGCACACGATTTTATCGAAGGGCCAACGCTCGAAACCATCCGCAGGAGAAAGAACGAGCTTCTTTCTGTTGCCGCGAAGTATGATGGATTGGCCGCTAGGGCTCGCGCCGAAGCAGCCGACTATGAGGCTGCCGAACGCGTCTGGCTCAGGATGATGCCGGGCGCCGCAACGGTGACCGTGGCGGGGGCGGAGACGTCCGTAAACATGATTGTCAAAGTTCCCCCCGAATCCAGCAAGAGCCGTGCTGGGCAACTTATAGAGAGGCTTCGAAAGCCGACTGGCACTCCGCCCATGCCGGATATGATCATCGAGGCGTTGACAGACGCTGCCGGGAAGGCGCCCCTGGACTAAGGCCGTCCGGCCTTCTCAGCTTCGTTCGTCAGAAATACTGGCCCGACGCAGAGAACACTGACGTCGGCTCGGCGGCTTGGCGCATGTGGAAGGATGGACGGCTTACAAAGCCCGGTCCAGACCCATTGATATATGGATTGCCTATGGCAAAGAGTTCACCCCCTGAACCGCGTGCGGCGGAACAGGAGGTGATATCGGGGTAAGTGTTGGATGCACGGCTCAGGTTTCGAGGGAGTGCACCCGGCGCGAGCCGGCCCGCCTGAGCAAGAGCGGAGTTCGAATCTTCGCACCCCGATCTATTACACCTAAGCCCTCTCCCTTCCATAAGGAGAGGGTGACTTTGCAAGGACACGAGCGGATTCCAACCCGACCTCGAAAGCGACGCACTGCTCTATAAACGTTGCGGCCCCTGAGATCAACCAAAAAGTTGATCTCAGGGGTGTTTTCGCTTGGGATTCCAGACAGATGACGAAGAAACCTCAACATGATGAGTCGCTTACTGAATCTGACAGCGTGCGCGCCGTTGAGGGCAAAAACAAGAAACCGGCTGATGAGATAGACCTGTCCCGCGACGCGTGGGAACGATTCGAGCGCGCGGTGGACGCGGTAGCAAAGAGCGGCCCGAAACACAAAAAAAGTTCCAGGCCGCGCTAAACTTTTTTACGCTTGCACCTCACGAGGCCGTCGATAGGTCAAACGTTTGCCGACGATGCCTTTCGCCAGGATTTCAGCGCGTTCCACATCTTCAATCCCGCGCGCCGAGCGGTTCGAATAGCGAAAATCGAATTCAGAGACATAGCGGTGTAAGTGCTTTTCCTTGCAGTGCTGATAAACGCCTTTCATTCCGCGCTTAAACACGGAATAGAAGTGGCTTTGTCAACGTTATAATCGCCCGGAAAACGGTATGGCCTCGCAGGCTGCGAAGCCCCAATATCTAGTGCTGGGGCCGCGCTTCGGTTGTCCGAGGAAATTCCCTATCTTCCGGCGCAACGACAGGGCGTGAGCGGCGCTTTCTCGGGCGGGCGGACATGCTTGGAAGTCACAGCGATAAGTCATAGCCACGAAGCCTTTGATCGGAAAGAGGCGCGCCGCTAAAGCTGCTCTAAACCGAGCCAAACGCCTCTAGCTGACGCCTCTAGCTGAACCGGAACAGTCCGGCCATGATGTTGCGCAGGAAGTCGGGCTCCGCGCCGCCGGTCGGGGTGGTGCGCGAGACGTAATCGAACACCTTGCCGTCCTGCATGCCGTAGTTGGCGATGCGCGAGACCTTGCCGCTCTTGTCGAAATAGATCGCCAGCACGTGCTGGTCGGTCATCTGAACGGGCATGAAGGCGAGAGCCCGATGCATCTTCTGTCCGATGTAGTACCAGGCGTCGCCGCCGACGGTCGAGGTCGTCGAAGGGGTGCCGAGCGTGGCCAGCGCCTGCTGCTTGGTGGTGGAGCCGACCTTGATTTGCGACAGCGTATCCTGATCGACTTGATAGCCGCGGTCGAAGTCGCCGTCATAGCCGAGGCATCCGCCGAGCGCCGTCCCCAGAGCCAAAGCTCCGGCAAGCGCGAGTCCGCGCAGGGCGCGATCATGGCCTCTCGGCATTCTTCCCATTCAACCTCTCCGCCTCGTCGAGCCTTTTTTCGCTTGCCAGTTCAGCCGCGGATGCCTAACCCGGGCGGCTGAACAAATGCAAGACGCCGCAGGGATACGCTGCGGCCGGTCAAGGCGCGTCCGATGGTTTTCGCCCGATGGCGCGAGCGGCGCGCCAGCAAAGCCCTCATCGAGCAACTTCGCGGCGAGATCGTGGCGGCGGCTCGACGGCCGGCGCTGTACGAAACGCTTGGCGCGCCGGACCGGATCGACGGGCAATTCGAGATTCTGACCCTGCATGTCGGGCTCGTCCTGCGGCGACTCGTTGCAATCGGCGGCCTCGGACACGACATTGCGCAGGATCTTGTCAACAGCGTCTTTCTCCATTTCGACGATACGCTGCGTGAAATGGGGCTGAGCGACGTGGCGGTCTCGAAGCGTCTGAAAACGATCAAGGAGGCGTTCTACGGCCGGAACGCCGCCTACGCCGCTGCGCTCGATTCGCGTTCGCGGCCGGACTTGGAGGCGGCGCTCGCGCGCAACGTCTATGGCGCTCCGAACGGCGCGCCTGACGCCGGCGCTCTCGCCGATTACGTCGCCTCCGTCGACGCGGCGCTCGCCGAGACGCCGCTCGAAGACTTCGCGACCGGCCGATTTCGCTTCCCGGAAGGCCTGATCGCGTCGGGAGGATAGAATGCAGGAAGAACCGTTCAGCCGCGTGATGCGGGTCGACGCTCTGCCGAAGGAAGGGCAGACGGTCACGATCAAAGCCAATGCGGCGGAGCGGGAAGCGCTCGCGGCCTTCTTGAAGCTTCCCTCGATCGAGGCGCTGAGCGCCTCGCTTGCGCTCATGCGTTCGGGGAGCGGCGGCGTCAGGGTGACCGGCGCGGTTCACGGCGAACTGACTCAGGTCTGCGTCGTTTCGCTCGAGTCCTTTTCCGGCGACCGTCGACGAGGAGATCGACGTCCGCTTCGCCCCGCGCGCGGATGACGGCGCGGCGCGCCGAACGGCGGCTGAGCCGGAGACTTTCTCGATGACGGACGAGGGCGAACCCGATCCGATCATCGACGGCAAGATCGATCTCGGCGCGCTCGCGGCGGAATTCTTCGCCCTCGGCCTCGATCCGTATCCGCGCAAGCCCGGCGTCTCGTTCGAATCGCCGGAAGAACCCGAGGCGAAAGTCTCGCCGTTCTCGGCGCTCGCCTCCCGCGCGCAGAAGAAGTCCGGCTGAGCGCCGGGAAGCGTCGGCGCGCTCAGAATCCCTTGGGCGCTCTTCCGATCCAGGGACGGGCTTTCTCCAGCTGGGCGGCTGAGGCGAAACAGCGTCGCCTCGTCGCCCCAGCGGGCGGCGAAATGCATTCCGACGGGCAGGCCGGCTTCGCTCCAGTGCAGCGGCAGGGAGACGGCGGGCTGCCCGGTCACGTTGAAGAGCGCCGTGAAAGGGAATGAACTCGAAGGACTTTTCCGCGAGCGTCCGAACGAGCCCGGTCGCGCGCATAAGCCAGCCGGCGCCGAGCCCGACGATCGCGGACAACGCCACCTTCTCGGCCGCGGTCGGCTGGAGCGCGCCGATCCGAACGGGCGGCGCAGGCCAGGGTCGGCGTCAGCAGGACGTCGTAGCGTTCGAAGAACGCCCCGACGCCTCGCGCCCATCTCTGCAGATACGCGCCGCCTGCGCATAGTCGGTCGCGCTCCACGAACGTCCCAGGAGGCCGATCACGGCATGTAGGCGCTCGAAATCGCCGCGCCTGCGCCTTGAGCCCGATCAGGCGGCCGGTCTCCTCGACGTCACCGCCCGTCTCGCCGGCGACAATGGTCATGAACGCCATCGATCCAGGGCTCGCGATCGATCGGCGGCTCGGCTTCCTCGACCTCGTGCCCGAGCTCGCGCAGAAGAGAGGCGGTCGATTCGACGCCCTTGACGCATTCCGGATCGACCGACCGGGCGAGAAAGGGTTTTGTCGTCACGGCGATGCGCAGTCTGCCCGGCGGCGTCGAGACTTCGTCCAGATAGGGGCGCGCGGGCGACGTGATGGCGTAGGGCGCGCCGACGTCGGGGCCTTGCGTCGCGTCCAGCAGGGCCGCGCTGTCGCGCACCGTCCGGGTCACTGCGTGCGCGATCGCGAATCCGCGCCAGAGTCTCGCCGTCCGCGGGGCCGGAAGGCGTCCTGCCACGGGTCGGCTTGAGCCCGACGAGCCCGCAGCAGGAGGCCGGAATGCGGATCGAGCCGCCGCCGTCATTGCCGTGCGCCAACGGCGTCAGCCGCGCCGCCACCGCCGCGCCCGAGCCGCCGCTGGACCCGCCCGGCGTCCGCGCGAGGTCGTAGGGATTGTGCGCCGGCCCGAAGGCCTCCGGCTCCGTAACCGGCGCGAGGCCGAACTCGGGCGTATTGGTCTTGCCGACGACGATGAGGCCCGCAGTCGCGGTAGCGTCTGACCAGTTCGTCGTCATAGGTCGCGGGCGATCGCCTTGAGCCGGCGGTTGCCCTGGCTCATCGGCGCCGAGGCGAGCGAGGCGTTGAGGTCCTTCAGGAGAAAGGGCGTTCCGCGAACGGCCCCGAAACCGGAGCGTCCGCCTGCGAGCGCGCCATGTCGTAGAGTTTCGTCACGACGGCGTTGAGCCTGCGGATTGGCCGCTTCAATTCGCGCGATCGCCGCCTCGACCAGTTCGCGCGGATGAACCGCGCCCTTGCGGACGAGCTCGGCGAGGCCAAGCCCGTCATAGTCCGTGTATTCGGCGAAGTCTCCCATCGCGTTCCTCCCGGGGAACGAGGCGTTCGATTCACAGGAGGCAACTGAAAACGGGACGCCCGCCCGTCAAGGCGATTTATCCCACGGAAACGAGGGGGCCTGTCGCCTCGATCGACGTTGCCTTGCGCGGCGAAGGCGTTATTGTCCCGGCGCGCCGGGCGCCGCCCCGGCACGGGCCCGGGGCGCGTTCGGACGAGGGAATGGCGAGCGACATCCGCATAGCGCTTGACGCGATGGGTGGCGACAGGGGCCCCTCAGTCGTCGTGCCTGGCGCAGCGATCGCGCTCGAGCGCCGGCCGGACCTCCGCTTCCTGATCTACGGCGACGAGAGCGCGGTCGCCCCGCTTCTCGCCGCGCGTCCCAGGCTCGCCGAGCGGTCGCGCGTCTTTCACACCAGCGTCGCGGTCAAGATGACCGACAAGCCGAGCCAGGCTCTGCGGTCCGGGCGGCGGGTGTCGTCGATGTGGCAGGCGATCGAGGCGGTCAAGACCGGCGCCGCCGACTGCGCGGTGTCCGCCGGCAACACCGGGGCCCTCATGGCGATGGCGAAGTTCTGCCTGCACACGATGGCGCCGATCGACCGCCCGGCGATCGCGGCGCTCTGGCCGACGCTGCGCGGCAAATCGATCGTGCTCGACGTCGGGGCGACGATCGGCGGCGACGAGCGCCACCTCGTCGATCTCGCGGTGATGGGCGCGGCGATGGCGCGCATCGTGTTCGACATCGACAGCCCGACGATCGGCCTCCTCAATGTCGGGGTCGAGGAGATCAAGGGCGTCGAGACGGTCAAGGCGGCGGCGCGCATCCTGCGCGAGGCCAATCTCCCCCACATGCGCTATCACGGCTTCGTCGAGGGCGACGATCTCGGCAAGGGCGCGGTCGACGTGTTCGTCACCGAGGGCTTCACCGGCAACATCGCGCTGAAAACCGCCGAGGGGACGGCCCGCCAGCTCGGCCAATACGTGCGCGACGCCATGAGCTACAGCCTCATGTCGCGCATCGGCTTCTTCTTCGCCCGCAAGGCGCTTGCGGCGCTGCGCGAGCGAATGAGCCCGCGCGCAAGCGGAGGCGTCTTTCTCGGGCTTGACGGCGTCGTCATCAAGGCCCATGGCGGCGCGGACGCCGACAGCTACGCCGGCGCCATCGAACTTGGCTACGACATGGTCCGCCAGGAACTGCTCGCCAAAATACGTGACATGATCGCTCTCGCCAACGCGGCGGGTCCGGCCGGCGTCCCGTCGCACGCCGCCGAGACCTGAACCGGAACATCATGACAGCCACCCTCCGTTCCTGCGTGCGCGGCGTCGGCGCCGCCCTCCCGGCCCGTATCGTGACCAACGAGGAGCTCGCGCAGTCCGTCGACACGTCGGACGCCTGGATCCAGCAGCGGACCGGCATCAAGCAGCGCTACGTGGCGGGCGAGGGGGAAACCACCTCGACCCTGGCGACGCGGGCCGCGGAGGCGGCGCTGCGCCACGCCGGCCTCGCGGCGGCCGACATCGACCTCGTCATCGTGGCGACCGCGACGCCCGATTACACCTTTCCCGCGGTCGCGACTCAGGTTCAGGCCAATCTCGGGATCGTCGAGGGCGCGGCCTTCGACCTGCAGGCGGTCTGCACCGGCTTCGTCTATGCGGTCGCGACGGCGGACAAGTTCCTCGTCTCGGGCTCGCACAAGCGGGCGCTGGTGATCGGGGCGGAGACCTTCTCCCGCATCCTCGACTGGAGCGACCGCACGACTTGCGTGCTGTTCGGCGACGGGGCGGGCGCGATCGTGCTGGAAGCGCGCGAGAGCGACGGAGCGGCCGACTCGCCCGGCGTCATCGCCTCTCGGCTCAGAGCCGACGGGCGCCACCGCGCCAAGCTCTACGTCGACGGCGGGCCCTCGACGACCCGGACGGTCGGCTATCTCCGGATGGAAGGCAAGGAGGTGTTCCGCCACGCCGTCGGCATGGTGACCGACGTGATCCAGGGCTGCCTTGCGGAGGCCGGGCTGACGGCCGAGGCGATCGACTGGTTCGTGCCGCATCAGGCGAACCGGCGCATCATCGACGCCTCCGCCGACAAGCTCGGCATTCCGGGCGACAAGGTGGTCGTCACCGTCGACCTGCACGGCAACACCTCCGCCGCCTCGATCCCGCTCGCGCTCGCCGTCGCGGTCAAGGACGGGCGGATCAAGAAGGGCGACCTCGTCATGATCCAGGCGATGGGCGGCGGCTTCACCTGGGGCGCGGCGCTGATCCGCTGGTAGGGGCGGGGCCCCGAGGGAGGCTCGCGGCGACCTTTGGGCTTGGCTCCGCTTTAGCGTCGGCCCTCAAGAAAATCAGCCGCTTGCGACCCGCTTTAGCGTCGCCTCGCGTTTTGCGCGGGACGGCGCCCTTTTTCGGCGCTTCGTGCCGTCGAAAGACCGGCGTCTCGGCGCTCCGCGAGCAGCATCACGCTCTGAGGCTTACTATAGCTATTCCAATTGCTTATATAGAGATATTGAGTTTGTGCTTCATCCTATCGCTGGCCGCCAGGAGCCGATCGAGAGGCGAGGCGCCGCCTTGCCCAGCCCGAGGTCGGCGTGCTCGCGATCGCGACAATTCGGCTCGGCGCCCGCACGCCAATCGCTGAACGACGCGTCGGCATAACTTAGTCTAGGAGCCTGTCCGAGTAATCGGTTTTTTGAGGGAAGTATACTATATATGTAAAACACTATTGTTTCGTAGTACTATAAGCTGTGTCCGGAGCTCAATTTTTGCATTATTCGGACAGGCTCCTAGGGGAGGCGGCAGACGGACTGCGCGTGTGCAGAAAGAGCAGAGAGCATCGAATTTGCACGCTATATTCGATGGAATACATCAGGCCTGGCTTGACCCGCGAATGTCCATTGCAATATTTTGTGGTCGTTCTTGCGTAAGACGCCATTCGATACATTCGCTAACAAAGACTGCATAGCGGTCGTACATGACAGGGAGGAAATAATGCTCACTCTGCGTGTGAACGGCCAGGCGCAGACATTCGATGGCGATCCGTCGATGCCGGTGCTCTGGTATCTGCGAGACGAACTCGGGCTCACGGGAACGAAATTCGGTTGCGGAGTGGCCGCTTGCGGCGCCTGCACCATCCATCTCGACGGCGAGGCCCGAAGATCCTGCGTCACGTCGCTCAGCGACGCCAATGGCAAGTCGATCACGACCATCGAGGGCCTCGACCCTGCGGGAAATCATCCGCTTCAGAAGGCTTGGCGTGCGCTCAACGTGCCGCAGTGCGGCTATTGCCAGGCCGGCCAGATCATGCAAGCCGCGGCGCTTCTCAAACAGACGCCCCATCCCACGGACGCCGACATCGACGGCACGATGCACGGCAACATCTGCCGCTGTGGAACCTATCAGCGCATTCGCGCCGCAATCAAGCAAGCTGCGGGAGCGTGACATGACCAAGCACATTCGCGGAATTGCGCCATCGGGCATCGAGAACGTCAGCCGGCGCGGGGTTTTGAAGGGTTTGCTTTCGACCGGGGGCCTTGTGCTCGCGATCGGCGTCCTCCGAAGGGCGCTCGCGGATGCGCCCAAGTGGGGCGCCGCCGGCATGCCGCACGGCACGGTGAACAATCCTCTCGCCTTCGTGTCGATTACGCCCGACGGCACCGTCGCCATCGTGTGCCATCGGTCCGAGATGGGGCAGGGCGTGCGCACAGGCATGCCGCTGATCGTCGCCGAGGAACTCGAGGCCGACTGGGCCAGAGTGAAGGTCGTCCAGGCGACCGGCGACGAAGTGAAATACGGCAACCAGGACACGGACGGATCGCGCTCAACTCGTCATTTCTTAGTGCCGATGCGCCAAGCCGGCGCCGCGGCCCGTATGATGCTGGAGGAGGCCGCAGCGAAGCGTTGGGGCGTTCCAGTCTCGGACGTCGAAGCGAAGAATCACGAGGTCGTCCAGAAGTCCACCGGGAAAAAGCTCGGATTCGGGGAACTCGCGGAATACGCAGCCAAGGAGCCCGTCCCTGCCGTCGGCAGCCTGCGCCTCAAGGATCCCTCGCAGTTCCGCTACATCGGCAAGGAAGGCATCAACATCGTCGACGGTTTCGACATCACGACCGGTCGCGCGATATATGGTCAGGATGTCCGGTTGCCCGGCATGAAGTACGCCGTCATCGCGCGCCCGCCGGTCATGGGCGGCAAAGTCGCGTCCTACGACGCCGCAGAAACGAAGAAGGTCCCCGGCTTCGTCCAAATCGTCGAGATCCCCGCGCCCTCTTATCCGATGGCCTTCCAGCCGTCAGGGGGAATCGCCGTTGTCGCCGACAACACCTGGGCCGCCATTCAAGCCCGCAAGGCGCTGAAGATCGTGTGGGACGACGGCCCGCACGGGACCTACGACTCTAAAGTCTACCGCACGGCGCTCGAGACGACCGCGCGCCAGCCTGGCAAGGTTCTGCGCGGCGAAGGCGACTTCGCCGCCGTTCTTGCGAGCGCAGACAAGAAAGTCGAGGGCGAATATTACATCCCCCACCTCGCCCATGCGACGATGGAGCCGCCTTCGGCGACTTGCCGGATTGTCGACGGCAAGGCTGAAGTCTGGACGAGTGTGCAAAGCCCGCAGGCCGCGCATGATCTGGTCGCCAAATACTTGGGACTTCCGCCCGAGAACGTCACGGTCAATGTAACGCTTTTGGGCGGAGGTTTTGGGCGCAGATCGAAGCCGGACTACGCCGTGGAGGCGGCCTTGGTGTCAAAAGGGATCGGCGGGGCTCCGGTGAAGGTTGTCTGGACTCGCGAGGACGACATCCACAACGGCTTCTACCACACGGTCTCGGTCGAGCGTCTCGAGGCGGGCCTCGACAAGGAGGGCAACGTGGTCGCGTGGCGTCACAACAGCGTCGCGCCGACGATCATGTCGCTCTTCCGTCCGGATCCCAAGCATGAGGCGAATTGGGAGGCCGGCATGGGCCTCGACGACATGCCCTTCGACATCAAGAATATCAGTATCGAGAACGGCGAGGCCGAGGCGCACACCAAGATCGGTTGGTACCGCTCCGTCTCGAATATTCCGCACGCGTTCGCCATCCAGTCTTTCGCCGCCGAACTGGCCGCGGCGGCCGGCAAGGATCAACGAACGTTCATCCTTGATCTGATAGGTCCTCCCCGCATCGTCGCTGTCCAGAACACGGTGAGGAATTTCTGGGACTATGGCGAGAATCCGGATGTCTACCCGATCGACACCGGCCGGATTCGCGGCGTCGTCGAACTCGTCACCGAGAAGGCGGGTTGGGGTCGCAAGCTGCCGCCAGGCCACGGCCTTGGCTTGGCCGTCCACCGCAGTTTCGTGACCTTTGTCGCGACCGTCGTCGAGGCGGCCGTGGACGACAAGGGCAATGTCACTGTGCCGCGGGTCGACATCGCCGTCGACTGCGGCCCGACCGTCAATCCGGATCGGGTCCGCTCTCAAATGGAGGGAGCCGTGATCATGGGCTTGGGGTTGGCCTTGATGACCGAAATCTCATTCAAGGACGGCAAGGTCCAGCAGAACAACTTCGACGACTACCAAGTGCTGCGCATCAGCGACGCGCCCCGCGAGACACATGTGCATATCGTGCCGCATGGCTTCGACGTCCTGCCGGGCGGCGTGGGCGAACCGGGCGTGCCGCCGGTCGCCCCGGCGCTCCTCAATGCGGTCTACGCCGCTACGGGCAAGCGGATACGCTCGCTGCCGCTCGGCCAGCAGGCCGGAGCCTAAGGCGACGCCCAAAAACTATCGCATCAGGTCGAATTTCTCGGCGCGATAGCGTAGTTCCATTCGGGATGAAAGGGATCACGGGTTATGTTGAGGGTCGCCATTTCCTCGTCGGAGACTTTGATGCCTTTTGGATAGGCGTGGGCATCGAGTTCGCAGCGGATCGTCAGGCCGGTCTTGGTTGTGGTGTTCGCGATCAGTTCGATCGCGACGATAACGCTTGTGAGCGGCATTCCACGCCAGTTCTGGGTGATGTGGCAGAACATCCGGTGCTCGATCTTGTTCCACTTGGAAGTGCCGGGCGGATAATGGCAGACGTGTAAGGTCAGGCCTGTTTCGTCGGCGAGTTGTTGAAGGGCCACCTTCCAGAGCCGAAGCCGCGAACCATTCGAACCCCCTCCATCGGCCGCAATCATCAATCGGGTCATCGCGGTATAACGTCCGCGGCCCATCCGATCCAACCAGAGGCGAACGCCGTTGACGGCGAACTGTCCGGTGTCATGGTTGATCCCCAAACTGACATAGCCCTCGTTGGCGCCGATGTCGTAGAACTCCAAAGGGGATGACCTTGCCCAGTTCCGCATCCTCGAAGTCGTGAGTGTTGACCTCGATCGGCTTGCCCTGGGGCCCATAGTCGCTGCCGCCATTCTTGAATTCGCCGATCAACTCTTTCTTCTTCGTGTCGACGGAAATCACGGGTTGATCGGCGGCCTGGAACGCTTTCACCTTGGCGTTGATGTATTCGAACTGGGCGTCGCGATCGGCATGGCTGCTCCCTTCCTTGGTCTTGCGGTTGAAATGGCGACAATATTTCAGCTCCGCCAGAAGTTTGGGAATGCTCAAGGAACTCACTTTGTGACCCATCCCGCGAAGCACCGTCGCCAACTTCTCATGGCTCTTGGAGACCCATCGCAGCGGTCGCATCGGATCACCCATCGTCGCGGGCTCGAGCAATCCTTGAAGGTCTTCCAAAAAGTCGGGTCCTTGGTCGTCAACCGAGGACTGCCCCCGCCCGCGCGGCGTATCTTCCCGGTCAACGAAGCGGGATCGCGCAGGTCTTTCAGACCGCGTCCGATCGTACTTCGCGCGACCTTCGTCGCGCGCGCGGTCGCCGCGATCCCGCCGTAACCCGCCGCCTTCGCCTCCGCCGCGGCGGCCAAACGTCGACCTCGCTCATCCAGCGAGGAACGAACGGCTTCATACCGGATACGAACGGGTGATTCGTCTATCATTTACCAAACATAACCGATGTCCTCGCGAACATAAATCCATCAACGCGACAGTCCAGTTAAACATCGAATCCGGATTCACGTATTTCTGGGCGTCGCCTAAGAGCGCCATAAGAGGCGGGCCGGGGTCTAGCATCGGCCCGCCCCATCTTTGGAAGCACGCCGCGGAGTTTGCGGCGAGGCCCGGCTTTACCTCCCGCTTTAACGGCGCCACCTTGTGCTCGCCATCGCCCCGCCTGCCCGGTTCTGCAAAGACACCTTTCGTTCTGGAAGACAGGTCCATGTCTGGCAGGCGCTTTGGGCGACCATCGAATACATGATCGGGACGCTCGGCGGGGCGATTTACGCCGCGGCGCTCCGCGTCGTTGTTCCCCACAATACGGCGGCTTCGCAGGCTCTCGTTCTCGCACTCGCCGTCGCTCCGCTGGCGCTCACGGCGGCGATAAATCCGAGCTTCCGCGTGGCGCCGTTTCGTGCTCGTGCTCCTGATCGGAGGAGCAATCGGCGAAACCCCGACCGGCGTTGACGCGCGTGTTGGAGGTCGCCCTCGGCGGGGGAAGCGGGTGATGAACGAATGCGGCTTGGAGACCAGCCGCTTCCAACTCGCTGCAGATTGGCGCATTGTTGAGATCATTTCGGCGCGATGAACCGCCCTGACGGTGACGAAGCCGCTCGGCGGGGCGCGGGTTTCTTAGCAATGGGTTAACCAGACGTCGCTATCGGTCGAAGAGAATATGAGCGCGGAGGATCCGTCGCCGGGGTCGCAATGAAGCCGTCTTCGGCCGTCTGCGGATCAAGTCTTTTGGAAGCGACACGTGTCTGAAGGCCTCATACGCATTCGCAATTATGCATCATTGCTCGCGCCGACAGGCCGCGGGGCGGCTCGCCTGCTGATGGAACGGGTGACGACGGCGCCCAGGCGCGTCTACGTCGGCGCGGCCTTGGCCGCGCTCCTCGCAGGAATCGGGGCCAACGCGCTTCTGCTGCAGATCGGGCGGCATCCGGCGCCGCTTCTCGCTGAGGCGACTGGCGATCCCGCGCCGACGGTTCAGCCGGTCGCCCCGCATGCGTCTCCGGCCCCTGTCGCCCCGCATATGTCCCCAGCGCCGGTCTCCTCGCCTTCGCCCCCAGCGGCCGATTTCGTGAATACCGCTCCGCCTGCGGCGCCCCCGGCAGCGGGCCGACCGCGCGCGACGCGAACGTCAGCGTCTGACACGCCATCCTCACTTGGCCCGGCGGAGGGCCCGGAGCGCGGCGGGCCGCGGGCCGCCGCGCATGCGCCCGACCAAATCGCCGCTCTTTTGCGTGGCAAGCTCACGACGAATCCCGTCTGGTGCGCGCGGCCCAGATCGCGCTGGCGAAGCTCGGATATCCGGTCAAGCCCATTGGCGCCGAAGACAGCGCCACGCGGCGGGCTCTGCGAGAGTTTGAGCGCGCACATGGGTTGACCCCGACGACCGAAATCAGCCCGGAACTCGTCAAGCAACTGAGTGCGGCGGCCCGGGCGGGAGGCTGACGACAGACGCTGGGCGGCCGGTCGCCTGCTCGAGGCGCTGAGCGAACTCCGCGACAAGCCCGCTGGAACATTTCACTGCGGCCTACCGCCACTATCCGGGCCTTCAATCGCGCAATCCCAGTGGGCCGCAGGCGACAACCATCCGGCAAGCCCGCACTATGGCAACGTCTACGTGGCGTGGGACGATCTCAACGCCGGCGTCTGCGCGTTCGCTCGCAGCACCGACAACGGCGCGACCTGGACGGGAACCGCGGGCCATGGACCCGGCTCGGCGATCGGGTTCAATTCCTTCGCGCCCCAAATCTCCGTCGCGGGCGACGGGACAGTCTATGTCACCTGGGTCGCCGGGTCCGACATCATGTTCGTAAAGTCCACCGACGGCGGAGCCAGTTTTTCCGCGCCGGTCGCCGCCGTCAGCGGCATCACGCCGCTCACCAGCCCGCGACTGCCCGCCTCCGGCGGCTTTATCGAATTGCCGGGCGGGTCGTTCCGCGTCCTAACGATCGCCGCTTGCGCAGGCGGCGCCTTCGTCGTGGCGTGGGCCGACTATCGCGAGGGGGTCTCGCGCATTTACTACGGCTACTCCCACGATTACGGGGCAACCTGGGCGAACGCGCCGACCGGCCAGCCGCTGCTGACCGGCGGTCTCGCCTTGGCGCCCGACCAGCACGACTTCCACCCGCAAGTCGCCGCCTTGCCGAACGGCCCCATCGGCTGCGCCTTTTATGAATTCGGGCCGAAATGGTCTGGCGGGTTGCGGCTGATTGACGTTTACCTCGCCCAATCGACGAACAACGGCGCTGTCTTCTCTAGCGTAAGCGGGAGACCCCCGGCTTTGCCGGGGTGGCAGTAACAGTTTGACGTTTAAGGCGGTCCACCGGCGGAGTTCCAACGTGAGCAGCCACTCACGATCGGCGATTACTTCGGCTTGGACGGATCGGCCAACGGCTTCAGCGTCTTCTGGACCGACACCCGCACCGGCGTGCAGGAGATGTCCTACAGAGCCGAGATGCGGGAGGGCCGTGGTTCGGCGTCCAGTGGACCGACACCATGCCGCCTCACGCCACGATCGACTATCACACCTGGAACTGGCCCGCCTGCTGGGACGTCCTCTGGATGCCGATGTCGGATACCCCAACGGGGAGCGGGCCGCAGATGTCCTGGGAGGCGAAAGTCGAGCGCTCGCTATCAACTTATAACGAACCTGACCAGCGCGCGGCTGCGCGTCGAAGGCCGCTACGCCATCTCGCGGTTTGAAAGAGGTCCGCCATGGAACTCGGGACGCAGATCGTCGACACCATGCCGCCGCATGCGGTGATCGACTATTACATTTGGGGGTGGAATTCCTCTTGGGACGTGGTCTGGATGGTGGTTCCGACGATCCCGACCACCGGCGGGCCGCAGGTGCAGTGGAGTGCGGTCGAGCTCTTGTCCTCCGGCGTGACGTATCATGTCACGATCACCAACCTGACCGCGCATAGCGTCGGCGTCGAAGGGCGCTACGCGATCTTGAACCTACGACGAATGGGGAGCCGCTATCATGACCATGACGCGAAAACCCGCCGGAGAGGCTCGTGACCGTCCGCGGCCCTCGCCGCGCGGCGGGAGAGCCATGGCTTGGTCGCCGGCGTCGTGCGAAAGAGCGTCGGCGCGGCGCCGGTCTTCGACGCTGAGGCCAAGCGCCTCAAGGTCGCGGCCGAGGCCCCGCGGGGGATGATATCGAACCCTTGGGTCAAGCATTGGACCGGGGCTGGTCCAGCGCCTGTCGCGCCAGCCGAGGCCGCGCCGCAACAGACGACCAAAGCCGCCGGCGCCGGTCATCGCGCCGCCGGCGAGAACAAGGCGCGGAAGAAGGCGCCCAAGCATCCATGCTGATCGCTTTGGGCGGCGTCGTCCCGGCCTTGGAGGCGCCGAACGGCGCCTCGCTGGGCACGGAGTCGGTGACCGGGGCCGCGCTCCTCCGCGCCGCCTTGGCTGCTCGCCATCGCGCTTATGTATTCCGCCTTGAGGAAAACAGGTCGATGTCGGACAACGAAATCGACCCGATCGTCCTCTGCGGAGTGCGGACTCAACATGGACAGTCTAGCCGTTTGGCGCCTCGTTCGCGACCAGGTCCGCGCTCACAGAGCCCAATTGCTCTACTGCCTGCGCGTGACGGTCGCCGGCCTCCTGGCTCTCGCCGTCGTCGACCCCTTCGCCTTTCCGTTCCACGGGTTGTGGACAGTGCTGACCGCCGTTGTCGTCACGAATGTAAGCATTGGGGGATCGCTTCGGGCGACCATCGAATACATGACCGGGACGCTGGTCGGGGCGATTTACGCCGCGGCGGTCGGCGTGCTCGTTCCCCACACGACGGCGGCTTCGCAGGCTCTCGTTCTCGCGCTTGCCATTGCACCGCTGGCGCTCGCGGCGGCGATCAGTCCGAGCTTTCGTGTCGCGCCGTTTTCCGCCGTGCTCGTGCTCCTGATCGGAGCAGATTTCGGCGCAAGCCCGATCCAGTCGGCGGTCACGCGCGTGGTGGAGGTCCTTCTCGGCGGCGTCGTAGCGGTCGCCGTTTCCGTGCTGGTGCTCCCCGATCGCGCGCACAGACTTGGACGGGAGGCGGCGGGGCAAATCCTGAATAGGATGGCCGATATCTTCCCGAAGCTCTTGTCGGGGTTCACGCGAAATCTCGATGCGGCCGAAATCGCCGGCCTCCAGGAGCATCTGGGCAGATTGGTGACTGGGTTTCAAGAGATCACGGCCGAGGCGCGGCGCGAGCGCATGGTGCCCTTCGCGCGCGAGCCGGATCCGGCGCCGCTTTCGCGAACGTTGCTGAGGCTCCGACACGATCTCGTCATCATCGGGCGCGCGGCGGCCGCGCCGCTTCCGGACGCCATCGCTCAGCGCCTCGGTCCGCTGCTCACGCGTGCGGGCGAAAGCGCAAGCGCATTTCTGTTCGGCTGCTCGACCGCGCTCGCGCAAGGCCGGCCTCCGCCGCCGCTCGAGCCGGTGGAAGGGTCGCTGCAATCCTTTGATTCCGAAATCGCCGCGCTTCGCAGCGAAGGTTTGACGCGCGCTCTTTCAACCGGCGAGATCGAGCGCTTGTTTGCGCTCGGCTTCGCGCTCGAGCAGCTGCGCCAGAACTTTTCCGATCTTGCGCGGTGCGTGCAGGAACTCGCCGGAGGCGCCGGCGGGGGAGGGCGGTCATGAGCGATTGCGGCGAGATGAACGGCAAATGAACCGGAGTTGGCGGGGCGCGCGGTTTGTTAGCAAAGGGTTAACCGGCCGTCGCTATCGATTGACGCGGCTAGGGGCGCGAAGGATCCGAAACGGTCTTTGCCCGTTTTGCGGATCGATTGTTGTGGAAACGACGCTTGATGGAAGCCCTCGTACGGATTCGTCATTCTGCATGTTTGCTGGGGCCGGCAGGCCTCGGGACCGCGCGCCTGCTAAGGGAACGGGTCATCGCGGCGCCGAGGCAAGTCCTTGTCGGCGCGGGTCTGGCGGCGCTCGTCGCGGGAATCGGCGCCAGCGCGCTTCTGTTGCAGATCGGGACGCGCCCGGCGCCGCTTGTCGTCTCGGCGGTTGTCGCTCCCCTGCCGGATTCCGCAAATTCGGCCCCGCCTGCAGGTGACGGTTGAGCCGGTCGCGCCGCAATGCGGCGCCGACGCCGGTCTCGGCGTCCAGTACGGCCTCGCTCGCCCCGCCGCCTGCGGCGGCCCAATCGCGTGCGACCCTGGCGTCGCCGCCTGACACAACGGCCTCCATCGGGCCCGCCGCGCAGCACGAGCCCCGTCTATCCCCGGGGTCGTCGGCGCCCGACCAAATCGGCGCTCTCTTGCGCGGCAAGCCCGTCAATCAATCGCACCTGGTGCGGGCCGCCCAGATCGCGCTCTTGAAGCTTGGATATGCAGTCAAGCCCGATGGCGCCGAGGACGGCGCTACCCGGCGCGCCCTTCGCCATTTCGAGCGCGCGCATGGGTTGGCCCCGACAGCGGAAATCAGCCCGGAACTCGTCAAGCGCCTCACCGCCGTGGCCCGGGACGGACGCTGACGCCGCCCCTCCTCCCGGCGGGGGCGCGGTAGAGCCGGTTTGAGCGCAAGCCGGTCCTGCCGGCGCGGTCAGCGGGAGACCGGCTCAAGGTTGCCGGCAAGTCGGCGCGAACTGGACCTCGTTGACGGGCCGGGAATGATTGTCGCGCGGTGTGGCAGGGCTTCGCCCCCTGCCGCAGTCCCTCCGACACAAGTCGGGGCCCGATCGGCGAGGGCGGCGCAACACCCTGCGGCCTTCCAGCGTTCATGAGCAGCGGGCGGCTTCAGGAGAGAACAGCTATGGCTCGGGAAAACGACACGCCTGCGGATGTTTCCGCGGCCGCGACGAAAGCCGGCGAAAAGGTCACGAAGGAAACGACGGCGCAAGCGGAGGATGCGAGCAAGGCCGCCACCGGCGCCTTCGAGGCGTCGGGCAGGGCGGCCACCGGCGCGCTCGAGGCGTCGGTCAAGGCCGTACAGGACTACCAGGCGAAGCTCGTCCAATTCTTCCAGGCGAATGCGGAGGCGAACCTCCAACTCGCCCAGAAGCTGACGCAGGCCCGCTCGCCTGCGGATTTCGTCGAGACGATGACCTCGCACATGCGCGAGCGCATCGCGCTCATGCCCCAACAGGCGAAGGAACTCGTCGCGCTGAGCCAGGAGGCGACGCGAAGCGCCGTCGACGCGCTCGGGCACCCGAAACGATGAGCGCTTTCGAGCGCCGTCGCTAAATAGCGGAGTTGGAATAAATAGCGGAGTTGGAATAAATAGCGGAGTTGGAAGCGGCGCCGGCTTGCGTCCGGCGCCGCGCGACACGATTGACATGCCCCTGTTATCCTCTGGCGCTAGAAACCCCGTGCAATCTTAGCGACGGCGACGTATCCTGCTGGTCGCCGGATGTTCGCCGCGTCGCCGGGCCCCTTGACAACCTCGCCGCGAGGGCAGTCTCTCATTCCGACGAACGCATGCAAATGGCGCACGAGTGGCATGCGCGACGTTTTGGCGAATATCCCGGAAGTCGGCCGCGTGGTAGCCTTCCGTGTCGGGGAGCCTCGTCGGGCATGACCTGCGACACGATTTTGAGTTGACGGCCTGCGCAACATGGCTTGAAGGCGCAGCCCAGGAGAGAAAAAATCATGGATGACATCGTTATCGCATCCGCCGCCCGCACCCCGGTCGGCAGCTTCAACGGCACGCTGAGCTCGCTGCCCGCGCACGAGCTGGCCATCGTCGCGGTGCAGGGCGCTTTCCAGCGCGCCGGCGTCTCGCCGGCCGAGGTGGACGAGCTGATCCTCGGCCAGATCCTGGCCGCTGGCGAGGGCATGGGTCCGGCCCGCCAGGCCGCACGCGGCGCCGGCATGCCGGACGAAAAGACCGCTTTCAGCGTCAACCAGCTGTGCGGCTCCGGCCTGCGCTCGGTAGCGCTGGCGGCGCAGCAGATCCGCACCGGCGAAAGCAGCATCGTCGCGGCGGGCGGCATGGAGAGCATGAGCTGCGCGCCGCACGCGGCCCATCTGCGCAACGGCGTGAAGATGGGCCCGCTGGAGTTCGTCGACACCATGCTGAGGGACGGGCTCATGGACGTCTTCCACGGCTACCACATGGGCGTCACCGCGGAGAACGTGGCGACCAAGTTCCAGATCACCCGCGAGCAGCAGGACGAGTTCGCCCTCGGTTCGCAGCTCAAGGCGAGCGCGGCGCAGAAGGCCGGGCGGTTCAAGGACGAGATCGTCCCGGTCACGGTGAAGACGAGGAAGGGCGACGTCGTCGTCGCCGACGACGAATTCATCCGCCACGACGCCACGCATCGAGCGGATGCGCAAGCTCCGTCCCGCGTTCAGCAAGGACGGCACGGTGACCGCGGGCAACGCCTCGGGCATCAACGACGGCGCCGCCGCGGTCATCGTGATGTCGGCCGCCGAGGCCGCCAAGCGCGGCGTGAAGCCGCTCGCGCGGATCGTCAGCTTCGCCACCGCCGGCGTCGATCCGGCGATCATGGGCACGGGTCCGATCCCGGCTTCGCGCAAGGCGCTCGAGCGCGCCGGATGGAAGATCGGCGATCTCGATCTCATCGAGGCGAACGAGGCCTTCGCCGCGCAGGCGCTGGCGGTCAACAAGGACCTCGGCTGGGATGTGAGCAAGGTGAACGTCAACGGCGGCGCGATCGCGCTCGGCCACCCGATCGGCGCTTCGGGCGCCCGCATCCTCACGACCCTGATGCACGAGATGCAGAGGCGCAACGCCAAGAAAGGGCTCGCGACGCTCTGCGTCGGCGGCGGCATGGGCGTGGCGATGTGCGTCGAGCGCGCCTGACGATCGAAACCGTTTTCGACGTTGCATTCTAAGTGGAGGTGATCCATGGCTTCGGAAAGCGAAAACCCGGCCGCGGCTGCGGCCAAGATCGGTGAGAACATGGCGGCGCAGCTCCAGAACGCCGCCAATCTCTACGGCGGCGCCTTCGCGGGGTCGTTCAAGGCGGTGCAGGACTATCAGACGAAGCTTCTGCACTTCTTTCAGACGAACGCCGAGGCCAACATGCAGCTGGCGCAGAAGCTGATGACGACCCGGTCGCCGTCGGACTTCATCGAGACGGTGAGTTCGCACATGCGCGAACGCGCCGCCGCGATCGGCGATCAGGCCAAGGAACTCGCCGCCCTCGGCCAGGAGGCGGCGAAGAAGGCGATGGACTCGCTCGCGCAGCCGCCGAAAAGCAGCTGAGGCGTAGCTCGCTCCGGCATTCCCGACGGTTGCGAGCGACCGGTCGGGAATCCGGAGTGACGCCGGCCGGCCCTTTATGACCTCCGGATTCCCGGCGAGACCTCTGGTCTGCCGGAAGGGAGGGGTTGACGTTTTTCGGCTCCGGCGATCACGCAGCTCGGCCCGCCTCGGTCGCCTGAGCCACCTCGTTCAGCCGGCCCGTCTTCACGTCATAGACGTAACCGTAGATCGGGATATCGCGCGGAACGAGCGGATGCTCGCGGATGCGGCGAACGTCCTGCAGCACGCTGTCTTCCTGCTTGGCGATGGTGTGCCATTTGATGAAATGGCCAGCGGCGTAACCGCCTCCGTGCTGTGGATTCGACCAATTCGTTCCATCGAAGCTCGCTATCGCCAGATTGTCCTCCAGCAGGTCGGCCATAACGGCGTCGGAGAACAACTCCATGCCGCAGTTGGTGTGGTGGACGACGAACCACTCCAGCGTTCCGAGCAACTTGTGCGAGATGACAAGCGAGCGGATCGCGTCGTCGGTCGCGCGCCCGCCGGCGTTGCGGATCACATGCGCGTCGCCCTCCGAAAGGCCGGCGTATTTCGCGGGATCCAGCCGGGCGTCCATGCAGGTCGAGAATCGCAAAGCGGCGCGCTGGCGACAACGCAAGCTCGCCTTTCTTGCCAAAGGTCGCGACATATTGCGCGTTGGCCGCCGTGACCTCATCGATAATCTTACTGGCCATCTTCTCCGCCCTTCAGCTCTGCGCTGCGTTCAACCTTTCGGCCCGATCAGTCTCGGTCGAAGTTGGCCACTCTTACGCCGCGGCGCGCTCCTCGCGCTCGCGAACCTCGTAGATCTCGAACGCCTCGCTGACCCCGCGCAGCGACAGATGCCTCGACGTCGTGCGGTAGCCCGCCTGGCCGACGAGGCGCGCGACCTCCGCGCTCTCGACGATCGGCTTCGTCGCCAGGATCGCGCTCGGTTCGGCGAGGTCCTGCACGCGCGCGGCGATGTTGACGGTCTGGCCGAAATAGTCCTGCCGCTCGTCGAGCATCACCGCCAGGCACGGCCCCTCGTGCAGGCCGATGTTGAGGGCGAGATCCTCGCTGCCGCGCTGTTCGTTGATCTTGCGCATGGCCTCGCGCATCCGCATGGCCGAGCGCAGCGCCCGGTCGGGCGTCGGGAAGGTCGCCATCACCGCGTCGCCGATCGTCTTCACCACCGCGCCGCCTTCCGCCGCGACCGCGGCGATCAGCTCGCCGAAATGGCTGCGCACGAGATCGAAGGCGGCGAGGTCGCCGACCCGGTCGTAGAGCGCGGTCGAGCCTCTGAGGTCGGTGAAGAGGATGGTGAGGCTCGTGATCTTGAAGCGCTGCTCGGGATCGAACGTGCCGCTGCGATAGAGGTCGCGGAACGTCTGGTTGCTGAGGAGCCGGGTCGCGGTGAGGAACGGCCGTCGGCGGGCCGGAGAGCATCGTCCAGCTCGGGGCCATGGACCCACAGGCCCGGCAGGGTGCGGCGGTCGGACTTGTTCTCGAAGGTGATGCGCGCCGGGCCCGGCTGCAGCGTCATCGTGCCGCTGTGCGCGTGGGCGTCGGCGAAGACGATCGAGAGGCTCCGCCGCTCATGCGTCTCCTCGCCCGATACGTCGAGAAAGAGCGAAGCGTGGGTGACCGGATCGAATGCGATCACAAAGCCCTTCGGCAGAGTGAGCGACATCGCGGCCTTCTCGCCGGGCGCGAGCTCCATGAGGTCGAGCGTGATCTTGTCGATCGCGCTTTCGATGTCGTCGGGCAGGTCGGCGCCCGAGCCCCAGAAGATCTGGCGCATGTACTCGGCGTGGGAAAGGGAATCCGGATCATGCGCGGCGATGCGCCGGATTCGCGGGTTCACCGTGAAGGTGACCTCGACCAGCTGGTCGAGCGTCGGCTCGTAGTCGGCGGCGCAAAGCGAGCAGAAATACTGGTGGCGGTTGAGGGTCTTCAGCGCGGCGCCCGATCTCCAGCACGCCGCCGCAGCCGGGACAAAGCACGTTCCAGGACATGTCGAAGATCCCGAGCCGCGCCGCATGGACGAGCGCGCCGATCGTCGCCTCCTCGTTGAGGCCATGGCCGCTCGCGAAGGCGAGCGGGTTGATGCGGTTCAGCGCGCGGTCGGGGTCGGATTGAACCGCGACTTTGAGCGCCGCGACGGCATCCGCGTCCGCCGTCTGACTCAAAAGGTCCCAGAGCGCAGAAGCTTCGGCCATGGTGTTTCCCCCGTTTCCGGACAGGGTCTTGATGTAGGCGGCCGGTCATGGTTTCGCCAGAGCGAGGCCGGCGGCGGACGGAGGCGCGGCACGTCGGCAGGCCCTGGCGGGATCGGAAAGGCGGAGCGTTGACCATCGATTCCTTTCCATCCGACGGCTTCCTCGCGGCGCTCAGCGACGCCGGGCTGCCGGAGGGCTTTTCGGTCGCGCGCGAACCGCAGGTCGTCCCCGCGGGCCTGCTCGCCGATATCGCAGGCTTCATCCGCGTCTTCGACCGGGTGACGGGGCGCGAGGCTTGGCGCGCGGCGGCGCTCAGCGACGCGCCGGCGATCGCGCAGGGGCGCAGGCGCGAGGTCTGCTTTTTCAGCGCCTGGGATTTCCATCTCCCGCCCGAGGGCGGGTTTCAGCTCATCGAATTCAACGACAACGGCTCCGGCTTCCTGTTCGCCTCGATCATCAATGCGCTCTTCTTCGACGCGGCGGAGCTCAAAAGCGGGGAGGGGATCGCGCCGCCCGCCTCGATTTCCGCCTTCCGCGCCACAATCGCCAGGCTCGTCGAGCGCGAGGCGAACACGTTCTTCGGCCGACGCCCGGACGGCCTCGCCCTCGTTGTCGACGACGCGCAGTCGTTGCGGAACGGCAAGTTCCGCGGCGAGCACAGGCTCATTTGCGACCTTCTCGGCGAGCGCGGCTGGCGGGCCGCGACCGGATCGCCTTCGGAGACGCGCTGGGACGGCGAGCGGCTGACGTTCGACGGGCAGCTGATCGCCTTAGTCGTCAACCGCTCGACCGACTTCTTCTGGCGCTCCGACGCCTTCGCCGCCTTGCGGCAGGCCTACGAGCGCGGCGGACTCTACGCCGCGCCGAACCCCTTCACCTATGCCGTCCGAAGCGACAAGGGGCTGATTGCGTGGCTGTCGTCGCCGGACCGGGACGGCGAGCTCGGAATTGAGGAGGACGAACGCCGGATTCTCAGCGCCCACGTCCCCGAGACGCATGTCCTGGACGAGGGCAATGCGGACATGCTGGCCGAGCGCAAGGCGGACTTCGTCTTCAAGCCGCGGCGCGGATTTGCAAGCCGCGGCCTCATGGACAGCGCCGCGGTCGGGCGGGCGCGGCTCCGCCGGCTCCTGAGACAGGGCGACGGCTATGTCGCTCAGAAGAGGATCGCCAAGGCGGCCGTCCGGGCCGGCGGCGCCGATCTCTGGACGGACCTTCGCGTCTGGGCCTACCGCGGCGAAATCGTTCTTTTGTCGGGACGCGCGTCGCGGCGGCCGGACCGGTTGGACCTCGAGCCGCCCGGCGGCTGGCTGCCGACCTACGCGTCGGCGTGAGAGACGCCGCCGCAATACGGCCCGGAGCAGTTGATCAGGCGCAAAGCGCCGAGCAACCGAGCGCCCGGCTGAGCGTCGGCTCGGAGGTCCGCTTCGTCGAGGAGGACGGGGAGAAAGGCGCGCAAGCGAGCACGGTTCGCCTCGTCGGGCAAGCATCTTCTCGCATAGACGCGCCAAGTTTGGCCATGCCGCGTGTCCCTGATTTGCGCCAGCGCAATTCTTGCGGCGGCCCGGGGCGATAACAAGATGACATTCAGGTCCACTCCCGGAACCGCCCGCCTGTGCGGGCGGCGGGATTCGCCAAGAGGAGTCCTTCATGCGCAAGCGCACAATTCCTCATAACGCGATCGTCTTTGTCGGGGACGGGTGCAAGGCGCTGTTCCTGCGCAATGAGGGAGACGAGAAGTTCACGAATTTCGTCACCGAGGACGTCTTCGTCGATGAAAATCCGATGACCCGCGATCAGGGGAGCGATAAGCCCGGCCGCGCCTTCGCCTACGCCCATACGACGCGGCGCAGCGCCATGGAGCCGACCGATTGGCACGTGATTGAAAAGCATCAATTCGCCGCGCGCGTATCGGAGGCGCTGGAGCGTCTGGTGCGGGAGCGCGGCGCCCCGGCGCTCGTCATCGCGGCCCCGCCGCGCACGCTGGCCGACCTGCGCGGCGCGCTTCACCCGCACGTGAAGGCGCGCATCGTGCTCGAGATCAACCGCGACTTCACCAAGCAGCCGGTGTGGGAAATCGAGCGGCACGTCATCGCCTCGCTGGCGAGCGCTTGAGCATCGAGCGGCGGCGACGAGCGTGTGATGAAGCTTGTCAGCGGGGCGCAAGGGGAAGGCCGCCCGGAGGCGGCCTTCCATAACGCGACAGCCGGTTCGATCAGACGATCGAAATCACCTGCCGGCCCTTGCGGTAGGCGGCCAAGGCCAGCCCCGCGAAACCGAAAACCATCGTCGCCCAAGTCGCCGGTCCGGGAACGATCGACGTGATTCTGTGGAAACGAGCGTTGCTGAGTTTGCCGGAGTGATCGGCGCCGCTGAAGTTCGACACGGCGGCGAGTAAAAGAAGACCAGTTCACCCTGAGCGTTGCAACTAACGGCGGCGCAATTAAACGACATCGAGTTGCTCATATTATCGGACGGCGCGTTGCCCGGATTCTCGTTGTCATACCCAAGACTTAAGATGCTGCGGGCAGGCCGAAGAGAGCCTCGACGGCAGTCGTGATGGTGGGGCCTGGATCGCCGATCAACGCGTCGGCGCTTGATCTCGGGACTTTCGCCTTCACGCCGACGCCCGCAACCGAGATCCTGGAAGTCACCGGCAACGACTATAACACGTACCTCAATCCGCAGGACCCGATGAATGTCGCGGCAGGCGTAGTTTCATGGAGAGAGGCCCGCGAAACGGGCCTCTGCTGACCTTCGTCTCTCTCGTTGTTTCTCGCCTGATGGAGAAATCGCGTTGAAAACGCTCGCGAGGAGCAGGTCCATCCGAACCCGGGGACTCGTGAGGCCGAGGGCCATCTTCGCCCCTATCGGCCTATCGCTTGCACAACTGTAATGGAGGTCGGGCCTCCATTTTCTGATTAAGAGAATAGGGCCACAGGGCGGCGTTTGCGCGACGGGCGGGAAACGGCGAAGCCGAGAGTGGCCAAGCCGACTAGTACGCCCGGCGTCGCGCTCGTCCAGTTGAACGTCGCTGTCGGCATGTTCGTTCGGGCCGGGTTCGCAGCCCCCTTATAGGCGCCCGAGTTGTTCGGGGTGAGGTCCGCTGTGTTCGTGGTGTTGTCCCGGCCGCCCCAGACCGTGACGCTGACGACATTCGCCTGGGCGGCCCCGATCGACGCGATTCCCAGCGCTCCGATCGCTCCGCTCAAGAGATACTTGAGTTTCCCCATTTTCCTATCCTCTCCGAACCCCTCTGGCGCCGGGCGGCCAAGTTACGCAACGTGAGCACAACTACTGAAATGGCAAACAGGCGTCAACAATTTTTTGCGAAGTCCGTCGGGTAAACAGGCGTCGCCTTTGCGGGCAAGTCGACCAAGGCCGCCAAAGCCGCTTTTGATTTCCGTCAAGCGCGCGCCGCTCCGATCGCCTAAGAACCGGGCGACGGCTTGCGGCCGGCGCCGCCGTTTTGCGAGCGCAGCGCCCCGAGAGGATGGCAATGACGCGCGCCTATCACTCGCCCGAACGGAAAGCGTCGGCGACAGCGGGGCTCGAGCGGGAGCTCAAGTTCGTCGCCGACCCGAAGACTTTCGACGCCGCGCTTGCGCTCCCCCTTCTGGGCGGCCCGACCGTGGAGTCTTCCCGGAGGCTGGAAAGCGTCTATTTCGACACCGAGGACGGCGACCTCGCGCGCGCGGGCGTTGCGCTGCGCGTTCGGCGGGAGGATGGGGCCTGCATTCAGGGCCTCAAGCGGGCTGCGGGTTCCGATCGGGGCATGTTCGAGCGGGACGAGCAGGAAGTGGAGTCGCCCTCGGCCGAGCCGGATCTCGCCCTGTTTGGCGCCGAGACCGCGCGCGACCTCGCTGAGATCGTCGGCGGTAAGGTCTTAAGGGCGAAGTTCGGCTCCGACGTCCGCCGGACGACGAGGACGGTCCAAGTCGGGGGCGCGGCGGTCGAGGTCGCGCTCGATTCCGGATTCCTCTTCGCCGGCGAGCGACGCGAGCCTCTCCGCGAAATCGAGCTCGAGCTCAAATCCGGGCCGCCCGCCGCGCTGTTCGCCTACGGTCTTCAGGCAATCGAGGCGCTTCCGCTCCGGCTTTGCGTCGAGAGCAAGGCCGAGCGCGCACGGCGCCTCCGGTCGCATGAGGCGCCTGCGCTGGTCCGCGCCCATCCCCCGTCGCTGACGCCGGAGACGCCGCTCGACGAGGCGATCGGCGCGCTGTTGCGCAATTGTCTGAGCCAATTCCTCGGCAACCTGCCCGCGCTTGCGTCCGGCGACAGCGTCGAAGCCGTCCATCAGATGCGCGTCGCCATGCGCAGGCTTCGGTCCGCGCTCGGCCTGTTCAACCGCGCCTTTCCTTGCGCCGAGTTCGAATATCTGCGGGCCGAGTCGAGGCGGATCGCCGCGGTCCTCGGCGAAGCGCGTGACTGGGATGTGTTCGTCGAGATGCTCCGGGTCGGTCCTCTGCCGCGTTTCGCCGCCGAGCCGGGGTTCGACAGCCTTCTGAGCGCGGCGCAGGCGAAGGCCGACGGCGGCCATGCGGCCGTTGTCCGGCTCTGCGGCGACAAGGCGACGATGCGCTTCGCGCTTGTCCTCGAGCGTATCGCGGCGGAGCGTGGCTGGCGGAACGCTGCGGCGGACGACCGCCTTCGCCGGCTCGATGAGCCTGTCGCAGGCTTCGCCGCAAGGAGTCTCGATCGGCTGGATCGAAAGGTACGCAAGCGCGGGCGGCATTTCGCCGCGCTAACTCCGGCGGCGCGGCACGCGCTGCGCATCGCCTTGAAGCATGTGCGCTACGCGACCGAGTTCTTCGGCGGTCTCTTTCACCCGGCGTCGGCAGCCGAACTTTACGCGCGCAAGGCCGCAGCTCTGCAGGATATGCTCGGCGAGCTCAACGACGCGGCCATCGCCTTGCGCCTGATCAAGGAGCTCGACACCCGCGCAAGCCCGGATTTCGCCTATGCGGCGGGCATCGCGGCCGGCTGGTGCGGCGCGCGCGAGCGTCGGCGACCAGGAGGCGCTGGCGAAGGCCTGGCGCTCGCTGGTCAAGGCGGAGCGGCACTGGCGGAGCGAGGCCGCGGAGCGGAAGCGGGAATTGGATTAGGAGGGGGCGACTATGGTGGCGAAAGTCGAGATCGTCGAAAAGCTTGGCGAAAGCGCCGTCCTTCTTCCCTCCCTGATCGAGGAGGGTCTGGCGGCGAACGACCGCCTGAAGATCCGCCTGACCATGTTGCAGGAAGCCGCCGCGCAGGCGTCGGAGCCGAACCGGCAGGCGCCGTCGCTGGAGCGCGAGCGCCGCAGCGTCGGCCTGAGCGAGCCGGCTTTCAACGACGTCATTTCGGGCGCGCGCCGCATCGACGCGGACACTTTTCTCGCCCCCGGGGCGCAGCTGCTGGCGTCCGGCATCGCCGCCGACCTCAAGGCGATGATCGCGCCGATCGAGATCGCGCACGCCGACGTCGCGGCGCCTCTGAAGGCGCGCCTGGAGGCGACAATTGCCGCCCTGCCGAGCTTCAAGGGCGATTGCGTCGCGCACGCCGAGGTCGCGAGGCTCGCCTCCGCACAGCGCGGAGGGGAAGACAGCCTGCATCTCCTGGTGATGGACTTGCACAAGCAGCTGAATCGCGTCGCTTCGGAGGCGGCGGTCGAGGAAATCGACGGCGCGCGCGTCTACGGCTTGAAGGACGCCGACCGGGCGCGCGTGCGCGCCTTCATGCGCGGCCTCCATCGCACGGCCCGGCTCGCTTTCGGCCATCCGGGCCTGGGCACGACCGCCGGCCGCGTCGGCGACCGCCTCACCATCCAGAACGACATCGGCGAGACCGACGCGCACGTGCTCGTCATGCACGTCGAAGACCTGACGGTCACGACGACCTACACCGACGTTCACCGCGTCCGCGCGAAATTCTTCATGGCGATGTTCGCCGACGAGGCGGTCGAGTGGAGCGGGCTCGCCGAGAACCAGCACCGCGATCTCGCCAAAGGCGAGGTCTTCTATCTTCTCAACGGCGTCTACCGGGGGCGCGACGAGGCGGATCTCGACCGCTTCCTCGCTTTCCTCGGCTCGCGCATCGTCTTTCTGATCGACTGGAACAAGGCCCGCAAGGCGCTGCAGTCCTTCGCCTCCAAGGCCGGCGCGATCGACCTCCTGGTCGGCGCGGCGAAGCGCGAGGACGGGCACCGGGCCTTTCTCGAACTCGGCGGCGCCGACCTCGTCTTCCACGCGGTCCGCCGCGTCGCCGCGGGACGAATCGCCTACGGCGTCCCGCTCGAAGAGGCTCTAGGCGAAAGCGAGTGCGTGGGCTTTTTGCGCAACGTCCTGCATATCGCCAGCGACGGCCTCAAGGACGGGCGCTCGACGAGGTACATTCGCGACGAGATCCAAGCCGATCTGTCGCAGCGCCTCGATACAGCGGAGAGCGAGCTGCTCGCCACGGTCCTGCGCCATCTGGGCCTGACCCGCACCCTCGCCGGCATGATCGAGACCGCCTTCGGACCGGGGGGCCTCGCCGGCCCGGCCGAGCGCAAATCGCTCGTCCGGCGCGCCAAGCAGATCGAAGGGAAGGGCGACCGGCTCACCGTCGCGGCGCGCGAGATCTTCGCCCGCGTGCGCAACGCCGACGAACTTCTGCCGCTGATCGATCAGGTGGAGAACGCGACCGACTGCTTCGACGAAGCGGCTTTCCTCGTCAGTCTCGCGCCCGACCACAAAGCGTCCGACATTCTCGGGACGCCGCTGGCGGAGCTCGCGGGCATCTCGCGGCATTGCGCGGCCGAGCTCGTGCGGGCGGTCGAAGCGGCGCTGCAGATCCCCGAGGGCAAGCGCCCCGACGCCGCCTTCGCCCTGCAATGCGTCGACGCGGTGATCGACGCCGAGCGTGACGCCGACGCGGCCGAACGGGCGGCGATCGGGGCGATCATGAGCGCGCCGCAGGCGCGCGACGGCGAGGAGGCCGGCGCCGGCGACGCGCGCGTTCTCGTGCTCGGCCTCGAAATCGCCCGCACGCTGGAGGAGGCGACCGATCGCCTCGCCCATGCGGCCATGTCGCTGCGCAATCGCGTGTTGCAGGGGTTGTCCGAATGAGCGGCAAGCATCTCGAACCCGTGTTCATCGGCCAGGGCGGGTCGGCCGGCCCGATCCTCGCCAGCCACGTCGGCTCGAAGGCGGCGGAGCTCGCGCGGCTGAGCGCGCTGCGCCTGCCCGTTCCTCCCGCCTTCGTCCTGCCGACCTCGCTCTGCGCCGGCGTCATCGCCGGAGACGAAGACGCGATGAAGGCGATGCGCAACGGCGTCGTCGCAGGGATCGGCTGGCTCGAGGCGGCGACCAAGCGACGCCTCGGCGACGCCCGCTCCCCTCTCTTCGTCTCCGTGCGCTCGGGCGCGGAAAAGTCGATGCCGGGCATGCTCGACACCGTGCTCGACGTCGGCATGAACGCATTGAGCGTCCACGGCCTCATCCGCATGACCGGCAATCCGCGCATGGCCTACGACAGCTACCGTCGGTTCATCCAGTCCTACGCGGAAGTGGTCGGCGGCGCCGCGCCCGGCAGCTTCGCCGGCCTGCTCGCCAAGATGATCGCCGCCGAGGGCGCGGCGAACGAGGAGGAGCTCGATTCCGAGGCGCTCGAGCGGCTGACCGACGAGTTTCTCGCGCTCGCCGCGCGTCTCGGCCACGCGCCGCCATTCGACCCGACCGACCAGATCGCCGAGGCGGCGCAGGCGGTCTACAAGTCGTGGGAAAGCGCCCGGTCGAAGGAGTACCGGCGGCTCAATTCGCTGACCGGCCTCGCCGGCACGGCCGTCACCGTCGAGGCGATGGCGTTCGGCAATTCGGGCGGCGATTCGGGGGCGGGCGTCGCGTTCTCGCGCAACCCGGCGACGGGCGCGAAGGAGCTTTACGTCGACTTCCTCGTCGACGCGCAAGGGGAGGACGTGGTCTCCGGCCGGCGCTCGCCGAGCGACGCGGCGCTGCTTCACCTGCGCATGCCCGAGGTCGCGCGACAGCTCGAGGAGGGCGCTTACGCGCTCGAGGCCGCCTGCCGGGAGGTGCAGGACATCGAGTTCACCGTCGAGCGCGGGCAACTCTGGTTCCTGCAGACCCGCACGGCCAAGCGCACCCCGCGCGCGGCCCTGAAGATCGCCGTCGATTTGGTCGATGAGGGCGTCATCAGCCAAAGCGAAGCGCTGGCGCGGGTGGCCGACGTCGACCTCGCCGCGGCGCGCGCGTCGCGCTTCGCCGAGCCGGCGGCGTCGGCGGCGAAAGCCGTCGTCGCCTCTCCCGGCGTCGCCTGCGGCCGCGTCTCATTCACCGCCGAACGGACGAAGGAGATTGCGGCGCGCGGGGAGCCCGCGATCCTGGTCCGCCGTGACACCTCGACCGCAGACGTCGCCGGATTCGCCGTCGCCGACGGCATCCTGACGGCGGTCGGCGGACGGACCGCCCATGCCGCCGTGGTCGCCCGGCAGATGGGCAAGGTCTGCCTCGTCGGCTGCCGCGCGCTCGTCATCGACGAGCGCCAGGGCTCTGCGAACTCTCGACGGCAAGACGATCCGCGAGGGCGATTGGATCGCGCTCGATGGCGCGTCCGGCGAAATCTCGCTCGGCCGCCGGGCGATCGTCGCCGAGGAGACACCGGAGACGGCGATCGTCCGGCGATGGAGGGACGCCGCGGCCGCGTGAGCCGCACTCGCTGCCGACGGAAGATTTTACCTGTCGCCTGTGCTATGCGCTCGCGGTTCGTCACCCGGGGGTCGCCCGCCGACGTTCGAACCGGACCCATGAGCGTCCCGGATCGATTCGGCGAGAGGCCGCGGCCTGCCGACGCTCCGACGGCGCGAGCGTTTGCCGTGACGGAATTTCGACAAGGGAGAAATAGGCATGCAAGCGACGAAGTTCGGCGTCGGCCAGCCGGTCAAACGCGTTGAGGACGTTCGCCTCGTCACGGGGCAGGGCGCCTTCGCGTCCGACTATTCTCCCGAGGGCGCGCTGCACGCGGCCTTTCTGCGCAGCCCCCACGCTCACGCTAGCTTCGCCGTGACCGATATCGAAGCCGCCCGAGCCCTTCCGGGCGCTCGCGGCGTTTTCGTCGCGAGCGACTTCGCGGCGCTGGGCGAGCTGCCTTGCCTCGCCAAGATTCCGAATTCGGACGGGTCGATGACGCCCGCGAAGCCATATCCGGTGATGGCTAGCAAAGAGGCTCATCATGTCGGCGACATCGTCGCCATGGCTGTCGCAGACACGCCGTGGCAGGCGCGCGACGCCGTGGAAGCGCTCGTCGTGGACTGGGAGGCGCTGCCGGCGGCCGTCGACGTGGAGGCCACCGTTCAGTCCGGCGCGGCTCAAGTGTACCCCGGGGGCCGGCAATATCGTCTACGACGCGCAGATCGGCGACAAGGTAAAAACCGACGCGATCTTTGCCAAGGCGGCGCATGGGGCGCGGGTGAAAGTCACGAACCAGCGCGTGGTCGCCAATTACATGGAGCCGCGCGCAGCCGTCGCCGAATACGACGCCGCCTCCGATCGCTTGACCCTTCGCCTGGGAAGCCAGGGCGTCCACACTGTCCAGAAGATCATCGCCGGCATACTGAAAATGCCGGGGGAGAAGTTGCGGCTCGTGACCGCCGACGTCGGCGGCGGCTTCGGCACGAAGGCCTTCATCTATCGCGAATACCCATTGCTGCTCGAGGTTGCGCGTCGGCTCGGCCGCGCCGTGATCTGGCGCGGCGACCGCAGCGAGCATTTCGTCGGCGACGCGCAGGGACGGGACAATGTGACCGTCGCCGAGATGGCGATGGACGAGACGGGCCGGTTTCTTGCGCTGAGAGTCGACATCCTCGGCAACCTCGGCGCCTATCTGTCGCAGTTCGCCCCCTTTATCCCCTGGCTCGGCGCGACGATGGCGACCGGCCCCTACGATATCGGCGGGCTCCATGTGCGCGTGCGCGGCGTCTATACGCATACCGTGCCGGTCGACGCCTACCGCGGCGCGGGGCGGCCTGAGGCGGCCTATGTGCTCGAACGCCTGGTCGACCGGTGCGCACGGACGCTCGGGCTTCAGCCGGAGGAGATTCGGGCCAGAAACTTCATCAAGCCGTCGCACATGCCCTACCAGACGCTGACCGGCCGCACCTACGACGTCGGCGAGTTCGAAAGCGCGCTCAAGGCCTGCCTCGTCAAGGCCGACTATGCCGGCTTCGCCAAGCGGGCGGAGGAATCGAAAACGCGCGGCCTCATCCGGGGTGTCGGCCTGTCGAGCTACATCGAATGCACAGCCTTCGGCGAGGGCGAGACCGGTTCCGTCATCCTCGAAAAGTCGGGCGATTTCACCGTCCTCATCGGCACGCAGTCGACGGGGCAGGGACATGAGACGGCCTATGCGCAGGTGGTCTCCCAAACGCTCGACGTGCCGCTTTCGCGGATCAAGGTCGTACAGGGCGACACCGACCGCGTCGCGAGCGGCGCCGGGACGGGCGGCTCCCGGTCGATTCCCATCGGCGCCGTCATGGTCGACCGCGCGTCGCACAGGCTCGCGGCGTCGCTCAAGGACCTCGCCGCCGACAAGCTCGAAGCCTCGGCCCGAGACTTGGAAATCGTCGACGGGCGGATCCGCATCGCCGGCACCGACCGCTCCATTTCCTACGAGGAGCTCGCCTCGCTGCCCGCTGCGACCCCCGAGAGGCGGACGGCGATCGAAAGCTTCACGCCGCCGCATGCGACCTATCCCAACGGAACCCATCTCTGCGAGGTCGAGATCGATCCCGAGACGGGCGCCACGCGCATCGCCCGCTACGTCGTCGTCGACGACTTCGGCTTTACCCTCAATCCCCTGTTGCTCGAGGGACAGGTTCATGGCGGGATTGCCCAGGGCGCCGGTCAGGCGCTGATGGAGGGCGCGGTCTACGACCAGGACGGCCAGCTCCTGACGGCGAGCCTCATGGACTATTGCCTGCCCCGCGCCGACGACCTGCCGAACTTCGCCTTCGAGACGCGCAACGTCCCCTCGACCACCAATCCGATGGGGCTCAAGGGCGCGGGCGAAGCGGGAACCATCGGCTCGACCCCCGCCGTCATGAACGCCGTCGCCGACGCCCTCTGGCGCGCCTACGGGATCGACCACATCGACATGCCGGCGACGCCGTTTTCCGTGTTCGAGGCGATCCGGAGCCGGAGAGGCGGGGGGTGAAATGCCTGCTTGCAGGGAAAAGAGCGGGAATTTCGCGGTTTCCGGCCAAATCGCCCCCGGAAAGGCCAAAGTCTACAAAGGGTTGCACGCAAATTCCCTGCGTGCGGGAGCAGGGAATTTTTTTGCGCCGAGCAGGGAACTGGCAGGGAATTTTGGAGCAAGAGCAGGGAATTCCGGAAGGGCTGGTTTGCGTATGCCGAACGACCGCGCCTTTGCTCGCGCCGGCCTAATATTTTGCTAGTGTTTAATGTAAGTACAGACGGCGCCGCTGCGCCCCCGCCCCCTCTGCGGGCGCGGGACGGGGTGGGGGGTCGCGCGAACGTCAACTCGAGCGGCGTTCCGCAGGAGCCTAAGTTTCATCACTCTCAGCCAATCGATCTCCGGCCAACCGGAACGGCATGGCGCGATCCCCATCCCAACCTGCCCCACAAGCAGGGAGGAGAGCCAACGGGCGCACGGCTCGCCTCACTCACATTACGCCTTGCCGGTCCGGATGAGCGGATTGACAATCGGCAGTTCTGGGAATTGGCCGAAATCGCGGCCGGCCGACGACAATTCGCGCACTCGGTGGCGCCTCCGTTCAGGCGGCTCGCGGTCGGGGACGACGCGCTTGCCAGTTGCATTGAAGGCTGCGATCGGCGCGT
>CAVYIZ010000061.1:0-44578 GCA_963768555.1 uncultured Alphaproteobacteria bacterium
ACTTGATGCGCCGCAGTGGGGCGATGAAGCGCTTGAACGTCTTCTGGTCGGCGAGCCCGGCATGGGTGTTGAAGAACTTCAACTGGCCGGCGCCGCGCGCATCGTTGAGCATCGCCAGCATCTTGCCGCTGAATAGACGCGCCAGCAGGTTGACGTGCACGAGGAAGTTGGAGCGGCAGGCGACCCATCGCGCGCCGTCGAGCGAGAGCCCTCCACCAGGGGCGATCATATGCACGTGCGGATGATGGGTGAGTGTCGAGCCCCAGGTGTGCAGCACAGCGGTGACGCCGATCCGGGCTCCGAGGCGCTTTTGATCGGCGGCGATGGCGAGCGTTGTCTCGGCCGCCGCCTTCATCAGCAGGTCGTAAACCACGCGCTTGTTCTGGTAGGCGATGTGGCGCAGCTTGTTCGGCAGCGTGTACACGACGTGAAAGTACGGGACGGGCAACAGCTCCGCTTCGCGGTCGGCCAGCCATCGGCGTGGGGCCGCGGCCTGGCACTTCGGGCAATGCCGGTTGCGGCACGAGTTGTCCGCGATGAGCGTATGGCCGCACGCCGCGTTCTCGCAGCGCGCGATGTGGCCGCCGAGCGCCGCCGTGCGGCAGCGCTCGATCGCGCCCATCACCTTCAGCTGATCGAGGCTCGCATGGCCGCGATTGGCCTCGCGCCAAGCGGGACCGTGGTCGCGGAGGATGTCCGCGACCTCCGGAACGGGTTGAACCATGACCGACGACGCTATCGCGCCGGCGGCTTCTCAGCGTCTCGCGTCGCTCGCCTGTGGCGCGGCGTGCTCAGGCGCGCGAGCGGGCTCTCGATCTTGGCGATTATTCCTGTCGCCACGCGGGTGTAGCGAGCCGTCGTGTCGAGCTTTTCGTGTCCGAGCAACGCCTAAATCAGCCGAATGTCTTGGCCGGAATGACGCAGCGAATGAAGGGAGACCGCCTTGCGCAGCCCCGCGGCTTTCGCCGCCTCCTTGAACAGCCGGCCGAACTGGCGCGTCGTCGCCGGTTGACGATCCCTGCGACCGGGAAACAACCAGCGTTGTTCCCGCGCAACGCCGGCGTCACGCCTGGTCGGCCGCGCCTTCCACCATTGCCGCAACAGGTCGAGGATCTCGGCCGGAAGCATCACATGTCGGTCCTTGCGGCCTTTCGCCTGCACGACGCGGATGATCATCTGCTCGCTGTCGATGTCGCACGCTCGCAGCCGCGCCACTTCGCTGGACCGCAGCCCGCAACCATACGCGAGCGTCAGCATCGCGCGCGCCTTGAGGCTCGTCGCCATGGTCAGAACCCGCTCGACCTCGTCAGGGCTCAACACTGGCGGCAGCTTCTGCGGCTCCTTGATGTGCCAGATCTCGGCCGCCAGATCGTGGCGACGCAGCGTGACGCGGAACAAGAAGCGCACCCCGGTCATGATCCGGTTGCGGTTGCAGATGCTGGCGCCGCTCTCGACGAGGTGCAGTTGGAAGCGGCGCACATCTTCCGCCGTCGCCGTATCGGGCGAGCGTTTGAGCCAGGCGGCGAACCGCTTGCAGCTAGAGATGTGGCTGCGCTGCGTGTGCGGGTTCAGCTTGCGCGCAGCCATGTCTTCGATCATACGCTGACGCAGCGGACTGACAGTGTCGGTCTCGCTCACGGAGAGCTCCATCCTGAGTGAGGTTCACAACACCTCAATTCTCAGGACGGGGCTCTCCACCGACTAGGCTGTCATCTCGACTTCACTGGCTTCCCGAATTGTCACCGGCCTCTCCGCTTGCTGCCCCGCGAAGCGGGCTGGAGCGCAGCGACTTCGTGCCTTGGCGCAGTTCCACCGTTCATGGGATCAACCTGAAGGTCCGCAAAGGTCGAAAGCGTCCGTTCAGGAGTCGGTGGATAGGTTGGGCGACACTTGATTTCAAGCCGTCTTCGTGGACCCCGCGGGCCCTCGGCGGCGCGACGCGTCGATCTGGGCGTCGAAGGCGCCGGCGAGGGTGATCCGCTCGGGCCGGCCTCGCTTCCGCGACGTCAGGCGACGCGTATCACCTGCTCGCCCAGATCAAACCGCCCGTCCGCGCTGCGGATCGTCGCGTTGATCCGATCGCCGGGTTGAAGATATTGCGGGCGGCGGCTCTGCGACTTCAGGAACAGTTTCCAGAATTGCCGCTCGGGCAGAAGCTGCACGATCCGCCGGACCGCCGGGGGCGGAACGCGCAGGGCGCAGCCGGCGGGGGTTCCCGGTCAGCAGCACGTCTCCGGCGGCGATGTCGGCGAAGGTCGTGAGTTCGGTGATCGTCTCGGCCGGCTTGAACACGAGATTGGCGGTGCTGTCGCTCTGGCGGGTGACGCCATTGACCGACAGGCGAAGATCGAGCCGGTCAAGCTCGTCGAACTCGTCCGGCTCGAGGACGGTCAGCCACGGCCCGATCGGGCAGAAGCCGCGATAGCTCTTGCCCTTGAAGAACTGGGTCTGCGGCAATTGCACGTCGCGCGCGCTGAGGTCGTTGGCGATTGCGACGGCGAAGACAACGTCCTTGAGCGTCGCGGCCGTAACCGTGACCGGCGCCCGGATGGCGCGCCGGAACACCAGCGCGAGTTCGATCTCGTAGTCGAGCAGCGCGACATGGTCGGGCCGCCGCACCGCGCCGATCGCCGGGCTGATCGACGCGTCGGTCTTGGTGAAGAACATGTTGAACGCCTTCGCGTCCGGATCCATGCCCAACTCGATCATGTGCCGCCGGTAATTCGCGCCCTGGCAGAACACGCGGCAGGGCGCCGTGACCGGCGAGAGGATTTCGAGCGAATCGAGGGCGACGGACGGCTCGCGCCGTCGCGTCGCCTCGCGCCAGTCGGCCTCGCCGCGCTCGATGAGGTCCGCAGTCGTCGGATAGTCGCCGAGGAGCGGCGCGACGCCGTCCTGCAGGACGACGCCCCAATGCGCGGCAGAGCCTTTTTCGAAGCGAACGAGATTGACGGGCATGTTCTTCTGAACCTTCTCTCTGGAACGGCGCTCAGCGCGAAGCCGGCGCGGCGGTCTGTCGAATTCGGCATCGTCGAGAACGCGCTCGACGATCGCATGCGCCTCGTCCGAGGCGACGCCGATCGCGCGCAGGATCGCTTCGACCGCGGCCGGCGCGTCTGAGGGCGACAGGCGCCGCTCGCCTGCCGCGCGCATCGCCTGAAGCACGATGCCGGATACGATGTCGAAGCCCAGTTCTTGCGTGATCGCGCCGAGACGGCCTTTCGTCGCCGCCAGCCGCAAATCCTCGCGCAGGTTGGCGCGAGCGGCGCTGGCCACGGCCGGCAGCGCCCAGGCGCTGCGCGCCGCAAGGCTGCCCCAGGACGGGTTGCGCAGCGCCTCGCGGATGAACGCGGCGCAGCCAGCGGCGATGCGCTCGATGGGATCAGCCAATTGCAGCCGGAACGGCTGAAGGAGGTCGTCGAAGCTCCTGAGCCAGTTCGTCGGCGATTGCGGCCTGCAAGTCGGTGAGGTGCTCGAAATGCACATAGAACGTGCCTTTCGCCACGCCCGCCTCGTTCACGAGATCGTCGATGGTGACCGACTTCGACGGCCCGCTCCGCATAGAGCGCGCGCGCCGCCTGCATGAGTTGCGCACGGGTCTTGGCGCGCCGGTCGCGCCCGATCTCGGCGCGCCGGGCCAGGTCGATTTTGGCCATGGGTCCCTCTTTTTTCAAATCGACGCATTTTTCATATTGACTATTTAGTCGAAATGACTGATAAGGTCAATATGAAATTTGATCCGGCCTCCGCCGGGTCTGGGAGGACCAAAATGTCTCATGGAGCCTGGCGTCAATTTCGTCCTACCGTCGGACTGCCAGGTCGCGATTATCGGCGCGGGGCCGGTCGGCCTGATGATCGCCAATCTCCTTGGCGCGGCCGGCGTCGACGTCGTCGTTCTCGAGCGAAACCCCACGCTGCTCGGGCTGCCGCGCGCCATCGCCTACGACGCCGAGACCTTGCGCCTGTTCTCTCAGGTCGGGCTGTTCGACTCGATCGCCTCGGGGCTCATCCCGGACCCGCAGGTCGTCTATCTGAACGCGCGGGGCCGCAGGCTCATGGAGATGAAGCCGCCGCGCAGTCCCTATGGACACTCCCCGCTTGGCACCTTCTATCAGCCGACCTTCGAGCGCGCGCTGCTCGCGGGCTTGGCGCGGTTCGAGACCGTTCGCGTCGGCGTTCGCTCATAACGTCACGGACCTCGACCAGGATGCGGCCGGCGTGACGCTCAGCGTCGCGACGCCGAACGGCGAGCGGCGTCTGCGCGCGCGAATTCGTCGTCGCCTGCGACGGCGGCGCGAGCACGATGCGCGACAAGATCGGCGCGCGCATGGTCGGCTCGACCTATATGCGAGCGCTGGCTGGTGATCGACGCCAGGATCGAAAACCACGGCGTCGACAGGATCACCTTCCGCTGCGATCCGCGGCGACCCATCGGTGCAGCTGCCGGCGGTCGGCTCGCGCGTGCGCTGGGAATTCATGCAGTTGCCCGGCGAGAGCGCCGACGACCTGTTGCGCGACGATAGGATCGGCGCGCTGCTCGCGCCTTTCGTCAACGGGGCCGACGTCGAGATCGAGCGAAAGACCGTCTACGCCTTTCACGCGCGCGTCGCCGATCGCTGGCGCAACGGGCAGAATCTTCCTCGCCGGCGACGCCGCCCACATGATGCCGCCTTTCGCCGGCCAGGGCATGAACGGCGGCATGAAGGACGCGGTCAATCTGTCGTGGAAACTGGCCGCGGTCCTTGCCGGAAACGCGCCTCGCGGACATTCTCGACACCTACGAAACGGAACGCGCGGACCATCGTCCGGGCGATGGTCAAACTGTCGCGCCGGCTCGGCGCGGTGATCATGCCGACCAACCCGGCGATCGCGCGTCTGCGCGACGCCGCCTTCGCCTGCCTCAATCTCTCGAGCGGCGTCCGCTCCTTCATCCGCCGGGGCGGCCTGTTGCCGCCGCCGCACATCTCCCGCAGCGCCCTCACCGCGAGCGGCAAGGACAAGCTGATCGGCCAAATGATGCCCCAGCCGGACGTGTCTTCGGCGCAAGGACGCGCGCCGCTCGACCAGCATCTCGCCTGCCACCAATGGCTGGCGCTCGGCGTCGGCGTCGATCCCGCTTCCGCGATGTCCGAGCGGGATCTCTCGATCCTCGACGCCCTCGGCGCGCGCTTCATCTGCCTGAACGGAAAAGCCAGTGAGCGCCCGAACGCTGTCTCTGCAATGCGACGACCAAGACTTCGCCGACTGGGCGAAGCGTCACGCGCGTCGAAGGCGTTCTGGTTCGGCCGGACAGGTTCATCGCGGAACGGCTGCACGCGGGCGCGCGACCTGCAAGTCCTTGCTCACTTTGCGCCGGCGCGCGCTCCGGCGCCCAGCGCGCGTCGAAGTCCTGCAACATTGAATCGGAGAAAGCTGATGTCACAGGCTGCAGAAACTCAACGCCGGCCCCGGCGCAATCGAGCTGCCGCGCAGCCCGGCGCCGCTGGTCAAGGCGAACGAACTCGTGTTCGTTCACTTCGAGCGTCCCGACCTCGATCAGGCCGAACGTTATCTGCGCGATTTCGGCCTCATCGTCGTATCGCGCAGCAGCGACAGCCTGTTCCTGCGCGGGACGGGATCGCTGCCGTTTTTTTATCGCGTCACGCGCGGCCCCAATGCCCGGTTCCGCGGCCTCGGAGTTTCGGTTCCGTCCCTGGAGGACCTCCAGAAACTGTCGAAGGCCTTTGGCCGGCCGGTCGAACCGTCCGACGCTCCGGGCGGAGGATCGGTGGTTCGCCTGCACGATCCTCAAGGCGTGGCGGTCGACGCCATGCACGGCTTCGCGCGCAGCGAACCGCTGCCGCTGCGGCGCGACAATCCGGCACAACTCGCCAAACGATGTCGTTCGAATCAACGATACCCAGCGTCCCGCGCTGGAGCCGCCGCAGGTGACCAAGCTCGGCCATCTCGTCCTGGAGACGCCCGACTTCAATTCGTCCGCGCGCTGGTACATGGACACGTTCGGCTTCGTCCCGTCGGACGTGATGTGCCTGCCCGACGGCGCGCCGGTCGGCGCCTTCATGCGGCTCGACCGCGGAGCCGTCCCGACGGACCATCACACTTTGTTCGTCGCCACCGGGCTCGAAGTCCAAGGCCGATCACGTGGCGTTCGAGGTCGTCGATCTCGACGCGGTCGAAATGGGCCAGCAGGTGCTGATGGCGCGGCGCTACCGCCACGCCTGGGGCGTCGGGCGCCATCTGCTCGGCAGCCAGATTTTCGACTACTGGCGCGATCCCTGGGGACAGAAGCATGAGCACTATGCCGACGGCGATCTGTTCGACGCCTCGCAGCCCGCCGGCTACCATCTGATGGATCGCGCCGGTCTCTACCAGTGGGGGCCGGATCTTCCCGAGGATTTCGTCGACGCGCGGCTGACCCCGCGTCGCCTGTGGAGCCTGCTGCGCAGGGCGATGAAGGACCGCAATCATCTGAAGACGATGATGGGCCTCAAAGCGGCCATGTCGAAACCGGTCCGCGAATGGCGCCGTTGATCGGCGCTCCGATTGTTGGTCTTACGGCTCTTTGGGAATCGCCATGGCGATCCGAAATCTCAGCGATATCGAAGCCCTCGAAGCGCAGCCGCTCTCCTCGCACGCCTGCCGCGCACGAGCTACGAGGCGCTGGCCGCAACGGCGGCGCGGACGCCCGACGCGAAAGCGCTCTCCTTCTTCCTCAGCGCCGACGCCTGCGCAAGGCCTTCGTGTGGACCTATGCCGAACTCTCGCCGACGTGACCCGCGCCGCCAATGCGTTCCACGCGCTCGGCGTCACTGCGGAAATCCCGTGGCGTTCGTCTTGCCGAACCTGCCGGAAACCCATTTCGTGATCTGGGGCGGCGAGACCGCGGGAGCGGTGCTCGCGATCAATCCCTATTTCGAGCCCGCCCAGATCGCAAACCTCATGAAGGCGGCGCGAGCGCGCGTGCTGGTCACGCTGGCGCCGAATCCCGTCGTCGACCTCTGGACGAAGCTCGCGCCCTGCCTCGAGGCGTTGCCCGATCTCGAGACCGTCGCTCTGGTCGACGCCATGCCTTACGCGGGTTTCGTTGCGAGAGGACGCGATGTCTCGGCGTTCGCGCTCGCCGGCGTCGACGTGGTCGATTTTCGCGACTGCCTCGTGGCGCAGCCCGCCGACAGGTTGCTCGCGCCGCAGGCGATCTCGTCCGATGCGGTCTGTTCCTACTTCTGCACGGGCGGCACCACGGGCGCGCCGAAAATCGCCGTGCGGACGCATCGGAATGAAATCTTCGACGCCTGGAGCGCGGCGCAGATGATCGAGACGCGCCAGTCGCCGCGCATCGCCCTCTGCGGCCTGCCGCTGTTCCACGTCAACGCCCAGCTCGTTACGGGGCTTCAGGCGTGGATGCGCGGCGACCACGTCGTGCTCGCGACGCCGGAGGGCTATCGCGGCAAGAATGTGATCGCAAAATTCTGGGAGATCGTCGCGCATTATCGCGTGACGACGTTTTCCGGCGTGCCGACGATCTTCTCGGCGCTGATGAACGCGCCGATCTCCGGCGCCGACATTTCGAGCCTCGAATTCGCGATCTGCGGCGCCGCGCCGATGCCGGCGAAGCTGATCGCCGATTTCGAGGCGAAAACGGGATTGAAGATCATCGAGGGCTACGGCCTCACCGAGGGCGGCTGCGTGTCTTTCGCCAACCCGAGCGCGGCGAGGCGCGCGGGCTCGATCGGGTTGCAATTCCCTATCAGCAAATGATGACGGCCATACTCGACGAGGCGGCCGCTTCGTCCGCAAGGCTGGCCGACGAGATCGGGGCGATCCTGATTCACGGGCCCAATGTCTTTCGCGGCTACCTCGACCGGCACAATCGGACTCTGGGTCGAGATCGACGGCGCCGATGGCTCAATACCGGCGATCTCGGCCGCCAGGATGCGGACGGCTATTTCTGGCTGACGGGCCGCCGCAAGGAGCTGATCATCCGGGGCGGCCACAACATCGATCCGAAGGTGATCGAGGAGGCGCTGCAGGCGCATCCCGCGGTGGCGATGGTCGCGGCGATCGGAAGTCCGGACGCCTACGCCGGCGAGGTTCCGGTCGTCTATGTCCAGGCCAAGCCGGGCGCCTCGGACCGAACAGGAATTGCTCGATTCGCGGCCGGCCGCATTCCCGAGCGCGCGGCGGTCCCGAAGCATGCGCGGATTGTTCCCGCCTTGCCGCTCACCAACGTCGGCAAGATCTTCAAGCCCGCACTGCAGCAGCGCGAGGCGGAAAGCGTCATCCGCTCGGAAGCGGACGCCGCCGGCGCCGCTATCGCCGGCATCGAGATCGAGCAGGATTCCGCGCATCGGCCCACTCTTCCGGATCCGCGTCGCCTCCGGCGCAGACTCCCTGCGCCAGGCGCTGGAGCGATACGCCTTCAAGTTCGCAATCTCGGAGTATGGCGGGTGGAGGGGCCGAGCATGATGAAGCGCGAGGTCGTGATGTCCCTGGGGCCGGGTGGAGGCTTCGAACTGCGCGAGGCGCCGCGCCGCCGTCCGACCCCGGACGAGATCGAGGTCGTCGTCGAGGCCGCGTCTGTCAATCCGATCGACGTGCGCCGGGCGGACGGGCTACGGGCGACGGCTGCTCTCCTTGATGGGAGCCGCTCGCTTTCCGCTGACGCTGGGCAATGATTTTGCCGGCGCGATCGTCACGGCGGGCGATCGCGCGGGTTTCGCCGTCGGCGATCGCGTCTACGGAGTGAAACCCGTCTCGAGGGATGGGTCGCACAGCTCGCATATCATGGTGAAGGCGGCGCACGCGCGAAAGGCGCCGCAGAACCGGGACCTCCAGGAGCTTGCCGCCCTGCCGTACAGCTTCGTGACGATGTGGCGCGCTGCGCGGGGGGCGGGGCTCACGCGCCAATCCGCTCCGGCAAAGTCGGTTCTCGTGCATGGGGCGGCCGGCGGTCTGGGGAGACTCGCCCTGCAGACGCTGTCCGCCTGGGGTGCGCGGGTGACCGCCATAGCGAAAGCCTCGGATTTGCAGGCGTGTCTCGAAGCCGGCGCGGCCGAGGCGATCGATCGCGAGCGAAATCCATTCGAGAGTCTCCGGCGGACCTTCGACGCCACGCTCAATTTCGCGACGTGGGACGACGAGCGGGCGCTCATCGGCTGTTTGCGCGAAGGCGCGACGGGGCATGCGACGACGGTCCACCCCTTGCTGCAGAATTTTGACGAGCGCGGCTGGGTCGGCGGCGCCTGGCGTGCGATGCGCGACAAGAGGGATATGCGGGCGGCCTTGCCGAAGGGGACCCGCTATGCGTGGGTCCTCTTTCGACCCGAGGCCGATGCGCTGTCCGAGATGGCGAGACTGGTCGAACTGGGGCGCCTCAGCCTCCCGATCGGGATCCGCGCGCCGCTCAGCAAGGCACGCGCCGCCTTCGACCACATGCGCCGCCGGCTGCCGAGACGCGCGCTGATTGTTTTCTGACAGGGAGACGCTTTTGCGGCGCTGACCTAGCGTGGACCGAAATCCTCGTGCTTCGAGACGCGTCTTCGGCGCTCCTCTGGATGACGATTTCTACTAGCGCCGCACCTGAACCTCGTCCTGAGGCGCTGCGAAGCGGCCTCGAAGGACGCGATCAAGGACGCTGACGTGGGCCGTCAAGACCACGCGCGCTACGCCCGTTCCGCCCCCGCGCGCCTGCGCCGCCGCGCAGCCGCGGTGGTCGCCTCCTGCGGCGCCGGCAGGTCGACCTGACGGGCGAGATTCGGGAAGGGATCGATCTTGTTCGGGATCGCCATCGCGGCGACGAACAGGTTTTGGAAGTTCGGCTCGATCGCTGTCTCGATCTTCTCGATCTGTCGCACGACGCCCTCGATCTCGGCTCGCGCGGCGAGGTTCAGGAGCGCGATGCGCGCGCCCGTTCCGGCGGCGTTGCCGGCGCTCGCGACCTTGGCGAGATCGCAGTCGGGAATGAGGCCGAGCGTCATCGCGTAGAGGGGATCGATCTGGGCGCCGAACGCGCCGGCGAGGGTCACGCGCTCGAGCGCGGCGCCGCGCCGCTCGATCAAAAGTTTCGCCCCCGCGTAGAGCGCGGCCTTGGCGAGCTGGATCGCGCGCACGTCGGTCTGGTAGACCAGCAGCCTCGGCGGGCCCTCGTTCAGCACATAGGCGAAGGTGCGGCCGACCGCTTCGACGCGTGGGCTACGGGCGGCGAGCGCCCCGTCGATGACGCCATCCTGCGAGATGATCCCGGCAAGGTACATCTCGGCGATCGCCTCGATGATCCCCGAGCCGCAGACGCCGGTGACGCCCGTGTTCGCCATCGCTTCCGCGAAGCCCGGCTCGTCCGACCAGAGGTCGCAGCCGATCACCTTGAAGCGCGGCTCGAGCGTCGTCCGGTCGATGCGGATCCGCTCGATCGCGCCCGGCGCCGCGCGCTGGCCGCAGGAAATCTGGGCGCCCTCGAACGCCGGGCCGGTCGGCGACGAGGCCGCGAGCAGACGCTCGCGGTTGCCGAACACGATTTCGGCGTTGGTGCCGACGTCGACGATCAGCCGCAGCTCGTCGCCGAGATAGGGCGCCTCGGCCAGCACCACGCCCGCGGTGTCGGCGCCGACGTGGCCGGCGATGCACGGCAGCGCATAGACGAACGCGCCGGGCGCGATGTCGAGGCCGAGATCCCGCGCCCGCGCCTCGTAAGCGCCGTCGATCGTCAGCGCAAAGGGCGCGCCGCCGATCTCGGTCGGATCGAGGCCGAGGACGAGATGATGCATGATCGGATTGCCGACCAGGGTCGCTTCGACGATCTCTCCGCGCGAGACGCCGGCTCGAGACGCCGCGTCGCCGATCAGCGCGTTCATCGCCTCGCGGACGCTGAGCGTGAGCTCCGAGTCGCCGCCGGGATTCATCATCACATAGGAGACCCGGCTCATGAGATCCTCGCCGAAGCGGATCTGCGGGTTCATCGCGCCGACCGAGGCGACGACCGCGCCGGTCGCGAGATCCGACAGATAGGCGGCGATGGTGGTCGAGCCGACGTCGATGGCAACGCCGAAGGCGCGCTCGGCGAAGCCGGGGAAGATGGCGACGACGTCGCGGCCCTTGCGCACGGCGGCGGTCGCCCTCCAACCGCCGGCGCGCAGTATTCTCTGCAGGTTCTTGAGCGTCGCGAGATCCGCGGCCGAGTCGACGACGCCCCATTGCTCTGCGAGCGCCTCCTGCAGGCGGCGGAAGTCGCTGGACGGCTCGCGCAGGTTCGGCTCGCGGACCTCGACGTAATGCAGCCGCACGACTGGGTCGATCTCGATCGGATGCTCCTCGGCGCGCTTGCGCACCACCTGCCGGTGGACCTGGCTCTCCGCCGGCACGTCGACGACGAGGTCGCCGCAGACTTTCGCCTGGCAGCCGAGCCGCCGCCCGGGCGCGAGCTTTCCGCGCTTGTCGGCGTAGCGCTGCTCGACCTCGTTCCATGGGCTGGCGTGATCGGCGCGCGAATCGATCGCGTGCTTGGCGAACCGCCCCTCGGCGACCTCGATCTGGCAGCGCCCGCAGATGCCGCGCCCGCCGCAGACCGAATTGAGATCGACGCCGAGCGTGCGCGCCGCGGCGAGCAGGCTCGTTCCAGCCACGAAGTCGCCGCGTTTGCCCGACGGGGTGAAGACGACGCGATAGGCGCTCAAAGCGAGTCTCTCATTCGGTTTCCGGATTGGCTCGGGGCGCCGCACGCGCCCCCGCCTCCCATAGCCCGTCGAGAGACGGGCGTCCTTCCGGACGCCCTATGGTGGGGGCGGGCCGGGGTGGGGGGTCGCACCGCGCTTATTTGTCTTGTTGGGAGGAAGAGCTGACGCGACCCCCTTCCCTAACCCTTCCCCACAAGGGGAGAGGGAACGCGTTCGGGAACGACGACATAGCCATTCATCCGGAAACAGTATCAGACTTTGCCGCGGCGCCGCCCTTCGCGCCTACCGCCGGCCGTCTCGCCGGCTTGCGCCGGCTCGCGATATTTGCGGATCCAGGCGCCGCAGTTGGGGTCGTGTCCCATCACGACGTCGGCAGCGAGGATCGCCTGGAGGTCCTCGGGGTGGAGCGGATTCATGATCGCCGAGGTGAGCCCGGCGCCGATCATCATCGGCAGGAAGGAGGCGGCGAGGCCGCGCCGGTTCGGCAGGCCGAAGGAGAAGTTGGAGGCGCCGCAACTGGTGTTGACCTTGAGCTCGCCGTGGAGGCGGCGCAGGAGATGCATGAGCCGCACGCCGGCGTCGTTGATCGCGCCGACCGGCATCACCAGCGGATCGACGACGACGTCCTCGCGCTTGATCCCGTGGTCCATGGCGCGCTCGACGATCTTCTTGGCGACCGCGAAGCGCACGTCCGGGTCCTCGGAAATGCCGGTCTCGTCGTTGGAGATGGCGATGACGGCCGCGCCGCGCTTCTTGACGAGCGGCAGCACGCGCTCGAGCCGCTCCTCTTCGCCGGTGACCGAATTGACGAGCGGCTTGCCCTTGTAGACAGCGAGCCCCGCCTCGAGCGCCTCGACGATCGAGGAGTCGATCGACAGCGGAACGTCGACCGTCTCCTGCACGAGCTTGACGCATTCGGCGAGGATGCGCGGCTCGTCTGCGAGCGGGATGCCGGCGTTGACGTCGAGCATCTGCGCCCCCGCCTCGACCTGGGCGATCGCCTCGGCGACCACCCGGCTGTAGTCGCCGGCAGCCATTTCGGCTGCGAGCTGCTTCCGTCCGGTCGGGTTGATCCGCTCGCCGATCATGACGAACCGGCGTTCGAAGCCGATGACGACTTCTTTCGTGGCCGAGGAGACGATGGTGTCGGTCATGGGGCGCGCTTCCTTACATTGGCGTCATTGCGAGGACCGAAGCGACGAGCAACCCAGCGATCATAGGACTGCGGCGGCGGCCCCTGGATTGCTTCGCTTCGCTCGCGATGACGGGGAGGGGCTGACTCATCCCGCCTCCAAACTCTCGACCGGCTGCATATTCGCAACGAACGATCGCCGCCAGGGGGCGCGGCCGCTCAGCACGCCGAACTCGGCGACGATTTCGGCGACCGTCCGGCTCTGCCGGTAGGCCATGACATGGACGCCGGCGACGCCCGGCTCCTCGCGCAAGGCCTGGATCATCTCGACGCAGATCCGCTTGCCCTCGGCTTTCGGGTCGGCCGCGCCTTCGAGCCGCGCGACGATCGCGTCGGGGATATGCACGCCTGCGACATTGGCGCGCATCCAGCGCGCCGCCCTGGCCGAGGCGAGCGGGCCGACGCCGGCCAGGATGAAGCATTTCCTGTCGAGCCCCATGTCGCGCGCGCGTCCCATGAAGGCGCGAAACATCGGAAGGTCGAAGCAATATTGGGTCTGCACGAACTGCGCGCCGGCGGCGATTTTCTTCATGAGCCTCAGCACGCGGAAATCGATCGGGCGGCGCGAACGGGTTTTCCGCCGCGCCGAGAAACACCCGCGGCGGCGTGGTCAGCCTGCGGCCCGACAGGAACCGGCTCTCGTCGCGCATCATGCGGATGACGGAGAGCAGCGAGATCGAATCGAGGTCGAAGACGGGCTTCGCCTCGGGATGGTCGCCGCATTGCACGCCGTCGCCGGTGAGGCAGAGCACGTTGCCGACGCCGAGCGCCGCCGCGCCGAGCACCGCGCCCTGGATGGCGATCCGGTTCGAAGTCGCGGCAGGAGATCTGCAGCACCGGCGAATAGCCGATGCGGGTGAGGATCGCGCAGACGGCGACGCTCGACATGTGGCAATGGGCGCCCGAGCCGTCGGTCGCGTTGATGCCGTCGACCCAGCCCTCGAACGCTTCCGCCGCCGCGCGCACCTCGTCGGCGTCGGCCGAAATCGGGCGGGCTCAATTCGGCGGTGACGGCGAATTCTCCCCGCCTCAGCACCCGCTCGAGCCGGCCGCGCGACGAATGGCCCGGCAGGTCGACCAGCGGCGCGGACGGATCGGCCCCGAGGTCGTGCGGGTGGGGCAGGGCGCTCATGTTCCTGCCGCTTGGCGCGCCAGACGCAGCCAGGTCGAGGAGCCTTTGCGCGCGTGATCGAGCGGCGGCAGGATCTCGGCGATTTTGGCGCCCCCGCGCATGGCGAGACTGCCCTCATAGGCCTTCAGCCAGACGCAGGGCATTTTTGGATAGACCTCGCAATTGCCGTCGGCGCGAACGCCGCCGCACGGGCCGTTGCGCATCGCCTTCGGGCAGTTCATCGGGCAGGACATGCCGGTCTTCGACAGGACGCAGTCGCCGCACATGCGGCAATCGAACAAGAAGCCCTTCACGGCCGCCTCGAGCGCGGCGGTCGGGCGCTCGAGGCGGTCGTAGCCGACGCGCGCGAGCAGGGGCGCCGCGCGCGCGAGAGCCGCCTCGAAGCGCGCGTAGAGACGCTCCATGAGCTCCGCGTGGCGCACGCTCCACAGCCTCATGCGAGGACTGCGTTCGGGCGGCGGCCGCTTGCCGCGCGGCTCGAAGGCGCAAGGGACGAGCCGCGTCACGGCGGCGGTTCGCGCCCGTCATGCTTGGCGAGGAACGCAAGCCGGTGCGTGTCGTACTCGGCCTCGAGCCGAGCAGCCGCCTGTTCGGCCTCGTTCTCGAGATCGTCGCCGCAGGCGACGGGCTCGCTGCGGCGCCAGTCGGCGAGATAGTCGTCGGCGCTCTTCGCCTTGGCGTGCATCGCAGCGGCGTCGATCGCGCGGATGAAGCGCTCGGACAATTCCCGTTTCGCGGCCTGGCGTCCGGATTTGACGATGACCTGGCTCGGGATGTCGCGCCAATAGAGGGTGATCAGGCTGGCCATGGCGTCGCCTTCTTCTCGATCGGGTCGTCTCGCGTCTCTTCGTTGAGGAATTTCGCCAGGCCGCCGAGGCCGGTGAACCGGCGCTCGTAGGCGAGGCCGAGCCGTTCGGCCGCGGCCTTGGCCTTCTCGGCGGTCTCGGGATCGTCGAATTGAGCGAGATGAACGACGCGGCGGTAGGCGCGGAAATAGTCGTCGCGCAATTGCGGGAAGCGGTCGAGGCCGAGCCCTTTGATGACGAGCGTGTTGAAATGGCGGGCGAGGAAGTCGGTCAGATAGAAGGTTCCCGGCTCCTCCTCGGCGAGCGCCGCAAAAACCTCCTCGCCGGCGTAGAACGCGTAGCAATGCGCACCCGCGATCCGCTTGACGCCTTCCTCGGCGAGGACGCGGTCGAGGGCGCCGCCCGTGCCGCAATCGCCGTAGAGGCACAGGATCTCGTCATAGGCGGCGCGGTTGGCGCGGATCTTCTTCCGCATGGCCTCGGGAATCCGCTCGGGGCGGTTGTGCAGGCTCGCGGGCAGGCAGGTCAGATCGATCCAGTCGAGCTTGAGGGCCAACACTTCGCGCGCCAGCGCCCCGCAGGCGATGACGAGCACTTTTCGCCCGCCCTCTTTGCGGCGAGGGTAGCTCGCCTCGGCGTCGATGTCGGCGACCGTGACCTCCCCGCGACTGTCATTCCCGCGAACGCGGGGATCCAGATCACGAGGCGCCGTCGCTAGTCTTAGTGAAGCCGCATCGACGTCAAGCGTCCGCGGCGGCTCTCTGGACCCCCGCTTGCGCCGGGGTGACAACCTCCTTGTTACGGGCGCGAGGGTCATAAAACTTCGAGCCTCCGGGCGCCTCAGCCCTTACACCTGTTCGCGGGCCTGCACCGTGCCTTGCCGGCGGGCGAGCAGGGTCTTGGCCGTTTCGACCGCCACCGCCGCGTCGCGGCAATAGGCGTCGGCGCCGATCGCTTTGGCGAAAGCTTCGTTGAGCGGCGCGCCGCCGACCAGCACGATGTGGTCGTTGCGGATGCCTTTTTCCTTCATCGTGTCGATGACCACCTTCATATAAGGCATGGTCGTCGTCAGCAGCGCCGACATGCCGAGGATCTCGGGCTGATGCCGCTCGATCGCCTCGAGATATTTGTCGACGCTGTTGTTGATGCCGATGTCGAACACCTCGAAGCCGGCGCCCTCCATCATCATGGAGACGAGATTTTTGCCGATGTCGTGGATGTCGCCCTTGACGGTGCCGATCACCATCGTGCCCATCTTCGGCGCGCCGGTCGCTGCGAGCAGCGGCCGAAGGATCGCCATGCCGGCCTTCATCGCATTGGCCGACATCAGCACTTCCGGCACGAACAGGATGCCGTCGCGGAAGTCGATCCCGACGATCCGCATGCCCTCGACCAGCGCCTTGGTCAGCACCTCATAGGGCGGCCAATCCCGCTCGAGCAGGATGCGGACGCCCTCATCGACCTCCTCCTTGAGGCCGTCGTAGAGGTCATCGTGCATCTGCTCGACGAGTTCGTCGTCGGAGAGCGTTCGAAGGTCGAGTTCGTCGTCCGCCATCAGCGTCAAGGCTCAACTGTTCACGAGCGCTCTCGTCGCGCTGTTAACGCAATAGCGTCATCAAGGTTAAAGGAAAGCGCTTAAGGCGCAGACCCGGAAGCACATGGATTATCCCGCGCGACCGCGGCGAGGCCAAACACAATTATCGCGAGCAGCCGTTCAATTTTGTGGCCCGCGCGGGCGCGGAGATCCGCCTCGCGCCGGCTCATGCAGTCTGGAACGCGGGTCAGCCTCCGGTGACGAGCGCCGCAGGGCTCATGGTCTTGCGCGGGGGGGCCGCCCGACGTCGCTGTCGTCGGGGCGGCCGCAGTTCGGGGCCAGACCACTGAAGGCATCTGGATTGCGTAATCGTCAGGTCAGTGCCTGGGACTTTGTCTCAATCGCCTTAAGGAGATCGCTCCAGGAATCGTCGAACGACTTGGCGCCCTCGGATTGGAGGTCCGCCGCCAACGCGCCAGGATCGACGCCCGCCTTGACGATCGCCGACAGCGTCTCGCTCGCGCGTGCTCCGTCGCGAGGCAGGACGGCCCCGACTTCGCCGTGATCGGCGAAATACAACAGCGTTTCCTCGGGCATTGTATTGACCGTGTTCGGCGCCGCCAAAGCGCCGATATAGAGCGTGTCGGAAGCGCGCGGGTCTTTGGTGCCGGTGCTGGCGAAGAGAAGGCGTTGCGGGCGCGCCCCCCAATTTTCAAGACGCTGCCAGCGTTCCGAATCGAGGAGATCGCGATAGGCGGCGTAGGTCAATTCGGCGATTGCGATGCCCAGCCGATCGCGCAAGTTCTCCGGCAGATTGTCCATCGTCGCCTTGTCCCAACGGCTGATGAACAGCGACGCAACAGAGCGAACGTCCGGGCTTAAGCCCGAGGCGATCCGGCGTTCCAGGCCGCGCATGTACGCCTCGGCCGCGGCAATATATTGTTCGCGTGAGAAAAGCAGCGTGACGTTGATCGGCACGCCCCTGAAAATGGCTTCCTCGATCGCCGGGGCGCCCTCCTTGGTTCCGGGAATCTTGATGAACAGATTGGGTCGGGCCGCGGCGGCATGAAGAGAACTCGCGGCCTCGACCGTCCGCTGCGTGTCATACGCGAGGAGCGGCGACACTTCGAGCGAGACCCAGCCATCGACGCCGGCGGTCCGGTCGTGGATCGGCCTGAACAGATCTGCGGCCTGCTGCAGATCGGCGATCGCAAGTCTGAAGAACAAATCTTCCCGCGCAACGCCGCTCCTCGTCATGGCGCGAATGTCCTGATCGTAAGCGGCGCTCTTCGAGATCGCATGGTCGAAGATCGTCGGATTCGACGTCAGCCCCGTGACCGACAGCGTGTCGATGTATCGTTTGAGCGCGCCGGACGTCAGCAGATCCCGGGTGATGTTGTCGAGCCACAGGCTCTGACCCGCATTGTGAAGCTTCTCGGTCGCTTTCATGTCCGAACTCCAGATTGAAACGTCGCCCTTCTATCCGCTTTTGAACTCACAACGGCCGCCGCTCGGCCTTGGCGGCGGGAATCCTAATACACCATTGGCTCGAGCCGATCGCCGGGTGTCATTGGGCGGAAGGCGTCTTCACGTTGCTCTTCCGCTGATCACCTCCGTGGAACATGAACCGGCAGGATTGGCCGCAGTCGGCTCAAGTCGCATCTCGCCACAAAGCCCGTCCAGTGGGCCAGGGCCCTCTATTCGTTCTCTTCCCGCTCCGTCCAGATCCCTTCCTGGCTATCATCCACGCCAGGCTCCCGCGCTCCGATTCGCCCTAGGTCCGCGACAAGCGCGCCGTCCGCTGCCGTGCTCACGGCATCGGCATAGCGCATGCCGAAGCGTATGTCTTGCGGCGCATAGAAGCGGGCGTCATGCACGACCGTCGCGAGCGTGGGGTCACGCGCTTCGATCGTCACGAACACTCGTGCGTCCGTTTCGATCGCTCGCGCCGCGTCGTAGCCGTGCAATGGGCTCCGCTCGTCCAGCACATGCATGAGTGTCCAAAAAGTTGTAAAGATCGGAATGTGCGCCCGTTCGAGCCGGAGCTCCTGAGCGCGGCGGAACGACATACCCTCCGCGGTGGTGTCGACAAAGAAGACGTTCAGCTTCGCCTCTGCCTCCGCGAGCACGCCCACGCGCCCATTGCCGATCCGCACCATCAAGGTCGGTTTGCCGTCATGCATCGCCACGACCGGGTTGGCGGCGAAGACCAGCCTGGCCCGCGGCCGCGAGAAGCGGACAAAGGTGAGTCCGGTCAGGATGGCGGTGAACGCGAGTCCGCACATGATCTCGATTGCCGCTATCGCATGACCGTATAAGGTCGCCGGATACATCTCTCCATAGCCGACCGTCGCCATCGTCTCGATGCTGAAGAAGAAAACGTCCGCGAAGCTATTCAGCCGGGCATTTGCCACCGAACCGGGAACCAGCCAATAGAGTGTCGCGAAGACGACATTCACCGTCAGATAAAGCGCGAGCAAGGCCGCGAGGAATTGCGGCCAGGTCAATGCAACGGCGAGGTGGTAGGGATCGCGGAAATCGAAGCGCGAAACGCCCTTCTTCCTCAACTCGTAGGAGCCGAGGCGAACCCGGGCTACGTTTTCGCCGGGCTCGCTCTCGGTTGGGATGCGGAGATCATTCCGAGCCGAGCTGCCGCTAGGCCTCGTCGATCGCGTCGTCAGGACACGCCTCTCCATTGCATCGGATGAACCGCGCAGAGCTGCTTGCAACGGGAACCTCGGTCTTTGAGACCAACGTCACCGCTTAGCTCGCCGGTTCGGTTGTCTACCTGTTCCCTTGCGGAGCGCAATCAATCATTCTGGACCCGCCTGACTGCCCTTCTCAGCCACGGAACGCTTCATAAACAATACCGCGAACGCGACCGCAAACGTCAGCACGGCCATCATCCAAAAGGTGTCGAAAAAGGCAAGCGAAGACGCCTGCTGCTGGCGCAAATTCTCCAGTGCTTGCCAGGCCAGCTGCTGCGCAGCCACCGGATCGCCGGTCTGCTGCAGGAACGCTCCTTGAGCCTGCTTAAGGAACGAAGCCACCGCCGGGTTGAAAGGATCGAGGGACTCGCCAAGCCGTAGGGCGTGAAACTGATCACGCCGCTCTTCGAAGGTCTGGGACAACGACACCCCGACGCTGCCCCCCTCGTTGCGTAGGAGACTAAACAAACCAATGGCCGCCCCGCGCAACGCAAGTGGCGTATAGAGGTACGCGGCTACGTTCGCGGGAGCAAAACATACCGCCAGTCCCGCGACCACGACCACCCGAGGCCACACGACCTGGCCTGGGCTGATGTAGAGGTTGAGTTGGGACATCCAATAGTTTCCCGCGGTCATGATCAACAGCCCCGCGGCGATCAGCCATCGGGCGTCCGCCTTTCGGCCGAGCAGGAAGCCGACGATCGGCATCGCCAGGACTGCAAAAATTCCGGAAGGCGACATCACCAACCCAGTGCTCAGAGCATCATAACCAAACAGGGCCTGAAGCAGACCAAGCAATGACTTAGTTGAGGCATAGAGCGCGAGATATGCGCAGAATATCATGATGCAGCACGCGGCGAAGTTGCGTTCACCCAACGTGCGGAAATTGATCACGGGGTTGCGGTGACGCAACTCCCAGAAGATCAACGCAACCAAACCCACCCCCAATGAAATGACGAGAGTCTGGACGCGCCAGAATGGATCCCCCAGCCAGTCCCACTCCTGGCCCTTGCTGAGCATCACTTCCCACGAGACTATGACGATGGCCAGAAGCGACAAGCCGATCGCGTCAAAATGGAACGGCTGCTTCCTTATCTCCTCGCGCTGGGCGACAAGATAGTCCGGATCGCGAAGCACGGCGTAACATGCGCCGAGCGTTACGATACCGAGGGGCACGTTGATCAAGAAGCACCAGCGCCAATTGTAAGTGTCCGTTATCCAACCGCCCAAGGTCGGACCGACCACCGGCGCAATCAGAACAGCAAGGCCGAACAGCGTCATTGCTACGCCTTGCCTCTCGCGCGGGAAGGCGTCCAGCAATATACCCTGACTGCCGGGCTGCAGACCGCCGCCCGCGACTCCCTGGATGACGCGGAACAGGATCAGCTGACCCAGACTACCGGCTAGTCCGCACAGCAAGGAACTGAGAGTGAATATTGCAATCGACGCCAGGAAGTAGTTGCGGCGACCCAGATGAGCGCTCAACCAGCCGGTAATCGGCAGGATGAAGGCGTTGGCGGCAAGGTAGCTGGTGATAACCCACTCGGCGTCATCGGCGGCAGCCGACAGGCCCCCCGCGATGTAGCGCAGCGCGACCAGCACGATGGTGGTGTCGAGCACCTCCATGAACGCCGGCACCACGACTATCGCGGCGACCAGCCACGGGCTCCGCGCAACCTGGGGTCTGGCGGGCGAAAGCGCCGCGGCTGTCACTTGTTTGCGCCCGGCGGGTTTGCCGTCGAACCGCCGGTTTGCGATTGAGGCGCAGAGGTCTGCAAGAACTTCCCGGCGTCGGGTCCGGTGGGAGGCTTGTTAAAGTAGACGTAGGGAACAACCGACGTGCCGATAAACAGCGGGGTCTTGTCTGGATCGTAGTCTGTAAGGTCGATCCGAACCGGCAGTCGCTGCACCACCTTGATGAAGTTGCCCGTAGCGTTCTCCGGCGGCAGCAGCGCCAATGTCGATCCGGTCCCCATGGTAAAGCCGGAAATGCGCCCCTTGAACACATGGCGGCCGCCATACATGTCGACATAGAGATCGACCGGCTGGCCGATACGCAGGTCACCCAGCTGGGTCTCCTTGAAATTGGCGTCAACCCAGATTTCATCGAGCGACCGGATCGCCATGAGACTCTGACCGACCTGCACATTGTCGCCCGGATTGACGTTGCGGCGCGTGATGACGCCATCGATCTTCGCGACGACGTCGCAGTAGCGAAGATCGAGCTCGGCCTGGTCGAGATCGCGCTTGGCGACCTCAAGCTTGGCCTCGGCCTGCTTGACGTCCGGCGCGTCGACCGCCAGCCGGGCGAAGGTGCTGTTGACGTCGCCCTCCTTTTCGAACGCCTCGACCATGTGACGGGGCCCCTCGTCGAACGAATGGATGACGCCGAGTTGAGCCGCACTCTGAATCATAGCCGCCTGCGCCTGGAGCACGGAAGAAAAGGTCTGATCGATATCGGGCGGAACCTGGCCGAGATCTCCCTTCTCGGGCTGCAGCGGCAATCCCAAAGACGCACGGATTTGACGGACATCGGCCAGCGCCGCGGTAACGTCCGCGCGGTCCGCCAACAGGACCGCCTGCCGCCGGTCGTACTCCGCTCGGGGGATATCGCTCGACACCACCAACTTCGCGGCCCGATCGAAGTCAAGCTGAGCCAGCACGAGCTCGGCCTGGCTCTTGTCGACACCGGCAACCCTTGCGCGCAGCAGGGCGACCTGGTTGTCGACGTCCTCCATGGCGTGCTCCAGTGCCCGGCGCCGGCTCATGGCCTCCGCTTCGATGCCGCGCACTTTGGACTTGGCCACTTGCAGGTCCGCCGTTGCCGTAGCAACAGCCGCCTTTTTAATCGCGACTGCAATCTGAAATGGCTCCTTGTCCAGTTCGACCAGGAGTTCTCCCTTGCGCACACGGTAGTTGTCGTCGACGAGGACGCGAGCGACTTGGCCTCGGACGCGCGCGGCGACGAACGTGACGTGACCGTTGACGTACGCGTCATCGGTCGAAACCGTATTGAGCGCCGTCTGGACCCAGGGAATGCCGAACCAAAGGGCGGCGGCCAGGATCAGAACGCCCAGCGCGACGATCAGCAGCCTTCGCCGCCCCGTGGACTGATTGCTCGCGGGCGGGGCTTGCGCGTCGCCCGGATGTGTCCGATGTGTCTGCGCCTCTTCGGCCCCGGAAGCAGCCGAACCGCTTGCGTCGCCCGCCGGAGGCGCGTTGGTCGGATTTGACTCGCTGCTACGATCGTTCATGTCGGCAGGCATCCCTCCGATACCTTCCGTGTCCGCTTCGCGATCAAAAACCGCCAATGGGTTCGATTTATGGCGGCGAGGACCCGATGTTCGCGGCGGTTGTCGCCGACCATAAAGCGAGGATCCGATCTCCGCGTTGTCGGGTGGCGCGCTCATTCGCGGATCTTCGTCGGGGCCGTCCTCCCGGGGCGATCATACTTCGGTCGGCATGCCGGTGCATCAGGGGCGGGGCGCTGCCACCACGGCGGTCGGAACCAAAAGACAGCGTCAGGGAGCGGGGTTCAACCATTCCAGGGGGCGAGGCCGAAAATTCAACTCGCGTCTTGCTTTCTCGTTCGATGCTCCTCGGAGCCGGGTCGCATAGTAGACCGTGTCGGGGCCAAATGTCGCCAGCGCCTCTTCCTCGCTGGCCTGAGGCGGCGGCGGCGCGCCGACCGCGGAGGCGAACGCGGGCAGCTATCCGGATTGGGACGTTGGGTCTCCGTCCACGACATTGTACGCACCGGGGGCGCATGCTAACGCGGCGGCGGTCGCCGCGGCCGCATCGTCGACGTGCACCCAGCTCCAGACGCCTTGCCCAGCGCCGATAATCGGAACCTTCTGCTGGCGGACCTGCTCGGCCATATCGCCATCACGGCTGTACCAGGTCCCCGGACCGTAGAAAAAACCGTAGCGCAGGCTGACAAAATCAACGTGCGGTTTGCTCGACCCCGCCGCCTCGAGCCCGGCGTACACGCGGGTGCCGGCGGCGACCCCGGGCGAAGCGTCGAAGGCCAGCTGCGCGCTCTCGTCGGCTAGACCGGCGCCCGCCGCATACCAGAATCCCGAGCTTTGCAATATATAGCGGCGCACGCCCGCATCCTGGATGGCGGCGAGAAGGTTTGCGTTTCCCTCCGTTCGGACTTTGCGATCTCGTTCGGCGGCAGCCCTCATTTCAGCCGGCGTGTAGTGTCTGGGCAGTGACGTCAACTCGTTGATGACGGCGTCGGGGCGGACCCTGGCGATGACCGCCTTCACCGAGGCGGCATCGAGCGCATCAGCGGCGACAGGTTCTGCATCCAACGTCGCGACTGCGCGCGATGACTCCGGCGAACGGACCAGCGCAAAAACAGTGTGATTCTGCTTCAGGCATCGGACTAGCTGCCGGCCAATCGCGCCGGTTGCGCCTGCAATCAAGACTTTCATGGCGACTGCCGCCGTTGAGAGCGGTCAAGATAACCCGCTATCGCTGTCAGGCTGCTGCCTGTGAGCGGCGGAGCCATTCGTCCAAACCGATGCGGCCGAGGCGCGCTTCGCCCAACGGCACGAGCGAGCGCTCCTCGACCCGGCCGCCCCAGTATCGGGCCTCGGGGTCGCGAACGACCACACGCGGGTCGGCGACCGCCTTCAGATAGCGGGCGACGATTTCGTTGAACGGTGCTCGTTCCGGGCCGGCGATCTCGACGATGCCGTTTCGTGGCGCGGCGAGCGCCACCTCGGCGACGATAGGAGCAACGTCGTCCGCCGCGATGGGCTGGAACAGGACGGGCGGAAGCCTGACTATGTTTCCATCCGCACTTGAAGCGGCGATGCCGCCGAGGAATTCCAGGAACTGGGTCGCGCGGACAATGGTGTATGGGATGCCGGAGGCCTCGATCATTTTCTCTTGGGCGACCTTGGCGCGGAAATAGCCATTGTCGCTCCGATCGGTTCCGACGATGGATAGCGCGACGTGGTGCCGGACGCCCGCTGTGGCCTCCGCCGCGAGAAGGTTGCGGCCGGAGGTCTCGAAGAATTCCAGCACCGCCTTGTCTTCAAATGAGGGCGAATTGGCGAGGTCGATCACCACCTGCGCGCCGGCCATGGCCTCCTTGAGCCCCTCGCCGGTGATGCTGTTTATACCGCTTTTGGGTGAGGCGGCGACGACCTCGTGGCCGCCCTGGCGCAGAATGGCGACGGTCTTCGAGCCGATCAGGCCGGTGCCACCGATGACGACGATGTTCATGGTTTACCCTCCCTTGTCGACGACTGGAGACCCTTAAATGGGTTCGAAAAGCGTGGGCAACTGAGGGAAATATCTGGGCCTCGACGCGCGTGCATAATGCATACCCGTGAGGGGACAAACACCGAGGCGTCCCTGCTGAACACGCCGCTCGCCGTGCCGCTCACGACATCGAGCACGTCGAACGCAACACCAACGCAGATTTCGCGTATTTGTTCCGCCCGCCACGGTGACGGGAGGCTAACTATCAGGCAAAAGAGCTAACTCAGCCAATCCATGAGCTGATATAACACCGTGTTCCATCGCCGATTGTGGTCCGTTAAATGATCCCGTCGACAAAGTTTTCACCGCGTCTCTGATATCTAATCAGCGGCTTTGCAACGGAATCCGCAGGGCTACGCCCAGACTGTGGCCCGGGAGCTGTTCCCCGATGTCTTGCCCTACGTGGTCGGGACGCCCGCGACATACGGCTTCGCTGCCCGCAACGGCCGGACGCTGGCGGACAACGCACCCGAAGTCATGCTGTCTCCCGTCGCGGGCACGGCCGTGCCCTCTGGGCTGAAGCCGTCCGTGGCCGCGAAACAGCGAGAGGACAACTTCCCATACGCCGTGCAGGCGTGACCATGCGCGCGCGTTCTTGTCGGGGAAAAGACCCGTTCTTGTGACCGGGCCTTAGTCGCGAGCAATGCGGACTCTGTGCTGCGCCACGGGAATGAGGCCGCGAACGCGCCCGATCTGCCCCTTGTCGATCCGTGCCGAGACGACGCCCACCCCGTCGGAGGCCTTGGCGACCACGTGGCCCCACGGGTCGGCGACCAGCGAATGGCCAAAAGTGTGGCGCTGCTCGTTGCCGACCGCGAACGAGCCGGTCTGGGCGCTGGCGCAGACGTAAGTCTCCGTCTCGATCGCGCGGGCGCGGAGCAGCACTTCCCAGTGGTCCTTGCCGGTCAGCATCGTGAAGGCGGCGGGCAGCGCGATGATCTCGGCGCCCTTTTCGGCGAGCGCCTGGAAGAGGTCGGGGAAGCGCAGATCGTAGCAGATCGAGCAGCCGACCGTCACGCCCTCGCAATCGTAGGTGACGACCTTATCGCCCGCCTTCACCGTCTGGCTTTCCTTGTAGGAGGTCCCGTCGGGCGTGGTCACGTCGAAGAGATGGATCTTGCGGTAGCGGGCGATCTCCTCGCCCTCGCGGTTGAAGACGACGGAGGTGTTGTGGATCCGGTCCTCGCCGTCGATCTTCTCCATGATCGAGCCGGCGTGGACGAAGATGCGATGCTTGATCGCCTGGCGGCGCGCCATCTCGTAGGCCGGGCCGCCCGGAAAACTCTCGGCGTTTTTGAGCTTGTCCGCCTTGAAGCCGCCCGCCCAGTCGAAGAACTCCGGCAGCAGCACCCAATCCGGGCGCTCCTCCCGGACGGCGCGCTCGATCAGCGCCTCGGCGGCCGCGATATTGGCGGCCTTGTCGCTGATCGAGTTCATCTGGATGATCGAGACTTTCATCTGGGCGCTCCAAGACGGAGAACAATCTGGGCGGAGCGCGCCAGTGCGTCAACCACGCACGAAGGCGGCGAAGGCCTTGAGCTGGTCGGCGATGAAATCGCGCGTGCCCTTGTCGGTCAGTTCGCCGGTCGCCGCGTCGACCTTCGTGTTGACCTGGTGGATGATGACCTCGGGCTTGTTGAGCGCGCGGGCGTCGAGATAGACGAACATGTGGCGAAGGTGAAGCTGCGCCCTCAAGCCCCCGAAGAGCCCGGGAGACGCGCTCTGGATCGCCACCGGCTTGCCGGCGAAGGGCTGATTGGGCAGCCGCGAGATCCAGTCGATGGCGTTCTTCAGGACCCCCGGAACCGAATGGTTGTACTCGGGCGTGACGAAGATGACGCCGTCCGCCTCGGCGATCGCCTTGGCCATCTCCGTCACGACGGGAGGAAACCCCTTGTCCTGAAGGTCGTGATTGTAGAGCGGAAGGTCGCCGACCGAGCCGAGCGGCGCGATCGTGACGCCCTCCGGCGCGAGCGCGGGCAGGGCGCGGGCGATCGCGGCGTTGTAGGAGCCCTTGCGCAGGCTTCCGACCATGACGACGAACCGGAGCGGCTTCTCTTCGGCCATCGACGATTCTCCTTAAGTTGGTTCCGTCCAGGGCAATTCGGACTCGAGGTTCCAAGGCGAGACGAGATTACCGCACTTTTCATAGGTTTGCTTGGTCGGCGAATAATTAAGCTCTCCTCCCGATCACTTCTAAAGGCTGATATATTTGCGGTTTACGATCCGTCGGCAGTGCGCCCCTTTCGGCGCGACCCCTCATCCGCCTCGCTTCGCCCGGCGCCTTCCCCCGCAAGGGGGGAAGGAAGACGCCCTGTACGATCCGGTAAGATCGCTGACGGATTGGACCGGATACATCGTTGACAGGTCTATTGCACGGCGAGGAGGGCCCCGCCGATGCCTTGGAGTGAGACCTGCGCGATGGACGAGCGGATGCGATTTGTGATTGCGGCGCGTGAGGACGAGGCGGTGATGACGGAGGTTTGCGCCGCGTTCGGGATCAGCCGCCAGACCGGCTACAAATGGCTGGCGCGCTATGCGGCGGAAGGCGCGGAGGGGTTGAAGGAGCGCAGCCGCGCGCCGATCCGCCATGGGCGGGCGCGCGACGAGGAGCTGGTGGCGGCGGCGCTGGCGCTGCGCGAGCGGCATCCGACCTGGGGTCCCAAGAAGCTGCGCAGGACGCTCGCCGACCGCTTGCCGGATGTCGCGCCGCCGGCGCTCAGCACGATCGGCGACTGGCTGCGCAAGGAGGGGCTGACCCAATCGCGTCGGCCGCGCAGGCGGTGTCCGCCCTTTTCTTCGCCGTTCCTGGCCGCCGACGGGCCCAACGCGGTGTGGTGCGCCGACTTCAAGGGCTGGTTTATGACGGGCGACCGCCAGCGCTGCGATCCGCTGACGATCAGCGACGCGATGAGCCGCTATCTCTTGCGCTGCCAGGCGGTGGCGCAGACCGACGGGGAGCACGTGCGCCCGGTGTTCGACGCGGCGTTCTGCGAGTTCGGGTTGCCGCTTGCGATCCGCTCGGACAATGGGCCGCCGTTCGCGTCGGTCGGCGCAGGCGGGCTGTCGCGGCTTGCGGTGTGGTGGATCAAGCTCGGCGTGCGCCCCGAACGGATCGAGCCGGGCAAACCGACGCAGAACGGCCGCCACGAGCGCATGCACCGGACCCTGAAGGCGGACGCCGCCGACCCGCCGGCGGCCACGCTCGCCGAGCAGCAGCGCCGCTTCGACGAGTTCCGCGCCGTCTACAACCACGAACGGCCGCACGAGGCCTTGGATTTCGAGACGCCGGCGGCGCTCTATCGCGCCTCCGATCGCGCTTATCCTTGCGCCCTGCGCGAGCCCGATTATCCGGACGACTGCGCCGTGCGGCGCGTGCGCTCGAACGGCGTGATCAAATGGGCCGGCGACCTGATCTTCGTCAGCGAGGCCCTGGTCGGCGAGCCCGTGGCGATCGAGGAGACCGAGGCGGGCGAATTGCGGGTTCGCTACGCCGACGTCGAACTCGGATTCCTCGACAAAAGCGGCCGCCTTCGCCGCCGGAAATTGTCGCGGCCGCCCGCCTGTGGACTTGTGGACAACGCTGAGGCGTTGCCCACAATCCCACAGGAAGAGCAGCAGCAACAGCCGGCCGCGTAAGTGGCCAAAAGTGTCAACCATGTATCCGGTCCAAAGTGTCAACCATCAATCCGGTTGCACAGCCCGACGCTCCGAGATGTGTGCATGCCGCAGCGCGAGGGGCGCGAGGGGAGGGGGGCTGGCGGTCTTCCCGCTGCCGGGCCGCTCATCCGAACACAGGGGAAGGCCGCGGCGCCATCGAGAACTTGACGCTCAGCACCGCGCCCGGGCCACCGGGCAGTTCGAGCGAGCCGCCGAGCTGCGCCGCCAACCCCCGCATGACCGTCAGTCCAAACCTCCGTGTTTCAAGCCCTTCGACCGTCTCCGAGGGTATCCCCGGTCCGTCATCGTGGATCGTCAATTGAACGCGCCCCCGTTTGCCCTCCGCCAGGGACACCTCGAACAGCCTGCCTTTCCCGGGGCGAAACACATGCTTCGCCGCGTTGATGGCTGCCTCGTTCACTAGCAGGGCGATGGCGGTCATCTGCCCGACGGACAGTTCGCCGCAACGGATTTCGAGCCTGACGTCGACCGGCAGGGCGCGAAACGTTTCCGAGAGCACGTCGCGCAGGATCGGCTCGAGGCCATGCGAGTAGGCGGCCGCGTCGTAGAGCCGGCGATGGAGGTCGGCCATCGAATCAACTCGGCCGAGCGCGAGGCTGATGGCCTGTAAAGCGGCAGGGTCCTGCAAGGTGCGCTGCGCCTTTTGCAGCGTCGCCGCGACGATTTGCAGGTTGTTCGCCACCCGATGCTGAAGTTCGCGAAACAGGTCTTCATTGACGCGCGCCGTGTTGTCGAGTTGCAGGACGGCTTGAACCAGCCCCTCGACCAGCGCGATCAGGAATCCCGCGACGAGCAGGAAGCCCATAACCTCGAGAGCGTCCTCGAAGCCAATCGCGAACGAGAAACCCTGCCTGGCAAAGTAAAACCATGCCGCGATGGTGGACAAGACGAAGACCAGCGCGCCCTGACGCCAGCCGCAAAGCAGCGTACTCGCGACGACCGCCGGGTAGAAGGTTGTGAACGGTATCGGATCGAGCCACCCCGCCAGGGCGAGGCGGAGCACAACGGCCGCAGCAAGGAACAAGCCGGCCAGGACCCACGACCACACGCCGGTTCGCCGCGTCTTCGCGAGATTGACCAGCCATCGGATCAAAGCCGTCGCCCTCTTCCCATGCCCCTCGAACGCTAGGTCTTGAGCGACGTCGGCCAAGTGGTGGAACTCTATCCGCTTCGGGAACGCCCTCCAATACGGGAACGGTCTTTGCAGTCAACCCGCAGGCGCAAATTCGATCCCCGCGAATTTGCCGCTGGTTGGGGACGAGCGCATAGGCGATGGGACGCGCGCCGGCATCCGGCGCGAGGATTAGGATCGCGTCAACTCTACGAATTTGTAATTATTCCGTCTGTCTTTGTTGGCGCCCGATCGGCGCCCGGCGGCGCGAGCGCCTACTGCGTGGAAGCTCCGGCCGCGCCGCTCTTGGCCAGTTTCAGGGCCCGCTGCAGGTGGTCTTCGATCTTGGGGAGGGTGCGTTGAGCAAACGCCTTGAGGTCCGGGTCGGCGCCGTTCTGGATCTCAAATCGGAAAAGCGCAGCGTTGCCTTTCTGATAGTCGACCTGGCCCGCCACATAGTCACGGTCGAGCGTGGCGCCCGTGTCGGCCTTGAGTGAAGCGATCATCGCATCGTAGGCGCCTTGCAACAGCGTTTCGGGGGGCGCCGCAATATGCCGTCGCTGCAGGATCGCGTTGAGGTCAGCAACGACGGGTCCGTGGCTCGTCACCATGAGATGCGCGTAGTCGCGGATATTCGCGGTCGTGGCTTTCTGTTCGGCGATGCGGCCGGAATCGATCTGGAAGGGAGCGCCCAGATTGGCCTGGGCGACGAAATTGTAGTCGACCGAACTCAAGGTCGAAGCGGCGTTCGAAGCCGCGGCTGCGGCGCCGTTCGACTGCGCGTGGGCGCCGAATTCGCCGGCCGGCAGCGCCAGCGCGAGGCCGAAAGCGAGGGTCTGAACTCGAATTCATCCTGGACGCTCGTATTTGACGGCGGCTGCAGCCAATTCCGCAATCTGTATGTCGTTGTGGTGATCCAAGGCGGAATGGCCAATCCGGTGCGGCTGCGACCGCTGGGGCTCATTGAAGGGAGAGTCCGCCATGCAGCGAGTACGGCGCAAGACAAACTGGGCACTGCTTGCGACGCCCAGCGTCGTCGGCGGCTTGAGCCTAGCTTTTGCGTCAGCTCACCTTCGCGGCATCTCCGCCCGTCACTGCAAATTCAGCCCCGGTCACGAGTGCAGCGGCATCTGACGCGAGGAAAACCGCGACCGGCGAAATATCTTCCGGCTGCAGCCAACCAACCTGAAGGGGCACTGTCGGCGCACGTGCAGCCCAAGCTTCCTCTGCCGTGGGATTGGCGGCCGGGGTCCTGTTCGACTGGGCGATCGCGGCCCGGAAACGCTGCTCGTTGTAGGTGAGCGCTGTCCCGACCAGCCCGGGAAGGATCGCGTTGACGGTGACGTTATACTGCCCAAGCTCCAACGCGGCGGACTTCATCAAGCCGATAATGCCCCACTTCGAGGCCGAGTAGCTCGCGCCGTCCTTCGTTCCCTCCCTTCCCTGCATGGACGACAGCAGAATGAGACGGCCGCGGTTCCGCACAACCAGCTTGGGGCCGAAGGCGCGAACCGTATTGGCCGTGCCATTGAGATTATTCTCGATCTGATCCCTCCAATCCATGTCATCCATTTCCATCAGAGGCTTCCAGCCCTGGATGGCGGCGTTGGCGACCACGATGTCGATCTTGCCGTGCTCGTGTTCGACCTGATCGGCAACCTGACGAAGTGCCGCGATGTCGCGGATGTCGGCTTTCACCGCCGTTCCGCGCCGGCCGTAGTGTTGGATCTGCGCAACCGTGTCTTTGAGTTCATCTTCTGTTGCGGGAATGGCATCCGCGGTCGGGCTGACCGGTCCGGCGATGTCGAGCGCGACAACGTCGGCGCTATTCGCGGCAAATTCGATAGCGATTGCGCGACCGATCCCGCGAGCGGCGCCGGTCACTACAGCGACCTTCCCCGCGAGCGACGATCCTCGATTGGGTAGGATAGGGCCGGCCGTCCTTCCCTCAGGCGGAACCGGATAAGGGCCGGCAACAGGTTCAGCGACCGGGGGATGCATATTGGCGGATACAGCCGCCGTTGCATGTGTGCCGGCGAGTGCCGTAATCGCGACCCCGCTTCCCACGAGAAGGGAGCGGCGCGTGGCGCCTGGAGCGTGCAAGTTATCCTTCTCCATTGTATTTCCTTTCACAGTTGCATTCTCTTCCACGCTGCTATTGTAGTGCGGCACGGTTTTGAGACACGCGGCTGCGCTTGCTCAGGCGGCCAAGGGTAAGGCGGCTGCGAGGGTCGGGTCAATCGCAATTCGTGGCGTGGTTTGCTCCTCTCTGACCCTCGCGGGCGTTTTGTATCCATGGCGCGCGACGAGCCAAGTTTCATTGTAGCGCCTGGCGAATGCGACGAGCTCGGCGCGCAGTTCCTCGATGGTTTTGAACGTCCGGACCCAGAGCAAGTTCTCCTTCAAGGTTCGGATGAAGCGCTCGGCGACGCCATTGCCCTCGGGTTCGCGCACGAAGGACGGCGAAGCTTCGATGCCCAGACACTTGATCTCGTCCTGGAAATCGCCGGACATGTAATTGGAGCCATGATCGTGACGCACCTTGAGCCCACGCGCCACGCCGGGCGCGATGGAGCCGAAGCACCGATGCACCCCCTGCCGGACCGGCTCCAGCGCCTCGAAGCGATTGGCTGAACGCGCGGCGTGAATGCCGATGATTTCTGAGTTCGCGTGTTCCACGGCGACGAAAACATAGGCCCGCCCTTGCTCGAGGGTGACGGTCTGGCTCATGTCCGTTCCCCACATTTCATTGACCTTGTCGGTGACGATGGTTCCGTCGTGCGTCTTCTCTTGGTTGCGCCCGACGCGATGGGGCGCGAGCAAGCCGTTCTCTCCCATCACCCGGCGCACGCGGCGAGGGCTCGAGCGAACCCCGGCAACGCGCAGTCGCGCCCATATTTTGCGATAGCCTTCGCCGTGAAAGTCGGACGCTTCGATTTCCCGGCGGATAAGATCGGCCAGGTCAGCATCCGGACAAGGGCCTGTCGGACCGGGGCGACGGGCGATCGCAGGCGATGGCGTTCCCTTGAGAAAGCGATACACGCCGGCGCGCGGGACATTCCACGCGCGCGAGACCCGCGCCAGGCCATAGCAACGAGACGTGGAAGGCGAGACCGTCTGGCTCATCGTCTCGACCTCCTTCGGGCCAAAGGGCTTTTGGCCTCCATGGCGGCGATCTTGGCGGACAGCAATTCGTTGTCCATGGTGATCTCGCCCACCTTGGATTTCAGTCGGGCGATTTCATCCTCGCGGTCGTCGCGCTCGCGTTCCTTCAAGGCTGACGCCGCGCCGGCGAGCGCTCGGTCCCGCCATTCGGTCAGCTTGGCCACCGAGACATTCGCTTCCCGGGCGACGACATCCAACGGTTCGCCACGCAACAAACGCGCCACCACCACCATCTTGCGTTGAACCGAATAGCGCTTCGGTCCTGCCTCGACGCCCGAGTGGGCGCCTGCGCCAGCTATGGGGGAGCGCTCCGGCGCCCCCTCGGGCTTCAGCCCTGCATCAATCGTCATTTCGAAACCTCCGGTTGCAGTTCAATTACCGCAGCCAGATGTCTCAGCTAACCGTGACGCATCCCACTTCCACGCTGCTATCGTCGCCGCAGAGGCTTAGGGTTTGGACTTGCGAGGTTTGTCTGTGCGCAAGGCCCGTCGTCGATAAAACGTCGAGCATAACTATCCAGAGGCGGCCTATCCCTGGGGATGCGCTTAGCGGGGATCAATGCGCGACGCCGAGTCAGCATGTTTGAGAGCCCCGATTCGGCTGATCCTTCGCCCGGATGAAAGTTTCCGGCGTGCCGTCCTCCGGGTTGACGAAGATGATGTCGCGCGGATCGCGTCGCGGCGTGTCGACGGAGAGGAAGACGACCGGCCCATCTTTTATGCTCGGGATGGCATGGACCGTGCCGCGGCGGAAGAACAGCAACTGTCCGGGAGCGAATTCTCCGCCGTTCTCGGGGCGCTCCATCCAGAACGTCCCGCGGCCCGACAGCACGTAGAGATACTCGTCGCAAGTCGCGTGGTAGTGCGGCGGCGTTTCGCGATAGACGCGGAAGACGCGGGCGCTCGCGGCGGCCTCATTCGTGAGGTAGGTGTCCAACAGCATTGTGTCCGCCGTGTCGGGGAACGACCGCGCGATCTCGTTGATGTCGAACCGGGCGGAGCGGCGATTGATGTCTCTAGGATCCATGGCGATGGCTTTCGGGGTTGCTGAGGCTGGCGCATCGGCGAGAGCCAAAGAAGTCCGCGCGGTCACGTCGCCGCTTCGGTTCGGCAGGACTGTGGGCAGACCGGCGCCCTGATCGACTTGGCGCCGGGGCAACGCTCTCCTGAGACGCCGCTGAGTTTGAGCGCGACGCCGAAGCTCTTGAGCCAGAACTCGAAGATAAGAGTTCGTATCAATCGCCGCTTAGAATAGCGCCGGCCGGCGCAGCACCTCCATTGGCCTCGAGGCCTTGCTTTAATGACGAACGGATTGGTTCTGTATACTTAGGTGTAGGGCCCGGCGGGCAGCCACAGGCAGCCAAAGGAATACCTCGGCCGGGGAACGGCTGGCGCCGCACTTAGGCAGGGCGCGACGATCGCCAGGGAGGGGGTCGGTCACGGCGCTGGCGTAATTGTTAAAGCACAGCCTCTTTCCCCGCCTTCTCCCTCAGCACCTCGTAAAGCTGCGCCGGCCCGAGCAGCACGTCCTTCAGGCCCTCGCGCACCCGCTCCAACTCGAACGCCTGCTTGCTCATCGTCGAGTGGGCGGCGAGCGCGTCCATCACGGCGTTGAGGATTTCCTGGGAGAGCGTCGGCGAATTGGCGAATTGCGCCTTGGTGTTGTTCGTCGCCCGGGTAGCCAGCTCCTCCAACTCCAGGAGCTTTCCCTTGAGGACATTGTTCACGTAGACCAGTTGATCGTCGTCGGTCAGCTCGCCTTCGAAGAGGCCGTTCACGCACCCGATGATCTCCGCGAGCCGCGCCTTCTCCTTCTCATTGACGGAGCCCGAGCCCGCCTCGTTGAGCGGCGCGAGTTTCGGCGCTTCGCCCTCCTCCAGCGCCAAAGGCGACTTGCCGTGTGTCTTGAGGCCGTAGTGCGTCAGCGCGATCTTCGACAGGTCGACGCCTTCGCGCTCGCGGCCGAATTCGAGCAAAGGCGTGAGGCGGCGGAAGAAGACGAAGCGTTTTTCGACCGAAGTGGCGCCATAGTCGATGATCTGCGAGAGAAAACTGTACATACGGCAATACGCGCCGATATCGTTCTTGAACAGAAGCAGCGCTTCGAGTTCGTCGCGCGCGTCGTGCGCAGCCTTCTCATCATTGCTCGCGACGGCCGCGAGCTTTCGCACGCTCGCGGCCTTGTAGCGCTTGACGAGACGATCCGCGACCGGCGCGATGGCCGCGATGAGTTCGCCCTGCGACGGCTTCGCCTTCGTCTCGACATTGACGACGCGATCGACTTCGAAGTCGTCGTACCATCCGCCCGCGTCGAGCTTGGCCTTGAGGTCGAGGACGATGTCCGGGTCCGTGACGGTCTGAAGCTCGGCCGTCTCGTAACAGGTCTTGAACGCCCGTAAGATTTCCTCGGCGCTGTTCATGAAGTCGAGGACGTAGGTCGTGTCCTTGCCCGGATGCGCCCGGTTCAGCCGCGACAGCGTCTGCACCGCGTGGATGCCGGCCAGGCGGCGGTCGACATACATGCCGCAGAGCAACGGCTGATCGAAGCCGGTCTGGAATTTGTTTGCGACGAGCAGGATTTGAAAATCGTCGCCTTCGAACGCCTTGGCGATCTCGCGGCCCTTGAGCGCCGGGTTGAGCTCTTTGCTGGTCTCGGTGAAAGGTTCGGGGCCGGATTCCTTGTCGTTCACTTCGCCGGAGAAGGCGACCAGCGCGCCGATCCTGTAGCCGCTCTCGCGGATGTATCTCGTCAGCGCCAGATGCCAGCGCACGGCCTCGACGCGGCTCGCCAGCACCACCATCGCCTTGGCCTTCCCATCGAGCAGCGGCGCGACATTGTCGCGGAAGTGCTCGACGACGATTTTGACCTTCTGGCTGATGTTGTACGGGTGAAGCCGAACCCAATGCATGATGCCTTTCATTGCGGCGTCACGTTCGACTTCTTTTTCGTCCCACTCCCTGCCGCCGCTGGCTAAGCGGAAGGCGAGGCGATAGGGCGTGTAGTTCTTCAAAACGTCGAGGATGAAGCCTTCCTCGATCGCCTGCCGCATCGAATAGACGTGGAACGCCTCCGGCTTGTTGGTCTCGCTCGCCGGCGCGTTCGGATCCGGCTGGCGGCCGAACAGTTCCAGCGTCTTCGTCTTCGGCGTCGCGGTGAAAGCGACAAAAGTGATGCCGGATTCGGCGGCTCGGCCGGCCATCTGCGCGGCGAGAATGTCTTCCGTGCTGACCTCGCCGCCGTCCTCGAGCGCCTTGATTTCTTCGGCCGTCAGGACCGCTTTGAGCTTCGCCGCAGTCTCGCCGCTTTGCGACGAATGCGCTTCGTCGGCGATGACGGCGAAGCGCTTGCCTTGCGTCGCGGCGAGTTGGCGCACGGCGTCCAAAGCGAAGGGGAACGTCTGGATGGTGCAAACGATGATCTTCTTGCCGCTCTTCAGCGCTTCGGCGAGCTGTCCGCTCTTGCTGCCGCTCTCGCTCTTGATGGTGACGACGCCCTGCGTGCGCTCGAAAGCCGCGAGCGCGTTCTGCAACTGCCCGTCGATCACGTTGCGGTCGGAGACGACGATGACGGTCGAGAACAGTTTTTCGTCCTTGGCGTCGTGCAGGTCGGCGAGAAAATGCGCCGTCCAGGCGATCGAGTTCGTCTTGCCCGAGCCCGCCGAGTGCTTAATGAGATATTTGCCGCCCGCGCCTTCCTCCCGCAAGGCGGCGACAAGCTTTCGCGTCGCGTCGAGCTGGTGATAGCGGGGGAAGATCAGCTTCGCGATCTGCTTCTTCTTGTCCTTCTCGGCGACGATATAGCGGCCGAGAATTTCGAGCCACGAGTTGCGCGCCCAGACCTCTTGCCAAAGATAGCTGGTCGCGTGCCCGTGTGGATTGGGCTCGTTGCCCTTGCCGCCGTGATCGCCCTTGTTGAAGGGTAGGAAGCGCGTCGCCTGCCCTTCGAGACGCGTCGTCATGCGGACTTCGCTGTTGCTCACCGCGAAATGGACGAGAGCGCCGCTCGGAAAACTCAAGAGCGGCTCGGCGTGCTGGCCCTTCGGCCTCGGGTTGCGGTCGAAGCGGTACTGGTCGATTGCGTCTTCGACGCTCTGGGTGAAATCGGTCTTGAGCTCCGCCGTCGCGACGGGAAGGCCGTTGAGGAAGAGCACGAGGTCGATCGAATTCTCGTTCGCCGTCGAGTAATGCACCTGCCGCACGACACGCACGCGGTTCGCGGCATACCGCGCGACGATGTCCGCATTCATCGCCAGCGCCGGCTTGAACTGCGCGAGGCTGATCGGATGACGAAGGCCGACCATCTCGACGCCGTGGCGCAGCACGTCGAGCGTGCCGCGGTCGTCGAGCTGCTTGCGCAGACGGTCGAACAGCGCGACTTCGGCCTCCCCGTCGTGGGCCGCCGCCAGTATCTCCCATGCTTCGGGCTGCGTCGCTTCGACCCACGCGATTAGATCGGGCGCGAACAGGGCATTCGTGCGGTCGTAGAACGCGGCGGCGCCCGCCTCGTAAAGCCAGCTGTGGGCGGCGAGATGGCCGCAAATCTCGTCTTCGAAAGCCAGCTGTTTATGCAAATCCATGGCGTTCCGCGTGTTCTCCCCTCTCCGTCGGGAGAGGGGCCGGGGGTGAGGGGACCCTGCGTTTCAGGACAAGGGTAGCTTCAATTCAAAGTGAATCCTTTCTAGCACGGAATCGAGTTCGTCGGTGACCTCGGCATTGGTGAAGCGCACGACTCGAATTCCGATGCTTTCGAAGACTTGGTTCGACCGGCAATAAAAATCGACGACGTAGCGATCGAGCGGTTTGCCTCGTCGGTGGGATGGGGCCTCGCTTCGGCTGGGGGCGAGCCCCTTACAACCTTATATCCGGTCGGCGCTTTGGCCGGTCCATGATCCTGGGTGCGCAGGTCGCGAGGCCCGGGATGGACCGGACCAATCTCTCCCTCGGGGCTTTTGGCCCCAGGGCTGGGGGCGGTCACAGGTCCCATCCCGGACGAGGCGAGCGGCTTGAAACGGCCGCTCGCTTTTCGGTCGGCTCAGGCGCGCTTCAAGACCGCCCCCTCGGGAACGAGGCCGGTCTCGAGGTAGCGCCACAGAGCAACGGAGAGTTTCCGCGCCATGGCGACGATCGCGATGCGCCGCACGCGCCCCTTCTGGTCGCCGACGCGCTGGCGGAACCACTTGGAGAGCGCGCTGTCGGGCTGGTGACGCAGCCAGAGCCAGGACAGTTCGATCATCGCTTTGCGCGCCCGGCCGTTGCCGGCTTTGGCGATCCCCTGATCGCGCGCCATGTCGCCGCTTTGAAAAGGAGACGGGGCCAGGCCGATATATTGCGCGACGCCGCGCCGGTTCTGAAACGTCCGATAATAGACCTCGCCGGCGAGCACGGTGCTGAAACGGACGCCGATGCTCTTGAGCTTGTAGAGCTGGGCGGCCTTGGTCTGCACATGGCCCGGCGTCGGCGAGGCGGCCCCGGCCTTAGTCGCCTTCTTGGGCGGGACGATCTCCGCCTTCATCTCCGCTTCGACCTCGGCGATGTCGTCGATGATCCCGGCCAAGCGACGGCATTCGCGGCTCAGCTCGGCCTTCAGCCTCGGCAGGATCGGCAACGCCGCCATGCGCTCCAGCCGATCCGGCGCCATCGGGTCGAAATCGCGGATGCCCTGGGCGAACAGCAAGGCCTTCACCCGGTTGCTGTGCGACGTCTGTTCCTTGACCAGCCGTTCGTACTCGCGGTGTGGGCGCTTTCCGTCTTCTTCCGCTTCGCTCGGGACCTCGACCACCCTGCAGGCGTCGAGCTCGCCCCTCAAGAGGCGCGCCAGGGTCCGCACCAGCTTCTCGACGTCCACGCCGTCCGACTTGGCGCGGCGCGCCCGCCGGTCAACCGCGACGCTCGCCGGCTCGATCTCGTAGACATCGTATCCCGCCAGCTTCAGGGCGCGATACAGCCAATGGCCGTCCCGTCCAGCCTCGAAGCAAATATGAACCTTGACCGGAAGACCGCTGCGCTTTTCCTCGCCGGCGCTGATCCGACTCAAAAGCTCGAGCAACCCATAAAGGTCGCCGCCCTGCACTGCGTGCCGGCGAACCGTCCACTTCTGCGGCGTGCCGACCCCTACCAGCCACTTCGATCGGCTCAGTTCCAATGCGACAAAAACTGAGGCAAACTCATTCTCGGCGACGGGCGCAATCTGCTGAATAAGCATGACCGATCCTATGTTCGGGTTTGGACGCTTCGACTATAGGCGTCGAAGCGCCCGCCGCCTCTGTGCAACCGGATTGATGGTTGACACTTTGGACCGGATACATGGTTGACACTTTTGGCCACTTACGCGGCCGGCTGTTGCTGCTGCTCTTCCTGTGGGATTGTGGGCAACGCCTCAGCGTTGTCCACAAGTCCACAGGCGGGCGGCCGCGACAATTTCCGGCGGCGAAGGCGGCCGCTTTTGTCGAGGAATCCGAGTTCGACGTCGGCGTAGCGAACCCGCAATTCGCCCGCCTCGGTCTCCTCGATCGCCACGGGCTCGCCGACCAGGGCCTCGCTGACGAAGATCAGGTCGCCGGCCCATTTGATCACGCCGTTCGAGCGCACGCGCCGCACGGCGCAGTCGTCCGGATAATCGGGCTCGCGCAGGGCGCAAGGATAAGCGCGATCGGAGGCGCGATAGAGCGCCGCCGGCGTCTCGAAATCCAAGGCCTCGTGCGGCCGTTCGTGGTTGTAGACGGCGCGGAACTCGTCGAAGCGGCGCTGCTGCTCGGCGAGCGTGGCCGCCGGCGGGTCGGCGGCGTCCGCCTTCAGGGTCCGGTGCATGCGCTCGTGGCGGCCGTTCTGCGTCGGTTTGCCCGGCTCGATCCGTTCGGGGCGCACGCCGAGCTTGATCCACCACACCGCAAGCCGCGACAGCCCGCCTGCGCCGACCGACGCGAACGGCGGCCCATTGTCCGAGCGGATCGCAAGCGGCAACCCGAACTCGCAGAACGCCGCGTCGAACACCGGGCGCACGTGCTCCCCGTCGGTCTGCGCCACCGCCTGGCAGCGCAAGAGATAGCGGCTCATCGCGTCGCTGATCGTCAGCGGATCGCAGCGCTGGCGGTCGCCCGTCATAAACCAGCCCTTGAAGTCGGCGCACCACACCGCGTTGGGCCCGTCGGCGGCCAGGAACGGCGAAGAAAAGGGCGGACACCGCCTGCGCGGCCGACGCGATTGGGTCAGCCCCTCCTTGCGCAGCCAGTCGCCGATCGTGCTGAGCGCCGGCGGCGCGACATCCGGCAAGCGGTCGGCGAGCGTCCTGCGCAGCTTCTTGGGACCCCAGGTCGGATGCCGCTCGCGCAGCGCCAGCGCCGCCGCCACCAGCTCCTCGTCGCGCGCCCGCCCATGGCGGATCGGCGCGCGGCTGCGCTCCTTCAACCCCTCCGCGCCTTCCGCCGCATAGCGCGCCAGCCATTTGTAGCCGGTCTGGCGGCTGATCCCGAACGCGGCGCAAACCTCCGTCATCACCGCCTCGTCCTCACGCGCCGCAATCACAAATCGCATCCGCTCGTCCATCGCGCAGGTCTCACTCCAAGGCATCGGCGGGGCCCTCCTCGCCGTGCAATAGACCTGTCAACGATGTATCCGGTCCAATCCGTCAGCGATCTTACCGGATCGTACACCTCATAGGATCTCTCCCCGCAAGCGGGAGAGGGGTGTCCGCGCTCTTTCCGGAAGCCAAACGCAGTGTCTTCGAAGCTGATCTTCTTGTGGGCGGTCATGATTGTTCGCCGCATGTCGGCGGAGTCTCGCTGAACCGAAATCTCACTCGCGCAATGCCAAGCGCCTCTTCCCGAAGGTCGATAATGACTGGGTCATCCAACAGTCGCTTCGGCAGCCCGGCCATTCGGGAGAGGGCGACATGGGTGTGATGCGGCGACGCGTCTCCCTCGGCTGGCCAGGAAAGCGCGCGGGGGCCAAATTCGATGCGCGGCGCGCTCTCGACAATGCTCCAGTAGCGGTGCTCCTTGCCGTCCTTGAAGCGTCGATTCGGGCGCAAATACATGGCGAAACAAATCTACGCCAAACAATTCTTCTGAAAAGATACTTGGTCTCCACTGCAGGCGAATTTCGAAACCTCATCGTTGAACCAACTCGCTTTTCGCCCCCTGCCACCCCTAAAATTCGCCGCCTGCCTGCCCCAGTAGAGAAAGTCGGGCTAACGCCCCGGGACCAGTCGGCTGGCTCAGCCATCCCCTCATTTTTTCGAGGGCCAAAATGCAACTGGAGGTTGGCATTTTGATGCGGCGAGTCTCGTATGACGAGTCCTGAAGTGCGAGTTCGGGTCTCGCAATCGTCGAGAGAGAGGTCGCGCCACGACAAATGCGGGGCCTTAGGGCTCCCATTCGCTGTACGTGAGGGCCGAAAAGTGCCGAAATCAGGCCGTTCTCGAAATGAGGGGATTCCTGAGGTCAAACACCCGATAGGAAGCCTCAGCTCAGGGCGACCTCCGCGGCCTTTGCTTTGTCTTCCTGCCACTCATGGTACGTTTGTTTTGACCCGACCACCTTCCATTCTATGCGCCCGTTCGCGTTGCGATCCAGGACCACCGCGGCGGCTGCCGATGGACTCTTGAACGCATAGGCGCGGCCAAATTCATAGTGCTTGCCATCAGCGGCGGGCACGAGCGCGGCTTGCGAGACTACTCTTAGCTCGCTGTAGGTGTTGGACTGGTAACCAGCGTCTTTCAGGGCTTCGCTGCCTTGCAGAACCACGAACTCGCCTTCCTCCTCCACAGCGACCGCCTTGACGCCGCTCTTGTGCCGGATTTCGAACCGGACCTCCCCAGTAATCGGCGTTGAGGTAGCAGGGGCCGTTGCAGCTGCGGGGCGGGGCTTGAGTAGGTCGAGCCCTACGACGGGCAAAATGACCTTCAGATTTGCCAAGAACTTTTCCATGTTCGCGCGATCGGCCTCGGGGAGCCGCCGCTTTTCGGCACTCGGCGTCCGTCCGTTGTCGAGCAAGACCCGCCCGGCCGATTGGGCCAATTCGATTAGGCGCGCTTCCAGGTAGCGCACATGTCCCTTTGTGAGAGCTTCATCGCTGGTGGTGATCACGACCGCCGTCTCCCAGAAGCCGCGCTCTCCAGCGCTCTGTCCGATACGATCTCGAACGCTGTCCGCCTCGCCAATGTAGGCCCTCATCGAAAGCGCGTCTTTTGGGTCTGGGCCAAAGAGAATGTAGACGCCAGTTCGGTCGACCTCAGGGCGAGCAACGAGATTGGGAAAAGTTGCCTGCGTGGCGACAAGAACCGATCCGGTCCAACCGTGAATTGAGGCGATCGCCAGGCCGTTGGGCGTTCCGTCAACCAGGAAGAGCTGGATCGATCTCCCGAATACTTCCGACGCTTGTGCCATCAGCGGCTCCTAGGAGCCTGTCCGAGTAATGCAAAAGTTGAGCTTCGGGCACAAGATATAGTATTACGGAGCGACAACGTGTACTGTTTATAGTACACTTCCTTCAAAAATCCGTTTACTCGGACAGGCTCCTAGTCACCAGCAACCGGTCTCGTAAGTTGGCGCTCGCGCAAAGGAGAGCTTTGCCGTAGTCGGACCGCTTGAAGTCGCCGCGCAACAGGTCGGCGACCGATCAGATAAAGGCGGACAGGGATTGATGGTTCAAAAGCAGACCCCAGCGAGACGCGTCCGCCATTCTCGACGGCCGAATTGTTCGGCAGTTTGAGCGCTTTCCCGGGACGGGGCAAGCCCAAGAAAAAATACAGTATTCTCTTGACAAGCTTGCGAGTGTGTTCTATGTTTGTTCTTCTAGTGCCGGCGTCGTAAAGGAGATCGCCGATTGTTCGTTTCCGTCGAAGCCGTTCCGCCCACCGCCGCTTGCAACCGATCGATCGGACGCATGCGCGCGGCGCCTGTGGTGAAGGCCATGCGAGAAAACCCGATCGCCGATCTTGCGACTCGCGACGTTTCGGTTGTCGGGTGCGCTGCGCGGGACGGCCTCAACGCAAAGAGGGATCGCCGGGAAATCGGGAAAAGGTGCCGCAAAGGATTGAAAAGATTGGATTCGCGCCGGGAATTGGTATGGCCGCATCGGACCCACAAGATGCGGGGCCAGCGAGCGCCGCGATTGGATCGGCTCGCCTCATCCCCGACGGTTGGGCGCCGGCCAACGGGAATGCGGCGACGCAACGGGAGCGCCTGCGCTTTCGGGGCGCTGGCGAGACCAGCGGCCCGCCGTGACCGGCGTGGTTTGCAGCTCGACGCTAAACGGGGTCGCAAGCCCCTGACAAAGCAGGGGCCAAACGCTAAATCTGCGCTAAACGGCGGCAAGGCCCCTTGAGCCCTCAGTCGTCGCCGGCGTCCTCGAAGGCGCCGCGGTCGGCCCCTTCGCCGATCAGGATCTCGCGTTTGCCGGAATGGTTCGGCGGGCTGACGACGCCCTCCTTCTCCATGCGCTCGACCAGCGAGGCGGCCTTGTTGTAGCCGACCGATAGGCGGCGCTGGATGTAGCTCGTCGAGACCTTGCGGTCGCGCAGCACGATGTTGACCGCGCGGTCGTAATAGTCGGCCGATTCCTCGGCGTCCATCGAGCCCGGCGAGGGCGGGGAGGCGTCGCCCTCGGCCTCCGGCTCCTCCTCGAGGATGGCGCTCAGATATTCGGGCTGGCCCTGCTTCTTCAGATGCGCCACGACCTTCTCGACCTCGCTGTCCGAGACGAAGGGCCCGTGCACGCGCGAGATGCGCCCGCCCCCGGCCATGTAGAGCATGTCGCCCTGGCCGAGCAGCTGCTCGGCGCCCTGCTCGCCGAGGATGGTGCGGCTGTCGATCTTGCTCGTCACCTGGAAGGAGACTCTTGTCGGGAAGTTCGCCTTGATCGTGCCGGTGATGACGTCGACCGAGGGGCGCTGGGTCGCCATGATGAGGTGGATGCCGGCGGCGCGGGCCATCTGGGCGAGGCGCTGGATCGCGCCCTCGATGTCCTTGCCGGCGACCATCATCAGGTCGGCCATCTCGTCGACCAGGACGACGATGTAGGGCAGCTCCTCGAGCGCGAGCTCCTCGTGCTCGTAGATCGCCTCGCCGGTATCGCGGTCGAAGCCGGTCTGGACGGTGCGGGTCAGCGTCTCGCCCTTGGCGCGCGCCTCGGCGACGCGGGCGTTGAACCCGTCGACGTTGCGCACGCCGACTTTCGACATCTTGCGGTAGCGGTCCTCCATCTCGCGCACCGCCCATTTGAGCGCGACGACCGCCTTCTTCGGATCGGTGACGACCGGGGTCAGCAGATGCGGGATCCCGTCATAGGCCGAAAGCTCCAGCATCTTCGGATCGACCATGATGAGCCGGCACTTCTCGGGCTTCATCCGGTAGACGAGCGAGAGGATCATGGTGTTGATCGCGACCGACTTGCCCGAGCCGGTGGTGCCGGCGACGAGGAGATGGGGCATGCGGGCGAGGTCGACGATGACCGGCTCGCCGCCGATCGTCTTGCCGAGCGCGATGGCGAGGCGATGCTTCGACTTCTCGAAGTCCTCGCTGGCGAGGAGTTCGCGCAGGTAGACGAGCTCGCGGCGCTGATTGGGCAGCTCGATGCCGATGGCGTTGCGGCCCTGCACCACGGCGACGCGGGCGGAGACCGCCGACATCGAGCGGGCGATGTCGTCGGCGAGGCCGATCACGCGCGAGGACTTGATGCCGGGGGCGGGCTCAAGCTCGTAAAGGGTGACGACCGGGCCCGGCCGGACGTTCATGATCTCGCCCTTGACGCCGAAATCGTCGAGCACGCCTTCGAGCAGGCGGGCGTTCTGCTCGAGCGCGTCGCTCGATATTTTGCCCGACGCCTTCCTCGGTTCGGTCAGCATCGCAAGCGGCGGCATCGATCCATTCGCCGCGCGGCGAGAAGGCGAACTTCAATTGCCCGTCGGCCGCGGTGCGAGCGCCGGGCTTCAGCGGGCCGGCCGCCGCGGCGACGCGGGACGCGGCCGGCGGCGCGGCGGGCGGAGCCGCCTTTGTGCGCGGAGCGTATGCGCCGGGCTCCGTCAGCCCGTCGTCATCGGCCCTGAGCTCGAACCATGGGGCGCGGGGTCCGGCCGGCGCCGCCGCCTTCGCGCCGGCGCGGCCGCTGTGGCGGATTTCCGGCGGCGACGGAACAGGCGCCGTATCATCGCCTTCATCGTCAGCATCGCATGAATGGCGGCGCCGATCGACACCATGGCGAAGCCGGGCTCGTCCTCCCCCTCCGCATCGTCGAAGCGGGCCTCGGCGCGGGCGCGGGACTTGGCGTCCTTCTGCCACGCATCCTCTCCATGCCGCCGGCGGACGAA
>CAVYIZ010000062.1:0-147793 GCA_963768555.1 uncultured Alphaproteobacteria bacterium
GGACTATGCACGCCAATAAAAATGTTGCCGCGGTGTGCTGCAAACGCGCCTTGGCACCACAATTCCGCGCATCTGAAGGATCTAATTCAGGCGTCGGTATTCGACCGCTATCGTCGCTTCTCGACCCTTCCCGAAAGGCGAATGATCACGTCGTGCTCGTAGGTCTCGCCGTCGACCGTAATCGCGCCAAATTCACTCGCGTCGATGCGCATCGTCTGCTCCCGTGAATCCATTCGTAGAACAACGACGAACGACGATCATTGATCCGACGCAAATCGAAGAATAAGGCGCCGTTCAATCGGCCTAGCCGCCTCATGCCAATGCAAGCAGGTTGCGGGCGCGCGCTACCACATCCTCGTCACGGGAACCGTGGCGCACAGTTTGGCATCGTCAAGAATGACGCTCTCCAGGGTCCTTCGCGCCGGCGCGCGCGACGCATTCCCATTCCCGCGCTCGGGACGAAGAAACGCTCTTCGCTCGAACAAAGAAACTGTCGACTCTCGAAACCCGACCCTCTTACAACCAGAGCCTCATACAAGGACGAGGCGGCGGGCTTTTGAAACAGGCCTCAGACGAGCAGCGCGCGCCCTTTTCCGCCATCCTCAACGCCAGATAGTAGCGCACCGCTTCGATCGGAGTAAGGCCGAGGCCTGCAGCGAGATGAGCTCGCGCATGCGCTCGTCCTTCGGCATGATAAGAATCTTCAGATCGTTCAGCATGATGCCATAGTCTTCAGGAAGTCGGCAAGATGGCTTTCACCAACTCCCGCAGTTCGCTGATGTGCTCATTGATGTCTTCCATTTGGTCACTTGCACGACCTGGTTGATCGCCTGCTCGATGGCCGGCCCGGCGTAATCCGCCACTCCCGCGTGTCGATCAATTGGCCATTGAACGGCAAATGGGTGATCAAATGGAGCGCGGCCTCCTTGGTGTCGACATGGATGTAGTAATCCACCTGGTAGGCCATTTCGGCCATCTCGGCGCTGGTGGCCACGCCCTCGTTGCGAACCAGCAGCTTGGATCGGTTGATGTAGATGACTTCGTAAACCCAGGGCGAGGAGCCGCCGAAAAAACCCTGAACAATCGAACCGACCAGCGGTTTGTCAGGCGTGACCAGGGCGTACTGTCCGGTCTCGTAAACATTCAAAACCGCGCCGCGCGATTTCAATACGCAGAAATGATTACTCTCGACGGTAAGCAAGGAACCGGAAACGATGCTTTCGTCGACAATCTTGACGGCCATGTTCTTGGTACCGAGCATGTCCGTTCCATCACGCAAAAGCGAGGTGATAACTTGCCGCGTGATCGCCATGGAGGTTCTCAATTCGTTGAGGGGCAACTGATGGGAACGGGATCAACCGTTTACGCCGAGTTGATTTTCTCCGCAAAAGCGAACGCCAACTCTGCATTCTCACGAAGCGGGCGGAGCCTACACCCGCGCCGGGCGCGCCCGGGGCCGCCTACATGGATTCGGCGGCGACGAAAATTTTAAGCGGCTCAGATAAGGCATTGGCGCGCGACGATTGGACAGAGCTATGGAAGTCCGGCGCGAGGGGAACAATGACTGAGCTTCTCGGTCTCGCCGTCATGCTGTCGGTCCCGGCCTATTTTGTCCTTCAGCCATGGGCGCTGATGAGGCTCGAGCGCGGATGGCGAATGGCTGCGGCGGCGCCCCTGGCGTTCGCGGTCCCGGCGGCGCTTTGGTGTGCCTATGCACTTGCCAATGGCTCGAACCTCTGGCCTCTGGTCTTCATCGTCTTCGCCCCGTTAGGAACGATCTATCTCGCCCTGTTGGTTTGCTGTCGAGGCGGTTGAAGGCCGGCCTTTCGCACCCGCATGAAGGACGAGCCGGCCGCGCTGGAAGAGCGCAAGGCGCGAACTCGTCGAAGTGACGCGCGACCAGGCTGAGGAGCCGCCGATGCTGCATGATGGAGGCCAATGGGCGACCGGCCGGATCAACGTCTCGGAAACCGTGGCGGGACACGTCAAGCCGCCATTCGAACTGGAAGCGCGCGGACCCATCTTGCGCCGCCGCCATCATGCGCCGCTGTGTTGCCGCCTCCTGCTCCGCGTGAACTGTGCGCCGCGACCTGGCCGCCAAGCACCAGGAGGCTCGGGTCCTTAGCCTCAACGACAGCCTGCATAGATGCCTCCGGGTGCGATCCAAAGTGATGCAATCATGCTGCGGATTTTTGTGATAGGGAGGGGCGGTTTTGATTTGCGGGCGAGCTGTTTTGGCCGCGCTTGCTCCAATAGGCGTCCCAGTCGCCGTTGATACGGGTGACGCGCAGGGCGAGCATGGCGTCGGCGCGCTCGACGCGCCACCAAGCTCCTGGCAGCTTCAGGCGCTTCTGTGCGATATAGCGATGCGCGCTTTCGATCTCTCCGGAGCCGATCGGCAGATCCCTGGCCAAGGCGTCACGATAGTCGAGTTGGTTTTTCCGACCGCTCAAATAGCGATGGCAAGTTCGGACGGGAGCTTGATCGTCGGCCAACTGCGGGGGCTCCAAGTGACGAGCGAGCGCCTGCAGCGTCTTCTCCAAATGCCCTGTCTTGAGAGCCTCCTTTTGCGCCTCCATCCAGGCCTCTTTCGCGGCGGCGTCTGGCGCAATCGACTTGACGGCGGCGCTCAAATATTCGCAAACATGATAAAAATCAATCAAATAGCCGCCTTGTGGGCCGAATTGCGCTTCCACCTGACCCACGATCCAGGCCGCTCCGTCCCCGACCGCGTGAACGCGGAAATCGGCGCCGAAGCCGGCTCGAACCGCGCATCCGAGAAGTTGCCGTCCGGCGGTTTCGACACCGCCCTCGATCGCGCCGGCATAGATTGGCGTCCGGCTCCCCTTGGCGTGCGCGAGAGAAATCTTGGCTTCTCTCCACGACAGCGTCTTGCCTTTGCGCTTGTCCTTCTGGCGGGCGTCCGGCTCCACGATGGGGATCATGCCGCCATCGGTTTCAGCAACAATGTCCTTGTGACGCCCTGGCGCTTCGGGAAAATCTAGCGAGATCTTGCCGGCTTCGAACATGTTTCCGGCATGGCCGAGTGTAACCCTCTGGATCGTGCTCTCTCCGATCTCGAAGCCGTAGTGCTCGCGCAACTTGGCGCGCGCCAGAGCGAAAGGCTGATCCGCGGCGAAGTCGACGATCGCGCGCTGTAGTGGGCCTGAACAACCCCAGAAACGACTTTCGCGCTGCGCATGAACGGGCGAACGCGCTTCTTCTCGAACCGGTATTGCGGCTCTAAGACCGCGACCTCGCCGAATTTCGTATGCCAGCGGAGTTTTTTTTACCTTGGCGATGCATCTGAGCTTGTCGACGAATTTCTCGTTCCGTCGCTTCGACCTGGTTCTCGGCCCATCCCTGCATCGCCTCCCGCCCCAACAGCCGCATCTCCTCCACGATCTGCTCCTCGACCGCATCGGCCTCCTTGAAGTTTCCCTCGCTGTTCTCTATCGCCTCAATTATCGACGCGAATCGATCGCGAAGACCAGGGTGCGCCTTGAGACTGGCCAAAATCGCCTCGTCGCTTGAGTGTAGCGGCCGTCATCTGTTAAATTCCCATCCGTTTCCAAATCCGAACCTTACTCCGCATCACTTTTGAATCGCACCCGATGCCTCCATCCTTGCCGCCATCTTACACGCGGTATCGAAAAAAGCCCGAACCACTATTCGGCGATGGTCGCGTCGGGGCAAAGCCCTCGACTAGCACTCATGCGGGCATTGTCAGACCAATTTTTCGGGCCGCCCCTGGCTGTGGTAGCTTCGGGCCATGAGCAACCCGTTTCGATATTTCAACAGCTCGCCAGAAGTGATCCGTCTGGTCGTGATGATGTACGTGAGATACCCGCTGTCGCTGCGGAACGTCGAGGATCTCCTGGCCGAGCGGGGGATCGACATCAGCCATGAGACGGTCCGATTTTGGTGGAACCGGTTTGGCCCGATGTTCGCGGCGGAGATCAGGAAAAGGCGGGTAGCGCATCAACACGGCTTCCCCCAATGGCGCTGGCATTTGGATGAGGTCTTTGTGAAGATCAACGGCAAGCTCTGCTATCTCTGGCGGGCTGTCGATCACGAAGGCGAGGTTTTGGAAACAGTGGTCACCGCGAAGCGGGACAAGGCCGCGGCGCTGAAGTTTCTGAAGCGGATCATGAAGAAATATGGCCGGCCGCGGAGCGTCGTCACCGACGGGCTTTCCTCCTATCCCGCCGCGATGAGCGAGATCGGCAACGTCGAACGCCACGAGGTTGGTCGTCGCCTCAACAATCGGGCGGAAAACTCGCATCAGCCTTTTCGACGACGAGAGCGAGCCATGCAGCGGTTCCGAAGCGCGAAGGCGCTCCAGAAATTCAGCTCAGTTCATGCTCAGGTCCACAACCATTTCAACCAGGAACGTCATCTCGTCGCCCGCGAAATCTACAAACAGAGAAGCTTGGATGCGTTGGCCAAATGGCGCGCTCTCGCGGCCTAACAGCCGCTTGGGTTTGGGCATGTTGTGCCAGTGCACGAAGTCGCTGCGCTCCAGCCCGCTTCGCGGGGCAGCAAGCGGAGAGGCCGGTGACAATTCGGGAAGCCAGTGAAGTCGAGATGACAGCCTAGTCGGTGGAGAGCCCCGTCCTGAGAATCGAGGTGTTGTGAACCTCACTCAGGATGGAGCTCTCCATGAGCAAGACCGACACTGTCAGTCCGCTGCGTCAGCGTATGATCGAAGACATGGCTGCGCGCAAGCTGAACCCGCACACGCAGCGCAGCCACATCTCTAGCTGCAAGCGGTTCGCCGCCTGGCTCAAACGCTCGCCCGATACGGCGACGGCGGAAGATGTGCGCCGCTTCCAGCTGCACCTCGTCGAGAGCGGCGCCAGCATCTGCAACCGCAACCGGATCATGACCGGGGTGCGCTTCTTGTTCCGCGTCACGCTGCGTCGCCACGATCTGGCGGCCGAGATCTGGCACATCAAGGAGCCGCAGAAGCTGCCGCCAGTGTTGAGCCCTGACGAGGTCAAGCGGGTTCTGACCATGGCGACGAGCCTCAAGGCGCGCGCGATGCTGACGCTCGCGTATGGTTGCGGGCTGCGGTCCAGCGAAGTGGCGCGGCTGCGAGCGTGCGACATCGACAGCGAGCAGATGATCATCCGCGTCGTGCAGGCGAAAGGCCGCAAGGACCGTAATGTGATGCTTCCGGCCGAGATCCTCGACCTGTTGCGGCAATGGTGGAAGGCGCGGCCGACCAGGCGTGACGCCGGCGTTGCGCGGGAACAACGCTGGTTGTTTCCCGGTCGCAGGGATCGTCAACCGGCGACGACGCGCCAGTTCGGCCGGCTGTTCAAGGAGGCGGCGAAAGCCGCGGGGCTGCGCAAGGCGGTCTCTCTTCATTCGCTGCGTCATTCCTTCGCAACCCATCTGCTCGAGGACGGCCAAGACATTCGGCTGATTCAGGCGTTGCTCGGACACGAAAAGCTCGACACGACGGCTCGCTACACCCGCGTGGCGACAGGAATAATCGCCAAGATCGAGAGCCCGCTCGCGCGCCTGAGCACGCCGCGCCACAGGCAAGCAAAGCGAGACGCTGAGAAGCCGCCGGCGCGATAGCGCCGTCGGTCATGGTTCAACCCGTTCTGGAGGTCGCGGACATCCTCCGCGACCACGGTCCCGCTTGGCGCGAGGCCAACCGCGGCCATGCGAGCCTCGACCAGTTGAAGGTGATGAGCGCAATCGAGCGCTGCCGCACGGCGGCGCTCGGCGGCCACGTCGCACGCTGCGAGAACGCGGCGTGCGGCCATACGCTCATCGCTTACAACTCGTGCCGTAACAGGCATTGTCCGAAGTGCCAGGCGGCGGCGTCGCGCCGATGGCTGGCCGACCGCGAAGCGGAGCTGTTGCCCGTCCCGTACTTTCACGTCGTGTACACGCTGCCGAGCAAGCTGCGCGACATCGCCTACCAGAACAAGCGCGTGGTCTACGACCTGCTGATGAAGGCGGCGGCCGAGACAACGCTCGCCATCGCCGCCAATCCCAAGCGCCTCGGCGCCCGGATCGGCATCACCGCCGTGCTGCACACCTGGGGCTCGACACTCACCCATCATCCGCACGTGCATATGATCGTCCCTGGTGGAGGGCTCTCGCTCGACGGCGCGCGATGGGTCGCCTGCCCGCTCCAACTTCCTCGTGCACGTCAACCTGCTGGCGCGTCTATTCAGCGGCAAGATGCTGGCGATGCTCGCCGATGCGCACGGCGCGCCGGCCAGTTGAAGTTCTTCAACACCCATGCCGGGCTCGCCGACCAGAAGACGTTCAAGCGCTTCATCGCCCCACTGCGGCGCATCAAGTGCCGAGTAGGTGGGGATGTCGCCATCCCCACCCCTCACAGTCCCGGACGTGCGGATTTCCCGCATCCGGTTCTTCACGAGAGAGATTTGCTCGCGGCGGCGTAGCCATGGAGGATCTTGACCGGAGGCAGTGGGTGCCGAGCCAGCAGTTCGTTGATGCGGGTCCACGGGACCACGCCTTGACGATCACGCCGAGACAACCACTTGCGCCAAATGCGCACCACTTGGTTGGCGAACCAACGCAAGCGCCGACTGTTGCCGCCAACGCCGTAGTAGGCGAAGTGGCCCCGCATCATAGAGGACAGGTGGCGATGCTGGTCGCGGAGAGACCAGTGTCGGTGCTTCCGGCACCAGTCATTAACCGCGGCCACCGCGCGGGCAAACCGGCCTTTGGCCGTCACTTGCCGAACCATATCCTTGCCGTTCCGAGACCGTCCCCAAACATGGGTCAGGCCCAGGAAGTCAAAGCTGGTCCCATCCGTCTCCGGGTGGCGCGCACCTAACCTCTTTGGGCGGAAGTCGACGAGGCGCGTCTTGTCGGGGTGGAGGGTGAGTCCATACCGTGCGAGACGCTTGCCCAGGACCGACAGCACGCGCTGAGCGTCGACAATGTTGTCGAACGCCATCAGCGCATCGTCGGCGAACCGGACAAGGATGCACTCCCCTCTGAGACGCGGTTTCACCTCGGTCTCGAACCATTCGTCCAGCACATGGTGCAGGAAGACGTTCGACAGGCAGGGTGAGATCACACCTCCTTGCGGGGTGCCCTCGGTCGCGTGGCGCAGGAGACCTTCCTCAAGGGCTCCCGCCTTCAGCCATTTGTCGATCATCCTTCGGATGACGCCGTCCGTGACTCGTTGGTCGAGGAACGTTCGCAGGTGGGAGTGCGGAATTGAATCGAAGTACTTGCGTATGTCGATATCGAGCACCCAATAAAGACGCTTGGCCCACAGCACGTTCTGCAGAGTGCGGAGCGCTTGGTGAGCCGACCGTCCTGGCCGGAAGCCATATGAACAGGGGAGGAAGTCCTGTTCATAGATTGCCTCCAGCACCATTGTCACGGCGCGTTGCGCCACCTTGTCCTCGAAGGTTGGAATGCCGAGCATCCTTTGCGAGCCATCCGCCTTGGGGATGTATGCTCGGCGGACGGGCGGCGCGTGGTAGCGGCCGGACTTGATGCGTTCCAGAAGGTCCAAAAGATTGGCCTCCAGGTTCACTTCGTAGTCCGCCGCCGTGACGCCGTCGATGCCGGGAGCACCGTCCTTGCGGGTCAGCTGGTAGGCCTCCATCATCCAATCCAGATCGATGACGTGGTGGAGCGAGCAAAGCGCCGTCCCCCGTTTCGTCCTCGCCAAATTGGCTATCCGTTGTCGGTTCGTGGACAGGTTTGTGGGGTCCAGTGTCCCCTCCCATGTGTCAGGTCAACGGTTCTCTCCTCGTGGCGCCCTCCTTCCCTCCGCCGGGTCCCGGCCAGCCCGGTTCCCCGTCCTCATCAGTACTATGAAGGCGCTACGACTTCCCGCCCGCGCATCCCCGGTCGCTTATTTGTTTCGCTTCCGGGGTCCGCGCGATCCTCCGCTCTTCGTGCTCGCCTTCCGGCGCTCCCGGATGGTTGGAGGACCCATCCGGGCCAGGGCATTTGGTCAGCCGGCGGCCCAGTTGCCGGCACACTCTCACGTGGACGCAGGCGGGATCTCACAGGTTCCCAGGCGATCCATCCCATGCCTTTGCCCCGGTCCAAGACCCCGGCCGGACCGACGATCCCTCACCCTGGCGGTGTCGTCGATGCTGCCCCCGCTCAACCCACAGCGAAGGCTCCAGCGATGATAATTTCGAGGCTACTCACGCGGCTTCAGCACCTGCTGCCTACGCTTCACGACGGGCGTTGCCGCACGCCATGCAAGGCTCGCTTCCGGCTGGTCGGCTGACCTTTACCGGGAGGAAGTTGAACCCTCTGGATCGCGATGAAAGGTTTCAGAACTTCATGTTCATTCTTCTCTCCTGGGCTTTTCCTGTCGCAAGGGTCGTCTATTGCAAGGCGCCGTTCGCGGGACCGAAGCAAGTGCTTGCGCTATCTTTCCCGTTACACCCACCGTGTCGCCATCTCGAACCGCCGCCTCGTCGCAGCCGACGACGCCGGCGTCGCGTTTCGCTGGAAAGACTATCGCATCGACGGTCCGGGGCCGGCTGGAAGACGATGCGGCTTCACCCGCACGAGTTCATCCGGCGCTTTCTTTTGCACGTGCTGCCCAAGGGCTTCCACCGCATCCGCCACTACGGGCTCTTCGCCAACGCCAACCGCGCCGAGAACATCGCGACGGCCCGCGCATTCCTCGATGTCGCCCCGCCTGCCGCCGATGCGCAAAAGCCGCCGGACATCACGCCGGAGGCGCCGCGCGTGCTGCCCTGCCCATGCCCGCGTTGCGGCGGACGCATGATCGTGATCGAGGTGTTCGCAGCCGGCTGCGAGCCGAGGCGCCGGCCGACACCGGGCGGGTTCGACACCTCATGAGCCAAACCTCCTCCGAGCCCCGCCGCTTTCCCGTTTCGTTGCGCTGGCTCCAAGCTGGCGGCGATCGCTCTCGACCCAATTCACGCCGTTTACTCCACCCAGCGCCCGTCGACACGCTCCAAGCGGCCGCCGAGGCGCCCTCCTCACGCTCTCGCCCGCCCTGCGTCCAAGCATCCAGGTCCCGACGCCCCAGTGTCGCGCCCACCAGCAAACTCGGCCCTAACCTGAAATCCCCATAGCGCTCGCTGCCCAGCCGCTTCCCAACTCCCCGCGACTTCGTGCCCTGGCGCTTTTTGGACGCCGGCCGCCTGAGTGCGAGGCGCCTCTCGAGATGCCGGCGTCCAAAAACCTGCACAGGAGCGGTCGTCAGCCGCCATACAGGCGGCGATCGATCTCAGGGACGCGGCCCACTGCGAGGCGCGTTCGCCATTCGGCGGGCAATTTGACCTGTCGTGTTGCTCGATGCCATCGATCATCCATGCCACTGAAGATCCTACTCGTCAATTCGGATCCCGGACGGGCCCGCTCCCTTGATGAGGCGCTCTCGGGCGCCGGCTTCTTGCACGTTGCGCGCGCGGATGCCGGCGCGGACCTCGTCGAAGCGGTGCGCAAGCTTTCCCCCGACCTTGTCATCATCGACATGGCGCTTCCGGACCGCGACGCGCTGGAGGGCGTCCGGGCGCTGTCGTCCAACGCGCCGCGCCCGATCGTGATGTTTTCCGACAAGGACGATCCTGCCTTCGTCGAAGAGGCCATCGCCGCCGGCGTCTGCTCCTACAACCTCTCTGGCGTGTCCGACCGCGACATGAAGGCAATCGTCGCCTCGGCGGTGGCGCTCTTCAGGCGCTATGCGCGCGTCGAGACAGAGCTTGCGGCGGCGACGGCGCAGCTCGAAGAGCGGCGAGTCGTCGAGCGCGCCAAGGCGCTCCTCATGTCGCAGCGGAGCGTAACTGAGCCTCAGGCCTACCGGTGGCTGCGGAACAAGGCAATGAACGAGAACCGCCGCATCGCGCAGGTCGCGGCAGATCTCATCAAGGACTACGACGCCGATGGGTTGCTCAAATGAGTGACATTTCCCTCCCCTCCCGCGCCACCGCCGCGCCGAGAATCGCGATCGGCCTCCTGCGCTTGACCAACTCGGCCCCAGTCATCGTCGCACATGAGTTCGGCTTCTTCGCCGACGAGGGCCTCGACGTCGCGCTGTCGGTCGAGCCCTCCTGGGCGAACGTCGCTGACAAGCTCGCCTACGGCGCGCTCGACGCCGCCGTCATCGTCCCGCCGCTCGCCTTCGCCGTTTCGCTCGGCCTGCGCGGTCCCGCCGAGCCGCTTATCATTCCCTATAACGTGAGCCTCGGCGGTGACACGATCACGCTCGCCAAGGGCGTCGCAGACGAGATTAGGTCGGAGGCGCGCGAAGCCGGCTTTGCCGCCGCTCTGGCCGTATGGCTAAAACGATCTTCGGGAGCCGCGAGGCTCGCGGTCGTGCACGACTATTCGACCCACAATATGCTGCTGCGCTATTGGCTTGCGGCGGCCGGCGCGCTTGGCGAGCGCGACTGCGAGATCGTCGTTGCGCCGCCCGCGCGCACGGTCGAGGCGCTGCAGTCGGGCCGGATCGTCGGGTTCTGCGCCGGCGCGCCATGGGGCGACATTGGCCGAGCGCGCCGGGGTCGGATCCACGATCGCGACGTCCGGCGACGTCTGGCGCAATGCGCCCGAAAAAGCGCTTGCTGTGCGCGAACGCTGGAGCGACAAGAACCCGGCAGCGCTCGCGGGCCTCCTGCGCGCGCTCTACCGCGCCGCCCGCTTTTGTGACGCGCCCGCCAACGCCCCCTATGTCGCCTCGCTGCTTGCTCGCCGCGCTTGGCTCGCGGTCGACAGCCACGCGATCCTGTCGTCACTACCTGGGACCTTACGGTCGCAACCAATCGCGCTTTCACAGGCCATGCCGCGACCTATCCCTGGCGCTCCCATGCGCTATGGTTCCTCGATACAGATGACACGCTGGGGCCTCATCGAGGCAGACCTGCCGCTGCGCGCCATCGCCGAGCGTGTCTATCGGCCGGACCTCTACGCCGCGGCGCTCTCGCCCGTCGGCGCCGCCGATCCCCTCGACCGACCGCAAGCGGGAAGGCGAACATGACGCGCCGTGGTCGCTCGCCGCCACGCCCGCGCCGATCGCGATGGGGCCGGACCTCTTCTGCGACGGTGCCGTGTTCGATCCCGAAATGATCGTCTGAGCCGCGCGGCCGCTTATTTCAGGCGAGCGCTTTTATTGTGCATTGCACAAGACTTCGCGCCGCGAGTGCTTGCGGTTTGGGCGCCCGCGAAACAAGGTCGCCTGCGCTAACATCTTGATCTTCCGCCAGTTACTGGTTGGCACGGGCATTGCGTGGCAAGGAGCGCTCGGCCCAAGGCGGCCGGGCTGGCAATGCTCCAACGGCGGGGCGGGCCATAGCGGGCGGCCTCGGCCGCCCTGATTGATCGGCGGGCCAACGGCGGTTCGTCCCCGGACCTGAAGGTCCGGCGGCGCAAATCTGCGCCGGGGATTGAAAGCCTCCTCCCATGAACCGCGGATTTCTTCGCGCCGGGCATCTGCCCACGCTTGTCGCAGCCTTCCTCTATTTCGACGTCAGCTTCATGGTCTGGGTGATCCTCGGACCGCTCGCCGTCTTCATCGCCAAGGACCTCCATCTCACGCCCGCACAGAAGGGCCTGATGGTCGCGACGCCGGTGCTCGCCGGCGCGGCGCTGCGCATCGTCAACGGCGTGCTCGCCGACTATCTCAAGCCGCGTCTGACCGGCATCATCATGCAGTCGGTCGTCATCGCCGGCCTCGCCGCTTTCTGGGCGTTCGGGGTCGAGGGCTTCGAGACGACGCTGGCGCTCGGCGTCGTGCTCGGCGTCGCTGGCGCCTCGTTCGCGATCGCGCTGCCGCTCGCCTCATACTGGTATCCGGCGGAGCATCAAGGCATGGCGCTCGGCATCGCTGGCGCCGGCAATTCCGGCACCGTGCTCGCGGCCCTCTTCGCGCCCTCGATCGCTACGGCGTTCGGCTGGCAGAACGTCCTCGGCCTCGCCATCATTCCGCTCGCGATCGTGCTCGCGCTGTTCGCGATCCTCGCCAAGGACAGCCCGCGCTCGCCGCCGACGAAGTCGCTCAAGGATTACGCCGATATCTTGCGCATCAGCGACGCCTGGTGGCTGATGGCCTTTTATTGCGTCAGCTTCGGCGGCTTCGTCGGCCTGTCGTCCTTCCTGCCGATCTACTTCAACGACCAGTACGGCCTTTCGCCGGTAACCGCCGGCTACTGCACCGCGGCCTGCGTGTTCGCCGGCTCGTTCGTCCGGCCATTCGGCGGCGCGGTGGCGGACCGGATCGGCGGCGTGCGGACGCTGAGCTTCGTCTACGGACTCGTCGCCGTGCTGCTGCTCGTCGTCAGCCGCGGAATCGCCGACCTGCGCGTCGCCCTGCCGCTGATCATCGCGACCATGGGCGCTCTCGGCGCGGGCAACGGCGCGGTGTTCCAGATCGTGCCGCAGCGTTTCGCCTGCAATGTCGGCGTCGTAACCGGTCTCGTCGGCGCGACCGGCGGCGTCGGAGGATTCTATCTCGCCGCGAGCCTCGGCTACGCCAAGCAGCTCACCGGCGGCTACGGCGCGGGCCTGGCGATCTTCGCCGGCCTTGCGCTGCTCGCTCTGACCGCGCTCACCGCCGTCGGCGCCCGCTGGCGCCGCACCTGGCTCGACCGCTCGGCGCTCGCCGCCGCCGGCGCCTGATCCCGCTCGCCGCTGGCCCCGAACGCCGGCGGCGTCCCCCGAAATCGCCGCGCGCCCTCGCGCGCCCCCCTGACCGGAACTCCGTCCATGCAACACGTTCAGAAGGAAGCCTTCGCGGCCGCAGGCGATGCCAGCGCTGCGTCAGCGCCTCGTCGTCATCGGCAACGGAATGTCGCCGGGCCGCGCGCTGGAAAAACTGTTCGAAGCCGCGCCCGAAGCCTACAAGGTCACGATCTTCAACGCCGAGCCGCGGGTCAACTACGACCGCATCATGCTCTCACCGGTGCTCTCGGGCGAGAAGAGCTTCGATGAGATCGTCATCCACGGCGACGGCTGGTACGTCGACCACGGCGTGACGCTGTACAAGGGTCACCGCATCGTCGCCATCGACCGCGACGCGAAGACGGTGACCTCGGAGCATGGCCTCGTCGAGCCCTACGATAAGCTCATCATCGCCACCGGCTCCATGCCGATCGTGATCCCCGTGCCGGGTTCGAAGCTCGCCGGCGTGCTCACCTATCGCGACCTCGACGACGTCAACGCCATGCTGCTCGCCGCGAAGGCGCGCGGCAGGGCGGTGGTGATCGGCGGCGGGCTGCTCGGCCTCGAAGCCGCCATCGGCCTCAAGGAGCAGGGCATGGAGGTCAGCGTTGTTCACCTGATGCCGACGCTGATGGAGCGTCAGCTCGACGCGCCCTCAGGCTTCCTGCTCAAGCAGGCGATCGAGGCGCGCGGCGTCAAGGTCTATACCAACGCTGACACTAAGGAGATCCTCGGCACGGACCCGGCCAAGGGCCCTGCGCGCGCGCGCGGCGTCCTTCTCGACGACGGCACGGAGCTCGGGGCCGATCTCGTCGTGATGGCGGTCGGCATCCGGCCGAGAGCGGCGCTTGCCCGCGAGGCGGGCCTCACGGTCAACCGCGGCGTTGTCGTCGGGCCGGACATGCGCACCAGCGACCCCGACATTTTCGCGCTCGGCGAATGCGCCGAGGCGCACGGCCAGTGCTTCGGCCTCGTCGCGCCGCTCTACGACATGGCGAACATCGTCGCCGCGCAGCTCGCGGGCGACGCGGAGGCCGCCTTCAACCCGAGCGCGACCGCGACCAAGCTCAAGGTCACCGGCATCAACCTCTTCTCGGCCGGCGACTTCGCCGACGGCGAGGATCGCGAGGAGATCGTGCTGCGCGACGCCGCCCGCGGCGTCTATCGTCGCCTCGTCCTGAAGGACGACAGGCTCATCGGCGTCGTGCTCTACGGCGACGTGTCGCACGGCGCGTGGCTGTTCGAGCTCCTGAAGCGCGGCGCGGACATTTCCGACATCCGCGAGACGATGATGTTCGGACCGGGCGCCGCGGGAGGCGCCCCGCTGGACCCTACGGCGGCCGTTGCAGCGCTGCCGGATGATGCGGAAATCTGCGGCTGCAACGGCGTGTGCAAGGGCAGGATCGTCGAGACGATCAAGGCCAAGGGCTTGACGAGCCTCGATCAGGTCCGCGCCCACACCAAAGCCTCGGCGAGCTGCGGCTCCTGCACCGGCCTCGTCGAGAAGGTGATCAAGCTGACGCTCGGCAATTCCTACGCCCCCGCCGCCGTCCAGCCGGTCTGCGGTTGCGCCGGTCTCGGCCACGACGACGTGCGTCGCCTGATCGTGGCGAAGGGGCTGAAGTCCATTCCCGCCGTCATGCAGGCGCTGGAGTGGAACACCTCCTGCGGCTGCGCAAAATGCCGCCCGGCGCTCAACTACTACCTCCTCGCGTCGTGGCCCGGCGAATACGAGGACGACGGCCAGTCGCGCTTCATCAACGAGCGCGTCCACGCCAACATCCAGAAGGACGGGACCTATTCGGTGGTGCCGCGCATGTGGGGCGGCGTGACCAGCGCCTCGGAGCTTCGCGCCATCGCCGACGTGGTCGACAAGTTCGCCATTCCCACAGTGAAGGTCACGGGCGGGCAGCGGATCGACCTGCTCGGGGTGCGCAAGGAGCAGCTTCCCGACGTCTGGGCCGACCTCAACGCCGCGGGCCTCATCTCCGGCGCGGCCTACGGCAAGGCGGTCAGGACGGTGAAGACCTGCGTCGGCTCGGAATGGTGCCGGTTCGGCACGCAGGATTCGACCGGGCTCGGGATCAAGCTCGAGAAATTCCTGTGGGGGTCCTGGACGCCGGCCAAGGTGAAGTTGGCCGTCTCCGGCTGCCCGCGCAATTGCGCCGAGGCGACTTGCAAGGACGTCGGCGTGATCTGCGTCGACAGCGGCTACGACATCGTATTCGCCGGCGCCGCCGGGCTCGATATCAGGGGCACAGAGGCGCTCGGCCACGCCGACACGGAAGAGGAGGCGATCGCCATCATCGCCGCCCTCGTCCAGCTCTATCGCGAGCAGGGGCGCTATCTCGAGCGCATCTACAAATGGGCGAAACGGGTCGGCGTCGAGCAGGTCAGGGCGCAGGTGGTGGACGATGTCGAGAACCGCCGCGCACTGTTCGACCGCTTCGTGTTCTCGCAAAAATTCGCGCAGACCGATCCGTGGGCCGAGCGCGTCTCCGGCAAGGACGCGCACGAATTCGCCCCGATCGCCGACCTCGCCCTCGCCGCGGAGTAAGACCCATGACCGACACTGTCTGGACCGACATCGGCGCGCTCGACGCCATTCCCCGTCGCGGCGCGCGCGTCGTGCGCTTGGCCCAGGTTTGCGTCGCGGTGTTCCGCACCGCCGACGATCAGGCCTTCGCGCTCGAGGACCGCTGCCCCCACAAGGGCGGCCCCTTGAGCCAGGGGATCGTGCACGGGAAAAGCGTCACCTGCCCGCTGCACAATTGGGTCATGAGCCTCGAGACGGGCGAGGCGCAGGGCGCGGACGAGGGCCGCGCGCTCGCCTTCCCACTCAAGGTCGAAGGGGGCCGCATCTTCGTCGACCTCTCTGCGCTCGCCGGCCGGCCCGTTCTCGGAAAGGCGTCGTGATGAGCGAGGGCTGGATCCGAACGACCTGCGCCTATTGCGGCGTCGGCTGCGGCGTGCTCGCGCGCCCCCGCGACGACGGGAGCGCCGAGATCAAGGGCGACCCCGAGCATCCGGCCAATTTCGGCCGGCTCTGCTCCAAGGGCTCGGCGCTCGGCGAGACGCTGTCGCTCGACGGGCGGCTGCTCGCGCCGATCGTCGACGGCCGCGAAACCGGGTGGGACGAAGCGCTCGACCGCGTCGCGGCGCGCTTCGCCCGGACAATCGCCGAGCACGGCCCCGACAGCGTCGCCTTCTACGTCTCCGGCCAGCTCCTGATCGAGGACTATTACGTCGCCAACAAGCTGATGAAGGGCTTCATCGGCTCGGCCAACATCGACACCAACTCGCGCCTCTGCATGGCCTCGTCGGTCGCCGGCCACCGTCGCGCCTTCGGCTCCGACACGGTGCCGGGCTCCTACGAGGACCTCGAAGTGGCCGACCTCGTCGTGCTGGTCGGCTCGAATCTCGCCTGGTGCCATCCGGTACTGTTCCAGCGGCTTCTCGCTGCGCGAGAAAAGCGCGGGACAAAGATCGTCGCCGTCGACCCGCGCGCGACCGCGACGACCGAGGCCGCCGACCTGCACCTTACAGTCGCGCCGGGCGCGGACGTCGCTTTGTTCTCCGGCCTGCTCGCGCATCTCGCCGAGACCGGCCGCATCGACCACCGCTTCGTCGCAACGCATACGCTCTGCTTCGAGGCGGCGCTGGCGGAGGCCTTCGCGTTCGACCTCGACGCTGCCGCGAAGACGACGGAACTATCGCGCCGACGCGCTGGAGGCTTTCTACGACCTTTTCGCTTGGACAGAGCGCGTCGTCACCGTCTACAGCCAGGGCGTCAACCAGTCCTCGGCGGGGACGGACAAGGTCAACGCGATCCTCAACTGCCACCTCGCGACCGGCCGCATCGGGCGGCCCGGCATGGGGCCGTTCTCAGTCACCGGCCAGCCGAACGCCATGGGCGGGCGCGAGGTCGGCGGGCTCGCCAACATGCTCGCCGCGCATATGGAGATCGAGAATCCAGAGCACCGCCGCATCGTCCAGGACTTCTGGGGCTCGCCGGCGATCGCCGCCAAGCCGGCGCTCAAGGCGGTCGACCTCTTTCGCGCCGTCGAGGATGGGCGCGTGAAGGCCTTATGGATCATGGGCACCAATCCGGCCGACAGCATGCCCGAGGCGGACCGGGTGCGCGAAGCGATCCGCAATTGTCCCTTCGTCGTCGTCTCCGACGTCTGTTGCGCAACCGACACGACGGCGCTCGCGGACGTGCTGCTGCCCAGCGCCGCCTGGGGCGAGAAGCACGGGACGGTGACCAATTCCGAGCGGCGCGTGTCGCGTCAGCGCGCCTTTCTTGCGGCGCCCGGCGAGGCGATGCCCGACTGGTGGCAGCTCTGTGAGGTCGCCCAGCGCATGGGCTTCGGCGACGCCTTCGCCTATCGCTCGCCGGGCGAAATCTTCGCCGAGTACGCCCGCCTCACCGCGGCGGAGAACGACGACCGGCGGGACCTCGACCTCGGCGCGCTCGCCGATATTTCCGACGCGGACTACGCCGCGCTCGAGCCGTTCCAATGGCCGCTTCGGGCGGGCGAGCGTCCCGGCGAGACGCGCTTCTTCGCCGACGGGCGTTTCTATCACGCCGACGGCAAGGCGCGCTTCGTCGCGACGCCCTTCCGCGCACCGGCGGCGCGGACGAGCGATCGCTATCCGCTGATCCTTAACACCGGCCGTATCCGCGACCAGTGGCACACGATGACGCGCACCGCCAAGACGCCGCGGCTCATGGCGCATATCGGCGAGCCCTTCGTCGAGATCCATCCCGACGACGCCCAGACGATCGGGGTTGCGACAGCGGACCTTGCCGAGATCGAAAGCGCGCACGGCCGGGCGGTGTTGCGCGTCGTCGTCGCCGACGCGGCAGCGGCGCGGCTCGCTGTTCGCGCCGATGCACTGGACCGAGCAATACGCCTCGCTGGCGCGCGTCGATGCGCTCGCAGCCTCCGTCGTCGATCCGGACTCCGGCCAGCCGGAGCTGAAGATCACCGCCGTCGCGGCCCGGCGCTTCGCCGCCGGCTGGCATGCCTTCGCAGTGTCGCGCGCGCCGGTTGCGACCGCCCTCGCCGACTATTTCGCCATCGCGCCTGCGCGCGGCGGCTGGCGCGCGGAGCTTGCTGGCCTTAGCGAGCCGTCCGACTGGACAGCCTTGGCGCGAAAAACGCTCAGGCTCGGCAACGACGCGGAGATCATCGCTTACCACGACGCCGCGGCTGGTCAGCGCCGTTTCGCCGCCTTCGAGGGCGACGCCCTGGCCGGGGCGCTGTTCGCCGCGCGCGAGCCGGTCGCCGCCGCCCGATCGTGGCTCGTCGAGCGGCTCGACGAGCGCATCGCGCCCGAGGCGCGGCTGAGGCTGCTGGCCGGTCGACCCGGCGCCGAGGGCCGCGACCGCGGGCCGACCGTCTGCACCTGCTTTGACGTCGGGCGAAACGAGATTCTGGAAGCAGCCGCGACGCCAGGCTGCGGCAGCGTCGCGGCGATCGGCGAACGCCTGAAGGCCGGGACGAATTGCGGCTCCTGCCGCAGCGAGATCGGCAAGCTGATCGAACCCTTCGCGCGGCGTCGCCTTCTGGCGCCCTGAAACACCGCGCAGGCCGCCGCGGACCCACGACGCGCCAGCGCTGCGGCCCGATCAGTTCGTGGCCGAGAGCATCTCCTTCAGCTTGCCCAGCAGTTCGCCCGAGGCCGCCTGCGCCCGTGCGGAACACGACGTCGCCCTTGCCGTTTGCTCACCTCGAACTTCCGCTTCGGTGAAGGGTCGAGCCGGCCGTTCCTGGGCGATTACTCGATGTCAGCAGTCCACCGAAGCCGACAATGGACAACGTGGGTGAAGCGATTGATTGTGTCCAATAGCATGCCCGCTGTGTCCGAGAATCACGAGCTCGCAGAGGCGATGGCGCGCCTCGATGCGCTGACCGACTGGGAGCGGCGGCCGCGCCGGACGATGCGCGTCGGCCTCGCGCCGATGCTGGACCTTTCCGCTCGGCTCGGAGATCCGCATAAGAGCTTCCGCTCGGTCCATGTGGCCGGCACCAAGGGCAAGGGCTCCGTCTCGGCCCTGATCGAGGCCGCCCTCGTCCGCGCAGGCCTTCGGGCGGGCCGCTACGGGTCGCCGCATGTCGAGCGGGTGATCGAGCGTGTGAGCATCGAGGGCCGGGACGTCGACGATCGCACGCTGGCGCGGGGGCTGACGCGCGCGCTCGACGCCTACGAGGCCGCCCGCCGAGAACGCACGGCGGCGGCCGAGGCGACGTGGTTCGATCTTCTGACCTCCGCCGCCTTCCTGATCTTTCGCGAGGCGCGGGTCGAATGGGCGGTCGTCGAGGTCGGCCTCGGCGGGCGGCTCGACTCCACCAATGTCGTCGACGGCGAGATCGCCGTCGTCACCAACATCGGGCTCGAGCACACCGAGATTCTCGGCGCGACGCGCGCGGCGATCGCCGGCGAGAAGGTCGGCATCCTGAAGCCCGGCGCGGTTCTCGTCACGACGCTCGAGAGCGACGACGAGGCCGGCCGCGTGCTGCAGGCCCGGGCCGACGAACTCGGCTCACGCGTCGCCCGCGCGCCCACGTCGCCCGGCGCGACCATCGAGGAGACGAATGTCGCGCTCGCCGGGGCCGCCCTCGATCGACTGGGCCAAAGGGGCACGCGCGCGCTCTCCGGCGAGCCGGTCGGCGCATGGCTCCTCGACTCTGAGACTCGCGCCGCCGCCCGGCTCATCGGCCGGATGGAGCGCCATGACGTCGACCTTGGCTCGTCGCGCGTTCCGATCGTGTTCGACGGCGCGCACGTGCCCTTCAACCTTGCGGCGGTGCTGGCCGATCTCTCACGCGCCCCCGACCTCGCCGGTCCCTGCCTCGCGGTCGTCGCGCTGGCCGCCGACAAGGACGCGCGCGGGTTCCTCGCCGAACTCGGCCGCCGCGCGTCCGCGGCCGTGTTCACTGACCTGCCCTCGACCAACCGCGGCCGCCCCGCCGAGGACTTGCACGCCATCGCGCGCCCGCTCGGCCTCGCGAGCGAAGTCGAGCGCGACCCGCACAAGGCGTTCCGTCGCGGCCTCGCACTGGCGGAGAAGACCGGCGCGTGGCTGCTCGTCACGGGATCGCTCTATCTGGTCGGGGAGCTGCGCGGCGAAGTCGGCGCGGCGGGAAGGCGCACGGACTGAGAAGAGGACGGGGTTGTGCGCCTCTCCCGCGCCGGGGCTGGGCATGCGCCGTGGACCACCGGCGACCCCTGACTGAATTGGATATGTGGGCTGACGCCCGAATGCAATTAAGCTAGCTAGCTTAGTCCAGCTTGGAGAGGAAGATGAAATTCGTCGGCGCCTTCGAAGCCAAAAACAAGCTCGGTCAGTTGCTCGATCTCGCCGAGCAGGGCGAGGAAGTCACCATCACGAGGCATGGCAAGATGGTCGCCCGGATCGTTCCCGCCGAGACAAAGGACCGGCGACGCGATGCTCACGCCGCAATTCGACGCATCCGCGAACGCGCGGAAGCGGCGAAGCTCGGTCGTTTCGACTGGGCTGAATGGAAGGCCTATCGCGACGAAGGCCGGCCGTGAGTTGGTTCTCGACAGCTCGGCGACGTTGGCATGGGTTTTCGACGACGAAACGACTGAGCCCAGCCGTAAAGTGCTTGAAGCCGTCGCAGAGCAAGGGGCTTTCGTTCCCTCGCTTTGGCGGCTTGAAGTCGCTAACAGCCTCACGGTCGCAGTCCGCCGTGGACGGATTGACCACGCTTTCCGTCAAGCGGCGCTGGAGGCGACCTTGAGATCTTCGTCGACAACCAGACGGACCTATGCGCTTGGAACTCGATCCTCGATTCTGCCGATCGTTTCCGACTGAGCCTTTGTGACGCAGCCTATGTCGAACTCGCGCAACGGCGCGCATTGCCGCTGGCGACGCTCGATGTGGATATGCGAAGCGCAGGCGCGGAACTCGGCCTGGAATTGCTCGGCGTCGATTGATCTGCCGGCCGCCTGCCGCGCCACCGCGGCGGCACGATCTGAATTCTCCCTATTTCCGCCCCTGTTAGTTAGGCTCCTGATAGGCGCCTGTTAACGCTCCTGTTCCGTCCGTGCGTTACCCCGTTCTTTTCCTCCCCTGCCGTCGGTTTGCATTGCGGCCGTTCCGCCGACCCGGCCGTCTGCGAGCCCGTTCTTGGCGCTGTTTCGGCAGCAGCGACGCCGCAAACGCAAGCGAAGATCCGCGCCGTGTTCCGGCAACCTCCGGGGGCGCCGACAAGAGGCCTCGGCTACCCCAGCCACCCCTGCAGCGCGATCCCGGCGAACAGGCAGCAGCCCGCGTCGCGGTTGGAGCGGAAGAGGGCAGCGCCGTCGCGGCGTCCGCGCCCTCGACCTTCGACGCCTGCCAGGCGAGATGCGCGGCATAGGCGAGCCAGCCGATCAGCGCGATCGGACCGCCGCCGACGATGAGGATCGCCGCGAGCGCAAGCGCCGCCGCCGCCGCATAGAACAGCGCCGACGCCGAGCCTTGCGTTGCTGCCGAACAGGCGCGCGGTCGAGCGGATGCCGACGATGGCGTCGTCGCGCGCGTCCTGCATGGCGTAGATCGTGTCGTAGCCGATCGTCCAGCAGAAGGCCGACGACATAGAGCAGCGACGGGCGCGAGCGCGAGGCTGGCGAAGGTCGCGCTCCAGCCGATCAGCGCGCCCCAGGAGAAGGCGAGGCCGAGCACCGCCTGCGGCCAGGAGGTGACGCGCTTCATCAGCGGATAGACCGCGACGATCGCGAGCGAGGCGATCGCCGAGCCAGATCGAAAAACGGTTGAAGCTCAGGAGCACCGCGAGCCCGACGAGCGACTGGGCGACGAGAAAGGCGGCCGCCGCCCCGACGCTGACGCGCCCGGACGCCAGCGGGCGGTTGCGCGTCCGCTCCACGCCCGGCGTCGAGCTTGCGGTCGAGAATGTCGTTGTAGGTGCAGCCCGCCCCGCGCATGGCGATCGCGCCGACGAGGAAGAGCGCGAGATGGGCGAGGTTCGGCCCGCGATGGAGCGCAAGGCCCGCGAGCGCCGTCGCCTGCCAGCAGGGCGCGAGCAGGAGCTGCCAGCCGGCCGGCCGGTCGAGCCGGGCGAGCTGGACGAAGGGAAGCGCGAAGTCGGGAGTGAGCCGCAGCACGAGGCTCGCCGGCCGGGCGTCCGGCAGGAGCGAGCGCTGCGGCGCAGACGTCAAAGCGGCCCGCGCGGCAGCGGCTGAGCCTGCGGGCCGCCGCCGCCCTGCGCCGCCTGCTCCTTCATCTTCTTGATCTTCTGCCGCGACCGTGCAGGCCTTGGCGTTGAAGCCGGCGTTCTTGGCGTGGCTCGCCTTGAGGTTGTTGATCGCTTCGTCGGGGAACGAGCACCAGTCCTTGTTCTTCTCCATATAGGCGATGATCGCCGACTCGGCCTTGAGCAGGCCGGCCGACTTGACGCAGAACGCCTCCGGATCGAGCGGCTTGCCGTGCGCCGCCTTGGCGAAAGCGTTGACCTTCTCGAGCTCGGCGTTGCGCGCCTGGGCGAGCTTCTGCATGTCCTGGCCGCAATCGGCCCACGCCGGCCCGGCGAAGGCCGCACGCAAGCGCCAGCGCCAAGGCAATCCGTCTGTCCGCCACTCTCGAAAAACTCCGTCGCACGCTGCGAATCCGAAGCGGCCGCGCTCGGATTTAGCGCGCAGAAAGCCCAAGATAAAGGCGAAAGCGCGGCCGGCGCCCGACTTTCGCCCGGCCGCGGCCAACAGCTACACCCATTTCCGCGAAGCGTAGTCGATGCCGTAGCGGTCGCGGCCGGGCGGCGATCGCCGCCATGCCGACCAGCACCGCGTCGGAGCGGGTGATGAGCCGGGTCGCGATGCTGCGCGCCAGCGCGTCGACCGGCGCCTTGGCCTCGAACGCCGCGCGGAACGCCGCGTCGTCGAGGAAATCGACCACGCGCGGCAAGCACCCCGCCCGACAGCGTCACCCCGCCGGTCGCGACGAAGGTCACCGCCATGTCGCCGGCGAAGCGCGCCACGATCCGCCAGTAGAGCCTGAGACTCTGCCGCCGCCTCGCCCTTCGGGTCGGCGAGCGCCGCCGCGGTGACCTGCGGCGGTTCGAGATGCGGATCGGGATGGCCGAGCACCATCATCCGCGCCCGGTGAACCCGGGCGAGCCCGGCCCCGTTGAGCACGCTCTCGCTGGTGATCCGCCCGTGCGCGCGCTCGAGATGCGGCCAGAGCGCGAATTCCTCCGGCCAGACCGGGCCGAAGTCGATATGGCGGGCTTCCGACGAAACCGGGGTGAAGCGGCCATCCGCCTCGACCAGCGCCGCGATCGCCGAGCCCGGTGCCGGGGCCGAGGATCACCTGCGGCCCCTTGCCGCCGAAGGGAAGCGGGCCGATCCGGCGCGTCCAGTCCTCCGGGATCGCCGGCAGCGACAAGGCCTGCGCCTCGAAGTCGTTGAGCAGGAGCCCCTGGGCGAGGCCGGCGCGCCGCGCCGTCTCCGGCCCGTCCATCACCCAGGGCGCGTTGGTGAGCTTGAGCGTCCGCCCGACCACCGGCCCGGCGCCGCACACGATCATCGAACGCGGGCGCGCCCCGAGCTTCGGCGCCGCCGCCTCGATCGCCTCGGGCAGGCCCGGATAATCGTCGGTGATGAGATGGACGATTCGGCCCGAGCGGCGCGCCGGGCTCGGCCTGGAGCGGCGAAGCGGACATTGGTGCCGCCGGTGTCGCAGACGAGGACCGGGAAGGGAAAGACGATGTCGCTCATGGGGAGCATAAACGCAAATGCCGAGGGGCAAGGCAAGCGCGGCCGCGTCCCGCTGGCGCGATTCTCCCCGCTGGAGCCCTCTGCTTTCAGGTCGACCATCACAGGCGTCTGGCACGACCGGTTTCGCCGCGCTCATGCCGCAGGCCGCGCGTCGTATCGCAAACACTTAGCCTTTTATGAAAATCTGAATTTACAGAACCGCGCACGGCCACTGGTGGAGCGCTGTGAAACGCCCCTGAAACTGCGAAACTTCTTTCATTTCTTTGCATTTTCTTTTCCGAATCGAGCCTTTTCAAAGGCTTATGGAGCAACACGCGCACCCCCTCCCCCTCCCCCTCTTTTCCCATTTGCAAGGGGGGCGCGAAAAGCGGCACCCAAATCCTCAGCCAAATTGAATGGTACCACAATTTCCGTTTTTCTGCAATTAATCGTCGCTGTCGACAGAACGAAAAGAGACCATTTGCGGCGGCCCAGGCACCGGGCTTGTACCGCTCACCGAGAAGCCTTCCTCTTGACAGTTCACCAATTGTAAGGAACAAATAGAGAACTGCTGAGTGATCCCCACGGAGCGCCGGCGTGACAAAGGCAAGCGCCGTCCACAGGAGAAGTCGCTCACAGTGTAAGGGGCGCGGGCGTCGTGTGCTTAAGTTAGAAGATAGGGAATTCGGTCAAGGCCATGGCCCAGTACACTTTTGTGGAGTTCTTCGCCGGCGGCGGCATGGCGCGCGCGGGGCTTGGAGACTCGTGGCGCTGCCTGTTCGCCAACGACTTCGACCCGAAGAAGGTTTCGACTTACGAGGCCAACTGGGGCGCCGGCGACATCAAGCACGGCGACGTCGCAAGCCTGACGTTGGCGGATTTGCCCGCCACCGTCGATCGACCTCGCGTGGGCTTCCTTTCCCTGCCAGGACCTTTCGCTCGCCGGGGGCTATCGCGGCCTGGGTCGGGAACGCGACAATGCCCCGACCCGTTCGGGCACATTTTGGCCCTTCTGGAGACTGATGCGCGGCCTCGTGCAAGCTGACCGCGCGCCCCGAACGATTGTGCTTGAAAATGTGTATGGCTGTTTGACGTCCCACGGCGGAAAGGATTTTGCCGCCATCGCCTCCGCGCTCGTCGGATTCCGGATACAAATTCGGAGCGGCGGTCATCAACGCGTCTCATTTCGTTCCGCAATCACGGCCCCGCGTGTTTTTCATTGCTGTCCGCAAGGGCGAAGCAATCCCGAGTTCCCTCGTCGCCAAAGGACCCCAGCCGGAATGGCATCCCGCCGCGCTGATTGAAGCTCATGCCGGCATGACTCCCAAGGCGAAAGCAAACTGGGTTTGGTGGGCGATCGCAAAGCCCGCTTCGCGGACCCTTGCTTTTTCGGACATGCTCGAAGACGTCCCTACAGGCGTGAAATGGCACACGGCGGCCCACACCAAGTACCTGTTGGAATTGATGACGCCGCTACATCGCCAAAAGGTGGCGCGCGCAATGAACTCGGGTCGGCGAACCGTCGGCTCGGTTTACCGACGCACGCGCCCTGATGAAAACGGGGCAAAACGCCAGCGCGCCGAGGTTCGCTTCGATGAAATCGCCGGGTGCCTGCGAACACCCGCCGGCGGTTCCTCGCGCCAGACGATTCTCGTGGTGGAGGGTAAGAAAGTTCGCTCTCGACTGTTGTCCCCTCGAGAAGCCGCGAGGCTGATGGGTCTGAGAGAGAATTATCGACTTCCCGAACGCTACAACGAGGCGTACCACGTCTGTGGAGACGGCGTCTGCGTGCCGGTGGTTCGGCATCTCGCGGAGCGACTCCTCGAACCGCTCCTCAGAGCGAACAGGGCGGGCGAGTTGGTCGCGGCAGAGTAGGACATGGCGATCGACCTGGCGTTCCGCCGCAGAGCGGTTCGGACCCTGACCAACCAAATCGGCTGTTACGTTCTTTGCGACCTCGACCAGGTGCCGATCTATGTCGGGCAGTCGGTGGACGGCATACGCTCGCGTGTGAACCGCCATCTGACGTCGGCTAGAAGCGACATCATCGCGAACAGACAAGTCGATGTTTGGGAGATCGCGTGGGTTTGGGCTTACCCGGTCGCGAACAAATCCGACATCGGCGCAATCGAGGATGCGCTTTTCCACGAGTTTCATTCAAAATCAGCCCTCATGAACGGCAAAGTGCCAAAGCGCCCTCCGCACAGGGTCAAGGTCCCAGAACCATCGCAGAGGGTTCAGGTGATGGCTGACGCAGAGATCGACGGAGAAAAAGGATCCGGCCCTTCGCCTTCCCCGCCAGGCGGAACATTACAGCCAGATCGTCGGCCATTTCCTGGCGGTCAAGAATTCAAAGGAAATCGCCGGCGCGATCCAGGCGCACTTCGAACGACTTCAAAAGTATCACAGAGAGCTCCTCGGCCTCGCAACGGAGGTAGAGGGCGACAACGGTGACGAATAGAGGAAAGTTGCGCCGCCAGACGCGCATGAGCTACGACCGCTCCGCCGTCATGCGCGCGGTGAAATCGCGCGATACGGCGCCGGAGCGGGCGGTGCGGGCGATGCTGCGGCAGATCGCGCCCGGCTACCGGCTCTGCCGGGCCGACCTGCCGGGCAAGCCCGACATCGTTTACGGCCGCCGCAGGCTCGCAATCTTCGTGCACGGCTGCTTCTGGCATGGGCACGACTGCCCGCGCGGCGCGCGCATGCCGAAAGCCAACGCCGACTACTGGCGGGCCAAGATCGCCCGCAACCGGGCGCGCGACGAGAAAACCCTCGCCGCCTATGCGGCGATGGGCTGGCGGACGCTCGTCGTCTACGAATGCGAATTGAAGGAGCCGGCGCCGAAGCGCGCTCGCGAGCGCGCGCCTCGCCGCGGCGGTGGGGGCGGAGCCTGGTAGGGCGCGCGTCAAGCTGACGGCTGCTCGAAAGCCAAGCGGAAATCCGCCGCGCCGCGCTCAGCGAGCGTCCGAGCGCTCGACAGGAGGCGGCCGGGGGCGGCTGGCCCGTCCTTGCTTTGCTTGCGCCGACCCCTGCCGCAGTGCAACATCAGGGCGCCCTCGCCGACGGAAGCGTTCCATGGCCTTCGACCCGCCACTCGCCGACGACGACGACGCCGACAAGGACCGCGCGCTGCGCGACGACATCCGCCTGCTCGGCCGCATCCTCGGCGACACGGTGCGCGAGCAGGAGGGCGAGGAGACCTACGCGCTGGTCGAGCAGATCCGCCAGGCTTCCATCCGCTTCCACCGCCACAACGAGGTCGGCGCGCGGCGCGAGCTCGAGGCGATCCTCGACAGCCTCAGCGCCGACCAGACGCTCGCGATCGTGCGGGCGTTCAGCTATTTCTCGCATCTCGCCAACATCGCCGAGGACCAGCATCACATCCGCCGCAACCGCGCGCATGCGATCGCCGGCTCCGCCCCCGCCCGGGCTCGCTCGCCTTCGCCTTCCAGCGCACGCGCGAGACGGGCGTCGAGCCCGAGCGGCTCGCGCCTTCTTCGACAACGCGCTGGTGAGCCCGGTGCTCACCGCCCACCCGACCGAAGTGCGGCGCAAGAGCACGCTCACCCGCGAACTCGAGATCGCCGGGCTGCTCGACGAGCGCGACCGCGCGCAGGGCGACGCGGAGGAGCTGGCGCTCAACGAGGAGCGGCTCCGGCGCGCGGTCCTCATCCTCTGGCGCACCAACATGCTGCGCCAGACGCGGCTCAAGGTGATCGACGAGGTCGCCAACGGCCTCTCCTATTACGACTACACCTTCTTCCGCGAGCTGCCCCGCCTGTACGGCGCGATCGAGGACGAGCTCGACGCTCTCGTGGAAAAGCGCCGCGGGAAGCCGATCCCCTCGTTCCTGCAGGATCGGCTCGTGGATCGGCGGCGACCGCGACGGCAACCCCTTCGTCACCGCCGACGTCCTGAACGAGGCGGTGCGGCAGCAGAGCGCCCGCGCGCTCGCCTATTATCTCGACCAGTTGCACGAGCTCGGCGGCGTGCTGTCGCTCGACCTCGGCGCTCGTGGGGGTCAGTCCGGAGCTGAACGCCCTCGCCGAGCGCGCCGGGGACGCCTCGGCGACGCGGCGCGACGAGCCTTATCGGCGCGCCATCGCCGGCATGTATTCCCGCCTCGCCAAGACAGCGCGCGAGCTCGACCATGTGGTGGCGCTCCGCCAGCCGATCGCCGACGCGCCCGCCTATCGAAGCGTCGAGGAGCTCGCGGCCGATCTCGACGTGATCGCCGCCTCGCTGAAGGCGAACGGCGGGGCGATCATCGCCCGCGGCCGCCTGCGCGCGCTGATGCGCGCCGTCGACGTGTTCGGCTTCCATCTCGCGCCGATCGACCTCCGGCAGAATTCCGACGTGCACGAGCGCACGGTGGCGGAAATTCTGGCCGCCGCCTCGCCCGGCCTCGACTATCGGGCGATGAGCGAGGCCGAGCGCGTCGAGCTCCTGCGGCGCGAGCTCTGCTCGCCGCGGCCGCTCGTCTCGCCCTTCATCGCCTACAGCGAGGAGACGGCCGGCGAACTCGGCGTGTTCCGGGCCGCGGCCGCCATTCGCAAGACCTATGGCCCCGGCGCGATCAAGACCTCGATCATCTCCAAGACCGACAGCGTTTCCGACATGCTCGAGCTCGCGCTGATCCTCAAGGAGGTCGGACTCGTCGCGGCGGACGGCTCGGCCGCGCTCTATGTCGTGCCGCTGTTCGAGACGATCGACGATCTGCGCGCCTGCGTCGGCGTGATGGACGCGCTGCTCGCGATCCCCGAATACCGCAAGCTCGTCGATTCGCTCGGCGGCGAGCAGGAGGTGATGCTCGGCTATTCCAACTCCAACAAGGACGGCGGCTTCGTCACCTCGGGCTGGGAGCTCTACAAGGCGGAGATCGGCCTGGTGGAAGTGTTCCGCCGCCACGGCGTGCGCATCCGCCTCTTCCATGGCCGCGGCGGCTCGGTCGGGCGCGGCGGCGGCCCGAGCTACGACGCGATCCTCGCCCAGCCCGGCGGCGCGGTGCAGGGGCAGATCCGCATCACCGAGCAGGGCGAGATCATTTCCAGCAAATATTCCAACCCCGACGTCGGCCGGCGCAATCTGGAGACGCTGGTCTCGGCAACGCTCGAAGCGACGCTCCTGCAGGACGAAAGCCCCGCCCCCGACCCCGCCTTCCTCGAGACGATGGAGGAACTATCGAAGAGCGCCTACGCCGCCTATCGCGGCCTCGTCTACGACACGGAAGGGTTCGAGCGCTATTTCTGGGCCTCGACGGTCATCACCGAGATCGCCAGCCTCAACATCGGCTCGCGTCCCGCCTCGCGCAGGAAGACGACGGCGATCTCGGACCTTCGCGCCATCCCCTGGGTGTTCTCCTGGTCGCAATGCCGGCTCATGCTGCCCGGCTGGTTCGGCTTCGGCTCGGCGGTCAAGGGCTATGTCGAAAGGCATCCGCAGGACGGGCTCGAAGCGCTGAGACAGATGTATCAGCGCTGGCCGTTCTTCCGCACGCTGCTCTCCAACATGGACATGGTGCATGTCGAAGTCGAGCCTCGCCATCGCCTCGCGCTACGCGCGCCTCGTCGACGACGTGGCCTGAGGGAGAAGATCTTCGCCCGCATCTCGCTCGAATGGCGCAACTCGGTCGAGGCGCTGAACGCGATCATGCAGCAGTCGCGCCTGCTCGAGAGCAACCCGCTGCTCGACCGCTCGATCCGCAACCGCTTCCCCTATCTCGACCCGCTGAACCACGTGCAGGTCGAACTTTTGAGGCTTCACCGCGGCCATTTGACGAGCGAGAAGGTGCTGACGGGGATCCAGCTGACGATCAATGGCGTCTCGGCCGGACTGAGGAACAGCGGGTAGCGGCAAGGCCGTCATCCCGCAAAGCACGCGGGCCCCCTCCACCGGCCTTCGGCCTGTCCCCCTCCCCCGCAAGCGGGGGAGGAAAATCGCCGCCCTATCCTCCCCTGCGAAGCGACTGCGAAGCGGGGGAGGGGGACCACGCGAAGCGTGGTGGAGGGGGCAGGACGCATTCAAGAGAAACAAAGACCGCATGGCGAGCGAAGGGAAGCCATCCATTGGATGACGGACGAAGCTCCCGGGGGAGCACGAGCCATGCTGCTGAAGCTTCTCAACCGCCTGTTTCACGGGCCCGCCTGGCTGGCGTTCCTTGCCATGGGCGTCGCCGCGGGCGGCTTGGCGCTCTGCTCGTTCAACCTGCTCTATCTGTTTCAGGCCAATTTCAATCTCATCGCGAGCTACGGGGCAATGGCCGCCTTCGACGGCGGCATCCTGCAGTTCATCGAGCTGACCGCCTGGGGCTATCTCGCCCTCGCCTGCTACATCGTCTTCGAGGGCTGCCTCGACGGCCTCCTGCACCGCATCCACCGCGGCCGCGAATAGCGCCCGCCGCGCCGGCAGCGAACTCCGTCGCCGCCTTGCCAACCTCGCGGCGTCCGGCGAAATTGCCCGCATGCCGTATCACGGAGTCCTGCTCTGCGTCGTCGCCGCCCTCCTCGGGGCGAGCACGATCGGCATGGTTTTGCATGGGCTGCTCGGCGAGCGGCAGAAGAGCCGCGAGACGGTCGACCACGTGTGGCTCGTCATCTCCATTCTCGTCACCTTCACCGCCCTCGTGCTCGGCCTCCTCCCCTCCGACGTGAAGTCTTCCTACGACGCGTTCGACAGTCGCCTGAGGACTCTTGCCGGCTCGATCACCGAGCTCGACCGGCGGCTGCGCCAGTACGGCGACGAGACGGCGCCGATCAGGGCGAACCTGCGCGCCTATCTCGCCGGCGCGATCGCCGACACCTGGCGCGACGAGCCGCGCCCCTACGGGGTCTATCCGGTCTACCCCGACGCGCCCGAGGGCGTCGAACGGGCGCCGCTCGGCAATCTCTTGATCGAGGTCGACACCGCGATCCGCAAGCTCGAGCCCACCGACCCGTTCCACGCCGGCCTCGCCAATCTCCTGCAGACGCAGTCGACCGAGCTCCTGCAGCAGCGGCGCCTCGCGATCGAGACGGCTCACGCCACGATCTCCATGGCCGCTGCTCGTCGCCATGACGCTGTGGCTCGCGATCGTGTTCGGCGTGTTCGGCCTGACCGCGCCGCGCAACGCCGTCGTCTATGCGACGATCGTGCTCTGCGCGCTCTCCTTCGCCTCGGCGATCTTCTTCATCCTCGACTTCGACCGGCCGCTCACGGGGTTCATCCGGGCGCCGAGCGAACCCGCGCACGAGGCGCTCCGCCATCTGGACACGCCTTGACCCGCAGACGGCCCCGCCGCCTGAGGCCTCGCCGCGGGCGGAAGGCTGGCCGCCGGGAAGTTCGATTGGGGCAGCCGACAAAACATGCGGATATTTGCATATCTTCACCAAGCCACCCTTTCCGTCGCCCGGCGAATTGCCTATCTAAAGGCCCTGCCCCGAGGCATCGTTCCCCGGCGCGCGGATGGGAGCGGCAAGATGGCGTCTCGCGACGAGGTGATGGCGGCGCTGGGGAAAGTTCCCGGCCCCGACGGAAAGACGCCGCTGCCGGAATTCCGGCGCCATTTCCGGCCTCACCATCCGGGACGGCAAGGTCTTCCTCGCCATCGTCGTCGACCCCGACAAGGCCAAAGCGCTGGAGCCGATGCGCGCCAGGGCCGAAGCCGCGATCAAGGCGGCCCCCGGGGTGACGAGCGCGGTCGTGACCCTGACCGCCGAGGCCGCCCGCGAGATCGGCGGCGCGCCCCGGTCCTGCGCATGCGCACGGCGACGGCCATCAGCGCCAGCCGGGCCACGGCGCGCCGCTCGACCGCGCCAATCCCCGGCGTCAGGCACATCATCGCGGTCGCGTCCGGCAAGGGCGGCGTCGGCAAGTCGACGGTCGCCTGCAATCTCGCCGTCGGCCTCGCCATGCTCGGCCTCAAGGTCGGCGTGCTCGACGCCGACCTGTTCGGCCCCTCGATGCCAAAACTGTTCGGCATCACGGCCAAGCCCGAGCTCGCGCCCGACGGCCAGAAGCTCGTCCCGTTGGAAGCCTACGGCGTCAAGGTGATGTCGATCGGCTTCCTCATCGAGGAGGGCGCGCCGGTGATCTGGCGCGGGCCGATGGTGATGTCGGCGCTGAACCAGCTCCTGCGCGATGTCGTCTGGGGCGAACTCGACGTGCTGGTCGTCGACATGCCGCCGGGCACCGGCGACACCCAGCTCACCATGGCGCAGAACGTGCCGTTGTCGGGCGCGGTGATCGTCTCGACGCCGCAGGATCTGGCTTTGATCGACGCGCGGCGCGGCATCGCGATGTTCAATCAGACGCATGTGCCGCTGATCGGCGTCGTCGAGAACATGAGCTATTTCATCTGCCCGCATTGCGGCGGACGAACCGACGTCTTCTCGCACGCCGGCGCACAACGGGAGGCCGATAGGCTCGGCGTTCCGTTCCTCGGCGAGGTGCCGCTCGACATCGCCATCCGCGCCAATTCCGACGACGGGCGCCCGGTCGTGGCGAGCCTTCCCGACGGCGGCCACGCCGGCGCGTTCCTCGAGATCGCGCGGCGCGTGGCGCAGACGCTCGAGGCCGGCGCTCCGGGCGCCAAGCCCGCGCCGCGAATCCGCATCGGTTGACCCCGGAGGGCGCGCATGGCCTGGCCGACAGACATCACCGTGACGGACAAGGGGCGGACGCTCGAGGTCGTGTTCGACGACGGCGAGACCGTCCGCCTGACCGCCGAGCGCCTTCGCGTCGAAAGCCCGAGCGCCGAGGTCCAGGGTCATTCGCCGAGCCAGAAGCGGATCCTCACCGGCAAGGAGAACGTCGCCATCGTCGACGTCCAGCCGATCGGCAACTACGCGATCAAGATCGTGTTCGACGACGGCCACGACACCGGCCTCTACAGCTGGGACTATCTGCGCAAGCTCGCGGGCTAGCCGCCCAAGCCGAGAGCGGGTCATAAACCCAAGGGGGAGCGGATGAACCACGGCTTCGACGGCCGTCAGATCACGGCAACGGATGCAGGCTGCCTCGTCGATCAGGACGACTGGAGCCGGGAGCTCGCGACGGAGACGGCGTCCCCGCCGGCGCAGCGCGAACTTTAGAACCGGCAGAGCACGGTTCCGGCGATTTCGCACTGGAAGCCCTGGAGGGCGTGCGAGATCACCTTGATGTTCTTGACCTTGGTTCGGTGGCGGCGAGCGACGATGATCGCGGCGCCGACGCGCGAAGCGACGACATAGGCGTCCGCGCTTTCGAGCGCCGGCGGGGTGTCGTAGATCACGACGCCATAATTGCGCTGCGCGCTCTGTGAAAGGTTCAGGAATTCCTTGGAGCTCAGGAGCTCCTGCGGATGTGGCGCGGTCGCCCCGGCGACCAGCAGCGAAAGCCCCGGCACCACGTCGAGGGCGACCGGCGGCCGGTTGGCGTCGCCATGGGTCAGAGCCTCGACCAGGCCTTCGGTTTTCGCGTCGACCCCGAACAGCGAGGCGAGCCTGGGCTTCCTGAGGTTTGCGTCCACGAGAAGGGTCGGCACCGCCATCTGCGCGAACGACAGCGCGAGATTGGCGGCGAAATAGCTCGCGCCCACCGCCGAATGCGGTCCGATGACGGCGAAAGCGTTCTTGCCCTGCGAAAGCGCCCCGGTCGCGAGCGCCGAGCGAACGGACCTGAAGGCTTCCGCCCCTGCGCTGAATGGTTGATAACCGACCACGAGCTCGCGCGAAACGCGCCGCTCGTCGGCCCCGAAATTCAGCACCGGGTAATTGTAGCGCTTCGACAAGGCCAGAAACAGGCTGTCCCGCCGCACGAGGCCCAACGTAATGGCGGCCTCGCCGAAGGTCAGGCCTTTGCGGCGCTGGAAGCCCCGAATGGCCTCCACCTGGGCCTCGCTCAGATTGCCGGCGGCGAGGATCTGCTGCTCGATCGGGTCTCTCGCCGCGTCAACCGCGACGACTTCCAATTCCGCAGGGCGATTTGGATTGATGTTCATCTGCTCGAGCTTTCCCAAAATCACCCCGCAGGGTCGGCAGCCGACGCTTCCGACAACAGTCAACCCCAATTCCTTATTTTAAGCTGACACGTGTTCACCGTCAAAACAGCCGTTCGTTGACGACGATCGTGTCGTTAGGCTCCACTTCATCGTCGAGCGAGGCGGGCATCTCCTCGGTCTGCCCGTCCGCCTGCTTCCGTTTGATCTTCATCCGAGAGTCGGTCCCAAGCGTCGCCAGTCCGCCCGCAATCGCGATCGCCTGCTGGACGGTCAACGCTTGGGTCAGAGGAAACTGGCCGGTATGGCCAACGTAGCCGTAGACGTAATAGAAGGGGACGAGATCGACATAGATCTCATCGTTGTTCTGAACAAGGATGCGATCCGGATTGATCCTTCCGTCGACGAGATCCTTGCCGTAGTAGCGCCGGACCGTCGCGCCATGCCGCACGATGACCATTCCGCCGGTATCCCTCAAGCCGCCGGCCCGGGCCAGGATCTGCGCAAGGTTCGTCGTCCGGTCGATCGTGTACGCTCCGGGCGCCCCAACCTGACCCTGGACGCTGACCTGCGCGCCGAACCCCGTGACTTCGACGAGCACATGCGGCTCGGTGACGATCTGGCGCTCCGCGAGCCGCCGTTCGATGGCGTGCGCCAGCTGATCTTGCGTCAGGCCGGCGGCTTTGATTCGACCGACGTAGGGAAAATTCACGGTGCCGTCGGTTTCGACGCGGGTGGTCGTATCCATGTCCGGCTGGCCGACGACCTTGATCGCGACCACGTCGTTTTTCGTCAGAACGCGGCCGCCCTGGGCGTTCGCGGCGAGGCTGAGCGACGCCCCGAGTGCGACCACGGCGAGGCGGATTAACCAGCTTCGTATCTTTCCCATTCTCTTTTGCATCGTTCCACGCTCCAGCTTCGGAGTCTCAATACGGGGCGAAGGTCAAAGCAAGCAAGACCACGCTGGTGGGCGTCACGAGGTTCGCCTGCACGCTTTTGGTATACGTATAACTCAGGTTCGCCGTGATGAATGGAGTTATGGTGTAGTTTATGCTCGCGTTTGCGCTATAATCGTGCAGAGGCGCAGTGAACGTTGAAAAAGTAGGATTGATACTCGAGCCGCTGGCGAGCGCAGTGGTAGCGCCGCTCGAGTATGAGGCGCTCACACCCGCGGCGAGGAGCAGTTTCGGGGTCAGGCTATAGGTCAGGCCCAGATTAGCGCTTTCCGTAACCTGCAGGTTGGCGAGGATCGACGTCGGCGGCGCGACGGTCTTCGAGGCCGACGCCGTCAGGCCGAGTTTCGGCGTCGCCGTCCACGTCATGGAGGCAGAATATATCGGCTCCCATCCCGAAGCCGGGTTCAGGGTGAAGGACCCGTTGCGGACGCCGACCAGGCCGTATGACGCGGTAAGCGCGAGATTCGGGCTGAAATTCTTGGTATAGGTCAGATTGACTTGGTCTTCGGTGATGTTGCTGAGCAAGCCCTGGCTGCTCAGAACGATCGGTCGACCTGTGTAGTTCGTCCCTGTGACGGTGGCCAAGAACTGCAGGCTGTTGGTCTGCCGAGACGCTGTAGTTTATTCCGGCTGCGATGAACTCGCTCTGATAATTGTTGAATTGATCCACCGCCGCTGTGTTGCGTCACACTGGTCACGCCGCTGTTCAGAAGAAGGCATATTGCCTGAACGAGACAATTGGCCGTCTCGTTGAAGGCGGTCGTCGTCGAGATGTTCAATTGACGTTGAATCCGATCTGCGTGACGGGTTACGAGGGCGAGGTCTCTTCAGAGCCGATCAATTTGCCGGAGCACTTCGAGCCGTATGTCCAATTGACGCCTGCGTCGAGCGAGTTCGCCAGTGTGTTCAAGCTCGCCATCGGCCAAATATCGGTACATCCCGATCGAGCCGTCGGCAAAGAATTGCTGACCCTCCCAATAGGCTTTCGTCGAGACACCAACGGTCGAGATCGAATAGAGAGTGCCGATCGGACCGCCGAAACCGAGCGCCGCACCATTGCTGGGAGTGCCCAAAACATTGCTGTTGTACCCGACGCTCTCCGAGAACTTCAGCTGCACCGGCAGATCGCTCCAGTTCTCCGGGACCGGAAAAGACGCCGTACATTGCGGGGGCGATCGACATGGCCGAAGGCGCGTCGGACGCATAGAGGTCGTCGGCATGGACGGCGCTCGCGCCGCCAAGCAACATCAAACCTCCGAGCGTCAGGCCGGCGCTTCGAATTATTTCACCGTATCGCTCCGAAGCGCGCGCACGCTCTCACCTCCAGGCGGCGCAAGAGGGCGCGCCAATCCTCGACGTCGCCCGGGAACAGGCCGTCTTCCAATCCAGTTGCAGTCACCCCTCCCAGCAGCGCGATCGCCCCAACGTCGAAGTTGCTCGCGACCGGTGTAATATCAAATGGGGGTAAATTGAACTCCCCCGGCCGTGCGCCGCGAACGACGACCCGCTGCGGGCGGCGAACGCGACAATGCCTCGATATTTCGGCAGCAAAACCACTCCTCAAACCCGCGGTCGTCCCTCCGCCGCTAGGGACGACTCATCCATACCCAAGTTCGCCGCATGGCGACAGGAGACAGGAGACACACCTCGAAGAAAAGTGCAGAGAAGCTCGGGCCTGGACAGGAGTGTCTAGACTTTTCGGCCGCGTTCGCTACCGTTACGACCGACGGTGGAAAACCTTGGGGGACGCATGAAGTCGCACTATCGGGTCGTCGTGATCGGCGGCGGCGTCGTGGGAGCTTCGGTTCTTTACCATCTTGCGAAATTCGGCTGGACCGACGTCGCGCTGGTGGAGCGCTCCATCCTTACCGCGGGGTCGTCCTGGCATGCCGCGGGCGGTTTCCACGCGCTCAACGCCAACCCGAATATGGCGATCCTGCAGGCCTATACGATCGACCTCCTGAAGGAAGTCGAAGCCGAGTCCGGTCAGTCGATCGGCATGCACATGACCGGCGGAATTCACGTCGCGTCCGCGCCGGAACGGTGGGAGTGGCTGCAGTCCTCCTACCGCCGCTTCCAGGCGATCGGCATCGAGGACGTGCGCCTCTTGGCGCCCGAGGAGATCCAAGCGCGCTGCCCGATCATCAGCGTCGAGGGCGTTCTCGGGGGCATGTGGGCCGACCGCGAAGGCTACGTCGACACGACCGGCACGGTCTGGGCCTATGCCGGCGCGGCGAAGAAGCGCGGCGCGACGGTGATCGAGCACAACAGGGTCTTGGAACTGAACCACCGGCCCGACCGGACCTGGAACGTCGTGACCGAGAACGGAACGATCAACGCCGAACATGTGGTCAACGCCGCAGGCCTCTGGGCGAAACAGGTCGGCCGGATGGTCGGCCTCGATCTGCCGGCGTCCCCGCTCGAGCACCATTACCTCATCACGGAGCCGATCCCCGAAGTCGCGGCGCTGAAGACCGAAATGCCGATGGTCGTCGACCTCGAGGGCTACACCTACATGCGCCAGGACCAGAAGGGGATGCTGGTCGGGATCTACGAGACTCAGCCGCAGCACTGGTCAATGGACGGCGCGCCATGGGATTACGGCGTCGAGCTGCTCCAGGAGAACATCGACCGCATCTCGGAGGAGCTCGAACTCGTCTATCGCCGATATCCGGTGTTGCAGAAGGCTGGCATCCGCAAGTGGGTCAACGGCGCTTTCACATTTTCTCCCGACGGGAACCCGCTCGTCGGGCCGATCGCGGGCAAGCCGGGATACTGGCTCGCCTGCGGCGTGATGGCCGGGTTCCTGCAGGGCGGCGGCGTCGGCAAGGCGCTCGCCGAGTGGATGATCCGGGGGGAGACGACCGAGGACGTCTACGGCCTCGACATCGCCCGCTACGGCGCCTACACGTCCAACCGGGAATATATCAGGCAGACGACCGGCGAGTTCTACGCGCGCAGGTTCGTCATGACCTACCCCAACGAGCAGCTGCCTGCGGGACGCCCGTTGAAGACGACGCCGGCCTACGACGCCATGTCGGCCGCGGGCTGCCAGTGGGGGAATTCCTGGGGCCTGGAGATCCCGCTCTACTTCGGCCCGCCTGGGTTCAAGGAAAAGCCGACGCTGAAGCGTTCGAACGCCTTCGACATCGTCGGCGCGGAGTGCCGCGCCGTGCGGGGGGGCGTGGGGCTCCTCGATATTGCGCCGTTCTCGCGCTACGAGGTGACGGGGCCGGAGGCCGAGCGTTGGCTCGACTGGCTGATGGCGGCGCGCATGCCGAAGCCCGGACGCGCAAAGCTCGCTCCGATGCTGTCCGAGACGGGCAAGCTCAAGGGCGACCTCACCGTCATCAATTGGGGCGACGGAACCTTCTGGATCGAAGGCTCCTACTACCTTCGCCAATGGCATATGCGCTGGTTCGTCGACCACGCGCGCGAAGGCGCATATGTGCGCGACATTTCCGACGACGTGATCGGCTTCTCGCTTTCGGGACCGAAGTCGCGCGCTCTATTGGAGCGAGTGACCCACCAGGACGTCTCCAAGGCGACGCTGCCGTTCATGGGGGCGACTGTCCTGGACATCGGCCTCATTCGGGCGAAGGTCGCCCGCCTGTCGGTCACGGGCGAGCTCGGATACGAGATCAATTGCCCAGCGCTCGAGCATGGCCCGCTGCGCCAGACCCTGCTCGCGGCGGGCGCGGATCTCGGCTCAAGGAATACGGCTACAACGCGCTTCTGGCGCTGAGGCTCGAAAAGAGCTTCGGCGTCTGGTTGGCCGAATTCACCCAGGCCTATACGCCCCGGATGACCGGCATGGACCGCTGGATCGCCTGGGACAAGGGCGATTTCGTCGGCCGCAAGGGGGCGCTCGCCGAGCGCGACGGCCCGGCCCCGTCGCATCGGCTGGTCACGCTGGAGGTCGACGCCCTCGACGCCGACGCCTCCGGTTACGAGCCCGTCTGGCGCGACGGAAGCAGGGTCGGGTTCGTCACCTCGGGCGGCTATGGGCACACTGTCGGCAAGAGCCTGGCGATGGCGCTGATCGTCCCGGAGGCCGCAAGCGTCGGGAGCGAGCTTACGGTTCACATCGTCGGGGTCGAGCGAAAGGCTCGCGTCATTCCGCCCTCGCCTTACGATCCCGCCGGCAAGGCGATGCGCGCATGACGACCGCCGCCGCGCCGTCGCAAAGCTCGCGCGCGGCCGTGAGGCAGGCGCCGCCCAGCAATGTCAAGGCGACGCGCGAGGACTGGCTCGGCCTCGCGCTGAGCGTGTTCGCGCGCCATGGGGCGGCCGCGGTGACGGTCCTCGACCTCAGCGAAAGACTTCGCGTGTCGCGGTCGAGCTTCTACTGGTATTTCACGAACCGCGAGGAACTGCTCGACGAGTTGCTGCAACGCTGGGAAAACCTGAATACGCGCTCGATCGTGCGGCAATGCGAGGTACAAGCCGGTTCGATCAACGAAGCGATCTGCAACGTCTTCCGCTGCTGGGTCGACCCGGAGCTGTTCAGCCCGAGGCTCGATTTCGCGGTGCGGGAATGGGCGCGCCGATCGGAGAAGGTCCGCACGGCGCTCGATCGTTCGGACGGCGAGCGTACCGCGGCGATCCGAGCCATGTTCGAACGGCACGGCTATCCTTCCGAAGACGCGCTCACGCGCGCGCGCGTTCTCTATTTCATGCAGATCGGCTACTACGCTCTCGACCTCAAGGAGTCGATGGAGGCCCGCCTGAAGCTGACGCCGCACTATCTCAAAACCTTCAGCGGCGTGGCCCCGCGCGAGGAGGATCTCGCCTCGTTCCGCGCCTACGCGATGCGTCACGGGGGCGAGCCGGACCTGGCCACGTTCGGCCGATCATGAGCCCGCGCTATTCCGCATTGACCATTCTGCGCGAGGGCCTCGGCGGCAACACGGGCTGGACGCAGGCGTGGCGCAAGGCGAAGCCGAAGCCGGCCTACGATTTCGTCGTAGTCGGCGGAGGCGGACACGGGCTCGCGACCGCCTATTATCTGGCGAAGAACCACGGCCGCACGCGTGTGGCCGTCATCGAAAAAGGCTGGCTCGGCGGCGGCAATACCGGGCGCAACACGACGATCGTGCGCTCGAACTATTTCTATCCCGAGTCCGTTGCGCTGTACGACCTCGCGCTGAGGCTCTACGAGGGCCTGTCGCGCGAGCTCAACTTCAACGTGATGCTGAGCCAGCGCGGAATTCTCAATGTTTCGCACACCCCGGCCCAGCTCGAAATCGCCGCCCGGCTCGCCAACGCTATGCAGCTCAACGGCGTCGACGCCGAGCTCTGGGGGCCCGACGAGATCCGCAAGCGCCTGCCGCTGATGTCGCAGTCGCTCAACTCGCGCTATCTCCCGAACGGCGGCGTGTGGCAGCGGAGAGGCGGCACGGCGCGTCACGACGCGGTCGCCTGGGGTTTTGCCCGCGCGGCTGATAGCCTCGGAGTGGACATCGTCGAGAACTGCGAGGTCACCGGATTCGTCATGCAGAACGGCGTCTGCGCCGGCGTGGAGACGACCAAGGGCGAAATCCACGCCGAGGCGGTGGGCCTCGCCGTCGCCGGCCATTCATCACAACTGATGGCGAAGGCGGGCGTAAGACTGCCGATCCATTCCTACGCCCTGCAGGCGATGGTCAGCGAGCCGGTCAAGCCGTGCCTCGACATCGTCCTTCTGCAGTTGGGGACGGGCGTCTATGCAAGTCAGTCGGACAAGGGCGAGATCGTGTTCGGCGGCGGCCTCGACCGCGTTCCCTCCTACGGCCAGCGCGGCAATCCGCCGATGCAGGCGAATGTCGTCTCCGGCTTGACCGAAATGTTCCCCGCCTTCGGTCAGCTCAAGCTGATGCGGCAATGGGGCGGAATCGTCGACGTCGTGCCCGGATTCCTCGCCGATCATCGGCCCGTCGCCGACGCCCGGAATCTTCCTCAATTGCGGCTGGGGCACCGGAGGGTTCAAGGCGATTCCGGCCGGCGGCACGCTGCTCGCGCATCTGATGGCGACCGGCTCGCATCACCCGATCAGCCGTCCTTTCGACCTCGACCGTTTCGCCGCGGGACGCCTCATCGACGAGGCCGCCGGCTCCGGCATCGCCCATTAGGGCATGATGCTCGGGTCGAACGGCCGTCGGGCCAGTGGCGCGCTCAGTCTGCAAGCCCGCGAATCCTTGTCCTGCGACGCCGAGAGTCGTGATTTTCGAAAACGATTTTGGACGCGGCGATGCGCCGGAAACAGGCGGGTGAAACCGTGAAACTCCTTTCATCTCCTTTCATTTCCTTTTTCAAAACAAGCTCTTTCAATGGGTTGCATCGAAACTGCACGACCCCCTCCCCCCGGTCCCCTCTCTCCGCCCCCGGGGACTGAGCCCCGAAGGCTTCCAAAGAATAAACCGTGCCTATCCGGTTAACGCCCATACCCACTACATGTAGGATGCATCCAATCGCCCGAATAGAGTTCTGCAAAGGTTGGTAACTCGACGCCACCCGCGACACCGAGCAGAGAGCGGAAGGCGTTGAACGGGTAGAAGCGGCGGTTGAACCGGAAAGTGAACTCGTTGAGATAGGCTTGCAGATGCTTGGCGCTGACGCCGTGGTGGATGCCGTTCAGCCACGTCTTCAGAATTCGAGAAGACGAGATGGCAGATCGGCAGGAACTCCTCGGCCACCTCGGGTCGCCGCATTCGGCAATCGCGTGGTGGTCGTAGCCCCGCTTGCGCAGGCTGGCATAGCCGCTCCAGTCGTCGGTGATGACCAGCGTCCCCGGCATGACGGCACTCTCGACAAATCTGGCCAGCAATTCGGCGCTGCGGTCGTCAGCGATGGACAGCCGGACGCGACCGGCATAGCGACCATCCTTCCGCTTGTCCTGCGCAGTGCCCGGCTCCCGGTGGCGGACCTCGACGGCAGCCGTCACCAGCGTCTTGTGGTGGACGCCACGGCCTTCGCCACGAGTCCGGCCTCCAACATAGGCTTCGTCCACCTCAACATGCTCTCCGGCCCTGCCGCCAATCCGGTCCTGATCGGGTCGCACCATGCCCGCGCGGAGCTTGTGCAGAATGCCGAAGGCGGTCTCATATCGCGTCAGCCCAAGCTGCCGCTGAAACTGCACCGCCGACATGCCCTGCGTCTGGCTGGCAACCAGATAAGCCGCCCAGAACCAAACGCTCAGCGGCGTATGGCTGCGCTCCATCACGATTCCCACGGTCAATCCCGTGTTGCGACGGCAATGGCGGCATCGCAAAACGCCGGGACGATTTTCAAAGCGGAACGGTTCCCCGAACAGACCCGCAGTGAGGGCAGACGAACCCCTCGCTCCAACGGGACTTTTCCAGGTAGGAGGCACAGGCCGCATCATCAGGAAAAAGCCCCTGGAACACGGGGAGCAATTCCGGGAATGGCAGATTGGCGCGGCGCCTATCTGTGGGTGTCAACCGGATAGCGCCGCGCGTCGGCCGAACTCAAGATATAGTAGGTGTGGGCGTTAACCGGATAGGCACGGAATAAACATAGCACTAATTTCTGTTTATGAAAACAATTTTGTATTCGGAACGTGAAAGTTTTCAAAACCCCATGAGAACGGGGCCGCCGATACATGACGGGCTCCAATCGAGCTTCGAACTGATCCTGCTCTCAGAGCATGACGCCATCGGCTAGAGCCGCCGCCGTGATCGCAGGGAGGGAAGCGCCCGGAGTCCTGGATCGCTTCCGCCGAGCCGGGGGGCTTGCGCCGCGGCGGCGTGCAGCTCCCGCTCCATAGCAGAGAACGCGGACTGCATCGCCTTAAGCCTGTCGGCCATCAGGCGGATTTTGTCCCGCGCAACTTCGTCGAACGTCCGGCAAGCGAAGGATGTGCGCTCGTCACAGAAGGAGCTATCAATCCGTTATACGTAGATCACTCGTGCAGCTCCGCGTCCACGACGGCGCGAAGCGCAGGCAAGGCTTCGTGGATCGTTTTCCAGACTCGCAGCTCTTGAACGTTCTCGTAGTTATGCCGGTAGATGTTGCCGGAGCCGGCTACGTCTTTCCAAGGGATTTCCGGAAACCGTGCCTTGAAGGCAGGCGTCAACCGCCGCGACGCTTCGGAAATGATTTCGAGGCAGCGCGTCGCGGCGTAGAAGGTCTTATCGTCGCCAAGGAAACCATCAAGGTCGAAGCCATCAACAAAGCGCATCGCTCGGGCAATGTTGTCGCGTATGTCCTCCAACGCGTCGCGTTCGATGTCAGAAAGCATAGATCGCGTCAGCCGCCGCATGGGGCCGGAGGCGGGGCTTCAAGGCTTCCCTGTCGATCACATCAACCGGGCCTGGAAACAAGCTTGCGACGTAATCTTTCAAACCCGCATAGTCGAACATCGTCACGACAATTGTGGGGTCGAGGTCAACCAGAAAATCGATGTCGCTGTCTGGCCGCTGTTCGTTGCGGGCCATGGACCCGAACAAGGCCGCATGCCTGACGCCATGCGCCCGCAAGTCGACCTCGCGTTCCTTCAACGTCCTTATGATCTCGTCACGCTTCATGCCGTCTCGTGTACCACGGAACCATCCGGTCGGGACGGGTTATCGAGCTTCGGGGAATAACTGGCGGCGGAACCGACGCGGCGCAGCGCGGCGCCGTGAGGTTGTATCCGAACGAGCGACCCCCGGTCGGAACCCGCCGACAGACCAGACCATATCTATGGCCAAGTAGCGTACGGAATTAGGTCGGCTCGCCTATCAGCGAGGGGCTGTCGAAGTAACATGCTCAACTTGATATTGTTCTTCCGGACCCTGCCCTCGACTCGGGGACCGCCAACCTGCGCCTTCAACCGTAAGCAATCAACTCGGAAGGTCAGCTGGCAGCCCGAGCGACGACCGGCCCAATCGCGCCAGAACCGCAAGCTGAAGGCCGACAGGAACTTCCAGTTTGGGCGGAAAGTGAGCTTTGGCCGAACGGCGGGTCTGGCGCGCATTGCGCGCGTTTACGGCCGAGCCTGTAGGCGCAGAGTCCGCCCGGAGCACGCATTCATCCGGAACCCCAATGGGCGGTCGCGGGGGGCGAAGGCCGGTCATTGCACCGTTGTCGGCGAGCACGGCAAGGCCGTAGAGCCAGGAGGGTATTCCACGTCTGCCCAGGGATCGTTTGCACTCAATTCGATTCTTTGCCAGCCGGCGGCTTCGGCCCGTAGTCGGGTCAAAGGGACCACCCGACCGCCCCGCAAGAGACACGGCCGCGCCTTGATCCGCCATCGCCGCTCAGTTCGCGTCCTGCATGGCGCGATAGCCGGCTTCGAGTTTCTTCAGGTCTTCCTCGCTCAACACCGGAGGCGCGAGCGTGATCGTCAGCTTGTCGATCTTGCCCGCGAACTTGAACGGGGTCTGGTAGTCGGCGTCGTCGATCGGCGTGCCGGTCTTCGAGCCGATGTCGAACGTCTCGTCGATTGGCAGGAGAATGGGATCGTTCGCTCAAGCGTCTGGGTCGAAACGACCGCGCCGTCGATCTTGAAAGTCCCGGTTCCAGAGCGTCCGATGCCGCTCGGGGAGTTGAAGGCCAGCGTCTCAAAGCCCAACCCGTCGTATTTGAAGTCGAAATCGAGCGTGTGCTTGCCGGGCGCGAGCGGCAGGTCGCCCTGCCACTTCACCCGCTTGAGGTCGAGCAGGTTCCAGGTGAATACTGGCTTGCCTTTGACCAGGTAGAGCCCGTAGCCGCCCATCCGTCCGCCGTCGGAGACGATGTTGCCTTCGGCCCCGCCCTGCGGCACGTCGATTTCGGCGGTGATGGTGTAGGACGTGTTCAGGAGACTTGGCGCCGCGTTGTCCACGATGCCGGTCACCGGTTCGCCGGAATAGGTGAACACCTTGCGGCCCGCGGCGAGGCCGGGACGCGGCTCGACGACCCGCGTGACGAACGACGCATCGAGCGGCAGCACCTGATACCTGGCGAACTCGCCGAACATCAGATCCGTCATCTCCTTCAATTTCTTCGGGTTGTCGGCGGCGACGTCCTGGAATTGCGTCCAGTCCTTGCGCAGGTCGTAAAGCTCGAACTTGAAGGAACTCGCCGGGTCGAGATTGACGCCGCCGATTGCCAAGTTCCAGGGCGGCCTCGTCGGCACCGCGCTCAGCATCCACCCGTCGTCGTAGAGCCCCTGCACGCCCGCCATTTCGAAATACTGCGTCTTGTGCGTCGAGGGCGCGCCGGCGTTCTCCTTGTCGAAGGTGTAGGCCATGCTGACGCCCTCGATCGGCCGCTGCTCAACGCCGTCGACGAAGTTGGGCGCCGGGATTCCGGTGGCCTCCAGAATGGTCGGCACGATGTCGATCACGTGGTGGAACTGCCAGCGCGTTCCGCCCTTGTCCGTGATCCGCGCCGGCCACGAGATCGCCATTCCCTGGCGCGTGCCGCCGAAGAAGGACGGGATCTGCTTCATCCACTTATAGTGCGTGGCGAAGGCCCAGGACCAGGGATAGGCGAAGTGCGGATAGGTTGGCGGCGGCGTCGTAGGCCGCATCCATTAGATCGTAGAGATAGGAGACGCGGGCGCCGGTCATGGTCATCAAGGGAATGGCGACCTGACTGTCGTGGACGGAAGCCGAAGTCAGTACGCAGTGGCCGAACGCGTGAACGCCCGACTGAAGGACGAATTTCAACTGCTCGGCCGTCAGCTCGACGCCGTTGAAGCCGGCCATTTCGTTCCAGGTGCCGTTCTGCGTCCCCTCAGCCGAGGCGCCGTTGTCGCCGCTGATGTAGATGACGAGCGTATTGTCGAGCTTGCCCAAATCCTCGATCGCCTGGACCACCCGACCGATCTCGTGGTCGGTGTAGGCGAGATAGGCGGCATAGACGTCGGCCTGGCGGATGAAGAGGCGCTTCTCGACGTCGCTGAGCTCGTCCCAATTCTTGAGGATGTCGTGCGGCCACGGCGTGAGCTTCGCGTCGGCGGGGATGACGCCGAGCCTCTTCTGGTTTTCGAAGATGGTCTCGCGCAGGTTGTTCCACCCCTCGTCGAAGAGGTGCATGTCGCTGATCTTTTTAATCCACTCCGGCGTCGGATGGTGCGGCGCGTGCGTGCCGCCGGGCACGTAGTAGCAGAGGAACGGCATTTCCGGATCGATGGCGTCGAGCTGGTTGATCCAGTGGACGGCGTCGTCCGCCATGGCCGTGATGGGTTCCATTGCGGGTTGCCGATGAACGGCTCGATCGGGGTCGTATCGCGGAACAAGTTCGGCTGCCACTGGCTCGAGTCGCCACCGACGAAGCCGTAGAAATGCTCGAACCCCATGCCGGTCGGCCACTGGCCGAACGGCCCGGCCTGGCTCGCCTCGAAGGTCGGCGTGTTATGGTTCTTGCCGAACCACGAGGTGCGATAGCCGTTATCGAGCAGGATGCGCCCGACGGCGGCGATAGCCTTGCTGATGACGCTGTTGTAGCTGGGGAATCCGGTCGACTGCTCCGAGATGACGCCGAAGCCGGCCGAATGGTGATTGCGGCCGGTGATCAGCGCGGCGCGGGTCGGCGAGCAGAGCGATGTCGAGTGGAAATTGGTGTAGCGCAGGCCGTTGGCGGCGATGCGATCGAGCGTCGGGGTCGGGATCACGCCGCCGAAGGTCGAGGGGGCGCCGAAGCCGACGTCGTCGGTCATGATGAGCAGGATGTTCGGCGCACCTTTGGGCGGCACGACGCGCATCGGCCAATAAGGCTTCGATTGCGCGGCGTTGAGCTCGATCGTGCCGCCGAAGGGCTGCGGCGGCGGCGGCAATTGGTCGCCGGGGATGTTGATCGTCGCCGTGGTAGAGCCCGGCGTGCCGTAGACCCGGCCGATGAAATTGGCGAATTTCTGTCGCGCCCAGCTGGCCGCAGCGGGGGCCTGCGCACCTGCCGACTGCGCCTTCGCGCCGAGCACGAACGACGATCCGCCAAACAGGCCGAGCAGCGCCGCCTTGGCTGTGGAGAGAAAGAGTTGCCGCCTGTTCATCTTGATCCTCCACCCGCCGCGCTCAATGCAGCTTGAGTTTTCACCCGGGCATACAAGCACATACGTTCAGGCGGCTCAACTTAACGGTTCGTCTCCCGGTACGGCTGGGCGACCTGGAGTCGCATTCCAGCCTATCGGCATTTGTCAAATCCCTCGCCGATAGAGGGTGCGATCCAAAGTGATGCAATCATGCTGCGGATTTTTGTGATAGGGAGGGGCGGTTTTGATTTGCGGGCGAGCTGTTTTGGCCGCGCTTGCTCCAATAGGCGTCCCAGTCGCCGTTGATACGGGTGACGCGCAGGGCGAGCATGGCGTCGGCGCGCTCGACGCGCCACCAAGCTCCTGGCAGCTTCAGGCGCTTCTGTGCGATATAGCGATGCGCGCTTTCGATCTCTCCGGAGCCGATCGGCAGATCCCTGGCCAAGGCGTCACGATAGTCGAGTTGGTTTTTCCGACCGCTCAAATAGCGATGGCAAGTTCGGACGGGAGCTTGATCGTCGGCCAACTGCGGGGGCTCCAAGTGACGAGCGAGCGCCTGCAGCGTCTTCTCCAAATGCCCTGTCTTGAGAGCCTCCTTTTGCGCCTCCATCCAGGCCTCTTTCGCGGCGGCGTCTGGCGCAATCGCCTTGACGGCGGCGCTCAAATATTCGCAAACATGATAAAAATCAATCAAATAGCCGCCTTGTGGGCCGAATTGCGCTTCCACCTGACCCACGATCCAGGCCGCTCCGTCCCCGACCGCGTGAACGCGGGAATCGGGCCGAAGCCGGCTCGAACCGCGCATCCGAGAAGTTGCCGTCCGGCGGTTTCGACACCGCCCTCGATCGCGCCGGCATAGATTGGCGTCCGGCTCCCCTTGGCGTGCGCGAGAGAAATCTTGGCTTCTCTCCACGACAGCGTCTTGCCTTTGCGCTTGTCCTTCTGGCGGGCGTCCGGCTCCACGATGGGGATCATGCCGCCATCGGTTTCAGCAACAATGTCCTTGTGACGCCCTGGCGCTTCGGGAAAATCTAGCGAGATCTTGCCGGCTTCGAACATGTTTCCGGCATGGCCGAGTGTAACCCTCTGGATCGTGCTCTCTCCGATCTCGAAGCCGTAGTGCTCGCGCAACTTGGCGCGCGCCAGAGCGAAAGGCTGATCCGCGGCGAAGTCGACGATCGCGCGCTGTAGTGGGCCTGAACAACCCCGAGAAACGACTTTCGCGCTGCGCATGAACGGGCGAACGCGCTTCTTCTCGAACCGGTATTGCGGCTCTAAGACCGCGACCTCGCCGAATTTCGTATGCCAGCGGAGTTTTTTTTACCTTGGCGATGCATCTGAGCTTGTCGACGAATTTCTCGTTCCGTCGCTTCGACCTGGTTCTCGGCCCATCCCTGCATCGCCTCCCGCCCCAACAGCCGCAATCTCCTCCACGATCCGCTCCTCGACCGCATCGGCCTCCTTGAAGTTTCCCTCGCTGTTCTCTATCGCCTCAATTATCGACGCGAATGGATCGCGAAGACCAGGGTGCGCCTTGAGACTGGCCAAAATCGCCTCGTCGCTTAGTGTAGCGGCCGTCATGTGTTAAATTCCCATCCGTTTCCAAATCCGAACCTTACTCCGCATCACTTTGAATCGCACCCGCCATAGAGGACTTTTGATTTCGGTTGGAACTCCCGGCTGGGTCGATCTGACGCGTTGGCAGCTCGCTTCCGGAATGGTCGGTCCTGGCGCAGAGCTTTCGTTCCGCCAACGAGCGGTTTTCGGTGTAAACGACGCGTACCGGGCCGGCCGGGAACAGCCAACGGGTCAATTGGCCGTCCGCGACCGACCCGGGCCGAGCGAACAATTTCGCTATCTCGTCGCTCCTGCGAGGCGCGTTGGCGGCTATGCACTGTCAGGCTATGTAAGCGGGGAACGGCACCACCGTTGATCGCCCGGCTGACATAAAGGCCGCACTGCCATAAGGACGGGGCTGCTCGATCTCGGAGTTCCCCGCCCCCATGCAAATCTTCCCCTGCCCGTTCTGCGGTCCCCGCGACGAGACCGAATTCCACTATGTCGGCGAGCCGAAGGTCCGGCCCGAGCCGGCGGATGGGGTCAGCGACGCCGCCTGGGCGGAATATCTCTATTTCAACGCCAACCCGAAGGGCGCGAGCCGGGAAATCTGGCTGCATCTGACTTGCATGGAATCGTTCGCCATGACCCGCGACAAGGCGACTTACGCCGTCATCCGCAGCGAAATGTTGAGGGCGGCGCCGTGACCGCTTTCCGTCTCCCCGAGGGCGGCGCCGTCGATCGCGGCCAAGAGCTCGCCTTCACCTTCGACGGCAGGCCCCTCCTCGGGTTGAAGGGCGACAGCATCGCCTCGGCGCTGCTCGCGGGCGGCGTCCGCGTCGTCGGCCGCAGCTTCAAATATCACCGGCCGCGCGGAATTGGGGCGCTGGTGGGATGGAGGAGCCCAACGCGATCGTGGACGCGACGCGTTCGGGCCGCACCACGCCGAACCTCCGCGCCACCACGGAAGCGCTCGAGAACGATCTCGCCGTGCGTTCGGTCAACGCCTTGCCGACCGCAGCTTACGATCGCGCCGCGCTGATCGACAAATTCTCCCGCTTCATGCCCTCGGGCTTCTACTACAAGACCTTTATCTGGCCCCGGTGGGAGACGTTCGAGCCGGCGATCCGCGCTTTTGCCGGCCTCGGACTTATCGACCCGGACAACCGCCCGCCGGCCGACAATCCGCAGTTCAACGCGCGCTGCGACCTACTCGTCGTCGGCGGCGGCCCGGCAGGCCTCGCCGCCGCGAACGCGGCCGCCATTAGCGGCCATAGGGATATCCATTTAACCGGACTTGGGCGTATGCTGGGTGGATGGAGCGACCCCCTCGCCAGCATCCACTACCCTAAGTCCCTTGGGGAGTTTCGGGCTTGGTTCCCGACTGATGCGGACTGCCTCGACTACCTGGAATGGTTGAGATGGCCTCACGGCTTCGTCTGCCCGTCCTGTGGCCATTCGGAAGGATGGCGGCTTGGCGACGGCAGGTTCAAGTGCACTGGATGCGGCAGCCGTACGTCAGTGATAGCAGGCACCATCTTCGACCGGACCCGCACTCCACTCACGGTTTGGTTTTCAGCCTGTTGGTATTTTGCGAGTGGCAAAGATGGGATCTCGGCGCGAGCTTGAAGCGGACCTTGGAGATCGGCCCGACCAGACGTGTGGGATATCCTTCATCGCTTGCGTCGGTGCTGATTTGCCCCGATCGGGAGCGCCTTTGCGGGAAGGTGGAGGTGGACGAAACCTACATCGGAGGCAAGGAAACTGGACTTTCGGGAGGCCGTGCCAAAGGGAAGAAGATCCTGACGTGTATCGCGATCGAGATCCTGGAGCCTGAGTGGGATCTCGGGCGCCGTCCAACGGCGCCCGTGGCGGATGCCTCCTCAGAATTGCTTCACTCCTTCGTGTTGGATAACGTCGAGCCGGGCGGCGACGGACATCACCGATGCCTGGCAGGGTTACCGGTGGTTGGAGAGCATGGGTATATCCATGACCGCCGTAGCCAGCGGGCCGCATCAACGCGAGGCGAGGACCCCGGAGAACTTCTGCCAGGCGTGCATCGAATAGCGTCCCTTGCCAAACGATGGCTGCTGGGCACCCACCAGGGAGCGGTGGATTCCGCACACTTGCCCAGTTACCTGGATGAGTTCGTGTTCCGCTTCAATTCGCCGGCGCTCACGTAGCAGATCGACTTTTTACCGGTTCCTGGAGCTTTGTCGCGCACGGACCGCTCCGTTACCAAGACCTGTTATGAGCCAGAGCCCAAAGGTTGTTCCTCAAGCCGCTCGAGACACCCGGACATCCGCCCTGCTTGGAGCGACCTTCGCCGAACCGCCCTTGGAGACAAATCGTCCAGTCCGGTTAAATGGATACCCAGGAGCGGCCAGATCGTTTTCCTGCTCGACGACCGCGAAAACATCGGGGCCAGCTCGCCCATCGCGGCGAAACCAGCCAAGGTGCGGATGGCGCGCGTTGACGGAAAGGTACGCGTCGTCCTTCGGTTCCAGCGGCGACGCGTCATGACGTCGAAGACGGTACGGCGTCTACGACCACATGGTCTGGGCCTGGGAACGGCGCTGCGAGCCCCAAGCCCCTGGTGCATCCGGCCGAAGCAGAACGTCGCCGCCGGGGGGCGATCGAATGACCTCTCGTCGATCCCGAAACTATCGGCCGGGCGTGATGTCGGCCGACGCGGCGCTCGTCTATCTCCGTCGGTTCGGCGTCATGATCGGCCGGCGCATCGCGATCGCGACCAACAACGACGAAGCCTACTCCTGTCGCCGAAGCGCTCAGCGAAGCCGGGGCCGAGGTCGAATTTTTGATGCACGACCCGATCCCCCCCGACGAAGCTTAAGAGTCTCGGCCGGCGCCGAGGTCGAAGGCGTCATCGGCGCGCCGGGCGTCGAGGGCGTCCGGGTCGGCGGCCAGATTCGCGCGCGGCCGACGCTCTGCTGCTCTCGGGCGGCTGGACGCCGACCGTCCACCTCTACGCCCAGGTGCGCGGCAAGCTGCGCTACGACGAGGCGCTCGCCGCGCTCGTGCCGAGCACTAGGTCGAGGGCGTCATCGTCGCGGGCGCGGCCAACGGCGCCTTCACCCTCGACGAAGCTTTGCGCCAGGGCCATGCTGCGGGCGGCGGCGAAGGCGCCGCGCCGAACGCGCCGGCCGGCCTCTATCGCATCGCCGCCGATTGGCCGAAGCCCGACGCCCCGGGAGGCGCTGGATCGACTTCCAGAGCGACGTGAGCTGAAGGACGTCGCGCTCGCCGGCCGGGGGGCTACGCGCGGTCGAGCAACTCAAGCGATACACGACCCTCGGCATGGCGACCACCAGGGCAAGACCGCGAATGTCAACGGCCTCGCAGCGATGGCCGCGCTGACCGGGCGCACGATCGACGAAACCGGAACCACGACCTATCGTCCGCCCTTCGTCCCTGTGCCGATGGGCGTCGTCGGCGGGCGGAGGCGCGGAGCGCTGATCAATCCGCTGAAGCGCCTGCCGCTGAGCCGGAGCATCGCGCCGACGGCGCGCAAATGCGCGAATACGGCGGCTGGCTGAGGCCCGCATGGTACGGCCCGGACGATCCGGAGCGCGCGATCCAGCGCGAGGCCGCCCGCGCGCGCGATACGGTCGCGCTGTTCGACGGCTCCTCGCTCGGCAAGATCGAGATCATCGGCCCCGACGCGGCGAAGCTCGCCGATTTCCACAGCTACAACCGCCTCTCCAACCTGAAGCCCGGAAGGATCCGCTACGGCTTCCTCCTGTCGGAAACGGGCGTCGTGTTCGACGACGGCGTGACCCTGCGCCTCGCCGACGACCGCTTTCTCGTCTCCTGCTCGTCGGGACACACGGAAGCGGTCGTGATGCGGCTCGAGCTCTGGCGGCAGGATCGATTCGATCCGCGCCGCGTCGTCATTCACGATACGACCGCGCAATGGGCGACCCTGACCGTCACCGGCCCCCGCGCCCGCGATCTCGTCGTTGCCCTCGACCTCGGCGTCGCGCTCGACGACGAGAGCCTGCCGCACATGGCCTTCGCGACGGCGCGTTCGATGGAGCGCCGCTCAGGATCGCGCGCGTAAGCTTCACCGGCGACCGCTCCTACGAGCTCTCCGTGCCCGCGACCCGCGCCGGCGCTTGCGCGCGCGAATCGTCGAGAAGCTGCCCGCCTTCGGCGGCGGACTCTTGGGTCTCGAAGGGCTGATGATTTTGCGCGCCGAAAAGGGCTACGTCGTCGTCGGCAAGGACACCGACGGAACGACCATGCCGCAAGATCTCGGGATCACCGGCCCGCGCGAGCAGCGCAAGGACGAGTACATCGGCAAGCGATCCCTGTTCACGCCCGCCGCTGAGGACAAGGCCCGCAAGCAGTTCGTCGGCTTGAGCGTCGGGAGCGGCGAGGCGCCGCTGCCGACCGGCGCGCATGTGGTCGCCGGCGCAGGCAAAGCGCGCCGGTCCTTCGGCTACGTCACCTCGAGCTACATGAGCCCGACGCTCGGCCGGCCGGTCGCGCTCGGCCTCGTGGAAAAGGGCTTTGCGCGCATGGGCGAAACTGTCAGCGTTTACCATCTCGGCGCGGAACGGAGAGCCTCCATCGCCCCCGCCGTCGCGCTCGATCCGGAAGGGAAGCGGCTCCATGCGTGAGACGGCCTGGGCGCCGGCGCGGCGAGGCGAAGGAACGCTGATCGAAAGGCCGCGGCTCACGGCGCGGGCGCTCACCGGAGCGGCCAAACGCTCGATCTCCGGCGACCTCGAGGCGGCGATCGGTGCGCTCGCGCCCGGCGCGCCGCTGATCGGCCTCTATGCGGGCGGCGCCGGAGGGCGCGCATGCGCTCCGCATCGCGCGCGACCGCGCGCTGCTCGTCACGCCGGCGCCGCTCGGGGCGGCCGACGGCTGGCGGACGGCTGGTGCGCGACTTGCGTCGACGACGGCTGTGCGGTGATCGATGTCGAGGGTCCCGACGCGCCGTCGGCGCTGGCTCAGGGGACATCCGCCGACCTCGCCGCAGGCTCGCCCTCGGCCGCCGTCCTGTTCGCCGGCTTGCGCGGCCTCTCGGGCGGACCGACGCGGGCTTCCGCCTGCATGTCGAGGCGCCGTGGCTGGAAGCGCTGATGGCATGGCTCGACGGGGCGTGATCCGCCTCGTGTTCCGGAGACCTTAGGCGACGCCCAAAAACTATCGCATCAGGTCGAATTTCTCGGCGCGATAGCGTAGTTCCATTCGGGATGAAAGGGATCACGGGTTATGTTGAGGGTCGCCATTTCCTCGTCGGAGACTTTGATGCCTTTTGGATAGGCGTGGGCATCGAGTTCGAGCGGATCGTCAGGCCGGTCTTGGTTGTGGTGTTCGCGATCAGTTCGATCGCGACGATAACGCTTGTGAGCGGCGTTCCACGCCAGTTCTGGGTGATGTGGCAGAACATCCGGTGCTCGATCTTGTTCCACTTGGAAGTGCCGGGCGGATAATGGCAGACGTGTAAGGTCAGGCCCGTTTCGTCGGCGAGTTGTTGAAGGGCCACCTTCCAGAGCCGAAGCCGCGAACCATTCGAACCCCCTCCATCGGCCGCAATCATCAATCGGGTCATCGCGGTATAACGTCCGCGGCCCATCCGATCCAACCAGAGGCGAACGCCGTTGACGGCGAACTGTCCGGTGTCATGGTTGATCCCCAAACTGACATAGCCCTCGTTGGCGCCGATGTCGTAAACTCCAAAGGGGAGACCTTGCCCAGTTCCGCATCCTCGAAGTCGTGAGTGTTGACCTCGATCGGCTTGCCCTGGGGCCCATAGTCGCTGCCGCCATTCTTGAATTCGCCGATCAACTCTTTCTTCTTCGTGTCGACGGAAATCACGGGTTGATCGGCGGCCTGGAACGCTTTCACCTTGGCGTTGATATATTCAAACTGGGCGTCGCGATCGGCATGGCTGCTCCCCTCCTTGGTCTTGCGGTTGAAATGGCGACAATATTTCAGCTCCGCCAGAAGTTTGGGAATGCTCGAGGAACTCACTTTGTGACCCATCCCCCGAAGCGCCGTCGCCAACTTCTCATGGCTCTTGGAGACCCATCGCAGCGGTCGCATCGGATCACCCATCGTCGCGGGCTCGAGCAATCCTTGAAGGTCTTCCAAAAGAGTCGGGTCCTTGGTCGTCAACCGAGGACTGCCCCCGCCCGCGCGGCGTATCTTCCCGGTCAACGAAGCGGGATCGCGCAGGTCTTTCAGACCGCGTCCGATCGTACTTCGCGCGACCTTCGTCGCGCGCGCGGTCGCCGCGATCCCGCCGTAACCCGCCGCCTTCGCCTCCGCCGCGGCGGCCAAACGTCGACCTCGCTCATCCAGCGAGGAACGAACGGCTTCATACCGGATACGAACGGGTAATTCGTCTATCATTTACCAAACATAACCGATGTCCTCGCGGACATGAATCCATCAACGCGACAGTCCAGTTAAACATCGAATCCGGATTCACGTATTTCTGGGCGTCGCCTTAGTGGTGAATTTTCACCACAACTTAACACACAGAAGCACGAAGGCGTCGAAACTGAAACCAGAAGGCAGGCCGCTCGTGGCGGCGAAGGCCGGTTAGGAGGTTCGATGACGCCAGGGAGACGACGAGCTGTTCGGCGTCGAACTCCCCAAGACCCTGAAGGCCACGCGCCACGGCGCAATCGCCCATCTACGCCTCACCCGCTCGAAGAAGCGCAACGCGCTCGACGACGTCACCGTGCTGGGGCTCAAGACGTTCTTCAACCATCTGCCGAAAGAGATCCGCGCCGTGGTCCTGACCGGCGAAGGCGCGGATTTCTCGGCCGGGCTCGACCTCTCGGAAGTCGCCGGAGAGCGCGGTCCGCTCGATGGCGTGCTGCATTCGCGCATGTGGCACCGCGCGTTCGAGGCGATCCAGTCGGCCGCGCGCCCGTCATCGCCGCGCTGCACGGCGCCGTCGTCGGCGGTGGGCTGGAATTGGCCGCCGCGACCCACATCCGCATCGCCGAACGCGGGACCTATCACGGCCTACCCGAGGGCCAGCGCGGCATCTTTCTCGGCGGCGGCGGCTCGGTGCGCATCGCCCGCCTGATCGGCGTCCCGCGCGTGCAGGACATGATGCTGACCGGCCGGACGCTCAACGCCGAGGAAGGCCGCCACGCATGGGGAATCACGCAATATCTGGTCGACGAAGGCAAGGGGCTTGAGAAGGCGATGGAGCTCGCCGCCAAAGCCGCCTCCAACACGCCGACGACCAACTTCGCCGTGCTGCACGCGCTGCCGCGCATTTTCGACAGCGATCCGGCAAGTGGTCTTTTGACCAAGTCGCTGATGGCTTCCATTGCCGAGAAGAGCCCGGAAGCCCAGCCGCGGCTGAAGGATTTTTTGGAAAAGCGGGCGGCCAAGGTTTTGCGCAAGAGCTGAAGCCGGCACGACGCGGATGCCGGAGCGAAGGGGCTTCGGGCGCGCCGCCGTCGCCCCGGAAGGACCTCCTAGCGATTGTCAAGGCCAATGAGCGGGTCTGCAAGCCCGCTCGGGTGTGAATTCATGGGCCTCCTCTCCTGCACATCAGGATAGCGCCGTGCTCGCTCCGTCAACCGCGCAAGAGCGCGATGCTTCGCTTCGCTACGCCCCCTTCGGGGTGACTTCCGCTGCGCGCGGCGCTCTGCCCGGCGGCAGGTCGGGACGAAGGGATGGCCGTCGCGGTCGAACCCAGGGATGTTCAGGCGGCGGCGAGCGAGGCGGTCTCGTGGTTGGGGTCGTAGAGGGTCTGCTTTCTAAGCATGGCGCAGGCTATGGCCAACCATCGGTCGCCGAGGGTTCGCAGCGCGCGTCCATGGCTCTTGCCGCGCCGGCGCAGTGCGACGTAGCGCTTCCGGCTTTCCGGATCGGTCTCATGGCCACGCGGGCGGAGTCATAGACGGCCTCGCGCAGACGCTCGTTGCAGGCCGAGCGGCGCACCACCAGGCGCGCTTTGCCGCTGCGGCGGGTGACCGGGGCGACGCCGGACAAGACCCGCAAGACCTGATAGTTCGGCGCCGCAGGGGCTCCGCGGCCTCGGCGAGCAGCGTGGCGAGATTGGTCCTCCCACCCCCGGCAAGGAGCGCAGGATCGTCACGTCGCGCTGCCCGGACCTCTGCCCCGGCTCGCTCTCCGGTTCGCCATCGTCCTTCTGTTCGAGGCGCGCGCAGAGCGCCTCGAGCTTCTGCTCGGCCTCCTTGATCTGGCGGTTGACCAATCGCGCCCGTTCGGCGGCGATCTTGATATGGGCTGCCGCCGCTTCGGTCGCGCCGGCGGCGACTTCGAGCGGCGTCTGGCGCAGGATGCGCAGGGTCTCGGCGGCGCCGATCCGGCGAACGCGGTGATCCTTCAGGACTTTGGCGAGACCGGCCTCATCGATCCGGGCGGCCTTGGCGGGGGTGGGCGCGAATTCCCACAGCGCCAGGAAGTTCTCGGCCGTCAGGTCGTCGGCCACTTGCAGCATCTGCGGGTAATAGCGCCACAACTGCTGGCGAATCCGATTGGCGAGACGACTGCGCTCCTGGCTCAGCTCTTCGGCGATGCGCGACCATTCGCGCAACTCGACGAGCGTGGGATCGTCGACGGCCAACCGCCGGAACGCGCGTCGATCGGTGCGCAGGCTGTCGGCCAGCACATGCCCGTCGCGGCGGTCGTCCTTGGCGCCGGCGACCGTGAAGCGATCACGAAACCGATCGAGCTGCTCGGGGTTGATCGCGAACACCGCGAACCCCCGCTCGACGAGCGTCTCCACGACCGGCCCATGCGGCGTCTCGATCGCAACGCCGATGCGGGCGGGCGGCGCTCCGCTCCTCGCGACGAGCCAGTCGCACAACTCGCTCAAGTCCGCGCCGCCATGAGCGACCTTGCGCTCCCCGACCGTCTCCCCGTTGCGATCCAACAGGCAGACGACATGGGTCTGGCTCGCCCAATCAAAACCAACAAACCATTCGATATCCTCAGTCATGACCCGCCTCCTTCGGCTTCGGGCCGCCAGATCCGGTCGATCCCTGTACTGGCGCTCGAAGCGCGACCTCCTAACGGACCTTAAGTCGCAGCCAACCCGAGGGGGCGCATGTCCTTCCCAGGCGCTCAAAGCGCAGGGAGCCTTGGGCCGCTCCCCAAGGGCTGGCCCGAACCGATCAGCCTACCAAGGCCTCTCGGATATCGTTACTGGTACAGGGAGCCCTTCCTTGCCGTGACCGTGAAAGTCGGATAGGACAATGACCTGTTTTCTGGTCAGATTGGATCGGTGATGCTCACAGTCAATCTGGCTCAGGCGAAGGCTCGTTTGAGCGAACTTCTGGACAAAGTGGAATCGGGTGAGGAGATCGTCATCACGCGATACGGTAAGCCCGTCGCGCATATTCGGCGGGCTGTTCCGGCAAAGAAGCCGCTGCCCCTCGAAGAGCTTGCCGTCTTCCGCGCCCGCATGCCGCGCTGGGGCAAGCCGAGCGCCAAGCTGCTGCGCGAGATGCGTGACGACGAGCGCTATTGATGCGCTATTTCGACACCAGCTTCCTGGCGCCGCTGGTCCGCGAAGAGAGGACCAGCTCCCGCATCGCGCGGTTCATGGCCGGATTGCCGACTGGAGAGCTGGCCATCAGCCACTGGACGGAGGTGGAGTTCGCGTCGCTTCTGGCGCGGGACGTCCGCATGCGCGCCATTATGGCCAACGAGGCCCGCGAGGCGGACGCGTTCTTCGAAGACGTCGTCCGACAGTCGTTTGTCGTTCTGTCGCCGGGCGCGGACGACTACGCTCTGGCAAGACGCTACCTGCGCACTTATGAGGCCAGCCTGAGGGCCGGCGATGCACTTCACCTCGCGATTGCCGGGAACCATCAGGCGGCCGCCATCTACAGCCTGGACAAGACAATGATCAAAGCCGGGAAAATCTTTGGTCTGCCGGTAAGCGCGGGGATCGAAGCGAACTGAGCTGCATCCCGATCGCGCCCAGCACCGGCGCGAAAACAGGGAGGGAATGTCACGGATCAAACTGACCTTCGGCCCGCCGGACGTGACCGTCGAGCGACGCGCCGACGGCGCGATGATCGTCCGCTCGCCCAATCCGCTTCCGTCCCATCCGGACGCGATGACCGACTGGCTCGACCACTGGGCGAAGGAAGCTCCAACCCGTGTCTTCCTTGCCGAGCGGCAGGGCGAAAGACATTGGCGCATGGTCACGTACGGCGCCGCGCAACATACGGCCCGCCGCGTCGCGCAGGCGCTTATCGACCGAAAACTCTCGATCGAGCGGCCGGTCGCCATTCTCTCCGGCAACAGCGTCGACCATGCGCTGATCGGGCTCGGCGCGATGATCGCTGGCATCCCCTACGCGCCGGTCTCGCCGCCCTATTCGCTGGTCGCCAAAGATTTCGCCAAGCTGAAGGCCGTTATCGCGATCCTTACGCCGGGCCTCGTCTTCGTCGCCGACGGCGCGCCTTTCGCCGCGGCGATCGAGGCCGCCGTTCCGAAGGACGTCGAAATCGTCGCCGGGGTCAACCCGCCCTCGTCCCGCCCTTCGACGACGCTCGAAAAATTCCTGGCGAAACCCGCCGGCCCGGAAGTCGACGCGGCGCAGGCGAAGGTCAAGCCGGACACGATTGCGAAACTCCTCTTCACCTCGGGATCGACCGGCGCGCCCAAGGGCGTCATCAACACCCAGAAGATGATGACGTCGAACCAGGCGATGCTGAAAGGCCTCAACCCGAGCTACGGCGCCGAGCCTCCGGTGCTGATCGACTGGCTTCCCTGGAGCCACACGTTCGGCGGCAACAACAACTTCAACCTCGCGCTCGCCAACGGCGGTTCGTACTATGTCGACGAGGGCAAACCCCTGCCGGGCGCGATCGAGGAGACGGCCAGAAACCTGCGCGAGGTGTCGCCGACCGTCTATTACAACGTGCCCAAAGGCTTCGAGATGCTGCTGCCCTACGTCCAGTCGGACAAGCAGCTGCGCCAAACCCTGTTCGCAAAACTGCAGGCCTTCGTCTACGCAGGCGCGGCGCTGCCGCCGCATGTGCGCGAGGAATACGAGCAGCTTGGACGCGAGAAAGCTCGCGCCGAACGGCGACAAGCTGGAAGCGCGCCTCAAGAGCCCCAGCATCACGCCGGGCTACTGGCGCCAGCCGGCGCTGACGGCGGCCGCGTTCGACGAGGAGGGTTACTACAAGATCGGCGACGCGCTGCGCTTCGCCGACGAAAGCGATCCCGAGCGCGGTCTCGTCTTCGACGGCCGCGTCGCGGAGGATTTCAAGCTCGCGACCGGCACCTGGGTCAGCGTCGGGCCGCTGCGGCTCAAATTCATCGCCCATTGCGCGCCTTACGTGACCGACGTCGTCGTGGCCGGCCACGATCGCGACGACGCGACCGCGCTCGTCGTTCCGAACCTCGCGACCTGCCGCGAACTCGTCGGCCCCGGCGCCGGGGCGAGCGACGCCGATATTCTGGCGAGCGCAGGCGTGCGGGAGAAATTCAAAAGTCTGCTCGCCGCCTTCAACCGGGCCGCGGGCGGCAGCTCCGGACGCTTCGCCCGCATCATCCTGATGGACGATCCGCCCTCGCTCGACACGGGGGAGCTCACCGACAAGGGCTCCATCAACCAGCGCGTCGCGCTCGCCTATCGCGCCGACATGGTGCAGGAACTCTATGCGGAGACGTCGACGCCGCGCACGATCGTGTGAACCTGCCTCTTCGTGTCCTCTTTGTGCTCTTCGTGGGGATTTCTTCTCACCCCCAAGGTCACAAAGGGCCACAAAGGCAGTAAGGGCGGAGCGGCCAGCACGGCTCGCTATGACGCAACCGACGTCGTCATCGCGAGCGTAGCGAAACGATCCACGAGGACTGAGTTGGGACTCTGATCGCCGTGTCGCGTCGTTCCTCGCGATCACGGTTCCGCGAAGTCGGGACAGCTGCTAACGACAGTCAAATCACAACCCGTCCGCCGCCAAATTTCCGCGCTTTGGTTTCAAAGGAAACATCGCGTGCTCTCGATTGCGAGCCCGTGAAGGCGAAAACCCATTCCGAGAGGAGGCCACCATGTCCCTTGCAGCAATGATGCGCCGGACGGCGACATCCGGCGTCGCTGCGCTCGTCCTCATCGCCGTCGCCGGCGGCGCGTCCGCCCAGACGACTGCGTCGCCGCCCGTCGGCAGCCAGGCGCCGACCGCCGACAACGCCATCCTTCTCACCATCTTCCTGAAGCACGACCAGTCCCGCCCGCTCGGCGAGCTGGACGCGCAATTGGCCAAGCAAGGATTCTATAAGGCGTTTCCGCCGCCCGGCATCGAGGTCGTGAGCTGGTACGTGGCGATGGGCGTCGGCCAAGTCGTCACGCTCCGCCTGCCGGCGTCGCAGGCTGCGCGAGGTCAATCGCGTCCTGGAAGACACCGCCTGGGGCGTCTATCACACCGAGTTTTATCCGGCCTACGACTACAAATCGATCGGCATGGAAATGCACGAGAAGGCCCAATAGCGCGCGGCGACAGGACCGTCTTGAGATTGAAGCCTGCCGGCACAATTCAAAGCTAGCTCCGTGTCGCAAGTTTGCGCTTTCGCGGCATGCTTCGTGTCACGCCTGGCCGCGGTAGCCTAAAGTCTGACTCGGAAGTTCATGCGGGATTGCAGAGCCTTCGCAACATGAGGCGGATGGACGCGAAGCGGAGGAACATGAGGGCTGTGAGGTTGAGGTTCTCCCAGTCCTTGGCCAGTCTTCGGCAGCGGTTGAGCCAGGCGATCGTTCGCTCGACGATCCAGCGCTTGGGCAGCGTGACGAAGCCTTTCGCCTGATCGGATCGTTTGACGATCTCGATCTTGACCCGAGACAGCATTTTGGCGAGCGCATCGGCGAAGATCGGCCCTTGATAGGCGCTGTCGGCGAACAGTTTTTCGAGATAGGGGAACCGGCCAAACAGCGTCGCCAGCAGCAAAACGCCGCCGTCGCGGTCCTGGATGTCGGCGGAATGAACGATGGCCTGCATCAGCAGCCCTTGGGTGTCGACGAGAACATGACGCTTCTTGCCCTTGATCTTCTTTCCCGCATCGAACCAGTGCGGATCGATCGAGGCCCCGCCTTTTTCCGCGCTTCTCACGCTCTGGCTGTCGATGATGGCGGCGGTTGGGCTGGCCTCGCGTTCGGCCTGCTCACGACACTTTTCGTAGAGCATGTCATGGATGCGATCCAACACGCCATCAATGCCCCAATCGCAGAGTATCGATAGACGGTGCTGCGCGGCGGCAAATCCTTGGGAAGGTAACGCCATTGGCATCCCGTGCTCAGCACGTACATGATGGCGTTGAGCGCCTCTCGCATGTCTGTTTCGCGCCTGCGGCCTCCCCGCCTCGCCGGAGGAATGAGCGGTTCGACATGCGCCCACTCCTCATCCGTCAGGTCGCTCGGGTATCGCAAATGATCCCGCTTGTATTTCGCTCGGTTCTCGTTCGTCCACATGGCGGCCCCAAATCAGTCCGCCTTCTATGGAATTACAACCAATTCATGGGACTCAACAACTTTCGGGCCAGACACTTAGAGGATGCGGCCGCCGAGATAAGGTGTCGCAAAACCGCAGCTCCAGATAAGAATTGGCACGGCGCCAGAGCCCCATTTATCAAAGCCTCGGAGCAAGGAGGAGAAACGGGCATGAAGAAGAACGGGTCGCAGAAAAGCAAGTCTCCTTCTGACCTGATAGACGCGAGAATCAAGGAGCTAGGCGACTGGCGGGGCAAGATGCTCAGCCGGCTCCGGACCTTGGTCAAGGAAGCCGATCCCGAAGTCGTCGAGGAGTGGAAGTGGAGAGGGGTTCCGGTGTGGTCGCACGACGGATTGATCTGCACAGGCGAGACTTACAAGAACGTCGTGAAGATGACCTTCGCCAAAGGGGCGTCTCTGGAGGACCCTTCGGGCCTCTTCAACTCCAGTCTTGACGGGAACACAAGGCGCGCCATCGACTTCCACGAGGGCGAGACGATAGACGAGGAGGCGTTGAAGTCTCTCGTTCGCGCCGCCGTGACCATGAACAAGTCCAAAGCTCACAGCTAATTCGCTCAGGTCGCCGCACTCAGGGACCTCTCCCGCAAGCGGGGCGAGCGGGAACTTAAGGCGATCGGCCCTAATCGCAAAGCGCTCCGACGCGTTGAAACCGGCGGCCCTCAGACTGCCCCGACCAGCACGGCGCGGAAGTCGTTGACGTTGGTCAGCGTCGGGCCAGTGACGACCTGGTCGCCGAGCGCCTCGAAAAAGGCGTGGGCGTCGTTGTCCGCCAGCCGATCCGCGGCGCGGAGACCCACGCGCGCCGCGCGAGAAATGGTGTCGGGGGCGACGATCGCGCCGGCGATCTCCTCGGCCCCGTCGACGCCATCGGTGTCCCCGGCGATGGCCCAGGTTTCTGGCTGACCGCGGAGCGCGATCGCCAAGGCGAGCAAAAACTCGACGTTGCGCCCCCCGCGCCCGGCGCCGCGCAAAGTCACGGTCGTCTCGCCGCCGCTGAGAAGCACGCAGGGCGCGCGACACGGCTGGCCATAGCGGCGGACCTGCTGGGCGATCCCCGCGAACACTTTTGCGACCTCGCGCAACTCGCCCTCGATGAAATCGCCGAGGATGAGGGGCGCGACCCCTGCGGCCTCGGCGACCGCCGCCGCCGCCGTCAACGACGCCTGCGGCCTCGCAATGAGATGAGTCTCCGCGCGCGCGAGCCGCGGGTCGCCGGGCTTGGGGGTCTCGTCCCGCTGAGCCACAAGGTGGACCGCCACGGAAGGAGGGGGCGATATCCCGTATTTCGAGAGAATGGCGCGCGCGTCGGCGAAGGTCGTCGGGTCGGAGACGGTCGGCCCGGAGGCGACGATGGCGGGGTCGTCGCCCGGCACGTCCGAGATCAGCAGCGTGACGACGCGCGCCGGCCAGGCGGCCGCGGCCAGCCGCCCGCCCTTGATGGCGCTGAGGTGCTTGCGCACGCAATTCATCTCCACGATCGAGGCGCCGGAAGCGAGCAGCGCGCGATTGACCGCCTGCTTGTCGGCGAGGCTCAGGCCCTCGGCGGGCAGGCTCAACAGGGCCGATCCTCCGCCCGAAATGAGCGCCACCACGAGATCGTCTTCGGTGAGGCCCTTGACCATCCCGAGAATTCTCCGCGCGGCGCCCTCGCCCTTCGCATCCGGGACCGGGTGCGCGGCCTCGACGATTTCCACGCGCTTGCAAGGGACGCCGTGTCCATAGCGCGTCACCACGAGCCCCGGGAGATCGCCGGGCCAGTGGTCTTCGAACGCGCGCGCCATCGCCGCCGAGGCCTTGCCGGCGCCGACCACGATGGTCCGTCCCCTGGGCGGCGCGGGAAGATGGCGGGGCACGATTCTGGCGGGATCCGCCTCGGCGACCGCCGCATCGAACATGCGCCGCAGGAGCGCGCGCGCCGAAGCGTCATCCATGGCGTCCTCCCCACCGCTGGCCGGACGCCCTCATCCGGCGCTTCGCGCCACCTTCTCCCGCAGGCGGGAGAAGGGAACGCGCCCCCTCTCCGCTTTGCGGGAGAGATCCTATGAGGCGGCGGGCGCTTCGACGCCTATAGTCGAAGCGTCCAAACCCGAACATAGGAATCGATCATGCTTATTCAGCAGATTGCGCCCGTCGCCGAAAATGAGTTTGCCTCAGTTTTCGTCGCATTGGAACTGAGCCGATCGAAGTGGCTGGTAGGGGTCGGCACGCCGCAGAAGTGGACGGTTCGCCGGCACGCAGTGCAGGGCGGCGACCTTTATGGGTTGCTCGAGCTTTTGAGTCGGATCAGCGCCGGCGAGGAAAAGCGCAGCGGTCTTCCGGTCAAGGTTCATATTTGCTTCGAGGCTGGACGGGACGGCCATTGGCTGTATCGCGCCCTGAAGCTGGCGGGATACGATGTCTACGAGATCGAGCCGGCGAGCGTCGCGGTTGACCGGCGGGCGCGCCGCGCCAAGTCGGACGGCGTGGACGTCGAGAAGCTGGTGCGGACCTGGCGCGCCTCTTGAGGGGCGAGCTCGACGCCTGCCGGGTGGTCGAGGTCCCGAGCGAAGCGGAAGAAGACGGAAAGCGCCCACACCGCGAGTACGAACGGCTGGTCAAGGAACAGACGTCGCACAGCAACCGGGTGAAGGCCTTGCTGTTCGCCCAGGGCATCCGCGATTTCGACCCGATGGCGCCGGATCGGCTGGAGCGCATGGCGGCGTTGCCGATCCTGCCGAGGCTGAAGGCCGAGCTGAGCCGCGAATGCCGTCGCTTGGCCGGGATCATCGACGACATCGCCGAGGTCGAAGCGGAGATGAAGGCGGAGATCGTCCCGCCCAAGAAGGCGACTAAGGCCGGGGCCGCCTCGCCGACGCCGGGCCATGTGCAGACCAAGGCCGCCCAGCTCTACAAGCTCAAGAGCATCGGCGTCCGTTTCAGCACCGTGCTCGCCGGCGAGGTCTATTATCGGACGTTTCAGAACCGGCGCGGCGTCGCGCAATATATCGGCCTGGCCCCGTCTCCTTTTCAAAGCGGCGACATGGCGCGCGATCAGGGGATCGCCAAAGCCGGCAACGGCCGGGCGCGCAAAGCGATGATCGAACTGTCCTGGCTCTGGCTGCGTCACCAGCCCGACAGCGCGCTCTCCAAGTGGTTCCGCCAGCGCGTCGGCGACCAGAAGGGGCGCGTGCGGCGCATCGCGATCGTCGCCATGGCGCGGAAACTCTCCGTTGCTCTGTGGCGCTACCTCGAGACCGGCCTCGTTCCCGAGGGGGCGGTCTTGAAGCGCGCCTGAGCCGACCGAAAAGCGAGCGGCCGTTTCAAGCCGCTCGCCTCGTCCGGGATGGGACCTGTGACCGCCCCCAGCCCTGGGGCCAAAAGCCCCGAGGGAGAGATTGGTCCGGTCCATCCCGGGCCTCGCGACCTGCGCACGCAGGATTATGGACCGGCCAAAGCGCCGACCGGATATAAGGTTGTAAGGGGCTCGCCCCCAGCCGAAGCGAGGCCCCATCCCACCGACGAGGCAAACCGGCGGAGCAAGCCGCTCGCTACGGCGCTTTGAAGGGCGCGCTTCGCGAGCGCCTTGCTCCGCCGCAGCTGCGCCACGTCCAAACATTTCAACCGCCAAACGCGGAGCGACTCCGCGCGCGTTCGATACGGGTGCGGTCCAAAGTGATGCAATCATGCTGCGGATTTTTGTGATAGGGAGGGGCGGTTTTGATTTGCGGGCGAGCTGTTTTGGCCGCGCTTGCTCCAATAGGCGTCCCAGTCGCCGTTGATACGGGTGACGCGCAGGGCGAGCATGGCGTCGGCGCGCTCGACGCGCCACCAAGCTCCTGGCAGCTTCAGGCGCTTCTGTGCGATATAGCGATGCGCGCTTTCGATCTCTCCGGAGCCGATCGGCAGATCCCTGGCCAAGGCGTCACGATAGTCGAGTTGGTTTTTCCGACCGCTCAAATAGCGATGGCAAGTTCGGACGGGAGCTTGATCGTCGGCCAACTGCGGGGGCTCCAAGTGACGAGCGAGCGCCTGCAGCGTCTTCTCCAAATGCCCTGTCTTGAGAGCCTCCTTTTGCGCCTCCATCCAGGCCTCTTTCGCGGCGGCGTCTGGCGCAATCGCCTTGACGGCGGCGCTCAAATATTCGCAAACATGATAAAAATCAATCAAATAGCCGCCTTGTGGGCCGAATTGCGCTTCCACCTGACCCACGATCCAGGCCGCTCCGTCCCCGACCGCGTGAACGCGGGAATCGGCGCCGAAGCCGGCTCGAACCGCGCATCCGAGAAGTTGCCGTCCGGCGGTTTCGACACCGCCCTCGATCGCGCCGGCATAGATTGGCGTCCGGCTCCCCTTGGCGTGCGCGAGAGAAATCTTGGCTTCTCTCCACGACAGCGTCTTGCCTTTGCGCTTGTCCTTCTGGCGGGCGTCCGGCTCCACGATGGGGATCATGCCGCCATCGGTTTCAGCAACAATGTCCTTGTGACGCCCTGGCGCTTCGGGAAAATCTAGCGAGATCTTGCCGGCTTCGAACATGTTTCCGGCATGGCCGAGTGTAACCCTCTGGATCGTGCTCTCTCCGATCTCGAAGCCGTAGTGCTCGCGCAACTTGGCGCGCGCCAGAGCGAAAGGCTGATCCGCGGCGAAGTCGACGATCGCGCGCTGTAGTGGGCCTGAACAACCCCGAGAAACGACTTTCGCGCTGCGCATGAACGGGCGAACGCGCTTCTTCTCGAACCGGTATTGCGGCTCTAAGACCGCGACCTCGCCGAATTTCGTATGCCAGCGGAGTTTTTTTACCTTGGCGATGCATCTGAGCTTGTCGACGAATTTCTCGTTCCGTCGCTTCGACCTGGTTCTCGGCCCATCCCTGCATCGCCTCCCGCCCCAACAGCCGCATCTCCTCCACGATCCGCTCCTCGACCGCATCGGCCTCCTTGAAGTTTCCCTCGCTGTTCTCTATCGCCCCAATTATCGACGCGAATCGATCGCGAAGACCAGGGTGCGCCTTGAGACTGGCCAAAATCGCCTTGTCGCTGAGTGTAGCGGCCGTCATCTGTTAAATTCCCATCCGTTTCCAAATCCGAACCTTACTCCGCATCACTTTGAATCGCACCCCGTTCGATACAAACCGCTTGACAATTCTCGCGCCATATGAGGGCCGGGGTGAGGGTCACGAATCCACGAAATTGCAAAACGCTCAGGCCGCGGGGGCGGACCCGATTTCGTGGTTGGCCATGATTTCGAGGGCGCGCACAATCCCGGAATGATCCCACTTCCCGCCGCCATGCGCCTTGCACGCGTTGAACAGCTCCTGGGCGCTGGCCGTATTGGGCAGCGCGACTCCGAGCGCGCGGGCGCTCGACAGCGCGAGATTGAGATCCTTCTGGTGCAGCTCGATGCGGAAGCCCGGATCGAAGGTGCGCTTGATCATGCGCTCGCCGTGCAGCTCGAGGATGCGAGAGGTGGCGAGGCCGCCCATCAGCGCCTGACGCACCTTCGCCGGATCGGCGCCGGCGCGCGAGGCGAACACGAGGGCTTCGCCGACCGCCTCGATCGTCAGCGCGACGACGATCTGGTTGGCGACTTTGCAGGTCTGCCCTGCGCCGTTCCCGCCGACCAGGGTGATGTTCTTGCCCATCTTCTCGAGGAGCGGCTTGACCCTGTCGAACGTCTCCTGCGAGCCGCCGCACATGATCGACAGCGTCGCCTGCCGGGCGCCGACCTCGCCGCCGCTGACCGGCGCGTCGAGGTAGGAGCACCCCAAGTCCTCGATGCGCCTGGCGAAATCCTTCGTCGCGACCGGCGAAATGGAGCTCATGTCGACGACCGACTTGCCGGGCTTCAGGCCCTCGGCCACGCCGTCCTTGCCGAACAGCACGGCCTCGACGTCGGGGGTGTCCGGAACCATGATGATGACGACGTCGGCGGCCTCCGCCGCCTCCTTCGCCGATCGGCAAACCTTGGCGCGGGAGGCGAGCTCCGGCGCGACCGGCGACCGGTTGTAGAGGTTCAGTTCGTGCCCAGCGTCGATGAGATGGCCGGCCATGGGCCTGCCCATGATGCCGAGACCGATGAATCCGACTTTCGCCATGGCGTTCTCCTTGATCTTTCGCGAAGGTCACGCGGCCGAAGCGCGCTCGAGCCAACCTAAGCCTTCGAGCGTCGTGGTCCTGGGCTTGTACTCGCAGCCGATCCAGCCGTCGTAGCCGATCTCGTCGAGCCGGCGGAACAGGAAATCGTAGTTGATCTCGCCCGTCCCCGGCTCGTTGCGGCCGGGATTGTCGGCGACCTGGATGTGTGCGATGCGCGGCAGGAGCCTCATCATCGTGGCGGTCAGCTCTCCCTCCATGCGCTGCATGTGGTAGATGTCGTACTGCAGCCATAAGTTTCGCTCGCCGACCTCGTCGAACAGTTTGAGCGTCTCAGCGGCGCGGCTGAGGTAGAAGCCCGGAATGTCGTAAGTATTGCACGGCTCGACGAGGAGCTTGACGCCAGCGCCTTCGAGCTCGCGCGCCGCGAAGCGCAGGTTCGCCACAAGGGTAGTGCGAACCTGGCCGGGCTCGGAGTCCTTCGGCGGGATGCCGACGATACAGTTCAGCCGCCCGCAGCCGAGCGCCTTCGCGTAAGAGAGCGCGAGGCCCACTCCGTCGCGGAACTCGCCCTCGCGTCCGGGAAGGCACGCGATGCCGCGCTCGCCCTTGGCCCAGTCGCCAGCCGGCAGATTGTGCAGTGCCTGAGTGAGACCGTGTCTGGCGAGCTGCTCGGCCAGCGCTTCCTTCGGGAACGGATAGGGAAAGAGATATTCGACGCCGCGGAAGCCTGCCTTGGCCGCGGCCTCGAAGCGGGCGAAAAAGTCGACCTCGTTGAACAGCATGGTGAGGTTGGCGGCGAATTTCGGCATGAACGTGACTCCCAAGCAGGACCCCTCCTCCTTCGAGACGCTCGCTTCGCGGGCTCCTCAGGATGACGGCGTCCATTCCATTCCGCATCCTGAGGCGCCCTTTGCCGAGAGGCAAAGGGCCTCGAAGGATGCTCGCTTCCCGCCGGGCTCCTCGAGGCATGAGGACGCGAGGGCGGCTCTCAATCGAGCAGAGCGATGGCGGTCGGCGCGTCGCTCTTGTCCCGGGCGAGATCCTCGAATTCGGTGATGGTGTCGATCTCGGCGCCCATGGAAATGTTGGTGACGCGTTCGAGGATGATTTCCACCACGACAGGCGTCATGAATTCCTTCGTCATCGCCCGCGCTTGGCTCAGCGCCTCGCCGATCTTCTCCGGGTCGGAGACGCGGATCGCCTTGCAGCCGAGCCCCTCTGCGACCTTGACATGATCGACGCCGTAGACGCCAAGCTCCGGCGAATTGACGTTCTCGAACGAGAGCTGCACCGAATAGTCCATGTTGAAGCCGCGCTGCGACTGACGGATGAGGCCGAGATAGGAATTGTTCACGACCACGTGGACGTAGCGCAGCTTGAACTGGGCGCCGACCGCCAGCTCCTCGATCATGAACTGGAAATCGTAGTCGCCGGAAATGGCGACGATCTCGCGTTCGGGGTCGGCCGCCCGCACGCCGAGCGCGGCCGGAATCGTCCACCCGAGCGGGCCCGCCTGGCCGCAGTTGATCCAATGCCGCGGCTTGTAGACGTGCAGGAACTGGGCGGCGGCGATCTGCGACAGCCCGATGGTCGAGACGTAGCAGACGTCCTTGCCGAACGCCTTGTTCATTTCCTCGTAGACCCGCTGCGGCTTGATCGGCTTATCGTCGAAATGCGTGCGGCGCAGCATGGTCTTCTTGCGCTCGCGGCATTCATCGACCCAGGCGGCGCGGTCCTTGATCGCCTTGTGCGCCTTCAGCTCGTGCGCCGCCTCGACGAAGAGATCGAGCGCGGCCTTCGCGTCGGAGGCGATGCCGAGATCGGGGTTGAAGACGCGGCCGATCTGCGTCGGCTCGACGTCGACATGGACGAACTTGCGCCCTTTCGTGTAGACGTCGATCGATCCGGTGTGGCGGTTCGCCCAGCGGTTGCCGATGCCGAGAACGAAGTCCGAGGCGAGCATCGTCGCATTGCCGTAGCGATGCGCAGTCTGCAGTCCCGCCATGCCGGCCATCAGCGGATGGTCGTCGGGGATCGAGCCCCAGCCCATCAGCGTCGGAATGACGGGCGCGCCCATGAGTTCGGCGAATTCGACGAGCAGCTTCGACGCGTCGGCGTTGATGATGCCGCCGCCGGCGACGATCAGCGGGCGTTCGGCCTCCTGCATCATGGCGAGCGCCTTGTCGACCTGGGCGCGCGTCGCCCTGGGCTTATAGACCGGCAGCGGCTCGTAGGTCTCAATGTCGAACTCGATCTCGGCCATCTGCACGTCGAACGGCAGGTCGACGAGGACGGGGCCCGGGCGACCCGAGCGCATGACATGGAAGGCCTGCTGGAAGATGCGCGGCACGAGCGCAGGCTCGCGCGCCATCACCGCCCATTTGGCGACGGGCTTGGCGATCTCGGCGATTTCCACCGCCTGGAAGTCCTCCTTGTACAGCCGCGCGCGCGGCGCTTGGCCGGTGATGCAGAGGATCGGAATCGAATCCGCGGCGGCCGAGTAGAGGCCGGTGATCATGTCCGTGCCGGCCGGCCCGGAGGTGCCGATGCAGACGCCAATATTGCCGGGGTTGGCCCGCGTAAAACCCTCGGCCATGTGGGAGGCGCCCTCGACGTGGCGGGCGAGCACATGGCTGATGGTGTTGCGCGGCTTCAGCGCCGCATAGAGCGGATTGATGGCCGCGCCGGGGACGCCGAAGGCCTTGGTGACGCCTTCCTTCTCCATAACCAGAACCGCGGCCGCGGCCGCCGTCATCCGCGTCATCGGGAGTTCTCCTCCGTCTTGCGCCCGCGCACATCGCCCTGCCAAGGGATCGCCGGCTCTCGAGCGTCTTCGACGACTATACGAGCGGGGCGAGCGCCGGAACGTCAGCTGCCTCCATACCAATCATTCCGCGGCGGAATAGCTCGACCGATTGAGATCCACGTTCCACCATTCGCCGCGGAAATGCTGCTGAAGGAAGGCGATAAGGGCCAGAACCTTGGCCGGGACGAAGCGCGGCGAGGGAAACACGACGTTGATCTCCTGCTTCGGAAGAACATGGTCCGCGAGCAGGATGCGCAATTCCGCCGACCGCAGCGGGTCCGCGGCGAGATACATCGGCAGGATCGCGACTCCCATGCCGGCGCGCGCGGCGCTGAGCAGGATCGAGAGATTGTTCGACTTGAGCGGGCCGTTCACGCCGACGACGCTTTCGTTTCCCGATGCGTCCGTGAGGCGCCAGACTTCGTCGCCCTGCACGGTCGAGTAGATGAGGCAATCGTGCGCGGCCAGCTCGCCCGGCGCCTGCGGCTCGCCGCGTGTGTCGAGATAGGCGTTCGAGGCGCTCATCACCCACGGGTTCGAGCCGATGCAGCGGCAACCGAGCGACGAATCCGCGAGCTTGCCAAGGCGGATCACCATGTCGAGGCCGTGTGCGACGACGTCGACATAGCGGTCCTCGCAGTTCAAATCGATCTTGAGCCTCCGATGCTGCTTCAGGAACTCGAAGACGAGCGGCGCGATCACGTTGCGCCCGAACGCCATGGACGCCCCGACGCGCAGCAATCCGACGAGATCGCCGCGCCGCTCGTTGACGATCGTCTCCGTCGCCTCGAATTCGTGCAGAACGAGCTTGCAGCGCTGGAAATAGAGCGAGCCGATTTCGGTCACGCCGACGCCGCGCGAGTTGCGGTTGAGCAGGCGCGCGCCGAGCCGCCGTTCGAGTTCGGAGACATGCTTGGTGACCGTCGGTTGGGTGAGGCCGAAATCGTTCGCCGCGCGCGAAAAGCTGCCCGTCTCGACGACGCGAACGAAAAGCTGAAGTCCGGTCAACCGATCCATCTCGCGAAAAGCGGCCTCCGGTTCCGGCCGCTTCCGGCCGGGTCTCGGTTCGAGTCATAGCGCCAATCCGTCCCGAATGCGCGGCGCAAAGAGCCGTTTGCGCCCTGCAAATCTGAAACGCCGTCGGTGTGAGCGGTGGGCGCGGCTTCGCCGGCCGCGTCCGTCTCCGGCCTCTCTGGCCGCCCGTCGCGTCACGGCGGAAAGATCGGCCCACCAGTTCCGCACGACCCACAGCCGATGATCGAGCAGCGTGCCCTGGCCGCCGGTGAATTGCAGCCAACTTGTGCACGAGCCCGCGCTCCACCGCGGTCAGCACGGTGCGGCCTTCGCTCGCGGCGAAGGCGAACTCGGCGCGAAAGCCGCCGCCGTTGGCGCGTTTGATCGATGACACAGGTTTTGACGCTTGAGAATTTGCTGCCTTCGGTGTTAATCTAGTCAGCATGACCAGAATCGCTAAAACCACGCCGCCGAAGCCCCCGCGTCCGCCCGGCCGTTGGATGCTGCAGGACGCTAAGGCGCGCTTCAGCGAACTGGTGCGGCGCGCGCGCAGCGAGGGGCCGCAGCACGTCACCGTGCATGGGCGCGATGAAGTCGTCGTCATATCCGCCGAAGAATTTCACCGGCTCAAGGGCGACCGCACCGGCGAGGCGCTGATCGGCGCTCTTCAGGCGTCGCCCTATCGCGACATCGATCTCGAGCCACAGCGGGCGCCGATGCCGGTGCGCGGGGTCGATCTGTGACGGGATGGCTGGTCGATACGAACATTCTTTCCGAACTGCGTCGGCCTAAGCCGGAGCCGAAAGTTGCGGCCTTCATCGCGGCGCAGGGGCTCGATCGGCTCTACGTCAGTTCGGTAACATTCGCAGAAATCCGATTTGGCATCGAACGCATCGCCGACCCTGTGCGCCGCGCGGAATTGAATGACTGGCTCGCGCTGAAAGTGCGGCCGATGTTCGAGCAGCGCGTTCTCCCGGTCAGTGAGGATGTGATGTTCAAATGGCGGCTCCTGGTCGAGGACGGCCGCAAAGCGGGACACACCTTTTCGCAGCCCGATCTCATCATCGCCGCGACCGCGCTCAATCACGGCCTGACAGTCGTCACGCGCGACACGAGCGACTACGAGAAGGCGCGCGTTCGGGTGCTCAATCCCTGGATGGCCCCGATCGAGAACTGAGCGAGGCCGCGTCGCCCTTCCCTGCCCGCTCGGAGGCGAAGTCTACGAGCGATGCTCAAACGAACCCACAATAAACACCGTCCGGCTGGCACTGTCGTCGTGTCGCCACGCCTGCTCGACCTCGGACAGCGGAACGGGCTTGGCTGCAATCTGGAACCCGCCCGGAACCGTCGCCTGAAACAGCGCGTCGATGGCGCGGACGAGCCGGTCGAAGGGGACGCTGCCGAGGCCGCTGCCCATCAGTTCGATCGTCGAGGAGCGGAGAATTGCGCTCGGCAGTGTTATGTCGACCCCGCCAATAGAGCCGACCTGGACGAACCGGATCGGCTTGACGTTCCTCCCCGCCGTTGCCCCGGCGGCCAGCAGCAGTTCGGCGCTGCGGCCCCAGAGGTAGTCGACCACGACGTCGACGCCGGCCGCGAACTGCTCCCCGAAGGCGCTCGCCAGCGCAGAATCGTCCTCGACCAGCGGGATGGTCGCGTCGGCCCCGAGCGACGCGACCTCGTCGAGGACCTTGACGTTGCGCCCTGTCGCAATGACTTTCGACGCCCCGAGGCGTTTGGCGATCTGCACCGCGAGGCGCCCCGACGCGCCGGTCGCGCCGTTGACCAGCACGGTTTCTCCGGCCTCGAGGCGGGCGCGCTCTGTCAGCGCCGCCCATGACGACATGCCGGGATTGGCGATCGCGGCGGCGGTCACGTCGTCGAGGTCGGCCGGCAGCGCCAGGCATCGCGCCGCCGGCACGACGGTCCTTTCCGCCATGGCGCCGAAAGGAACGCTCGGCATGATGAAGTACACGCGCCGCCCGTCGCCGAGCCGTCCCACGCCGTCGAAGCCGGCGACGAAAGGGAAATCGCTTGACGCGCTGTAGTGCGTCCCCGAGGCCCGGCCCTTGGCCAGGCAACTCATGGCGGAGGCCGTGACCGACACGAGGCATTCGCCCTCCGACCCTGCGGGCTCGCTGAAATCGCCATAGACGGGCGTCTGCCCGGGCCCCCGCACGATTGCGGCTTTCATCGCCATTTCCCTTCCAAGGGTCGCGACATATGTGTATAATGCACATATCCGGGCCCGCCGACGCCGTCAAGGAAAAACATGCAGAATGCGCATATGAGGGCCCAGCTCCGGGCGCTTCACGGGGCGGTGCTGGACATCGTCAGTTTCATGAACCGGCCGCAGAACGACGAGGCCCTGATCAGGGAAGCCAATATCCCCCTCGATCGCGCCCTGTTTCCGTTGCTGGTCGGGATCGAGCGCTTCGGCCCGATCGGCGTGGTCGACCTCGCCGACCGCATAGGGCGGGACTACACGACCGTCAGCCGTCAGGTTGCGAAGTTGGAGAGCCTCGGCCTCGTCGAGCGCCGGCAAAACCCCGTCGACCGCCGGCTGCGCGAGACCGTCATCACGTCGAAAGGGAAGGCCATGACGGACGCCGTGGACGCGGCGCGCGGCAGGATGGGCCGCGCCATCTTTGCAACGTGGGACGCGCGCGAGATGGACGAGCTGGTGCGGCTCGTGCGCAAATTCGCGGACGCCATCCAGCGCGAACAATCCGAGCGCTCGCCGTCATGAGCCGGCGGGACTCACCTTAGCGCGCGGCCAATCTCGCTTCGGTCCCGACCGCGCGGCGAGAAGCGCGCCGTCCCAGGCGTGTTCCAGCTAGCGTTGGCCGCGTTCGCGCAGAAACGCCTCGAAGGCCCGCAGGGTCGCGGGGGAAACATAATGCTCGATGCCCTCGGCGTCGGCCTCCGCCGCCTCGCGCGGCGCGCCGACGGCGACAAGCAGATCGACGACGAGCCGGTGGCGCTGATGAACGCTTTTCGCCATCGCGGCGCCGGCCTCGGTCAGAAATATCCCGCGATAGGGCTGCGCCTTCGCAAGCCCCTCCCGCTTGAGGCGGGCGATCGCCTTGCTGGCGGTGGGGTGGGCGACGCCGAGCCGCCGCGCAATGTCGGTTGTGCGCGCTTCGCCATTGGCCGCGATCAGATCGGCGATCAATTCGGTGTAGTCCTCGAGCATCGAGGCCGAGCGCGCGGAACGCGCCTTGCTGAAACGGTCGGCCTGAACCGGCTCGGTTGCGAGTTCCGCGCCTTCCGACGGCCGAACTCTTCCCGCGATTCCTCGTGACCACCCAACCCTCGCCCAGCCCGCCGATAACAAATTATCACCGGCGGTTTCATTATGCAGCCTTGGCTGCAAAATGCAACCACGTTTCTCGCTCGATGACCGCATCAGGTCTTCGCGCTGTTTGCAGCCCGTTGACTATTACGTAGCAATGGGTACATTGTATAGACGAGGCGGCCGGAAGGTTGGAGAACGGCGATGAGTGATGCGGCGGCGCGAACAGGAGTCCTGACCGAACGGACCATCGAAGGCATTCGCGAGGTGCTGGCCGGCAAGATGCGCTGGCACAGCCCGCTCCTGTTCGCCGGCCCCGCGGTGATCGCCTCGATCGCCTATATGGATCCCGGCAATTTCGCGACCAACATTCAGGCCGGAGCGAAATACGGCTATTCGCTGCTGTGGGTCGTGCTCATCGCCAATGTCGTCGCCATGCTGTATCAGGCGCTGTCGGCCAAGCTCGGCATCGTCACCGGGCGCAATTTGGCCGAATTGTGCCGGGAGCATTTTCCGCAGCCGGTGGTCTGGGCGCTGTGGATCGTCAGCGAGGTGGCGGCGATGGCGACGGACCTCGCCGAATTCCTCGGCGGCGCCATCGGTCTTTCGCTGTTGCTGCATATACCCCTGATCGCCGGCATGGGCGTCACGGCCGTCCTGACGTACGGCCTCCTGATGTTCGAAGGGCGGGGGTTTCGCCCGATCGAGCTGATCATCGGCTCCCTCGTAGCCGCAATCGCCCTTTGCTATCTCGCCGAAATGTTCATCGCGCCGATCGATTGGGGCGCGGCGGGGATCGGCAGCGTGGTTCCGAGGTTGCCGGACGCCGGCGCATTGACGATCGCCGTCGGCATCGTCGGCGCGACGATCATGCCGCATGCGATCTTCCTGCATTCCGGCCTCACCCAGAACCGGGCGCCGGCTCGCAACGACGACGAAAGGCGCCAGCTGCTGCGTTTCTCCAACATCGAGGTCATGATCGCCCTTGCGGTCGCCGGTCTCGTCAATATGGCGATGGTGGTGATGGCGTCGAGCGCATTCCACCAAGGCCACAGCGACGTCGCGGAGATCGAGACCGCCTATTCGACGCTGACGCCTCTGCTCGGCTCGGCCGCCGCGGGCGCCTTCCTGACGGCGCTGCTGGCGTCCGGCCTGTCGAGTTCGGCGGTCGGCACGATGGCCGGCCAGATGATCATGCAGGGCTTTGTCGGCTTCAAGATACCGATCATCGTCCGCCGTCTGGTCACGATGATTCCCGCCTTCGTCGTCGTCTGGCTCGGCGTGAATTCGACCAACGCGCTGGTCATCAGCCAGGTCGTGCTAAGCATCGCCTTGCCCGCGCCGGTCATCGCCCTTCTCATATTCACGCGCCGCAAGGACATCATGGGCGATTTCGCCAACAGCGGCCTGGTGAATGTCGCCGCGGTCGTCGGAGCCCTGCTGATCCTCACGCTGAACGCCATCCTGCTGCTGCAGACTTTTGGCGTGAACATTCCGGGGCTGCCGAGCAGTTAAGAGCGCGCTTCCGTGCAGAATTTAAGCAGACCGTGCGAAAACTCGATGTCTGGCTCGTACAGTCGCCCAGAGAGCAATTTTTCGTGATTTTTTCTGTTCTGCGCGGCTACAGGCCTCGAAATTCGAGCGGCGCTCAAGTGGTTGTCCACTTTTCGCACGGTCTGCAAGAATTACGCACAAAACCCCCGTTGACGGGCAAGGCGTTTTTTTGTGCAGAAATGACGTGCAGAAGTCGCCCGCGTATTCCCTGTCCCGACCAGGGCGATTTGTGGTATAAAGACTCATGCCGATCACCCTCACACCCGAACAAGAAACCTGGCTTAAAGCCCACGTTGCGACCGGCGAGTTTGCCTCGGTCGAGGAAGCCGCGCGCCAGCTCATAGACGACCGCATTGCCGAGATCGCGGACGCCGAAGACGACGACGATATGGAGTGGGCAAAGCCTTTGGTTGACGAGGCGCGCGCCGCGATAGCGCGCGGCGAGACGATCACGCTTGAGGAGCACAGGGCGCGCAACGCGGAGCGGCTGGCGGCGCTGCGAAGATAGTGGCGCGAGTTGTCATCACGTCGTTCGCGGACGCCGACACCGCCAAGGTCATCAACGATCTGAACAAACAGGCGGGCGCGGACGTCGCCGACCGCTACGATGCGGATTTCGACAATCTCTATCAACGCTTGGCGCAGTTTCCCGACAGCGGCTCGCCCCGCCCCAAGCTCGGCGCGTATGTCCGCATTTCCGTCGTGTCGCCTTACGTCGTCATCTACGAACACGTTGAAGACGACGACGTTGTAATGATTATGCGCATCGTCCACGGACGCCGCAAAATCACCCGCCGCCTGCTCCGGCGATCATCATCAAGCCCATGATCTACGACTACGGGCGCGTCTCGACGGACGGCCAGAGCGTCGCGGCGCAGGTCAAGGAATTGCGCGACGCCGGAGCCGAGAAGATTTTTCGCGAGACGGCCAGCGGAGCCAAGAGCGGCCGCGCGCAGCTTCGCCGCGCGCTCGACCAGCTTGCCGCCGACGACGTGCTTTTAGTCACGCGCCTCGACCGGCTCGTCCGATCGACGCGCGACCTGCTCAACATCCTTGCGGCGATCGCCGCCAAGGGCGCGCTCTTCCGTTCCCTTCACGATACCTGGGCCGACACCACCACGGCGCACGGGCGCTTGATGTTGACCGTGCTCGGCGGGCTTGCCGAGTTCGAGCGCGAGTTGATCCGCGCCCGCACCGGCGAAGGCCGCGAACGCGCCAAGGCGCGCGGACAGAGTTTGGGGCGACCGTTCAAGCTCACCCCGCACCAGAAGGCCGAGGCCATCAAGCGACGCGACGCGGGCGAGGAAACGCTTGTGGAGATCGGGCGCAGCTACAACGTCAGCGCGGCGACGATTTCGAGGCTCAGGGCGCAGGAGCCTATAAATCTGCTGAGCGCCGACAAGGGGCAGTAACACGTGACAACCACGCACGAGGTGACCGACGAAAAGCTCCGGAGCTTCGCCAAGGTTATCGGGCTCGACCGGATCGCTGACCGCTGCTCAAAGGTCTTCCTGTCTCAGCTATACGGTTGCACGTTCGGCACTAATATCCTCGGCGACACAGCGCAAATCGTGGCTGAGGTGGAGAGCCTAGAAGGTGTTGGCCGCCGCCCTACGAGAACCAAGCCGGCAGAAGCGTTCAAGAAGCCGCCCTTGTTGGGATTGAAAAAGAAGCATTATCCAACTGGCGGGGTGTCCTCTATGGGTCGCAATATCATTCTCGCAGCAGGTAAAAAGAAGGGCGGTGTCTTCCACCCCTCACGAATCCCCTCATTCTTGATCGACTCGAAATTGCCTGGATTGGCGAGTTAGCCCGTGGCCGGTTCACGAATCAGCCGGGCGGGGGCTCATGCGCAGGTCGATCGAGCGGGTGGGATTGGTTCATGAGTTTGTAGAGCGCACGTTTTCGGGGAGCTTGCACGCCAAGCGCATTCTTTCGCTGGCCAATGGGACGCTGGGGGTTCTGACGGGGGCGTCGTTGGCCGTTTCGCTCATCGGGCATGCGCTGGCGCAAGCGCGCGGTCTTTCGGACAGACACGCGATCAAACAGGTCGATCGTCTGCTGAGCAACGCCGGGGTCGTCGTCTGGGACCTGTTCGCGCCGTGGGTTCGCGAGGTCGTGGGCCAGCGCAAGGCGATCGTCGTGGCGATGGACTGGACCGATTTCGACGCCGACAATCAGGCGACGCTGGCTTTGAGCCTGATCACGCGTCACGGCCGGGCGACGCCGCTCCTGTGGCTGACGGTCGACAAGGACGAACTGAAGGACCAGCGCAACGACTTCGAGGACCTCTGCCTGACGCATTTGAAGGCGATCCTGCCCGAGGGCGTGGCGGTGACGATCCTGGCCGATCGCGGCTTCGGCGACGTCAAACTGTTCGAATTCCTCGACAGCCTCGGCTTCGGCTACGTCATCCGCTTTCGCGGCAACGTTCATCTGACCGCGGCGGACGGTGAGACGCGCCTGGCCGCCGACTGGGTCGGCAAGAAAGGGCGCGCCTGCCTTCTGCGCGGCGCCGAACTCACCGCCGCCCGCCACAAGGTCGGCGCGGCGGTCTGCGTCCACGCCAAGGGGATGAAGGAGGCTTGGCATCTGGCCGCCAGCGATGCGACCGCGAGCGCCTCCCAGATCGTCAACCTCTACGCCAAACGGTGGACGATCGAGCCGGGGTTCCGCGACACCAAGGATTTGCGGTTCGGCATGGGCCTGAGCGTCCTGCGCATCGGCGATCCGCAACGGCGCGACCGTCTGCTGCTGCTCAACGCCTTGGCGATCCTCCTGCTGACCCTGCTCGGCGCCGCCGGCGAAAGCCTCGGCATGGACCGATCGCTCAGAACCAGCACGGTCAAACGCCGCGTCCATTCGCTGTTCCGCCAGGGCTGCCTGCTCTACGACCTCATCCCCACCATGCCCGAGAAGAGATTGCGGCCGCTCCTCGTCAAATACGAGGAATTCATAAATGAAAACAGGGTCTTCAACGAAACCTTCGGGTTCGCGTAAATGAGGGGATGCGTGAGCTTCCACCCGGGTTTCCATGAGGTCGTTACAATACTATGATCCGAAAACAGCTAACTTATCTTCTGCAGCGGAAGCTAATGAAATCGCGAAGAATATCGCTCACGGAGTTACGGGATTGTATCTCGATAGGTCTAACAGGCAGCGATTAACCGGTAATTGGATTATATTCGCTGAGCACGATGGAAAGAACCGTGCCTATCCGGTTAACGCCCACACCTACTATATCTTGAGTTGGCCGACGCGCGGCGCTATCCGGTTGACACCCACAGATAGGCGAATTAGATCGTGGGCGTAAAACGGATACAGGTCGCTGAGGTCGCTGACCATGGACGTTCTCGCCCGCGCCAATCTGCCATTCCCGGAATCGCTCCCCAAGTTCCAGGGGCTTTTTCCTGATGATGCGGCCTGTGCCTCCTACCTGGAAAAGTCCCGTTGGAGCGAGGGGTTCGTCTGCCCTCACTGCGGGTCTGTTGGGGAACCGTTCCGCTTTGAAAATCGTCCCGGCGTTTTGCGATGCCGCCATTGCCGTCGCAACACGGGATTGACCGTGGGAACCGTGATGGAGCGCAGCCATACGCCGCTGAGCGTTTGGTTCTGGGCGGCTTATCTGGTTGCCAGCCAGACGCAGGGCATGTCGGCGGTGCAGTTTCAGCGGCAGCTTGGGCTGACGCGATATGAGACCGCCTTCGGCATTCTGCACAAGCTCCGCGCGGGCATGGTGCGACCCGATCAGGACCGGATTGGCGGCAGGGCCGGAGAGCATGTTGAGGTGGACGAAGCCTATGTTGGAGGCCGGACTTGTGGCGAAGGCCGTGGCGTCCACCACAAGACGCTGGTGACGGCTGCCGTCGAGGTCCGCCACCGGGAGCCGGGCACTGCGCAGGACAAGCGGAAGGATGGTCGCTATGCCGGTCGCGTCCGGCTGTCCATCGCTGACGACCGCAGCGCCGAATCGCTGGCCAGATTTGTCGAGAGTGCCGTCATGCCGGGGACGCTGGTCATCACCGACGACTGGAGCGGCTATGCCAGCCTGCGCAAGCGGGGCTACGACCACCACGCGATTGCCGAATGCGGCGACCCGGAGGTGGCCGAGGAGTTCCTGCCGATCTGCCATCTCGTCTTCTCGAATTTGAAGACGTGGCTGAACGGCATCCACCACGGCGTCAGCGCCAAGCATCTGCAAGCCTACCTCAACGAGTTCACTTTCCGGTTCAACCGCCGCTTCTACCCGTTCAACGCCTTCCGCTCTCTGCTCGGTGTCGCGGGTGGCGTCGAGTTACCAACCTTTGCAGAACTCTATTCGGGCGATTGGATGCATCCTACATGTAGTGGGTATGGGCGTTAACCGGATAGGCACGCTCCCTCCATCCACGTCTGTCATCGTGTACTCAGCGCCTAATTCCTGAATACCCCCGCGAACAGATACCTTGTGACCTATCAGTTGTCTCCAATCAAGAAGATAAACATCATTGACACTCATATGCTCGTATTCTTCTAGATTATTTTCAACCTAGAAACGGCAGTTGCAAACCCATAAAGTGGTATAACCTGCTGAATTCTTTGGTTTTTCCGACAAAAATCTCAAACGCGGAGTAGTTGACGACGGTTCAGCAATTTCAATAGCTTACGCGCGAACTGCCGTTTCTCTCAGCCATCCCCTCATTTTTTCGAGGGCCAAAATGCAACTGGAGGTTGGCATTTTGATGCGGCGAGTTTCGTATGACGAGTCCTGAAGTGCGAGTTCGGGTCTCGCAATCGTCGAGAGAGAGGTCGCGCCACGACAAATGCGGGGCCTTAGGGCTCCCCATTCGCTGTACGTGAGGGCCGAAAAGCGCCGAAATCAGGCCGTTCTCGAAATGAGGGGATTCCTGAGGTCTCTGCCCAGCGTCCACCCGCGCCTTTTTGTTTATCACCAACTCTGCCGACAAGCAGCACGCCGAGCTGGGGCGAGGCGCGCTTAAGCCTTCATCAACCATAGCGGCGCATACCCCGGCCGCTGCGACGCTAGATTGACCGGCCGCCTGCGCAAAATCCGCCCGCCGCGAAAGCGCCAGCGGGAGGAAGGCCGGAAACGATGACGGTAGTTGCGCGTTGGCCTCGCTCCAGTCGTAGATACACTTGCGACTGGTTCGTCAACTACGCCTCGCCGCCATTGCGGCCGCCATGTTGATAATCGTCTTTCATTGAAGGGAGGTTAGCCTGCGCACCCTTCAACAACGCGTCGTCTGCGTTTGAGGCATTGACATTTGCGATTACTGTAAATCCCCTTCTTATTAGCGCAATGCGCGTTTGGTAGCTGGCTATTTTTCCAATAGAGAGCGCGAACGCTATCCATAACAGCCCCGCCGGTGGTACATAGTAGCAAATGATATTCGCAACGATTGTGACGAAGAGTACCCTCCAACCAAAATCAGGAGCTCGTTTCACGAAAGCCCATAGCCATCCCAAGCGGCGCGCTTACCCGTGTCGGGTCTATGTTGTTGGGCCTGAACCGGGTGACGATTTCGACAAATCGGTGGCGGTCAGTCCCCCGGTCGCGAAGCCAGAGAAAGGACGACATCGCGCTTATCGTCGCACAAAGGATGATCGCAGCATCAGCATGGCTGCGTCCCAGAGCCCCCTTCCCGAGGGCCTGAGCTAAGTCAGTTTTCTGTTGCACCCAAGTCCGATAGTCCATCTTGGGATGTCTCTTCTATAACCTCGAAATCGTCGCTAGGCCGACATTGTAGCCGTCGGCAAGCTCCTTGAGCGTAGCACCTTCCGCCCGCCGCCGCCGTGCTTCTTTCTGCTGCGCCGGATTTAGCTTCGGGGGCCGTCCCATATGCTGGCCCCGCGCCTTCGCCCGGCTGCGCCCCTCCGCCGTGCGTGTGCGGAGTAAGTATCCCCCGGCAAAGCCGGGGGCTTTAGAGTTGGGGGCCCCTCAAAGGGGCCCAATTCCCAACCTAACCTTTGACAACCCGCGAATACAGGCTTGCTTCGGGACACTTGATCACGCTGTAGGAATTGCTTCACCATTGGTGACGAGCTCGCCCTTGCGCAGAATCAACGGGCGCGCTTCCAAGGGTTCGCGTTCTTAATGACAGCGAATAGCGGGCGCGCGTACCGCAGGATATGTCAAACTTCTACTGCCTCCCCGGCAAAGCCGGGGGATCTCCCATGATATTAGATCGCGCTCCACGTCCGCCAGCCCGCCATGAACGGCAATCATCAACCGCCCGGTGCTGGTGCCAGTAGTATCGGCCCACGGTTCCGCCAGTGACCGGAATTGCGCGCCCGCGTCCACGATCTGCTTGACGATGGCGAACCCCATCAAATAGCCTGAAATCATAAGCTTTTTAGGCAGATGTAAATTTTGCCATCAGACGGATTTGCCGAACGCAAGAGACGGGCTATGCGAAATTCCCGGATTGCGTTGCTGATGCTTCTTGCGGGTTTGGGGGCTTCCTCTCAGGCCGTTGCCCTCTCGACTTGCACCTGGAATGAGGTATGGGCAAGTTTTTCCGAATTGAACGCCGATACTCCCCTCGGCACGAACAACGTCAGCTACGTGAATGACTATCAGGCCCAAGTCGTTCGAGCCGGCTCCTTAATTCAGGCGGCGCAAATGCGCAATAATCTTCAAGCCGCCTGTGATGCCGTGATCCAGTTGGAAGGTAACCCTCAGGAATCCCCTCATTTCGAGAACGGCCTGATTTCGGCGCTGGTGGGTATCCATTTAACCGGACTGGACGATTTGTCTCCAAGGGCGGTTCGGCGAAGGTCGCTCCAAGCTGGGCGGATGTCCGCGTTGTCTCGGCGGCTTGGGAGGAACAGCCTTTGGGCTCTGGCTCATAACAAGGTCTTGGTAACGAACCGGTCCATGCGCGACAGCAAGCTCCAGGACCCGGTAGAACAGCATCCCTCTGCTACGTGAGCGGCGGCGATTGAAGCGGAACGCGAACTCATCCAGGTAACTGGGCAAGTGTGCGGAATTCCACCGCTCCCTGGTGGGTGCCCAGCAGCCATCGTTTGGCAAGGGACGCTATTCGATGCACGCCTGGCAGAAGTTCTCCGGGGTCCTCGCCTCGCGTTGATGCGGCCCGCTGGCTACGGCGGTCATGAATATACCCATGCTTCTCCAACTGAACTGGACCCCATTGGTGGGACCACGGGGGGTTGGATTTAAGGTGTAATCTCGCCTGCTCCTGTCCTTCAAGAATCAAACCGCTTCTTGCTGCTTCTGTCTCTGCTGTGGGTATGTGGGCAACGCGTTTGCGTTGTCCAAGCGAAGCGGCATATCCACAGCCCTCGCCGCCGCCTCGATTTTGTCCATGCCGGCGCGCCACACCGCCATCGGCATCTGGTTGTTCATCGCCTGGTGCGGGCGCCGAAAATTGTAAAAGGTCATCCAGGAGCTGATGCCGGACCGCGCCTCGCAGCCATCGGCGTAGGCTTTCAGATGCACTTCTTCGTACTTGATCGAGCGCCACAGCCATTCGATGAAAATGTTGTCCATGAAGCGGCCGCGTCCGTCCATCGAAATCTCGACGCCGGCCGTCACAAGCTTGCTGGTGAAAGCCTCGGCGGTGAAAGTGGAGCCCTGGTCGGTATTGAAAATCTGCGGCTTTCCGAACCGAAGCAGCGCCTCCTCCAGCGCCGCCGCGCAGAAGCTCGCATCGTTGGTGTTCGACAGCCGCCATGCCAGAACCGCCCGGCTGGCCCAGTCGATGATCGCCACCAGATAGAGGAAGCCGCACGCCATCGGGATGTAGGTCACGTCGGCCGCCCACACGTGGTTCGGCTCGACAATCTTCAGGCCGCGCAGCAGGTAGGGGTATATCTTGTGCCTGGGCGCGGCTTTGCTCGTGCCGGGGCGCGGAACCAGCGCCTCGATCCCCATCACCCGCATCAGCCGCCGCACTCGCTTGCGGTTGACCCCACGGCCTTCCTTGTTGAGTTCGAAGGTCATTCGCCGCGAGCCGTAGAACGGAAGCTCGAGATGCAGTTCGTCGATCCGGCGCATCACCGCCAGATCGTCCGCCTCGGTGACAGGCTTTGAGCGGTAGACCCCCGAGCGCGTCACGCTCAACAGCGCGCATTGGCGGCGCACCGACAGGTCCTTGCCAGGCCGTTCGACCATCGCTCTTCGATCGGGCGCGCTCATCGCCCTGGCCTCCCGGCCAAGAAATCCCGTTCGACCGTCAGTTGGCCGATCTTGGCGTAAAGCTTGGCCGTCTCGCGCTCGCGCTCCTCCTCGCCATCCCCCGAACCGCTCGCCCCTCGCGCGAACAGGCTCGCGACATTGTCGAGAACCTGCTTCTTCCAGGCATAAATCTGGTTCGGATGCACCCCGTGCCGCTTCGCCAGTTCCGGAACCGTCGCATCCTCGCGCAGCGCCTCAAGCGCAATCTTCGCCTTGAACGCCGCATCAAACTTCTTGCGTGACTTCGTCATTCCTCGCTCCATCGGTTGCGACAGAGCAGGACTTTTCACACCTTAGCCAATGGTCCTAAATCCGGGGTCCAGCTCATGGAGAGCGTGAGCCGCCGCGCGGGTACGGGCGCGATTGTGCCGCGAGACGGGCTAGGCCCGCATGGGCTTGAACGGACTGGCGAATCCGGATGTCTGCCGAACACAACAAGAACAATGTCTTGGAGAAAACCGGACCCTGTGCTAATGTTGTTTCAGTGAGCCGATAGTGCGGCGCCGGAGACCGACCATGCCCCTCGAAGCCGTTCCGCCTGGCGCCGCTTGCAACCGACCGGTCGGGGGGCGGCGCGCAGCGGTTCGCCGCGAGGAGGGGCCGAGAAGTCGCTGATAACCTCTTGATAAGTCACGATTCTCTGCAAAGAATGGAAGGAAATGTAAGCAGTTTCTTTCCCTTTTTGAGCTCCTAGCGTGTCCCCGGAACGCGCGGATGATTCGTTTTGGAAATTGGGGGGCGCTCGGCGGGATGCGAACGTGGCCTTCAGGCGGGGCGTTCCTTGGCAATGCGTGAGCAGGCGGTCGCTCAGACAGAAAAGCGCGCTTAAACGTTTGAAAACATGGCGTCGCGTCGAGAACTGCGCGGGCGTCGTCTTACCGCGTCAACGGCTACGACGAGATCGAGGTTTCCGCTGGGCAAGCTGAAATCGACGACCGGTTCGACGCCGTCGGCCACCTCTTGGAGCCGAATGGATGGCGCCGCCGACCCCGGCGCGACTGCATAGTTCGTTTGCAGTTCGCGTAATTGATAGATATGTCGGTTGACTCGGTGTAACCTTCCGAAATCAGACTGCAGGCCCTGCAACCACGCCGTTGGAAGGAAGCGCTCACGATCGCCGATTTCGCGTACAATCGGGTGCTCCTTTGGGAGGCCGCGCCATGACGCTCGTGCAAGGCGTCGGCGGCCATGCGCAATTCGTCGCGATGGAAATCCGCGTCCGCGGCCGGGTGCAGGGCGTGGGATTCCGCCCGACGGTCTGGCGCATTGCGCGCGAGCTCGAGCTCGTCGGCGAAGTGCTCAACGATTCCGAGGGCGTCCTGGTGCGTGTCGGCGGCAAGCCGCGGAACGTCGAGGATTTCATCGCCCGGGTGGAGAGCGAACCGCCGCCGCTGGCGCGGATCGATCGGTTGGAAGCTCACGCCTTCAACGGCCCGCTGCCGCCAAAGTTTCGCATCGTTGAAAGCCTCGCCGGCGACCCGCACACGCAAGTTGCGCCGGACGCAGCAATCTGCGCGGCTTGCGCCGAGGAAATCCTCGATCCGTTCGAGCGCCGCTACCACTATCCCTTCACCAACTGCACGCACTGCGGGCCGCGCCTGAGCATCGTCAAGGGGATCCCGTACGATCGCGCCAACACGACGATGTCGCCCTTCCCGATGTGCGAGACGTGCGGAGGCGAATACCGCAATCCCGCCGATCGGCGTTTCCACGCGGAAGCGATCGCCTGCCACATTTGCGGCCCCCGGGCGACGCTCGTTCGCTTCGACGGCCGGGCGACGAGTTTCGACCAGCATTCGCTGCTCGATTGCGTCGACGCGGCGGGCGGCCTCATCGCCAAAGGCGAGATCGTCGCCATCAAGGGGCTCGGCGGCTTTCAGCTCGCTTGCGACGCGGCCAATGCCGAAGCCGTGGCGCGGCTGCGTCGATTGAAGCGCCGCGATGCGAAGCCGTTCGCGCTGATGGCGCGGGATCTCGATATCGTCAGGCGCTATTGCACGGTCGGACCGGCGGAGGAGCGGGCGCTCGCCGGCGCCGAGGCGCCGATCGTGCTGCTCAAGGCCGACAAGTCCGAGAAACTGCCGGACGAGGTCGCCCCCGGTCTTGCGACCCTCGGCTTCATGCTGCCGACGACGCCGCTGCATCTCATGATGCTGGCGCGCATGGAGCGCCCCGTGGTGATGACGAGCGGCAATCTCTCCGAGGAGCCGCAGGTCATCGACGACGGCGCGGCGCATGCGCGGCTTGGCGACATCGCGGCTTATGCGCTCACGCATGACCGGGAGATCGCCAATCGCGTCGACAACTCCGTCGCCCGCGAGATGGCGGGCCGGATGCGCCTGTTGCGGCGCGCGCGCGGCTTCGCGCCGGCGCCCATCCCGCTGCCGCCGGGGTTCGAGGCGGCGCCCGAACTTCTCGCGTTTGGAGGGGAGCTCAAGGCGACCTTCTGTCTCGTCAAGGACGGCGAGGCCATCCTGTCCCAGCATCAGGGCGATCTGGAGAACGTCGAAACCTTCGACGACTACCGGAAGAACCTGGCGCTTTACGCCGAGCTTTTCCGTCATGCGCCGCGCGCTCTCGTCGCCGATCGGCATCCGGAATATCTGTCGGCCAAGCTCGCCGGGACGTGGGCGGGAGCGAAGTCGCTGCCGCTGATCGAGGCCCAGCACCATCACGCCCATGTCGCGGCGTGCCTCGTCGAAAACGGGGTTCCGCTCGACGCTCCCCCCGCGCTCGGCATCGTCCTTGACGGCCTCGGCTGGGGCGACGACGGGACGATCTGGGGCGGAGAATTTCTGCTCGCCGACTATCGCGGCTTCGAGCGGCTCGGTCTCTTCAAGCCGGTGGCGATGCCGGGCGGCGCTAAGGCCGCACGCGAGCCTTGGCGCAACCTCTACGCCCATCTGATGGCCGAGATGGGTTGGATTGAATTCTCGATGAATTTCGCCGAACTCGAGGTTCACCGCGACCTTTCCCGCCGCCCGCGCGCGACGCTCGACGCGATGACGCGGCGCGGAGTTGAATTCGCCAAAAGCCTCCTCGTGCGGAAGGCTGTTCGACGCGGTGGCGGCGGCCTTGAACGTCTGCCGCGAGCGGCAGGCCTACGAGGGCGAGGCCGGCGCGCGTCTGGAGGCGATCGTCGACCTCGACGCCATGGGCCGCGAGGACGAGGATTCCGCCTATCCGTTCGCGATCCCGAATCTGCGCGAGGGCGGCCTGCCCTATATCGAACCGCTGGCGATGTGGCGGGCGCTGCTCGGCGATCTCATCCTGCAAACTCCGGCCCCGCTGATCGCGGCGCGCTTTCACAAGGGCCTCGCCAAGATCATCGTCGCCATGGCAAAGAAGCTCGCGGGACGCGACGACGCGGGCGGCGCGCAATTCGACGCCGTCGCCCTCACCGGCGGATGCTTTCAGAACCGCGTTCTGTTCGAGGAGGTCGTTCGCCGCCTCGAGCAGGAGAACTTCACCGTGCTCTCGCATGCGCAGGTTCCCGCCAATGACGGCGGTCTTGCGCTCGGACAGGCGGCGATCGGCGCCGCGCGTCTCATCGGCGGCGGAACGAAGACCCGCAACCCAGGTTGAACCAAGGATTAAGCGCCATGTGCCTCGGGATCCCAGGCCGTATCGAGAGAATCGACGATTTCGACAGTATGCTCGCGACCGTCGACGTCGGCGGCGTCAGGCGGCAGGTCAACATCGCCTGCATCGTCAGCGACGACCATCCCGCGTCTTCCTGCGTGGGGGATTGGGTCCTGATCCATGTCGGTTTCGCCATGAGCCGGATCGACGAGGCAGAGGCCGCCGAAACCTTGCGCATCTTGACCGAACTCGGCGAAGCCCAGGCCGAACTCGAAGCTATGCGCCTGACCGCCGGCGGATGAAGGAGAGCCGGTCATGACAAAAGAAGCCGATCTCCAGACCCTTTATCCCTTTCTGCACGGCGCGGCGCAGGAGCCAAAAAAGCTCGAAGCTGCGCTCTTGCGCTCGATCGAGGACAAGGCGCGCAACTCGCGCGAAACCAACGCCGCGTTCTTTGGCGCTGAGGCGCCAATTCTGGTCGCGGCGGCCAGGACCGTCGCGGAGGTCTACCGCCGCGGCGGCCGGCTGTTCTCGATGGGCAATGGCGGTTCGAGCTGCGACGCCTCGCATATCGCGGTCGAATTCGTTCATCCGATCACCGCCGGACGGCCCGCGCTCGCCGCGATCAATCTTGTCGCTGACATCGCGATGATCTCGGCGGTCGGCAACGACGTCGGCTTCGACCATGTGTTCGTCCGCCAGATCATCGCGCAGGGCAAGGCGGGGGACGGGCTGATCGGCATTTCGACCAGCGGCAACTCCGCCAATCTCATCTCGGCCTTCGCCAAGGCCAAGGAGATGGGCCTCGCCACCATCGGGCTCGCCGGCGGCGACGGCGGCAAGATGAAGGCCAGCGGCGTCGTCGACCATTGCCTTGTCGTCCCGTCAACGTCGATCCACCGCATCCAGGAATGCCACGTCGCCGCCTATCACATTCTGTGGGACCTCGTGCACACGCTGCTGGCCGACGATCGCGGATCGGCGGCGACCAAGGGAGAAGCAGCATGAGATATCTCGACGAATTCCGCGACAGCGCCAAGGCGAGCATCCTCGTGCGGGAAATCGAGGCGCTGGTCGCGACCATGGATATCCCGGCCGAGCGGCCGCTCAATATCATGGAAGTGTGCGGGGGACACACGCATTCGATCTTTCGCTACGGCGTGGAGGGCATGCTGCCCAAACAGATCGAGCTGGTGCACGGGCCTGGTTGCCCGGTCTGCGTCCTGCCGATGGGGCGGGTCGACGACTGCGTCGCAATCGCCGAGCAGAAGCATGTGATCTTCACGACCTTCGGCGACGCCATGCGCGTGCCCGGCTCCAGAAAGAGCCTGCTGCAGGCCAAGGCCGACGGCGCCGACGTGCGCATGGTCTATTCGCCCATGGACGCGCTCGCGTTGGCGCGCGCCAATCCGACCCGGGAAGTGGTGTTCTTCGGGCTCGGGTTCGAGACGACGATGCCGTCGACCGCTCTGACAATTCTTCAGGCCGAAAAGGACGGCGTGGCGAATTTCTCGGTGTTCTGCAATCACATCACGATTGTTCCGACCATCAAGGCGATCCTCGACAGTCCCGATCTCAGGCTGGACGGCTTTCTCGGGCCAGGCCACGTCTCGATGGTGATCGGCACGGCACCCTACGAGTTCATCGCCCAATTCTATCGCAAGCCGATGGTGATCGCCGGCTTCGAGCCGCTCGACATCCTCCAGTCGATCTGGATGGTCCTCAAGCAGATCAAGGAGGGGCGCATCGAAATCGAGAATCAGTACGCTCGCGTCGTTCCGGAAGGCGGCAACGCCGCGGCGTTGCGCGCGGTGGCGCGGGTCTACGAACTGCGGGAGTTCTTCGAGTGGCGAGGCCTCGGATCGATCGACCATTCCGGCGTCAGGTTGCGCGACGAATACGCCCGCTTCGACGCCGAGCGGAAGTTCTCCTTGCCCAACCTCAGGATCGCCGATCCCAAATCCTGCCAATGCGGCGAAGTGCTCAAGGGGGTGATCAAGCCGTGGCAATGCAAGGTCTTCGGGACGGCGTGCACGCCTGAACGTCCTCTCGGGGCGCTGATGGTGTCTTCGGAAGGCGCCTGCGCGGCCTATTACCAGTATGGCGGCGTCAAGCGCCACGCGGCGGCGGAATGAACGCGCCCCCGCGCATCCGCGCCCGAACGCTGGGTCAGGTCCATGTGCCGACCGTGACTCTCGCCCACGGCGGCGGCGGCAAGGCGATGAAGGATCTGATCGACGACGTGTTCGTCAGGGCGTTCGACAATCCCGCGCTGGCGCCGCTCGAGGATCAGGCGCGGTTCGATCTCCGCGATCTCGCGCGCCACGGCGACCGGCTCGCCTTCACCACCAATTCCTTCGTGGTCGACCCGCTCATCTTCCCCGGCGGCGACATCGGCAAGCTCGCCGTCTGCGGCACGATCAACGATCTTGCGGTCGGCGGGGCGAGGCCGCTCTACCTATCCTGCGCGGCGATCGTGGAGGAAGGCGTGACCGTCGACCTGCTGCGGCAAATCGCCGGCTCGATGGCGAGAGCAGCGGCCGAGGCCGGCGTCGAGATCGTCACTGGCGACACCAAGGTCGTCCACAAGGGCGCCTGCGACAAACTGTTCCTCACGACGACCGGAATCGGCGTCATCCGCCAAGACGTCAACCTCGGCGCGAATCTGGCGCGAGAAGGGGACGTCGTTCTGGTCAACGGCCTGCTCGGCGACCACGGCGCCGCCATTCTCTGCGCCCGCGGCGACATGGCGCTGGCGACGCAGATCGAAAGCGATTGCGCGCCGCTGCACGGGCTCATCGACGCGCTGCTCGCGGCGGCGCCCGGCCTCCGCTTCCTGCGCGACGCGACGCGCGGCGGATTGGCGACGGTGCTCAACGAACTCGCCGAGGCCTCCCAGGTCGCGATCGAGATCGACGAGACGGCCACGCCGATCCGCGAGGAGGTCAAGGCGTTCTGCGAGATTCTCGGGCTCGATCCGCTCTATCTCGCCAACGAGGGCAAAATCGTTGTCGTCGCGCCGCCCGAGGAGGCCGAGGCAGCGCTCGCCGCCATGCGCTGTCATCCGCTCGGCGCCTGCGCTGCGATCGTCGGCCGCGTTCAACAGGGCGAGCCGGGGCGGGTGACGATGCGTACGGTTTTCGGCGGGCGTCGCATTGTCGACATGCTCGTCGGCGAACAATTGCCGCGGATCTGTTGAGGACAGCGATGCTCGACGGCCGGTACGCCTGGCTCCGACGAGAAGCCGCCGCCGTGCGAGACGCGGTCTTCATCTGATTTGGCGTCCGGTGGCGAGCGGCGAAACAGGTCGACGGTTTCGAGGATCCGTCGGCTGGCGAAAGGCGCCGCCCTGCAACCTCGTTCGCCCGCGCGGCTCAGTCCAGACAAGCCGAGAGCAGCGCCGAAGTCGGATCCGTCAGACCTTCGATGACGTCAAACTGATCTTCGACAGTTGGCGGAACCAAGTCATTGACATCGAACGAGAAGGCGCGCCGTTGTGACGGCGTGGCACGACATTGCGGGTTTTGGGTGTGGATCAGGCGTCTGCGAATTGGCGCAGGGTCGGCGGCAGGGCGACGCCGAGGGCCGACAGCGCGAGGGTGGCGTCAGGGCGCGGGGCGGAGCGCAGCAGGAAACGCTTGCCGTCCTGTTCGACTTCGGTCTCGGTCAGCAAGTCGAGATCGGCGATGACGTCGGGCCAGGAGGCGCGGGCGCTCTTGTCGGCGGCGGCGAGGCGGTCTTCCAGCTCCTTCTTCAGAACGAGCGCGAGGAAGCTGCAGGCGACGTGGCCGCGGATCGTCTGATCCAGTTTGTGATAGATCGGCCGCGTTTCGAGCAAACTCTTGGTCGTGCGGAACGTCCGCTCCACGGTCCACAATTGTTTGTAGACGAGCATCGCCTCCAGCGGCGAGAGATGCGCGTTGGTCCGCAGCACGAACACGCCATCGAATTTGGCGTCCTCCTCGACCTTGGCGCGGTCGATGGAAAAGCCCTCGCCCTCCGGGTTGGCGAGGAACCGGCGATAGCCCTTGTTGCCCACCAGGCTCTTGTCGCCTTTCTTCAACTGCTTCTCCAGCGCCGCGACGACGGTGGCGCGGTCAGCGGCGTCCTTCCTCATCTGATCGAGATTGCGGCAGACGATGTAGCGCCGCCCGGCGAGCTTCACCGCCTTGGCCTCGTAATCGACTTCGCTTCTGGGCTTCATCAGAATGAAGGGAACGAACGGCGCGGGATCGTCGAGGACGAGTTCGCGCACCAGCTTGTCGGTTCGCTCGCGCACGCCCAAAACATAAAGCAGCCCTCGCGCTTCGAGTTCGGCGATCGTCTCGGCGCTGATCATGCCGCGGTCGGCGACGACGCAGACGCGGTTGATGCGGAACCTGCGCTGCAACCGATCGATCGCCGGGATCAGGCTGCCGACGTCGGCGGTGTTTCCCGGCCACATTTCCGTGCACACCGGGCGGCCGTCGCCATCGAGGAGCACGGCCAGGATCATCTGATTGAGATCGGGCCGATGGTCCTTGGAGAACCCGCGCCGTCCGAGAGTTCTGACCGCCTGCGCCCTCGAAATAGAGGCTCGTGGTGTCCATGAACACGACGTCGAGCGTGGTGAGCAGGTCGCGCCGACAGGCGAACAGTTCCTCCTCCAGGACGTCCTTCACGCAGCGCGGCGCAAACGGCGTCGCGCCGTCCTGTTGCTCTTGGGGGAGTTCCGCGCCGAGCCACGCCATGGCGCGATAAAGATGATGCAGTTCGAGCCCGTCGACGCCATCAATGCGGTAATCCTCGCGCCAGCGGTCGGCGGCACGGTCCGAGCCGCCGCAAAAGAGGCGGTGCAGCACGGTCAGGAACGCCGCACGCTCCAGCGAGAAATCATGTTTGCGCGCGCTCGCCAGGCGCTCGATCACGCGCCGGCAGCCCGTCTCGTCCCATACCCGCTCGAAGGCGAGCGCCGGACCGATGCGCCGGGTCGCCACGACCGTCGCTTCGCCGCGGTCGAGCGCATCGAGCACGATGGCCTTGTCGGCAAACCGCGCCCCCGAGCGCAGCAGGCGCTCCAACTGCCCGCTTTCCTTAAGATCCTCGATCCGCCCGAGCGTCGCGATCACCTGCTGGCGCACCGCAGCGCCCTCGCGCCGGCTCTCGACGATTTGCCGATAGGCGCGGCCGCCGGAGGTCTTCTTGCGGAAATACATGGGGGGAAACCGAGCAACTCACCTTTGGTACGCACAGCATCCGCGCTGCGTCTTCAGAAATCAATAAAAATATTCCAATCCGTGGCACTACACTATCGCAACTGCCGCCTGTCGCCACAAATAATATCAATGGCTTACACCTCGCGCGCACCCTCCAACTGTCGAAGATCAGTCAAAGTGATGCCGGCCGCTTTCCGGCGTCCACGGGCAAGACCACGCTTCGGACAAGAGTCGCGCTTGCCAGAGAAAAGCCGGTCTCTCCTGTGCGCCGACCCAGACATGGGCCTCGACTTCGGGACGCGAGGAGAGTCGGACGGGGCTCTCGCCCGCGATTTCCGCCGGATCGAGGCGCAGGTCGGCGTTCATCGCCGTGAGAGAGATCGGCTCCAGATCGGCGAGCGGCGAGATCGGCACGACCCGCTTGACGATGGTCGACAGGGCCAGATCCGCGCAACCCATCCGCGCGCTCAGATGGCCGCCCGCGGAGTGGCCGGTGACGACGACCGGACCTCCGACCAGGCTCGCCGCGACTTCGACGGCGCTCGCGATCTCCCGGGTCATCGCCCCGATCCGGGCTTCGGGCGCGGAGCGTGTAGGAGGGCAAGGCGCAGGCCCATCCGCGCGCCACCGCGCCTGCGGCGAGCACGTTTCGCGGTCGAACTTCAGCCAATAGCCGCCATGGACGAACACGAGCAGACCCCGCGGCGCGGCTTCCGGCAGAAAGAGGTCGAGAAGGTTGCGCGGTTTCGGGCCATAAGGGATGGCGGTTCGGGCGCGCTGGCCGAGGGACGAGCGAAATTCCGCCGCGTCTCGCGTCCACCGCGGCGGAAAGGATTCGGCGCCGGGGATGAAAGGGCCGTTGGCGTAGGCGCGGTCGTAGTCCACTCGGGCGTCTCTGGGTTGGCGGTCAGAAGGCTCTGAGATTGTCGGCCATCCGTTTTAGCCGATCGCGGAGAGTCCGAATCTCCTCCGAAGAGAAGCCCGTCAGCGCCCGATCGGTTTCCAATAGGGTCAGCGGAAGAATGCGCGCGAACAGGCGTCGACCTTTGGCCGTCAGCGAGATCGCGAGGCTTCGGCGGTCGCTTTCCCCTTGACGCCCGATCATGTCCATATGCTGCTGTCGATTCCACCGAAATACGCGGTCAGCCAAGTCGTTGGGTACGTAAAGGGCAAGAGCGCGATCCATTTGGCGCGGGTCTACGGGGAGCTCAAGCGTGGGTTCATTGGGCGGCACTTTTGGGCGCGTGGATATTTCGTCTCGACCGTAGGTCGGGAGAAGGAAGAACAGCGACTGGATCAATTAAATTGTGGCGCTGAACGGCTGCATATAGGCCGCCCGATAAACCGAGGACGCGTCAGCGTCCCCTTCCGCCGCTTTGAGCGGCTCACGTCTCGAAAGCCCCCGGCTTTGCTGGGGGATTGTTACTTCGATCAAAATGAATGGCGCTGGGGCACCGAACCAACCTGTCATTCCCGCAAATGCGAAAATCTAGAGCCCCTTCGCGCTTGCCGTCCAAGTCTGGATACCCGCTTTCGCGGTCCGCTTTCGCGGGCATGACAAGACCCGCCGGGTGCAGTCCGCGACAAACAGCGGCGGAGGCATGTCGACTGGGAATGTCGCCGCGCCACGCTCGCCGGTCGACGGCGCGAGTTGGTCTGTCCCATGTTTTGCGCACTCCGTCACAGGTGTAGTGGATCCGATACCGGCCTCGCGTTGCGCATGTACCGAGCTAAGGACGGTGCTACCCCGGAGGCGCCTCGTACCCGCGCCTGCGATCAGTCGCGCGTGAAGCCGCAGGGCGATCAAGCACGCATTCCGACGGGCTGGCGCGGCGGCCGGTCCGAATTATCCTAAAAACCGCAGTTGGTCGGCTTGAGGTAGCGGCGTTCTGCGATTTTGCGCGCTCTGGTTGCGTCAGCTTGGCGCGAGACGCGGCGGCGGGCGCAACAATCGACCTTTGAGGAACGCCTTGAAGGCGCGCGAGAGGATCGCCCGCCACTTTTGCAGGCGCGTCAACTGCTCCGCATTTTCAGCCAAGCCTCGTAGGAACTCGGCTACAGCCGCGAGCGCCTTGGCGGCTGGCTTGGCCCTGGCGTGCGAGCTCGTCACGCGGATCGTCGTTTGGCGCGCGTGCCGCGTGCGCGTCGCGATGGCGGAAAGAAACAGGGGCCGGCTGGTGATCGCCTCGCGGTGCAGACCCGGTTCGGCGAGACGCACAAAAATGTTCCACCAGTCGTAAAACAGCGCGAGCAGCCGCGCCGCAAGGCGGCAGCGCGCGAGATCATGCGTCGTGAAGCCGCCCCAGCCCCATTGGTTCTTCATTTCATCGAAAATATTTTCTCCATCGCCGCGATCGCGATAGAGCTGGCCGAACGCTTCAGTTTCTTCCTCGAGCGAGGTGACCAGAACCGAATATTCCTAGACTTCTGTCGCCTCGCCGATCTCGGTGAAGGAAAGCTGCGGCGTCCCGTCTTCGTCGCTTTGCGCAAGCCCCAAAGCGCCTTTGAGACGCCGACGCAGCACGATCACCCGCCGCTCCCGGCTCCAGCCCGTCAAGCGAACGGCGCTCTCCTTGGCCTCGAAGCCTTGGCCGGCGCAAACCCATTCGCGCGCGCCGGCGAGCTTCTCGATCATACGCTTGACGTTGGCGGTCAGGCGCAGCTTGAACAGATACGGCAAGCCGCGCGCCTCGGCCTCGCGCATGATCCCCTCGTTGCCGAAGCCCGAGTCTCCGCGCAACAGCGCCGGCCACAAGTCGCGCGGCAAGCGATCGAGCAGCGCCCATAAGCTCGGCGCGCTATGTTTGGATGCATGCTCGTCGCCGGGACAGACGTCGACATCGAGAACGAGACGCGTCGAAGCCATCGAGTAGGTGTGGTAGCAATGGCTCGGACGCCCGGGCTTCTTGGGGTTGTAGCCCAAGACCGCCCCTTCCTGATGGCCATAGAGCGGCTTGATCGTCGTATCGACGTCCAGGATCCAGGGCTCGGCGAGCAGCGGCTCGACGCAAAATGCAAGATGCTGGCGCAGCCATGTCGCGCCTTCCTTCTCGTCGATCGCCTTGAAAGCGCGCCTTACCGCATCCTCGCTGACGATCTTTTCCATGCCAAGCAGCTCGGGCAAGACGGCGTCGCAGCGCAGCGCCGCGATATGGGCGTAACGCTTGTGGCCAGCGAGCATGGAGAACATCGCCGTGCCGAGAATGTCGCGCTTCTTCGGGGCGTTGGGACTGCCGTAGCGCAGCGGACAGTCGACGACGAAGGCGTCGAACAACCCGGTCGCTTTGAGGAAATGGATGAAGAACGGGAGCTGGCCGAGCGGCGTCATCGCCGCCTCATGGTCCCATTCGACACGGACCGGCCCAAAGAAGCTGTCGATGTCGACGCCTCCGGGCGGCTCGCTCCCGACAACCAAGGATTGTTCACCGGGTGGGTGAGCCGATGAGCGGGAAGAATCGCGCGTCATACCCTTGAGAATGCGCGATTCGAATCCACTCGCAAAATCTCAACTGCGGTATTTAGGATTATTGGTCCGAGAAGGAGCAGGCCCACCGGATAAATGCGGGGCTGAAGCATTCCTGCCGTTTGCCGTTTCAAAACCCAGCCAGACAGGAAACGCTCTTGCAATCTGCGGATCCCCATCGAGCTGAAGCGCACTGCCGGCCGCGTCGCGCCATTTCATGTGGCCAAGATAGACTTCGACGTAATCACGGATATTGCCGCGAAGTATAAGATCGACGGCAAATCCCGGGTCCTTCATGCAGACGTCGGCGCCGGATCGTCCAAGGGTCAGCCACATGATTTGGAATTTCGTGCGGCTCGCTGGCACGCCTGAAAATTCGAAGCGCAGGACGACGCGGCGATCCGGCAGCGCGCCCAGATCGACACGCTTGCGCAATCCCCAGATCAGGAGGGCGGGATCAAGATCGGAACGTTTGATCCGGTCGTGGGTGTAGGTCATTCCCCATAGGCCGAGCGCATCCATGACCACGCGCAAGCCCTCGCCAGCAGGCGTGAGCGAGTACTCGTGACTGGCGCGCCGTCGGCGCGCGGCCGACGTTCAATCACACCATGGTCCTCGAGCTCGCGCAGCCTCGCGACCAGAACGGCCCGGGAAATCAGCGGCACGCCGGGATGGATGTCGTTGAAGGAGCGTGCGCCAGTCATCACTTCGCGCACGATTAGCGGAGTCCAGCGGGTGGCGAAAATCTCCGATGCCTTCGCGATCGGGCAGAACTGACCATAGCTTGCTGACATGCATCGCATCTAGTCGCCTGCCGCCGGAATTGCCAGTCTGAAAAACGGACTTGGCCTAACGAGGCGCTCCGTCCACATATGCCGCGACGCAGCGATCCGCGGCGTCATTGCTTTGACATTCGGGCGCCTCGACCTATGGCGCCGACATCGACAAGGAAGTCCTCCAAAATGACCGACTACGTCTTAATCCACGGCGCGTGGCATGGCAGCTGGTGTTGGACGCGCGTGCGTGACCTGCTGGCGCCAGGCGCGCATCGGGTGTTCACGCCGACGCTTACGGGTGTCGGAGAACGCTCCCTTCTGTTGAGCCGCGACGTCGGCCTCGACACCCATGTCGCGGATGTGGCCAATCTCATGATTTGGGAGAATCTACGCGACATTGTCCTCGTCGGACACTCCTATGGCGGTATCGTTGCACGCCACGTCGCCGACCAGATGCCGGACCGGATTCGCTCGCTCATTTATCTCGACGCCTTCGTTCCCGATGACGGCAAGGCCCTTCACGACTATCTGCCCGATAGCGGCAAGCACTTCCGGGAACTGGCTGTGGCCCACGGCGATGGCTGGAAGATGCCGCCGCCGCCAGCAGCGTTCTTCGCGGTGAATGCGGCGGACGCCGCCTGGGTGGACCGTCAGTGCACGATGCATCCGCTATCCAGTTGTGAAACGCCGGCGCGGATCAGCGGCGCCTGCGACGGCATCGCAACCATCGGATACATTCTGGCGCGTGGCTTTGATGGTCCTTTCGGGCAGTTTTACGCCAAGGCGGGAGAGCGCGGCTGGTGGCAGGAGGAACTCGCATGCGGGCATGATGTGACGCTCGACATGCCCAACGAGCTAACAACCCTGCTTCTGCGGAAGACGTAGAGAGCTTTGGCCGTCCTGGAATGAGTGAAGTGTCTTTCTGGCCGCAAGCGGCGTGACCGTTTTTCGTCTGCAAAGGTGAAGGGTTTCGAACGCCCTCGCGACCATCCCGCAAGCGGCCGGCTTCCGAAACCCTTCACCATTCCGGACCTCCGCGCAAATCAGCGGTCCGCTCCGAAGCGATCATTCCCCGCGCACGATCACATCCGGCCTCGCGGAGTAGGTCCCGCAATTGGCCATCGGGACCTGCCCGCCGGAACTATGCGATGTCAAACCGATTGAGGTTCAGGCTCTTGAGTGCGGATTCCGGTCATCGTGATCAGCCAATCCGGCTGATCGTGATCACCCAAACCGGTGATCGTGATCACGTTGCGCACCTGGGCCGAGGAGTGCCTGACGCGCAACATGGGGTGGCATTGGTCGTCACCACTGACGGTTGTTCCCTCTCTCATTCCTTCGTGGTCTTCGTCAAGCATGTGAACCCGGCGCAGTGAGTTTTTCTGGGACCGCGCTGTTTGGTGCGAGTAGCAATGACCCCGCTGGTGTTCGAGCCGACCGCACCTGACGGCGGATTCCGGTCGCAGTTCCCCAGGACGTGACGGGCAACCGGTCAGTTTCTTTGTTCGGCTTAAGCGCCGTTTCTCCGTCCCGGCCTGAACACCACACGGGTTCTGCGCACAGCGTCCTTGACGGCGGCGAGCACGGCGCCAGCCTCGATCATGCCGGGCCGGGAAGCCGCTTGAGCTGCTTGCTTGGATGGTTGCTACCGCCCACCAAACAGCGCAGAGCCGGCTTTCCAACAGGTCCAGGTGGGGCACCCGCCATGTGGCCATCAATCGCGACCAAATCCGCGCGGCGGCACGATTGCAGCGAGTTCATCGAGATCGAGATCGACGATGGCGAGCAACGCCGCGGCGGTGGCGGTGTCGCGGAGGCCATCTGGCAAGGCGTCGTACCAGGCGGCGTATTCGGCTTGCAGCGCGAGCAGTCCAGCGACCATGTCGTTCCAGCGTTGCAAGCGGGTGCGCCGGTCGACTGGCCGCCGGTAGCGGACGACAGGTGTTGGCTGGTCGGCCTTACGGCGCGTGCGGTAGCGGGCCTGGCGTTCGGCGTTGCTGAGTGTGTGCTCCCCTTCGGGTTGGCGACCTCTGGCCATGGCTGGATTTCCGTTACGTAACGCGATGCAATTGGGTTGGGGAGGGGAGTTGAGCGATGGTCATCCGGCAGCCGCACCACTGTCGCCCTTGGCTGGCGCATCGACGGTGTGGCGCTTGCGCAAACTCGGCCCTGTCAGCTCGATGCGGTGGGCACGGTGCACGACGCGGTCCATAATGGCGTCGCCGATCGTTGGGTCGGCAATGAGTTCGTGCCAGCGCTTCACCGGAATCTGGCTGGTCATCAGCAGCGAACCCTTCTCGTAACGGTCCTCGACGATCTCCAGCATGTCGCGCCGCTGCTCGGCGGTCAGCGGCTCTGGACCCCAATCGTCGATGATCAGCAGCCGGGTGCGCTCCAGCGTTGCCAGCATGCGTGGCAGCCTGCCCTCACCACGGGCCGTTGCGAGCTCCGCGAACAGCCGCGGCGCGCGCCGATAAAGCACCGAGAAGCCCTCCCGGCAGGCTTTGTGTCCCAGAGCGCAGGCCAGCCACGACTTCCCGGTTCCTGTCGGGCCGCCGATCAGCAAGTGCTGGCTGTGACGGATCCAGTCGCAGCCTGCCAGCTTGTGGAACAGCGCCCGGTCCAGACCGCGCGGTGTACGGAAGTCGGTGTCCTCGACCACGGCGGTCTGGCGCAATCGAGCGCGGCTGAGCCGCCGGCCCAGACGCTTGTTGTCGCGCGCGGTCACTTCGCGGTCGAGTAGCAGGCCAAGCCAGTCCTCGCGCGTGAGATCGGCGGCGGCGGAACTGCTCTGCATTTCGAGGAAGGCATCGGCCATGGCGGCCATGCCGAGGCCACGCAGGCGCTCGGCCAGAGGGTGGGTCAGCATCATCTCTCCTTTCAATGGTAGTAGCCGGGACCGCGGATGTTCTCGTGGGACAGGCTGGGCTGTTCCGGTTCGCGCCAACCTCGACCTTGGCCTTGTCGCGTGGCTTGTACGGCCGTGCCGGGACGACTGCGGTGCCATAGTGCGACGCCATATCGGCGTAGGTGCGGTTGACCAGCGGCTCATAGAAGCAGGCTCGCGTGATCCCGGCGCGCAGGTTGTCGCTGACGATCTGCCGCGGCACGCCGCCAATGAACGCCAGCATGGCGACGTGGGCGGCGATCCAGTCCGCCAGCGACTGTGTCCAGACCGCCGCTGCAAAGGTGTAACTGGAGGCGCCCAGCACCGCGACGAAGATCTCGGCCTGGCGTATCTCTCCGGTCGCCCCGTCGGTCACCTCCATGGTGTGACCGGCGAAGTCGACGAACACCCGCTCACCCGCCGTGTGCACTTGGCGGAGCGTCGGCTTCAGCCGGCCGGCCCACTCGCGGTAAAGGTCGCAGAACCAGGAATAGCCGAAGCCGTCCTGAGCGCCCGCTCCGTCGCGATATTCTTCCCACAACAGCGACAGCGTTACATTCGGCCGTCTCAGCTCGCGGTGCACCGCTGCCCAATCCGGCATTGGCCGTTGTTCTGCCGCCACCGAGGACGGTGGTGGAAACAGAAGGGCCTCGAGCTGGATGTCGTCGAGCCCTTCGGGCAACGGCCAACCCAGCCCCGCCCGCCGAGCTCGCGCCATGTAGCCATGGACCGCTCCCTGGCTCAGCCTCAGGCTTTGCGCCACCGCCCGCTGAGGCAGCCCATGACCCAACCGCAGCCGCAGCACCTCACGTATCTTCCGCATCGACAATCTCTCACCTGGCATCTCGCTCCCCTGCTCCTCGGCAAAGGATCGAAACTACCTACGGTTGAAGACTGTCAGCGGCCGGCCAGTCGGCCGCCCCTCCCGACGCGATCATGATCACCGAACCGATGATCACGATCCACCGGAAACCATGATCACGATCAATTGGATTGGCTGATCACGATCCACCGGAATTAGCGATCACGATCGACCGGAACGCGCATCTTGAGTTGGCGAGGTCGTTCTCGTGCTTCGACGCCGACTGACGGTGTCCGCTGACGAGCGACCCGGCGTCTTGCGATAGGCCGAGGGCATCCAAGGTCGAAATTGCCGTCATTATCGCGGCCGCGACAATAGCGGTGCGGAAATCCGTCAGAGTTGGGCCCACGGCAGCTTCACGATTCAGCAGCGCGGCGAGATGCACAGCCGCAGCTGCGGCGGCGATGCCAAGCCCCAATGTCAGCTGCTGGACTACGCCCGCCAGGGTATTCGTGGCGCCCGTCTGCTCGGGCGGCACGTCGGCAAACGCCAGCGAGTTGAGGGCGCTGAACTGAAGGGAGCGCGTCAGACCGCTGGCGAACAGGACTATCACTATCACCGCGTAGGGCGTCGATGGCGTCAGCGCTGCGCATCCAAAATGGTCAGTGTCGTCAGTGCGCCATTGACCAGCAGCACCCGACGGAATCCGTAGCGGCGCAGCGTCCCGCGACGGCGGCGGATATGGGCCGGTCCCGTGTTACACCGACAGCGCATTCACTGAGATCTGAAATCGCGGCGTAACGCCGCCCATCCAGCCTGTTTGCGGCGAACCGACATCAGATCGAGGAGAGACGATGACATCGATCAGCGCTTTGCACGGACAGGCGGATAATTGTCGCAAGGCCGCAAGGCCGTGCGGGACCGGCCGAGCCGCGCTCCGACTTGCCTTGACCGGTGACAGCATCGTCGAGCGGCGGTTGCTAACACTCAAGGATCCGACGCTGCGGCCGCTGTTCGACCTAATCCGGGCGCCGACATCGCCTTCACGAGTCTCGAGGTCCTGCCCAACGACTTCGTCGGAGATCCGGCGCTGGAAAGCGGCGGGTCGCATTTCGGCGCGCCGGCCTGGGTGCTCGACGAACTGACCGATGCCGGCTTTGACCTCTTCGCCATGGCGAACAACCACAGCCTCGACTACGGCATCTCGGGGCTGCTCCGGGCGATCGAGGCAATGGAAAGGCGGGGTCTCAGCTTCGCCGGAGTTGGGCGTAATCTCGAGGATGCGCGCCGCGCCGCCTACCACACGCATCCCAACGGAACCGTCGCGCTGCTGTCCTGCACCGCGACCTTTGCCAAGGGGGCAGGAGGCGGCCGTGCAGCGACCCGACATGTCCGGGCGGCCAGGCCTCAATCCGCTGCGCCACAGCACGGTGTACGAGGTGACGCCGGCCCAGCTCGCCGTCGTCGTCGAGATGGCCGAGGAGCTCGGCTTGGAGCGCATGCGCCAGAAGATCGTCCAGTTGGGCTTCGCCTTTCCACCGAACGACCCCGCCTTGGTGCCGTTCGAGAAGCTGCAGTTCCGCGCGGCGGAGAAGGCCGCGCTCCGCACGCAGGCCAGGCGCGGCGACGTGGACGACATCGCGCGCTGGGTCCGCGAGGCGCGCGACCTCTCGGACCTGGTGCTGGTTAGCGTCCACGCCCATGAATACGGCGAAGACGAGGAAAGCCCGGCCGAATTCCTCCCGGTCTTCGCGCGCCGCATGATCGACGAAGGCGCCGGCCTAGTGGTGGGCCACGGCCCGCATCTGCTACGCGGCATGGAGATCTACAAGAGATGCCCGATCTTCTACAGCTTGGGCAATTTCGTGGGCCAGAACGAGCTGGTGCCGCGCCTGCCGGCCGATTCCTACGAGCACTTCCGCGCCGAACCGCAGATGACGCCCGGCATGGTCTACAAGCACCGCAGCGATGGCGACCGCAAGGGCTTTCCGGCGGATCGCCGCTTCTGGGAGACGGTCGTGCCGATCTGCGAATTTGCGGACGGGAAGCTGTCCAGCGTCGAGATCCATCCGGTGACGCTGGGCCTCGGGCAGGCGCGGCATCTGCGCGGCCGACTTCATCCACAAGGGCGTGCGCTGCAACGCCATCTGCCCCGGCACGATCGAAAGCCCGTCGCTCGACGGGCGCATCGAGACGCTCAGCCGCTCGACCGGCGAGCCGATCGACACCGTGCGCCAGGCCTTCGTCGACCGCCAGCCGATGGGCCGCCTCGGCAAGCCGGAAGAGGTGGCGGCGCTGGCGGTCTATCTCGCCTCCGACGAGAGCGCCTTCACCACCGGGCAGATCCATCTGGTCGACGGCGGGTTTGCGCTTTAGCGCCGGTTTAGCGCAAGTTTAGCGGCGGCCTCCAATCTTTTCAGGGTTTTACGACCCCGTTTAGCGTCGACCCGATTTCCGCCTCCCGCGCCCGTTCCGGCGCGCGGCGAGCCGGGCGTTCTGCGCTAAATAACATCTTTAACATGATGTTAAAGCCAGGCTACCGCGCCTTCCCTATATTGCCGAGGAGGGCGTCGAACTCCGCTTCCGTCGCGAAGGATTTTTGCGCGCCGCGCCTGGTCACCGAGTTGGCGGCGTAGAGCGTCGCCCGGTCGAGCGCGGCCTCGATGCTGAGCCCCGCCGCGTGGTAGCGCGCGAAACTGCCGATGAAGGCGTCGCCGGCGCCGGTCGAGTTCGACCGCCTGGACCTTTGCCGGCGCGATCCGCTTAAAACCTTGCGCCGTCGCGAGCAGCGCGCCGCGCGATCCCAAAGTGACGATGATTGTCTCCAGCCCCCGGGCAAGGAAGCTTTTCGCCGCGGCGATCTCGCCCGTCGCGTTTACCAGGATCGTCGCCGTTTCAGTTTTTGACCCGTTATGCTCCTCGCGGTGAGCCCGATCGCACGCTCGGTAGAGGTCCGTAATCCATACGCCCTCATTGTGGGAGCGGTGCCCCCTTTGTTTCAACCGCTTCCGCTGCGTCAGTCCTGACTGGCTCTTCTGGCTTCTTCCATATTAGGGCACCGGGCATGATAATCATCCCGTCAGGTCCGCCAACTGCCGGCAACTCAACGGAGTTGAATGACTGTTTTGGTAGACGTTCAACAAGTTCCCTTAGACGCACTAAATCGAATGGTTGTTCGATGATGGTTAACAGCTCTTTTCCAATATTTGTTAATATAATGCTTGGTACGTTAAATTCCAATCCGGGTTGCGCCTTTATCAATACGAGGCGATTCTGATAGAGTAAACCTGTCGGCCCGCTAGGTGGGATTTTGAATTTCTGATTTAGCGTCCCCCCAACGCCTGTCAGAACTCCGACATCTTGCAAGTGTAACAGTTGTGTCAGCTCTTGGCCCTCTAAATGCGGCGTACTTGGTATGAAGCTCCCATTACACACCAACGGAGCATATTGTTCAAACAACTGAGCAGTATAAGGGTCAAGCTCAGAGACAAAACGAAGTGTCTTTAAAGAGAATTCTCTCGGTGCGCGAATTTCTCCGGCTAAGATTCGCGCCCACAAAATTCGCATTTTCTCCGATGACGCGTCTTCTGCGTACTTTTCAAACACATTTAGCCAGTCTTGGTCAACATCCTCCGGAGGGGCCTCCTTTTCGCTAGCCGATGATTGGCTGGGCCTTTGCGCCGCAGTTTGTTGCTCCAGCAGATCGATGGTCTTAATCGCGATGTCTTCTTTATTTTTCTGACGTCTGTACTCTTTTGCTATTAAGTTATGAGCGGCTCTCGCTACAATATCGTGATCGTTAGCCGCTAGTTTCGCCGCCGCTGCGGCCACTTCGGTATTGACCATTTCCTTAGCTGCAGTCCTGTTTTTTATACTTCGCACAAAATCCTCTAAATAAGCTGCCGGAATCTCAACAGCGCTCGCTACCAATCTCGAAATCGCCTTGCCGGCCGGGCCTGCGACTAACTCAGGGAGACTAAGCTGCTTGATAAACGCTTCCAATGGCGAAGAAATGGGGGGGAATCAGGGAATCGGGTGAAGCTTTTTTACCGCGTGATCAGGCTGGCGAGGAAGTCGTCGTCCCATCCGGCGGTCTTTCGCTTGAGCCGCAGGGAAGCCTTTCCGGGAGCCAATCGGATCAGGTTCTGCGCCATGTGCTTGATCGTACAGAAGTTGGCGGGTGCGTGATCGGTTCGCAGCCGACACTCGTCGTCGCGGAACACCATGTCCAAGATCCAGTGCAGGCTATTCTCGATCGCCCAGTGGCTGCGTACGATCGGTCCTAGCATGCACGCCATCAGCGCCAGCGACGTCAGGTAGAAGCGGGTCTCCCGCTCGATCTTGTCGCCGGTTTCCCGCTCGCTTTCGACCACCACCACGGCCTTCAATCCGGGCCAGTTGTGGCGCTCCTGCAGCCAGCCGATGTCGTGAATGACGGTCGTGGTCCTGGTCTCGATGCGGCCATGATCGCCATCCACCGTTTGGTCGCGACTGATCGTTGTGTCCCTGAAACCGGCGGCTTTCTGCTCGGCCACGAACAGTTCCACGTCCTCGCGCAGCGACCCCTGGTTGCCTTTCAGCGCTAGCACGTAGTCTGCTTTCTTCTCCACCACTTTCTGCGCGATGTCGCGCTGACACCCCATGGCGTCGATGGTGATGATCGCCCCCTCGATGGCCAGCAGGTCCAGCAGTTTGGGGATGGCGACGATCTCGTTGGACTTCTCGGCCACCTTGACCTGGCCGAGCACCAGGCGCTGGCGCGCCGCAAAGGCGGAAACCATGTGGATTGGCGCGTGGCCCTTCCGCTTCTGGCCGGACCGCCGGGCGGTCTTGCCATCGATGGCGATGACCCCCTCGGGAGTTCCGGTCAGCGCGGCTACCCAGGCGACGAAGCAGCGCTGGAACTGCTCGTGGTCCAGCACGGCGAGGATATCGCCAAGATGGTCGTGCGCCGGCGTGCCGTTGGCGAAGCGGCGGAAGCGGCGCAGAAGGTCCAGCTTCTTGCGGCCGAACAGGGCGATGTCGGTGATGGTCTCCGCGCCGGCCAGGACGGCGATGAGGCAGAGGAGCAGGATCTCTTCCAGCGGGTAGTCAACCTTCCCCCGCTGGCGGGGATCCTTCAGATCATTGAAATGACTCAGAAAAACTACGGTTTCGTCAAACGCCGCGCAGTCCGCTGCCGCCTCCGCCATGCCTCGCCCCTCTGATGCAAATCGAGGCTCGTCATGGATTCAGCACTTTCGCCGTTTGTCACCTACTTCTTCACCCGATTACCCTGGGGGTGGAATCAGTTCGCTCGACATTTGGAATCCGTTGTTGAGTCACGAATTATGGGTCACGTGGCTAGACTGACGGCCGGCAGGGTTCAAGTCTCTTTTAAGTTAGGCGAACGAACGAAGTTGCGTTCTGCGTCCGGAAGCGGGGAAACCAGCGCCAAGCCCGTCGGCTGCTTTTGTTTTCACGACTTCCTATCGAGTTTTTCGCAAAACGCCTCGAACTCGGCTTCCGTGGCGAACGACTTCTGCGCGCCGCGCCTAGTGACCGAATCCGCGGCGTAGAGGGTCGCCTTTTCGAGCGCGGCCTCGATGCTGAGGCCCGCGGCGTGGTAGCGCGCGAAACTGCCGATGAAGGCGTCGCCGGCGCCGGTCGAGTCGACCGCCTGAACCTTCGCCGGGGCGATCCGCTTCATGCCTTGCGCCGTTGCGAGCAGCGAGCCGCGCGACCCCAAAGTGACGATGACCGTTTCGAGGCCCCGGGCGAGGAGGCTATTGGCCGCGGCGGCGATCTCGTCCTTCGACTTGACCGGCATGCCGGTCAGAATCGCGAGCTCCGTCTCGTTCGGCGCGAGAAAGCTTGCGAGGCGGACCTTGTCCATGTCGAGATTGTGGACGGCGGGTGCGGGATTGAGCGCGGTTTTGACGCCATGTTTCCTGCCGAAGGCGAGCGCCGCATAGACCGTCTCGAGCGGCACTTCGAGCTGCAGCAGGATGAGATCGCAGGCCATCAGGTCCTCGCCCGCGGCCTCCACGTCGGCCGGCGTGAGGTCGCCGTTCGCGCCCTTGACGATGAGGATGAAATTGTCGCCGGTCGCGTTGACGCTGAACGTGCTTCGCATCGACGCCCACGGCCTCGAAGTTGCGGAGCACGCCGTCGCCCAGCATGTCGTCGCCGACTTTCGACACCATGACGACGGAGGCGCCGAGCTTCGCCGCCGCGACGGCTTGGTTGGCCCCCTTGCCGCCGTGGCTCATCTCGAAGCGCGGGGCGGAGATCGTCTCGCCCCAGACCGGCATGCGCTCGACATAGGTCACGAGATCGACGTTGCTCGAGCCGATGACGCCGATGCGCGGGCGCTTTTCCATTTCGCTCCTCCCCTCACCCCAGCCCTCTCCCGCAAGCGGGAGAGGGGGCGATTCCCTTCTCCCGCTTGCGGGAGAAGGTGGCGCGAAGCGCCGGATGGGGGTGCTTCACGCGCCGAGTTCCGCCGACCGCGCCCAGAGGTTGATCCCGGCGTCGACCGCGTAGCGGTCGATCTCCTTCAACTCGTCGGCCGTGAAGTCGAGCTTGTCGAGCGCCCTGACGGCGTCGACGACCTGCTCGGGGCGGCTCGCGCCGATCAGCGCGCTCGTCACCCTTTTGTCCCGCAGGACCCAGGCGAGCGCCATCTGGGCGAGCGACTGGCCGCGCCCCTTGGCGATCTCGTTCAGATGGCGCACGTGCGCGATGTTTTCGGGGGTCAGAAACTTCGGATCGAAGAAATGCGAGCCGTCGCGGCGCGGCTGTCGCTCGGGACGCCGTTCAGATACTTGTCGCGTCAGCATCCCCTGCGCCAGCGGCGAGAAGACGATGGCGCCGATCCCCTCCGCTTCGAGCGTGTCGAGCAGGCCGTCGACCTCGATCCAGCGGTTGACCATCGAATAGCTCGGCTGGTGGATGAGGCAGGGCGTGCCGAGCCTTTTCAGGATCGCCGCGGCCTCTTTCGTGCGGCGGGAATTGTAGGACGAGATTCCGACATAGAGCGCCTTGCCCTGGCGCACGGCGGCGTCGAGCGCGCCCATCGTCTCCTCGAGCGGCGTCTCGGGATCGAAGCGATGGGAATAGAAGATGTCGACAGTAGTCGAGCCCCATCCGCTTCAGGCTCTGGTCGAGGCTGGCGAGCATGTATTTGCGCCTGCCCCATTCGCCGTACGGCCCCGGCCACATGTCGTAGCCGGCCTTGGTCGAGATCACGAGCTCGTCGCGCAGTCCGCGAAAGTCGGTCCGCAAAATTTCGCCGAAGTCGATTTCCGCCGAGCCGGGCGGCGGCCCGTAGTTGTTGGCGAGGTCGAAATGGGTGATCCCGAGGTCGAACGCCGTGCGGCAGATCGCCCGCATCGAATCCATCGACTTGTCGAAGCCGAAATTGTGCCAGAGGCCGAGCGAGATCGCCGGCAGCTTCAGCCCGCTGCGGCCGCAGCGGTTGTAGAGCATCGAATCGTAGCGGTTCGGCGCAGGGACGTAGGCCATGGGCTTTCCTCGGCGGGGAGAATTCACTTCGCGCGACTTCGGAATGTCTTACCCGGCCTCACGGCTGCGGCGCAATCGGCCACTGTAGCCGCGCGCGATAGCCCGTCGGCAGACGGGCGTCCTTCCGGACGCCCTAGGGAGCGCGGCTGACGCGACCAGCGGCCGCGTCTGCAAACTGGCCGGCGGCCGCCATAGCGCAAGGAGGCGAAGCCCCTCTACTCGATCGGCGACAAACAGACCAGTTTGCAATCCGGGTGAGAGACGGCCAGCAGGGTGGTCTGGCGATAGCGCCGCACGCCATCAAGGGGGTGGTTGAACCTCCGCTCGCCGCCCTCCCGGTGCAGAACCATCTGTTCCCTCCAGCACCGAAGGAAGATCGGGCTTTGCTCCGAAAGATCGTCGACCACGGCTTGCACAATTGGATCATGCAGCCGTCGGCTGTAGTCGGCTCGGAACTCGGCCACGACCCGGCGGGCTCGCTCCTCCCAATCGGCGATCAAACTTCGTGCGGCTGACGAGAGAAATATGAAACGCAGCAAATTCCGCTCCTCGCCGCCATCGAGCCAGCCGACGAACAGGCGGGCGGCGGCGGGATTCCAGGCCCGAGCGGTCCAAGTTCGGTCGAGGAGATAGGCCGGAACGGTAACGATGGACGGGAGGTCGAGAAGGTCCGGAGGAACGTCGCCTTCATTGTCGAGGGGAGCGGCCGGGTCGCGCTTGCCCGCCAAATCGAAAAGATAAGCCCGTTCGGCCGGGGCCAGATGCAACGCCTCCGCGAGGCGAGCCAGAGCCGTGGGGGAAGCCGAAATGTCCCGACCCTGCTCCAGCCAAGTAATCCAGGTGGCGCTGACGCCGCAAATATCCGCCAACTCCTCCCGGCGCAATCCGGGAGTCCGGCGGCGCGTGGCGGCGCGGGCAGGCGGCGCCATCCGTTCACGGTGGGCGCGCAGGAATGCACTGAGGACGCGGCGCGAGTCCGTCTCGTTCATGGTGGTTTGTATACTAGGATAATTTGTCGGCTTGTACCAGTGTAACGGCGGGTTCATCCTGCCGCTCGTCATCTCAAACCGGATCCAAACATGAATCCTGAAGCACACCAGGCCATTGTCAGCAGCCAGTTCAGCCCGCAGGCGCGATCCTATTTGACCAGCGCCGTGCATGCGGGCGGCGAGGACTTGGATCTCATGGCCCGTTTGGTGGGAAAGCGACCCGGCGCCATTGCTCTGGACATGGGATGCGGCGGCGGACATGCGACGTTCCGGCTGGCGCCATTGGTAGAGAAGGTGGTGGCCTACGATCTTTCCGAGGCGATGCTCGCCGTGGTCGCGGAAGAAGCCGAGCATCGAGGATTGAGCAACGTGGTCGCCAAGCAAGGAGCCGCCGAGACTCTGACCTGCCCTTCGGCGGCGTTCGACATCGTGGTGAGCCGCTATAGCGCTCACCATTGGCTTGATGCGCCCGCCGGTCTGGCGCAGATGCGCCGCGTGTCGAAAACGGAAGGGCTGGCGATTTTCATGGATGTGACCACGCCCGGATCCCCTCTCCTCGACACCTGGCTTCAGACATTGGAACTGCTGCGCGATCCCTCCCATGTGCGGAATTATTCGGTGACGGAATGGCAGGCAATGCTCTCCGCTGCGGGCTTTAATCCCGGGGCCGTGACGCCGTTCCGCCTGCGGTTGGATTTCTCGTCCTGGATCTCCCGGATGAACACTCCCGAGGCTCACGTCCAGGCGATCCGGTCTCTGCAACAGCGGGCCGGCGCAGACGTATCCGGCCACTTCGCCATCGAGGCCGACGGCAGTTTTACCATCGACACGATGCTCCTTCGCGCGGAAGCAGCGTGATCTCCACCGACGACCGCCAACGTCAGCCCATTCGCGTGAACCCGTCCGCGCTCCAGCCTTCGCTGCCGACGCCGTGATAAACGAAGAACAGCCCGGCGGGATCGTATTTGTCCTTGATTGCGCGAAGCCGGGCGTAATTGTCGCCCCAGAAGGCGTCCTGCCAGTCCGGCTGAAAGTAGTCGGTCTCCCAGACATAGGAGGCGACGCGCGGCAAAAGCTTGCGGACTTCGCTCATCGTCGCCTCGACGGCCGCAGCTTGGCTCCGCGCGGCTGCGGCGTCCGGCTCATGTCCGGAGACGCCGGGATAAGCGGGCTGACCGAAGGCGCCGGCGATCGCCAGCGCGAAAGCGTCCGTGACCGCCGGATTCATCGGCGTCTCCTTCGCCGCGGCGATGACTTCCGCTCGCGCCCCGGCGAGCCCCTTGTTGAAGTGCAGCTCCACGCCGTGTCTGGCGGCCCCCGACAGCGCATCGGCGAGGCTGTCCAGGCGACCCGCTTCGAGCAGCGGCGCCGGCAGCCAGGCGGACTGGTAGGCGTACCAGACGGCGCCCGCTTCGCCGAGATTGCCGGCCCAGAAGATATTGTCCGCCGGCGCTCCCTGCCGATCGTCGGCGCTCACGACTCCCGGAAGCTTCCTGAGCACGGAAGGGTCCCAGAAATGCCGCGCTGGCCCCCCGAAGACCTTCGGCGCGGATACGAAAGTGTAATCCTGGGGCGCAGCGGACACCGAGTCGAAGAACGGACGCCAGACCGCCTCCGCCTGTTGCCGATCGAGGCCCTGGAAGAGCATCGAAATCGCAACCGCGCGACCTGGCGCAAAGGCGATCCGTTCGCCCCAATGCGGATTGAAAAGCGCCTCGCGATAGAATTCGACGATCTTGGCGATGAGGCGACGGTAGGCGTCATCGGACGTCGCCTTGACGACAGCGAAAACCGCGCCGAAGAAATTTGGAAGCTCGTGCGTGCGCAAAGTGACGCGGGTGACGATTCCGAACCCGCCCCCGCCGCCCTTGAGCGCCCAGAAGAGGTCGGGATTGGAGCAGGCGTTGGCGATTTTGACGTCGCCGTCGGCGGTCACGATCTCAGCCTCCAGGAGGCTCGCCCCGGCCAGGCCATAGGCCTTCGAAAAGCTGCCGAAGCCGCCCCCTTGGATCAGACCGGCGACGCCGACGGTCATGCAGCCGCCGCCCTGCACGTAGCGGCCACCCTTGGTCGTCACCTCGTTGTAGACATGTCCCCAGATCGCGCCGGGCTCGATGGATACCGCCGGTTGCGGCTCTGTGCTTCCTGCGCAGCCGGCGCCGACGAACGCGTCGTGCAGGACGACCGAGTCCATATGGCGCGTCCAGACGAGCAAGGAGTCGGCCGCGTTCGAAGTTCCCTGGTAGCTGTGGCCGCCGCCCTTCACCACCAGCCGCAAGTTATTCTTTCTGGCGAAATTGACCGCAGCGACGACGTCGCCGGTGGTCTTGGCGGCAACCGCGTAGACGCTCGGCTGCGACGTCCAGGCGCCGACCCAGCCAAGCGACTGCGTCAGTCCGACCTCGTCGCCGAGATAGTAGGGATTCTTGAGCTCCTTGAACACTTCCGCGCAGGCCCCGTCGAACGGCGCGCCGACGCAGGCGCTGAGCGGCGAGCGCACCTTGATCAGACGTCCGCGGACCTGGCGGCCAAGCTCGCTCCAACTGTCGTCCGACGGCCATGCCGGGTCGCCGGGACGGACGCGGGTCGCGGGCCGCGTCGCCGCCGTCGAATTCGCCGCCCCCGGACACAGACCCTTTGCAAACGGCAGTGCGGCGATGGTCTTCAACAAACGCCTTCGAATTCATGCGGTCGGTCATCGATCGCTCCATGGCTGCACCGTCATTGCGAGCGAAGCGAAGCAATCCAGCGCCACCGCCGCTGCCCTACGATCATGGATTGCTTCGTCGCTGCGCTCCTAAAAAGAAACTTCAGCGTATGTCATTGATTTCACGTCTCGACTGACACGGCTTCGGCCGTCCTTTCGATGGTCACCCGATATCCAAGATTGATAGGCGAGGCGGTTGGCTTTGGCCTCCGGCGCCAGCTTGTCGAAGTAACCCGCTCCAAGGTCGCTGTGGAAGGTCCCGTCGCGAAGCATGTGGTAGATCGCGGTCAAGATCGAAGCCGCCACGGCGCAGATCGCTTTTTGCGGACCGCGTCTGGCCTTGAGGCGGAAGAACTGCGCTTTGTAATAGCTGGCTTTGGCTCGCTTGGCCGCCCAAGCGCATTGGACGAGGGCTGTTTTCAACCAAGGGGCGCCCTTGCGCAGTCGGGTGGACTTGCGCTTGCCGGCGCTCTCGTTCTGGCCGGGACACATGCCGGCCCATGCGATCAAGTGACCGGCGGTCGCGAAGCGGCTCATGTCCGTGCCGATCTCCGAAAGTACGGTCAAAGCCGACAATTTGCTGACGCCGGGGATCGAGGCGAGTTGGTCGATCAGGTTGGAAAATCTGGCCTTGTCGGCCGGGCCCTCCGTATCCATGCGCCTGACCCGAGCGTCGACTTCGCCATCGATGACCTTGATCGAGGCGTCCAGCGCGTCCCATTGCCCGAGATGGAGCTTGAGGAGGAAGCGGTGGTGCTCGGTCAATCGCCCATGCAGCGCATCGTACAGTTCCTTCGGTGTGGCCTTGACGCTGCGATGGGCCAGGGCGGCCAGCTTGCGTGGATCGCGCACCCCGGCGATCATCGCCTCGATCATGCGCCGTCCGCTCGCGCCCATGATGTCGCTGATCACCGAATCCAGCCGAATGTTGGCCTCGGTCAGCGTCTTCTGGATGCGTTGAACGTGCCGCGTCTGCTCTCGCACCAACTGCTTGCGGGTCCGCATCAAGGCGCGCAGTTGATGCCTTTCTTCGTCCGGCACGAAGCTCGCCTTGATCAAGCCGTGCGCGACCAGATCGGCAATCCACATCGCATCGTTCATGTCGGTCTTGCGGCCGGGAACCGATTTGATGTGAGCCGCATTGGCGACGACAAGCTCGAATTCGCCGTCGCCCAAGATCTTCCACACCGGCAGCCAATAGACCCCGGTCGCCTCCATCGCCACCACGCCGCATCCGCTCGAGACCAGCCATTCCAGCAACGCCTGAAGGCCATCGGTGGTCGTCTCGTAGGTCCGGCATTCCCGCGCCGGCTTGTTCCCGGACATCGTACGCACGCAGGCAACGATGCTGTCCTTGTGAACGTCCAAGCCGGCGGCGCGATCGTGGATCACGTCCATTGCAACCTCCTCGCCAATCACCGCCGGCAAGGGCGCTTCACAAAAGGAATCCTAAAAAACAGGCTCCAGAGCGTCGCCGCTCCTTGGCGCAAGTCGAGGTCATCAAGCGCCCCGGGTCCAACTCGCAAGCGAGCTCAAGGCATCACTGAGAGACCGACCTCTTGCCGGCCACAAACGCCTATCGCTAAAATTCGGCCGAAAGCAGACTTCGTTTCATCCAGCGGGGTCGGCCACCGGCCGGTGCTCAACTCGCAATGACGGACGTGTCGAAATGACCGGCCTGCCCGCCCCGCCTCACGAGAACACCGGCTCCATGCGCTCGAGCGCCTCGACCGGCATATGGCATTTGATCGTGTGGCCGTCGGCGACGGTGCGGGTCGGCGGAACCTCCCGCTCGCACAGGTTCCCGCCGACTTGCGCCTTGTGGCCGCAACGCGTCTGGAACGGGCAGCCCTTCGGCGGCGATAGCGCGGACGGGATCTCGCCTTCCAGCACGACATGCCGCTTCTTCACCATTGGGTCGGCGATCGGGATCGCCGACAGGAGCGCCTCCGTATAGGGGTGGAACGGCGGCGAAAAAATCTGCTCGGTCGCGCCCATCTCGACGATATGGCCGAGATACATCACCACCACCCGGTCGGCGAGATAGCGCACGACCGAAAGATCGTGGCTGATGAACACCATCGACGTCTTCGACTTCGCGCTGGAGATTCATCAAGAGTTCGCTGATCGCCGCCTGCACCGAGACGTCGAGCGCCGACATCGGCTCGTCGGCGATGATGATGCGGGGCCGTCCCGCGAAGGCGCGCGCGACGCCGATGCGCTGCTTCTGTCCGCCCGACAGCTGCCTCGGCGCGCGCCACGCGAAGGCGCGCGGCAACTTCACGAGATCGAGGAGCCGCAGCATGATGTCGCGCCGCTCGGCGACGGTCTTGCCGATCCGGAACCGTTCGAGCGTGCGCAGGATCTGCGAGCCGACCGAGTAGCTCGGATTGAGCGTGTCGAACGGATTCTGGAAGATCATCTGGATCGAGGAAATCGTCCTGACCGGGCGATGCTCGACCGGCCGGTTCTGGATCGCCTCGTGGTCGAACACAATGAGCCCCTCGCTCGCCGTCTCGAGCCCGAGCAGCACCTTGGCGAGCGTCGACTTGCCGCAGCCCGACTCGCCGACGATCGCCAGAACCTCGGCTTCGCGGGCGGCGAACGACACGTCCTCGACTGCCTTGACCGTGCGGGCCTCCCCGCCGCCGAACAGCGCGCTGGCGGCGACCCGATAATGCTTTTTCAGCCGGTCGACTTCGAGCACGTCCGGACCGATAGCGACGGGCGAGAGCCGCTCCCCCTTGCGCGCCGACGCCGCCCAGTCGATCGCCTCCACCCTGAAGCAGCGGCTCTGATGCCCGGGATGGTCCGCGACGTCGCGCATCGGCACGTCGGCCCGGTCGCAAAGTCCCGCCACGAAGGACGAGCAGCGCGGGCCGAAGTTGCGGCCGTCCGGCCGCTCGTGCGGCAGCGGCAGCTGGGCGGGAATGGGAATCAGCGGATTGTCGTTCTTGTTCGTGCCGGGCATCGCCATCGAGCGGAACAGGCCTTGCGTATAGGGGTGACGGACCGCGCCGAACACGTCGCGGGCCCTGCCCGTCTCGACCGCCTCGCCCGAATACATGACGGTCACCGAATTGCAGGTGTCGAGAATGAGTCCGAGATTGTGCGAGATGAACAGCGACGAGGCGCCGATCGGCGTTCAGGTCCTTGGTCAGCGCGACGATTCCCGCCTCGACCGTGACGTCGAGCGCGGTCGTCGGCTCGTCGAGGATCAGGAGGCGCGGGTTCGACAGGAGCGCCATAGCGATCACGACCCGCTGCTGCTGCCCGCCGGAAAGCTGATGCGGATAGGCGCGCATGACCCGCTCGGGATCGGGCAGGCGCATGGCCTTGACCATTTCGAGGGCGCGAGCGTGCGCCTTCTCCTTTGAGACCTTCTCGTGGATGAGCGGCACTTCCATCAGCTGCCGGCCGATCAGCATGGTCGGATTGAGGGAGGCCATCGGCTCCTGGTAGACCATGGCGATCTTCGAGCCGCGAATGGCGCGCAGCTCGGCACCCGACAGGGTCGCCATGTCGCGCCCTTCGAAGCGGATCGAGCCGGCGGTGATCTTGCCGACCCCCGGCAGGTCGCGCATCACCGCGAGCGCGACCGTCGACTTGCCGCAGCCCGATTCGCCGACGAGCCCCATCGCCTCGCCCGGCATGACCTTGCAGGAAAAGTCCATCACCGCGGGAATTTCCCCGGCGCGGGTGAAGAACGAGATGCCGAGGCGATCGATTTCGAGGATCGGTTCGGCCATGAGTTTTCACCCTCAAGCGCGCAGCGACTGTTCCCGGATCGCGTCGGCTAGCAGGTTCAGGCCCAGGACGAAGGACATCATCGCCAGCGCCGGCGCGAGCGCCGGATGGACAAAGATGCGCATGAACGGGCTCGCCTCCTTGATCATCGTCCCCCAGTCGGGGCTCTCGGGCGGCATGCCGAGGCCGAAATAGCCGAGCGCGCCGAGAAGGATGGTCGTGTAGCCGATGCGCAGGCAGGCGTCGACGATCAGGGGCCCGCGGGCGTTCGGCAAAATTTCCCACGGCATGACGTACCACGGGCTCTCGCCGCGGGTCTGGGCGGCGAGCACGTATTCACGCGTCTTGATGTCCATCGTCAGGCTGCGCACGATGCGGAAGATGCCGGGGCCGGAGGCGAGCGCGACCGCGATGAAGATGTTCAGCGTGCTCGGGCTGACCCGCAGGACGCCGAACGGATCGGCGTTGAAGACGAAGGTGGCGAAGAGCCAGGCGCCGACGAGGAAAGTCAGCGCAAGCCGCGCGGCGAGCTGCGTCGGCTGCGTGCGGTAGCCCGAGACGAACAGCACGCTGAACAGGAGGATCGGAATGGTGAAGAGGACGCCGGCCAGCGTATAGGGGATCGGCGTCTCCAGGATTCCGGGCGACACCAGGAGGTAGAACAAGAGGATGATCGGGAAGGCCAGCACCAGATTGGCCAGGAACGACAAGACCGCGTCGACCCGCCGGCCGAAATAGCCTGCCGGCAACCCGAGCGAGACGCCGACCGACAGCGCGAGCAGCGTCGCCAGCGGCGCGATGATGAGCACGATGCGCGCGCCCGCGACGACCCGGCCAAACACGTCGCGCGCCAGCTTGTCGCCGCCGAACAGATAGGGAAGCCCCGAGTTCGGCTCGATCGCCCCAGGCGCGGCGTTCTTCATTTCCGCGATCTGGCCGAGCGGATCGAAGAGTTCGATCCTGTGGGCGAAGACCGCGGCAAACAGCCAGAACAGGACGAGCAGCAGGCCGGCGAAGCCCGCCCCGCCCTGAACCACCTGCCCGTAGAGCCCGAGCTTGCGGCGGTAGGCGAAGCTGAGGCCGAGCACGACGACGAGGTTCGCCCAAACCGGCCACAGCTGGGCGAGGCTCCGCAGGACGATCTGGCCGGGACTCAGGAACTGCACGGCGCGGCTTGACCGTTTTGCGTCTCGGCGCCCGTTTGCGCCCCCGCCCCCCTAACGGGGTGGGGGGTCACGCAATGGTATGAACCTAGAAACGGCAGTTGGCGCGTAAGCTATTGAAATTGCTGAACTACCGTCAACTGCTCCGCGTTTGAGATAATTGCCAGAAATACCAGATGATTTAACGTGTTATACGATTTATGGGTCTCCAACTGCCGTTTCTAGGATGAACCGGGTAAATTCCTGACGCTTTAGACTGGGTTGATGGCTGACTGGTCAAGCTGGGTCGGAAGGAGGACTTCCGATGCCGTTTATGGAGACCTGTCGGATGGAGGAGCGGATTCGGATGTTGGCGGACCACGACACTGGGCATTGGAGCGTTTCGGATCTCTGTCGCCGCTACGGCGTGAGCCGGGACACGTTTTATGCGTGGCGGGCTCGGCGGGCGAGCGGAGATGGGGAATGGTTCCGGGATCGTTCGCATGCGCCGCGATCGTGTCCGCATCGCACGGAGGCGGCGATCGAGGAAGAGATCATCGCGCTGCGTCGGCGTTTTCCCCATCTGGGCCCGCGCAAGTTGCTGGTGAAATTGGAGAACGGCGACGGGCGGCGGGATTGGCCGGCGGCCTCGACGATCGGCGACATTTTGGATCGGGCAGGCCTCGTCGAGAAGGCCCGGCGCCGACGGCGGCCGCTTGATCCGCCGCGGCGGGTGATCGCGGCCGAGGCGGCCAACGAAGAATGGGCGGCCGATTTCAAGGGCTGGTTCCGCACGAAGGATCAACGGCGGATCGATCCGCTGACGATCAGCGACAGCCACACGCGGTTTCTGATCGAGACGCGCATCACGCCGCAGACGGTCGAAGGCGCGCAAGCCGTTTTCACGCGCGCCTTCTCGACTTATGGCCTGCCGCGGGCGATCCGCTGCGACAACGGCGCCCCGTTCGGCTCGCAAGGGGCGGGCGGGCTGACGCGGCTTTCGGCCTGGTGGCTCAAGCTCGGCGTCGAGCCGCATTTCATTCGTCCGGCCTCGCCGCAGGAGAACGGGCGCCACGAGCGCATGCATCGTACGCTGAAGAAAGAGACCTCGCAGCCGCCCAGCGCCAACGTCGAGGAGCAACAGGCGCGCTTCGACGAATTCCGCCGGCATTACAACGAGGAGCGTCCGCACGAGGCGCTCGGACAGAGGCCGCCAGCCGAGCTCTATGACCCTTCGCCGCGCGCCATGCCCGAGCGGATCGAAGACCCCTGGTATGACGCCGATCACCAGGTGCGGCGCGTGCGCAGCGCCGGCGAGATCAAGTGGCGGGGCGAATTCGCCTTCGTCAGCGAGGCGTTGGCGGGCGAACTCGTGGGTTTGGCCGAACTCGACACCGGAGATCATGTCGTGCGCTTCTGCGGCCGCGACGTGGGCCTCCTCGATCGCCACGGCGTGTTCCGTCGCTTCGCTCCGCCCCGTACGGGGCTCCGCAAAGCGACGGAACACGCCGCAAACCAAAAACTGTCAGCCATCAACCCGGTCCAAAGTGTCAGCAATCAGCTCGGTTGATCAGGACGGTAGAGCCAAGACGCGCGCGCATCGGCGGAAAGGCATGGCCTGCCCCCCCTCCCGACCTCCCCCACAAGGGGGGAGGAGAGCGCCTTCTGGACCCGGTCACACGCCGCGCGGATTGAACCAGGCGTAGCCGAGGTCGGAGATGAGCTGCGTCAGCAGCACCAGGGCAACCGAGACGATCGAGCAGGCGAGCAGGAGGTCGATGTCGTTGTTGCCGGCCGCGTCGACCAGCGCCTGCCCGAAGAGCGTCTCGTTGTCCTTCATCGTCAGGAACGCCCCTCCGGTCTCGCTCGCGGGGTTTTTCGCGATGCGTTCGACGCCGAGCTGATCGGCGAAGGCGCCGCCGCAATCCATGAAGCTCGCCCGGACGTCCGACGAACGGCTGGACGAGGGCGCGGTCGCGATAGCGGTCCCAGATGCGGCGGGCCCGGTCGACTGCCTCGTCCCCGGTCGCGCAGAGGCTGTCGGCAAAATGCCGATCTTGGCGCCGAGCGTATTCGGCTTGACGAATAGCGGCCCCTCTTGCGGCTGCGGTCCCAAGCTCGCGATTTCGTTCCCGCCCTCCATGAGGCGCGTCGGCGGGACGGCGAGCCCGGCGGCCGAGGCGAGCGCGAGGCTCGCGAACTTGTCCTGCGCCAGGTGCGCCGCGGTCGCCGGACTGCCGAACCGGGCGAAGCCTTCGAGCCGGACGAGCGCCGGAACCGAGGCGCCGCGATAGAACCGCACCCCGTCGGTCAGCGCCCAGACGATTGTCTCATCGCGGTGCGGCGCAAGCTCCCGCAGTCGCGCCGGCGCGTCGTCGAGCGGGACGAACTCCGCCTGCAGCCCATCCTCGCCGAGCGCGTCCGCAATCTCGCCGGAGAAGTGCGGCAGGTCGGTCGACTGGGCGAGATAGACCGCAATCTCCTCAGCGACGTCCGGCGGATAGCCGAACGCTTCGAGACGCCGCCGCGCCGCCTCTTCGCTTTCGTACGCGATGACGACCGTCGAAAGCGTCATGCGCTCAGTGCCATTGGTCCGGCAGCTCGGCCTTGCGGCGCCTGACGAAGTCGGCGAGCTCCTCGTCGATCGCAGGATCGAGCTTCGGCCGCTCGTATTCGGCGAGCAGGCGCCTGGCTCGCGCGGCGGCGCGCTGAGGGGTATCCTTCATCCCCTCGTCGCGCCACTGCTCGAAGGAATTGTTGTCGGCGACGCCGCTCTCCCAGAAGGCGGTCTCGTAATTGGCGAGCGTGTGGGCCGAGCCGAAGAAGTGCTTGCCGGGGCCGACTTCCCGGAAGGCGTCGAGCGCGAGCGCATTGTCGTCGAGGGCCATGCCGCCCATCCATACGTGCAGCGCGGCGCAGAAATCGGCGTCCATGACGAATTTCTCATAGCCGATCGTCAGGCCGCCCTCGAGCCAACCGGCCGAATGCAGGATGAAATGCGCGCCGCACTGCACCGCGGCGAGCATCGACATCGTGCTTTCCTCCATCGCCTGCCCGTCCGCGATCTTCGACGAGGTGAAGGCGCCCGAGCAGCGCAGCGGCAGGTTAAGTCGGCGCGCCAGCTGCCCGACGACGGGCGAGCCCAGCGCCGGCTCCGGAGTGCCGAAGGTCGGAGACCCCGAGCGCAGCGCGGTCGAGGACAGGAAATTGCCGAACACGACCGGCGCGCCGGGCCGCTCGAGCTGGGCGAGCGCGCAGCCGGCCATCGTCTCGGCGAGCGACTGGGCGATCGCGCCCGCGCTCGTCACCGGTCCCATCGCCCCGCCGAGAATGAACGGCACGATCACGGCGCATTGGTTGGCCCGCGCGGAGGCGCGCAGCGACTTCGTCATCGTCGCGTCGTAGACCAGCGGCGAATTGGCGTTGATGTTGCCCATGATCACGCAATTCGCGTCGACGAATTCGCGTCCGAACGCGATGCGGGCCATCTCGATCGAATCCTCGGCGCGCGCCTCGGCGGTCACCGAGCCCATGAACGGCTTGTCGGTGAGCGTGAGATGCGCCGCGACCATGTCGAGATGGCGCTTGCTGACCGGAACGTCGACCGGCTCGCAGACCGTGCCGCCCGAATGGTGCAGCCAGGGGATCGCATAGGCGAGCTTCACGAAGTTCTCGAAATCGGCGAGCGTGCCATAGCGGCGTCCGCCCTCGAGGTCCCGCACGAAGGGCGAGCCGTAGGCGGGCGCGAAGGCCACATGGCCGTCGCCGATCGCCAGCGAACGCTCCGGGTTGCGCGCATGCGGGACGAAGGCGCTCGGAGCGGTCTTGAGGATCGAACGCAAAAGGCCTGCGGGGAAGCGCACGAGCTCGCCCTGCACGTCGGCGCTGGCCTCGCGCCATAGCCTCAGCGCGACCTCGTCGCCGCGGAATTCGATCCCGACCTCCCGAAGGATCGTGTCCGCCGCCGCCTCGATCCGGGCGAGGCCCTCTTCGCCGAGAAGCTCGTACGTCGGGATCTTTCGCTCGACTCCGGCGATGACGGCTTGCGCGGCGGCGCGATGGCGCCGGGCTCTCCCGCCGCGTTCGCGCCGCGCCGTCGAGGCTTCACCCGCCATGTTCATCTTCCCTCCGCCGCCCGATCTCGCAGGATAGGCCGCGCCTTTCCGGGTTGAACTCGATAATTTAGGCGTGCGCGCCTGAATTCCTTGGACCTCCCGGCCATGCTATCAGGCTCGCACGGGTTCATAGGAGAAGTCGGACGTGAAGGTTAGCGGGCGCTCTTACCGCACGATATGGCTGAACGCGGACGGGTGGGGCGTCGACGTGATCGACCAGCGCTGGCTGCCGCACGACTTTCGCGTCGCGACGCTGCGCAGCGTCGCCGACGCGGCGACGGCGATTCGCGACATGTGGGTGCGGGGCGCCCCGCTGATCGGCGTGACGGCGGCCTACGGCTTGGCGCTAGCCATGCGCGACAATCCGAGCGACGCCGCGCTGGACAAGGCCTGGGAGACGCTTCACGCGACGCGGCCGACCGCGATCAACCTGCGCTGGGCGCTCGACGCGGTCCGCAACCGCCTGCGCCCGCTCGCTCCCTCTGAGCGCGCCGCTGCCGCCTACGCCCAGGCGGCGGAGATCGCCGACGAGGACGTCGCCATCAACCGCGCCATGGGCCGCAACGGGCTCGAGATCATCCGCCGCATCGCGGCGAAGAAGAAGCGCGGCGAGCCGGTCAACGTCCTCACCCATTGCAACGCGGGCTGGCTCGCGACGGTCGATTACGGCACCGCCACCGCGCCGATCTATCTCGCGATGGAGGAAGGCCTGCAGGTCCACGTCTATGTCGATGAAACCCGCCCGCGCAACCAGGGCGCGTCGCTGACCGCCTGGGAGCTCGCCAACCAGGGCGCGCCGCACACGCTGGTCGTCGACAACGCCGGCGGCCATCTCATGCAGCACGGTCTCGTCGACATGGTGCTGGTCGGCTCGGACCGCACCACCGCCAACGGCGACGTCTGCAACAAGATCGGCACGTATCTGAAAGCGCTGGCCGCTCACGACAACGACGTGCCCTTCTACGTCGCCCTGCCCTCCCCGACGATCGACTGGACGGTGCGCGACGGAGTCAAAGAGATCCCGATCGAGGAGCGCCACGCCGACGAGGTCGACTTCGTCCAGGGCCGCGGCGCGGACGGAAAAGTCACGCGGGTGCGCATTTCGCCCGAGGGCAGCCCGGCCGCCAATCCGGCCTTCGACGTCACTCCGGCCCGCCTGGTGACCGGCCTCATCACCGAGCGCGGCGTCGCGGAGGCGTCGCCGGAGGGCTTGCGGGCGCTGTTCCCCGAGCGGGCCTAGGCGGAGCTTCCTCTTTCGTTAAACGCATGTCTTTGACCTGACGGGATAAGTTCCTGTCAGCGGGGGTCTCTACTGGGTACGGGCGACGCCGAGGAGGTCGAAGGCCTTTTTCTGGATGGGGGTGGGCCGTGCAGTGATGGTGAAGGGATGGTCTGGCGCGATGGCGGTGGCGACGGTGTTTCGGGTGAGGGTCGCGAGGTCGGCGAGGAGGGTCTGGAAGCTATGGACGGGGAGACCGTCCTCGGTCCGGCCGGTGGTCTGCTTGGTGACGGCGGCGGGGGAGCGTTGCGCCTTGGCGACCACGCTGGCGCGGAGCGCCTCGGCGGCTTGCTTGTCGGCATCGTCGTAGAGCATGGGCGCCAGGCGCTGGCGCATGTGCCATTCGAGATAATAGCCGAGCATGCAGAGGAAGACATGGGCGCGCACCCGGTCGGGGAGCCAGTGATAGACCGGCCGGACGCGGAGATCGACGGTCTTGAGCGAGCGGATCGCGTGCTCCACGAGGCTCAAGGATTTGTAGCTGCGGACCGTGGCGGCGTCGTCGAGCGCCGTTGCGGGCAGGCTGGTGCGCACGGCGTACAGGCCGTCGAGCGCCGCCTCGGCGGCAATCTCGGCGGTCTTGCGGGCGAAGGTGAAGGTCGTGTCGGTGATCTCGAGGGCGAAGTGCTTGGCCATCTTGTGCTTGTCGCGGACGGCGCCGACCGCCATGCCGATCTCCGCCTTGCCCGGAGCGGGGCGCGCGTGCGGGCGACGCCGGTTGCAATGCGGGCAAGCTCGCGCTCGGTGGCGGCCAGCAGATCCTCGCGCTTGCGGGCGCGCTCGGCGGCGAGCGCCGCATTGCGGCACAGGATCAGGCGCTCGCCCGGGAAATCCGGTGAGGTGATCGCCGCCATGTCGCGCTCGTCGAACAGCGACATCTGGAAGGCGCCGCCCTCGAGCAGGCCGCGGATCGCCGGGGCGCGCAGCGCGGTGATCCAGTCGAGCCCGGCCGGCTTGATATCCTCGGTGATCCGGGCCTCGGTGATCATGCCCCGGTCGCCGACCAGGACGACATGGTCGAGGCCGAAGCGCTGCTTCAGCTTGGCGACCTGGTTGCCGAGCGTCGCGGGGTCGCCGGTCGAGCCCTCGAACACCTCGATGGCGATCGGACAGCCATCGGACGCGCAGAGCAGGCCATAGACGATCTGCAGCTTGCCCTTCTTGCCGTCGCGATTGTAGCCGAACTGGGCGAGCGGGCAGCAGCGGCCTTCCATGTAGCTCGACGTCACATCGTAGAGCACCAGCGTGCCGGCGGTGAGATGGCGGCGGGCCAGCGCCGTCTCGATATCTTTCTGCCGGACCGCCAGCCAGTCGAGGGCGCGGTAGAGCTCCTCCTCGTCGACCGCGCCGAGGCTGGAGGCCGCGGAGTCCGGCGAGAGCGCGCGGGCGGCCGCGAGCTTCGAGCCGGGGTCGAGGACCCGGCTGACCGTGAGCGCCAGCACGAGATCCCGGCAGCGGTCGCCCGCGGGTCCGATGAGCCGGTCGAGACCGATCTTGCGCGCCGTGCCGAGGGCTGCCCCAACATGGCCGTGCGGCAGGGAACGGAGGATCGCGATAGCCTCCTGGTCGGCCGGGATGACCACGCCGCCCTTCAACAGCGCCTTGAAGCCTGCGATCCGCTCGCGCGGCCAGTCGGACAGGTTCAGCAGCGTGCGCTTCTTGACCTTGCCGCCCTCGCGGTAGCTCTCGCGCAGGAGGATCGCCGGGGGCGAGTTGCGGTTCTGGACCGATTTGATGTACATGGCCGCACCATAGGCAGTAACTCCACAAATATCAACAAATAAATATACTTTTACATGGCTACATCTTGGGCATCGCGAACCCCGCTTCTGCTGAAATTTCAATCACTTCATCACGTAGGAAAGAGGAAGCTCCGCTAGGGCAAGCCGCCGGTCGTCTCTTCGGCGGATCCGACGCCCGAATACCCTGCTTTGCAGGAAAAGGCAGGGAATTCGCGCTTTTCACGGAAAAATCGTCCATAAAACACAAAGAATCTCAGAGTGTCCCATAAGAATTCCCTGCGTCCGGAAGCAGTGGAATTTTTTTTCGGCCTATATAGCAGGGAATTAGCAGGAATTTTCTCGGGCCGGCAGGGAAATTGGAAAAGACTGCCGGGCGACCATCTGCGGAGGTCGCCGACCGCGTCGGGCGCCGGGAAATTCCGCCCGGGTTGCGCCGTCCAGAGGTCGGAATAGACTGCCCGATTCGCAGGACTCCGCCGTGGAGAACTTTTCCATGCTGCGACCGCTCGCCGGCTTGAAAGTGATCGAATTCGAGGGCATCGGGGCGGGGCCGCTCGCCGGCCGGATGCTGTCCGACCACGGCGCCGAGGTCGTGGTCATCGTCCGTCCGATGAAGGCGGCGCTCGGCAATCCGGACCCCGCAGCGACCGGCGAGCCCTTGCGGCGCGGCAAGCGCGTCATCTCGCTCGACCTCAAACGGCCGGAGGCGGTCGAAGAAGCGATGCGGCTCGTCGAGACTGCGGACGCGCTGATCGAGGGCAACCGGCCGGGCGTGATGGAGCGGCTCGGCCTCGGGCCCGCCGAGTGCGCGAAGCGCAATCCGCGCCTCGTCTACGGCCGCATGACCGGCTGGGGTCAGACGGGGCCGCTCTGCGCATGCGGCCGGCCACGACCTCAACTATCTCGCGCTGAGCGGCGCGCTGTCGCTCAGCCAGCGTCCCGGCGAGCCGCCGATCGTGCCGCCGACCGTGCTCGGCGACGCGGGCGGCGCGCTCGGGCTCGCCTTCGGAATCATGAGCGGCGTCTTCGCGGCGAGCCGGACGGGCAAGGGCGCCGTCGTCGACGCCGCGATCGTCGACGTCGCGGCTTCTCTCAGCGGCATCGCGCTCTGGGCGCGCGCGAGGGGCATGGTGGACGCTCCAAGGCCGAGCATCTTCCACGATTCGCCCTTCTACGACGCCTATCTCTGCGCCGACGGCCGCTACGTGACGATCGGCGCGCTCGAACCGCAGTTCTATGCGCTGCTCATCGAAAAGCTCGGCCTTGCCGACGTCGATCCGAAGGCGCAATACGACATGCGCGAATGGCCGGCGCTGAAGGCTCGCTTCCGCGAGCTCTTCATGAGCCGGCCGAGCGCGGAATGGCGCGCGCTGCTCGAAGGCAGCGACGTCTGTTTTGCGCCGGTGCTGACCCTCGCCGAGGCGGCTCGGCATCCACACAACGCCGGGCGGGGAATATATCGGCAAAGCGCCGACGGTCGGCTGGACGCGGCGGAAGCGCCGCGCTTCGCGCCGCTCGAATGACATGAAGGAGAAGCGATGCTCACTCGAGCGATGCCCGAGACGTTGGAGTTTCCTTTTTCGGCGCCGCCGAAGACGGGCGAGGTCATCGAGGTGCGTCCCGGAAATCTTCTGGGCGCGGCTCGCGCTGCCGTTCCGACTCGACCACGTCAACATCTACTTCATCGAGGACGGCGAAGGTCTCGCGCTGATCGATACGGGGATCGACAACCAGGCCTCGCGCGCCGCGTGGGACGCATTGCTCGCCGGGCCGCTCGCCGGACGGAAGCTGACCCGCATCATCGCGACCCACTTCCATCCCGACCACATCGGCCTCGCCGGCTGGCTCTGCGAGCGCTTCGACCTGCACCTCGCGATGAGCCAGACCGAGTATCTGATCGCGCTCAACATCCGGCTCGACCCGCAGGGGCTAAGATCGGAGCCTTATCGCAGTTTCTACCGTTCGCACGGGCTCAGCGAGGAAGGAACCGAAATTCTGCTCAGCAACGGGCTGCAGTACCTGCGCATGGTGTCGCAGCCGCCTCGAACCTTTCTGCGCCTCATCGCGGAAGAAAAGGTCAAGATCGGCTCCCGCGAATTCGAGGTGATGACGGGAGCCGGCCATTCGCCTGAACAGGTCATGCTCTACTCGGCCGCCGACAATCTCATCCTCTCAGCCGATCAGATCCTGGCGAAAATCTCGCCCAACGTCAGCGTCGAGGCGATGGACCCGGACGGCGATCCGCTCGGCATCTATCTGCGCTCGCTTGAGAAGCTAAAGCGGACGCTGCCCGAGGACGTCCTCGTCCTGCCCGGCCACAACCTGCCGTTCGTGGGCCTGAGCACCCGCGCCGACGCGCTCATCGCCCATCACGAGGCGCGCTGTTTCGCCATCCTCGAGGCCTGCAAGGTCGCGCCGCAGACAGTCGCCGACCTGGTGCCGGTCATCTTCGGGCGCAAAATCGACGACCCGCATCAGCTCGTCTTCGCCTTCGGCGAGGCGCTCGCCCATGTCAACGCCATGATCCGCGGCGAGCGACTTCGCGTCGCCAATGCGGCGCACGGCCTGGCGCTCGAGGCGGCGTGAGGCGCGCTCCCCCTCCCGTCGGGGCTACGACATCCACACAAGTCATCGAGCCTGCAGGTGGCCCGCGGGTCCCCCTCTCCGCGAAGCGCAGGTTCGCCACAAGGTGGCCGAAGGCCGGATGGGGTGCGGAAAGCAAGGCTGGATCGATGCAGGTTCGCGGCGACGTTCGTGCAATCTGACTTGGGTCGAGGCAGCGGCCACACCCCATCCGGCGCTACGCGCCACCTTCCCCAGCAAGCTGGGGAAGGGGGAGGCTCTCCCGCCCGTTTGACAGAGATCAAGTCTCACCGTCCGCTCGCATGCTAGCAACAAAACGTCGAGATATCACAACGGCAAGGGGGGAGGACGATGGCGTTGTCGCAAAAGCTGTTCGACGCGATCGTCGACGGCAAGGCGCAAGCCGCGCAGACGATCGTCGGGAAAGAGCTCGAGGCGGCGCCGACCCGATGGCGCTCATTTCCGGAACGATGATCCCGGCGATGGACGAGGTCGGCAGGCTCTTCCAGGAGGAAGAATTTTTCGTCCCCGAACTGATGCTGGCCGGCCGGGCGATGAAAGCGGCGATGGAGCCGCTGCGTCCGCTGCTCGCGGCCGCCGGCGCAAAGCCCGCCGGGATCGTGGTCGCGGGGGCCGTCAAGGGCGACCTGCACGACATCGGCAAGAATCTCGTCGTCTCGATGCTGGAGGGCGCGGGCTTCAAGGTGATCGACCTCGGCTCGGACGTGGCGCCGGAGAAATTCGTCGAGGCGATCCGCGAGCACGAACCCCAGATCGTGTGCCTGTCCGCGCTGCTGACGGTGACGATGACGGGATGAAGTCGACGATCGAGGCGATCGAGGATACGGGCTTGAGGCGCTCCGTCAAGATTCTGGTCGGCGGCGCGCCTTTGAGCCAGAGATACGCAACCGAGATTGGCGCCGATGGCTACGGCGCGTCGGCGACGGACGCCGTGGCGCTCGCGCGCAGGCAGGTGGGGCTTTCGAACTGACATGGGCGCGGCATTCACGCCGCTCGTCTTCGCGGAGCTCGCGATCGACAACGCCGACGACCTCGTGTTCGGCGTCGCACCGCACCCGCTGCGCTGCGGCCTCGGTCTCGAAATCGGGTCGGGCAGGGTTTTTCCGGAGGTCAATTTCACCCTTCCGACGATGGAGCTGACCGAAGCGACCTGGCCGGAAGTCCGCGCGCATTACGAGGAGATCGGCCGGCAGGTCCTGGCGCGGGCGCTGCGGCTGAAGGCGCCGGGTCTCGTGCTCGAGTTCGAGCTCTTGCCGGCGATGACGCAACGGCCCGAGTGGGGCGCCGAGCTCACGCAGATCCTGAAGGCGCGGCTCGTCGAGGCGCACGACAAGACCGGCCTGCCCTCGGCTTTGCGCGTCACGCCGACCGACATCCGCGAGAAGGCGAAGCCGCCGCTCATGCGCCGCGGGGCGCCCTGCGAGGCGCTCTTCCGCTCGCTCGAACGCAACGCCCAAGCCGGCGCCGACATCCTTTCGATCGAATCGGTCGGCGGGCAAGGAGGTCCACGACAAGGCGCTGGTCGTCGCCGACATCCCGGCGATCGCCTTCGCGCTCGGCGTTCTCAGCCCCCGCGACATGGCCTACTTGTGGGCGCGCATCCGCGAGATTTGCGAGGACCACCCGGGCGTCGTCCCCGGCGGCGACTCGGCCTGCGGTTTCGCCAACACCGCCATGCAGCTGGCCGGCCAGAAGATGCTGCCCGAGGTTTTGGCCGCCGTCGTGCGCGCGATGAGCGCGGCGCGCGCGCGCTCGGCGTTCGAGCAGGGCGCCGTCGGTCCGTCGAAGGACTGCGCCTACGAAGGTCCGATCATGAAGGCGATCGCCGGCGTGCCGATCTCGATGGAGGGCAAGTCGGCGGCATGCGCGCATTTCAGCGCGGTCGGCAACATCGCGAGCGCGATGTGCGACCTGTGGAGCAACGAGTCGGTGCAGAACGTGAGGCTTCTGTCGGGAACCGCGCCCGAAGCGTTCGCCGAACTGCTGGAATACGACTGCCGGCTCATGAATGCCGCTTCGGCAAGAGGCCAGGCGAAGGGGCTGCGCGATCTTTTGACCCTGTCCGACGAATGGCTGAGCCCTCAGGCGGCGGTGCTGTCGCCGGCGGCGACGATCGAGATCGCGCGCGCCATCGTGGCGAAGACGGAGCCTTACGATCGGACGGTCGCCGCGGTCTCTCGACCGGGGCAGGCGCGAAGGCCGGCTCAAGCTCGCCCGTAAGGAGGCGCAGTGGCTCGAGCGCATCGAGGGGGCGCTTCAGGCACTCCCGTCGGATTGGCGCGATCTGCAGGCTCGAGCTCGAGCCCCAATACGGACATCTGTACGACAAGGCGAGTTACGGGCTCGCGTGACGCGCGGGCGGAGCAAATAGAGGGAGCAGGCCGATGAACGCCGCGAATAAGATCGGAACGAACGTGAAGAAGATCGGATCGAAACGGGAGCGGGTCCTCGACGCGATCAACCATCGCGCGCCGGACTGCGTGCCAGTGGACTTCGGCGGATCGGCCGTGACCGGCATGCACGTGAGCTGCGTCGCGAAGCTCAGGGACAATTACGGCCTGGAGAAGCGGTCCGTGAAGGTCATCGAGCCCTATCAGATGCTCGGCCTGATCGAGGACGACCTCAGGCAAGCGATCGGGATCGACGTCACGCCGCTGTTGAGCCGCACCAACATGTTCGGCTTCGAGAACCGCGACTGGAGGCCCTGGACCTTCAACGGCCTCGAGGTGCTGGTGCCGGAAGGGTTCCGCGTCACCGTCGAGCCGGAGAAGGGCGGCACGCTGATCTATCCCAAGGGGGACATGAGCGCGCCGCCGAGCGGGCACATGCCGAAGGACGGGTTCTTCTTCGATTCGATCATCCGGCAGAAGCCGATCGACCTCGACCATCTCAACCCCGAGGAGAACACGGAGCAGTACAAGCCGCTGACCGACGCTGAGCTCGACGGGATCGAGGAGGATGTGCGCGCCGTCGATGACGGCGAATATGCGGTCTTCGCCTCGCTCGTGAACACCGCGCTCGGCGACATCGCCTTCGTCCCGGGCCCCGACCTCACCGACCCCAAGGGCGTGCGCGACGTCGCCGAATGGTACATGCTGACGGCGAGCCACCCGGAGGTCGTGCACAAGATCTTCGAGCGGCAGGTCGAGGTCGGCATCGCCAACATGGAGAAGATCCACGCCCGGGTCGGCGACGCGATCGACGTGATCTTTCTCTGCGGCGCGGATTTCGGCACGCAGACGTCGAGCTTCTGCTCGGTCAGGACGTTCGATTCGCTATGGAAGCCGCACTATGCGGACTTGTGCGACTGGATTCACAAAAATACGACCTGGAAGACGTTCAAACATTCCTGCGGCGCGTCGGAGCGGTTCTTCGAGTCGATGATCGACGCCGGGATCGACATCATCAATCCCGTGCAGTGCTCGGCGAAGGGCATGGACCCGAGGATGCTGAAGGAGAAGTACATGGGCCGCCTCGTCTTCTGGGGCGGCGGCGTCGACACCCAGCAGACCCTGCCCTTCGGCACGCCGGCCGAGGTGCGGGCCGAGGTGCTCGAGCGCTGCGCGATCTTCTCCGAGGGCGGCGGCTTCGTGTTCGACGCGATCCACAACGTCCAGGCCGGCACGCCGGTCGAGAACATGGTCGCGATGATGGACGCGGTGAAGGAGTTCAACGGCGCGCTCGAGCCTTGAGCGGCGCGAAACGCCTCGTCTGACGTCGCGCCCCTTCGTGTCCTGCGTGGTGAAAGCTTTCTCACCGCCAAGAACACCAAGGAACACGAAGCCAAGCTTTCCAGCTGTCCGCCCGAAAAGCCAAGCGCGGCGAAACCCCTCTCCCGATGGGAGAGGGGCGACGCCGCGATCGCGCCTGGCGCCGCGTTCGGGCTGGCCGCGGCATTGCGGGTCGTCAAACGAGCGCCCCTCCCCGACCGTCGCCGCCCGCGCTATCCTGTCCCCCTGCGAAGAGGATTCGATAAGCATGAAAATCGCCGCGCTCGAAACGATCCGGCTCGCGGAATTCGGCAATCTCCTGTGGCTGCGCGTCCACACCTCGGAAGGCCTCACCGGCCTCGGCGAGACCTTCATGGCGCCCGAGACAGTGGAGGCCTATGTGCACGAGGTCATCGCGCCGAAGCTGATCGGCCGCGATCCGCTGCAGATCGACCATCGGGACTTGAACGGCTATCTCGGATTCCGTTCGACCGGCGCGGAGACGCGCGGCAATTCGGCGCTCGACATCGCGCTTTGGGATCTGTTCGGCAAGGTCGTCGGCCAGCCGATCGCTCAGCTCCTCGGCGGCTTCTCACGCGACCGGATCCGCACCTACAACACCTGCGCCGGCTCCGCCTACATGCGCCGCGACGCTGGTCAGAGCACCGCCAACTGGGGACTGTCGAGCGGCGCCAGGGATTATGACGATCTGAACGGGTTCCTGCATCGCGCCGACGAGCTCGCGCTCGACCTCCTGTCGAGGGGATCACGGCGATGAAGATCTGGCCGTTCGACCTGGCGGCCGAAGCGACCGGCGGCGTCGACATTTCGCGGCCGACTTGAAGGCGGCGCTCGAAGCCGTTCGAGAAGATCCGCTCGCGCCGTCGGCGACCGCATGGACGTCATGGTCGAGTTCCATTCGCTGTGGCAACTCCTTCCCGCCATGCGCATCGCGAAAGCGCTCGCGCCGTTCGACACGAAGTGGCACGAGGACCCGATCAAGATGGACAGCCTCGCGAGCCTCAAGCGCTACGCCGAGGTTTCGCCCGCGCCGATCTGCGCCTCCGAGACGCTCGGCAGCCGCTGGGCTTTCCGCGACCTTCTCGAGACGGGCGCGGCCGGCGTCATCATGCTGGATCTCTCCTGGTGCGGCGGACTGTCGGAGGCGCGAAAGATCGCGGCGATGGCGGAAGCCTGGCATCTGCCGGTCGCGCCGCACGACTGCACCGGGCCGGTCGGTGCTGTGCGCCTCGACCCATCTGTCGCTCAACGCGCCGAACGCCCTGATCCAGGAGAGCGTGCGCGCCTACTACAAGACGTGGTACCGCGATCTCGTAACGGCGCTGCCGGAGGTTCGCGACGGATTCATCACAGTCCCGAAGGGGCCCGGGCTCGGCATGGAGCTCGCCCCCGACATCACAAAAAGATTCACGGCGACGGTGCGCGTCTCGAAAAGCGGAGTAGTAAGGTCCGGAGCGCCCGCGAAGGCGCAAAGATATCGGGAGGAAAGCATGATAAGGTTGTTGACGGCTGTGGGCGCCGCGGCGCTCGCGCTGGCCTTGTCGGGTTCGGCCGAGGCCGCTTCGGTCAAGATCGCCTTCACGATCCACTCCTCGCCTTCGAACACGTTCTGGCAGGCGGTGAAGAAGGGGTTCGACGACGCCTGCGCGAAGACCGAGGCCGATTGCCAGATGATCTTCACGCAGACGGAAGGCTCGATCGAACAGCAGGCCGCGAACATGCAGGCGGCGATCGCCGGCAAGCCGGACGTGTTGATGACGTCGATCGTCGACAACAACGCCTTCACCTCGATCCTTCAGGACGCGCGCAAGGAGGGCATCACCGTCATCGGCGTCAACGTCGATGCGACGCAGGGCCCCGCCAAGGAAGCGCGCCAGGCGTTCATCGGCCAGGACCTCTATGCGGCGGGCGTCGCGCTCGGCGCCGCGCAGATCGCCAATCTGCCGAAGGACGGCCCGCTTCATCTGGTCGGTCGGCGTCAGCGCGCCCGGGCCAAACTGGTCGGAGCAGCGCGCCGCCGGCATCATGAAGGCGCTGAACGACTTCAAGGCGGCCAATCCGTCGCGGCAGATCAAGATCGTCCGCCTCGACACCGGCACGGATCTCGCAATCACCGCCGATCGCGTCGGCGCCTATCTCAACGCCAACCCGGACGTCAACGCCTATTTCGACACCGGCTTCTGGCATGCCGCCGTCGCCCGCGTGCTGCGCGATCGGGGCGTTCCGCCGCGCAAGGTGCTGCTCGGCGGGTTCGATCTGGTGCCCGAGGTCGTCCAGGAGATGACGTCCGGCTATGTGCAGGTCCAGGTCGATCAGCAGCCCTACATGCAGGGCTTCATGCCGGTGATGGAGGCCTATCTCACCAAGACCGTCGGCCTCGCCCCGACCGACGTCAACACCGGCAAGGCGCTGATCTATCCCGAGCAGGCCAAGGCGATCATGGACCTCGTCAAGAAGGGCGTGCGCTGACTTTTCCGGGTCGCGAGCCGGGGGGCCTTGCGCTCCCCGGCTATCGTCCAATCGGCGACGCGGCGGACGCCGGCGAGGCCATCGTCGGCGCTCGCCCCCCGTGTGAGGGAGCATGAGGCGCCTCTTCAAGATCTATCTCGACAAGCCGGAGCTCGCGGGCGTCGTTCTCCTGATCGCGCTGACGATCGTGTTCGAATTCACCTCGAAGGGCGTCTTCCTGTCGTACGAGAACATGCGCGGCGTCCTCGGCCTCCTGCCCGAAATGGGGCTCGTCGCGATGGGCGTCACGATCCTGATGATCGCGGGCGAATTCGACATTTCGGTCGGCTCGGTGTTCGCGATGGCGCCGACGGTCATGGCGATCGCGCTGGTCGCCGGCTTTTCGTTCGCCTTTGCGGTGTTGTTCGGCCTCGCCGCGGCCGCCGGAGTCGGAATCGTCAACGAAATCGTCACGCTCCGCTTCGCCATCCCGTCCTTCATCACGACGCTCGGCATGCTGTTCGTCGCGCGGTCGATCACGGTCGTGATTTCGGGCGGCTTTCCGCCGGTGCTGCCGCTCGACATTCCCGCTTACGTCTTCACCCATTTCGTCGGCCTCATCCGGCTGTCGATGTTCTGGTTCGCCGGAATCGCCGTGGCGCTCGCAGCGCTCCTGTCGCTGACCAACTTCGGCAACTGGATCAAGGCGACCGGCGGACAGATCGACGCCGCCGCGGCGCTCGGCGTCCCGACCGGCGCGGTCAAGATGATCTGTTTCGCGCTCTGCGCCGTGCTCGCGGGATTCGCCGGGATCATCCAGGTGCTGCGGCTCGGCTCGCCCCTGCCCTCGCTCGGAGAGGGGCTCGAGCTTCAGGCCGTCGCCGCCGCGGTGATCGGGGGAACGTCGCTCTACGGCGGCGTCGGCACGGTGCTCGGGGCGATCGTCGGGGCGCTGCTCATCCGCGTGATCGACAACGGCCTCGTGCTGTCGCATGTCGACGCCAACTGGTTCAAGTTCGCGATCGGCGCGCTTCTGATCCTCGCCGTGGTCGGCAATTCCTGGCTCCGCCGGACGTCGCGGCGGATCAAGCTGGAGACGTGAGACGATGGAGGCGCCGCTGATCGAGGGCCGCGGCCTGCACAAATGGTAGTCCGGCGTCCATGCGCTGAAGAACGTCGACTTCCGAGTCGACAAGGGCGAGGTCGTCGGCCTGGTCGGCGACAACGGCGCCGGCAAGACGACGCTGATAAAAATCCTCTCCGGCGTTCATCCGCCCGACGGCGGCGACGTCTATGTCGAGGGCGAGCGCGTCGACATCCGCACGCCCAAGGAGGCGATGCGGCTCGGCATCGAGACGATCTACCAGACGAACTCCATGGTTCCGACCATGTCGATCGCGCGCAATCTGTTCATCGGCCGGGAGCCCCTGACGGCGTCGCTGCTCGGCTTCGGATTCATGGACCAGGCGCGCATGCGGCGCGAGAGCGTCAAGGCGATCGCCGACGTCGATCTTGCATCTGCGCTCGCCGGACGCGCTGGTCGGCGAATTGTCGGGCGGGCAGCGCCAGGGGGTGGCGATCGCGCGCGCGATGCACTTCAAGTCCAAGCTCCTCATCCTCGACGAGCCGACCAACCACCTGTCGGTCAAGGAGACCAACAAGGTGATCGGCTTCGTCAAGGCGCTGAAGAGCCAGGGCGTCACCGGCATCTTCATCAGCCACAACATGTACCACGTGTTCCAGTCCTGCGACCGCGTGGTGGCGATGGCGCGCGGGGAAATCGTCTACGACCAGCCGATCGGCGAGACCTCGATCGAGGAGGTGCAGGAGTTCTTGTGAGCTCGCCCCGTTCGGGGTTAAGGGATTCCGCTGATATCCGGCTTCCGGAAATCATATCCTACGTACTCCAGAATCGTCTCCAGCACGCGCCGCAACGTCGCGCGCGTGCGGGCTGCGCGCCCGTCGTCGATCGGCTGCGGCCAGTTGGCTGGCGAGGGGAAGTCGGGCTCGAGCATGTAGCCCCGGCAGGCGAGCTCGAGCTGGACCGCCTCAATTCCCTCGCCCGGCTTGCCGTAGCTGCGGGTGATCCAGCCGCCCCGGAAGCGGCCGTCGACGACGAAACTCTGCCCGCTCGCGGCGACCGCCGCGCCGAGCGCCTCCCGCAATTTCGGGCTGCAGCTCGCGCCGCCGTTCGTGCCGAGATTGAACACCGGCAGCTCGCCGTCGAAGAGGCGCGGGATGCGCGAGCGGATCGAATGCGCGTCGAACAGGGCGACGCGCGGGCAGCGCTTCTGCAACCGTGCGATCTCGGCGCCGAGCGCTGCGTGATAGGGGTCGAAGAAGGCCCGCCCGCGCTCGGCGATCTCCGCCGCGCCCGGCGGCGCGCCCGGATAGAGCGGCTCGCCGTCGAAGGTCGTCGTGGGGCAGAGTTCGGTCGTCGCCTGCCCGGGATAAAGCGAGGCGCCGCTCGGGTCGCGATTGACGTCGATGATCGAGCGCGACACGCGCGTCCGCGCCAGCGTCGCGCCGAGGGGCTCGACGAAATCGTAGAGTTCGTCGAGCCGCCAATCGGCGTCCTTGCGGGCGAGCCATGGACTGACGAAGCGCGATTCATACTCTCTGAGGTCGACGCCGGCATGCGGAATGCTGACGACGAGCGGCGCCTCGCCGCGCCTGACCTCGAGCCAGTCCGGACGCCTGTCGCTCATCGCGCCGCCTCCAGAACAGGCAGCAGCCCCTCGCCGACCGCCTCGGCGATCGCGCCTTCGCGCGCGAGCCGCGACGCCGTCAGGATGTCGGGATGAAAGTAGCGGTCGTCGTCGAGATGCGGGACCTCGCGCCGCAGCCGCGCGCGCAAGAGCTCGAGCGGCGCGCTCGAGCGCATCGGCGCGTGAAAGTCGCAGCCCTGCGCGGCGGCGAGCCATTCGATGCCGACGATCGAGAACACATTCTGGGCCATCGGCGAAAGCCGCCGCGCGGCATGCGCCGCCATCGACACGTGATCCTCCTGGTTGGCGGAGGTCGGGATCAAATCGACGCTCGCCGGATAGGCGCGCTGCTTGTTCTCGGAGACGAGCGCGGCGGCCGTGACCTGGGCGAGCATGAAGCCCGAGTTGAGGCCCGGGTTCGGCGTCAGGAACGCCGGCAGGCCGCAGAGCGCCGGATCGACCAGCATGGCGATCCTCCGCTCGGCGAGCGAGCCGATCTCGCACAGCGCGAGCGCGATCATGTCGGCGGCGAAAGCGACCGGCTCGGCGTGAAAATTGCCGCCCGACAGCGCCTCGTCGTCCTCGGCGAAGACGAGCGGATTGTCGGAGACGGCGTTGGCTTCGTCGGCGAGCGTGGCCGCGGCCTGGCGCAGAAGGTCGAGCGCGGCGCCCATCACCTGCGGCTGGCAGCGCAGGCAATAGGGATCCTGGACTCTCGGATCGCCGAAGCGGTGGGAGGCGCGGATCTCGCTGCCGGCGAGGAGCGCGCGCAACGCCTCCGCGGTCTCGCGCTGGCCGCGATGGCGGCGCAGCGCATGGATGCGCGGGTCGAACGGCGAATCCGAGCCGCGCGCCGCGTCGAGCGACAGCGCGCCGGTCGCGAGCGCCGAGCGGAGCAGGGTCTCCGCCTCGAAGAGCCCGACGAGCGCATTCGCAGTCGAGAACTGCGTGCCGTTGAGCAGCGCGAGGCCCTCCTTCGGCTGAAGCGCGAGCGGCTCGAGCCCGACCGCGGCGAGCGCTTCGGCGGCCGGCATGACGCGGTCGTCGAGCACGGCGTCGCCGACGCCGATCATGGCGGCGGCCATATGGGCGAGGGGCGCGAGGTCGCCCGAGGCGCCGACCGAGCCCTGCGAGGGAACGACCGGCGTCACGCCGCGATCGAGCATCGCCGCGATGCAGTCGATCGTCTCCGTCCTGACGCCGGAGGCGCCCTGCGCGAGGCTGCCGAGCTTCAGCGCCATCATGAGCCGGGTGACAGGCAAGGGCGTGGTCTCGCCGACGCCGGCGGCGTGCGACAGCACGATGTTGCGCTGAAGCTGCGCGAGATCGGCGGGTTCGATCCGCACTCCGGCGAGCTTGCCGAAGCCGGTGTTGATTCCGTAGACCGGCTCGCCGCGCGCGAGGATGCGCTGCACCGCCGCGGCGCTTGCCGCGACCTTGGCGCGCGCTGCGGGATCGAGCGCGACCGGCGCGCCGCGCCAGATCGCCCGCCAGTCGGCGAGCCGCGCTTCGCCCGGGCGCAACGCCACGGTCATCGGCCCCTCCAGACGCGGGCGTGCAAGGGATTGAAGCCCAGACGATAGACGAGTTCGGCCGGCCGCTCGACCTCCCAGATCGCCAGATCCGCCCATTTGCCGGCCTCGAGCGTCCCGGTCTCGCGAGCCGAGGCCGAGCGCCTCGGCGGCATGGCGCGTGACGCCCCGGATGCACTCGTCCACTGTGAGCCCGAACAGCGTCGCGGCCATGTTGAGCGCAAGCAGCAGCGACGTCAGCGGCGAAGTGCCCGGGTTCGAAGTCAGTCGCGACCGCGATTGGGACCCGATGTTTGCGTAACAGCGCGATCGGCGGCGCCTGGCGTTCGCGCAGGGTGTAGAAGGCGCCCGGCAGGAGGACCGCGACGACGCGGGCCTCAGCCATCGCTCCGACGCCCGCTTCGTCCGTATATTCGAGGTGATCGGCCGAAAGGGCGTTGAACTCGGCTGCGAGCGCCGCGCCGCCGCCGTTCGACAATTGGTCGGCATGCAGCTTGACTGGCAGCCCGAGACTCCGGGCGGCGTCGAAGACGCGCGCGACTTCCGAACGCGTGAAGGCGATGCGCTCGCAGAAGGCGTCGACCGCGTCGACGAGGTTTTCCCCGGCGAGCGCGGGGATCGTCTCGCCGACGACGCTGTCGAGATAGGCCTCGCGCTTGCCGACGAACCCGGGCGGAACCGCATGCGCGGCGAGAAGCGTGGCGCGGACGAAGACCGGGCGGCGCTCGCCGAGGCGCCGCGCGGCGCGAAGCGACCTGCGCTCGGCCGCCGTTTCGAGGCCGTAGCCGGACTTGACCTCGATCGTCGTCACGCCTTCGGCGATCAGCGCGTCGAGACGCCTGAGCGCAGAGGCGACCAGGTCCTCTTCGCTCGCCGCGCGCGTCGCGCGCACGGTCGAGAGAATGCCGCCGCCGGCTCTGGCGATCTCTTCGTAGCTCGCGCCGGCGAGCCGCATCTCGAACTCCTCGGCGCGATCGCCGCCGTAGACGAGATGGGTGTGGCAGTCGATGAAGTCCGGGCGTGATCCAGCGCCCCTCGCAGTCGACGACCCGCGCCTTGGCGCGCCACGCGGCCGGCAGCTCGTCCTGCGGGCCGGCGAAGGCGATGCGGCCGCCGCGCGAGGCGACAGCGCCTTTCTCGACGGTCCCGAGACCCTGGCTGCCCGGCGCAAGCGTCGCGAGACGCGCGTTGAGCCAGATCGTCTCGCCTTCGTTCGCCTGCGGCTGACCCATTTGCGACGCGCTTTCTCGGGCCCCGCTTTATTGCAATACATATCGGATCGAAACGCAAGAAAGCGAATCGGAGAGACGCTTGACTGTCGTTCACGCCGAAAGCGCGCTTACCCCCGACGGCTGGACGTCGGACGTACGGCTCGGGATCGAGGCGGGAGCGATCGCCGCGATCGAAACCGGCGTCGCCGCCGCGCGACGGCGACGAGCGGCATGCGATTCTCGTTCCCGCGCTCGCGAACCTGCACAGCCACGCCTTTCAGCAGGGCGATGGCGGGCCTCGCCGAAACCCGCGGGTCACGGCGCCGACACGTTCTGGACTTGGCGCGAGACCATGTACCGTTTCGCGCTCATGATGAATCCGGACGACGTGGAGGCCGCAGCGGCTCAGCTCTATGTCGAGATGCTGGAGGCAGGCTTCGCCGCCGTCGCCGAATTCCATTATCTCCATCACGCGCCGGACGGCGCGCACTACGCCGACCGCGCGGAAATGGCCGGGCGGGTCGTCGCCGCGGCGCGCGAAGCGGGGATCGGCCTGACGCTCCTGCCGGTCTTCTACGCGCATGGCGGTTTCGGGGCCAAGCCGCCGAAACCGGAACAGCGCCGCTTCATCACCGACGTCGCCTCCTTCGCCCGCCTGTTCGAGGCCTGCGAGCGACTGGTCGAGGGAAGGCCGGACGAGGCGGTCGGCGTCGCGCCGCACAGCCTGCGCGCGGCGACTCCGGCCGAGCTCGCCGACGTCGTCGCGCTCGCTCGCGGGCGGCCGATCCATATCCACGCCGCCGAGCAGATCGGCGAAGTCGAAGACTGCGTCGCCTCGCTCGGCGCACGGCCGGTGCGCTGGCTCCTCGACCACGCCGGCGTCGACCGCCGCTGGTGCCTCGTCCATGCGACGCATATGGACGCGGGCGAGACCCGGGGCCTCGCCGCCTCGGGCGCCGCCGCCGGGCTCTGCCCGATCACCGAGGCCAATCTCGGCGACGGCGTGTTCAACGCGCCCGCCTATCTCGACGCCGGCGGCCGCTTCGGCGTCGGCTCCGACTCGAACATTTCCATTGGCGCGGCCGACGAGCTGCGGCAACTCGAATATTCCCAGCGCCTCGCCGCAAGGTCGCGCAACGTGCTGGCGCGGCCCGGCGGCTCGACCGGGCGGGCGCTGTTCGACGCGGCGCTCATCGGCGGAGCGCAGGCGCTTGCGCGGCCTTCAGGCTCGCTCGCCGTCGGCGCGCGCGCGGATTTCCTGACGCTCGACGCGGATCACCCGACGCTTGCGGGCAAGTCCGGCGACGCGATTCTCGACGCCTGGATTTTCAGCGCCGGCAATCTTCTGGTGGACTGCGTGTGGAGCGGCGGACGCAAGGTCGTGCGAGGCGGCCGGCACGCCTCGCGGAAAAAGATCGGGGCGCGGTTCGCAGCGGCGATGCGCCGGCTTTGCGCGGCCTGATGACACGTCAGGCGATGACACGGCTTGCGGCGAATTCGATCAGTTGCGCTTCGAACCCCTCGATCGCGTCCTTCGAGGCCGCTTCGCGGAGCCTTAGGACAAGGTCAGTTGTATGCGGCGCCAGTAGAATGTATGCGGCGCCAGTAGAAATCCTCATCCTGAGGAGCGCGGAAGGCGCGTCTCGAAGGACGAGGATTTCGGTCCACGGGACAGTGGCGAAGACATCGCCCGGAAACCTTATCACACCGACACGACCACCTTGCCGAAATGGGCCGCCGACTTGAGATGCCGGTACGCCGGCTGAGCCTCCTCGAACGGAAAGACCCGGTCGACGACCGGGCGCAGCTTCGCCTGCGCAATCGCAGCGTTCATCGCGGCGAACATTTCCAGCGAGCCCACGTAAACGCCCTGCAGGCGGGCCACGCGCGACACCAGGAGCGAGGGATTGACCTGTCCGCCCCCGGCGACGAAGCCGATCACGGCGACGACGCCGCCGACGCGGGTCGAGCGGATGGAGCGCTCGAGCGTGTTCGCCCCGCCGACTTCGACCACGAGATCGACGCCACGGCCGCCGGTCAGTTCGAGCGCCCGCTTGTCCCATTCCGGCGTCTCCCGGTAGTTTATGACCTCGTCGGCGCCAAGGGTCTTGGCGAGCGCCATCTTGTCGTTGCTGCCCGAGGCGAGGATGGCGCGCGCGCCATGCAGCTTGGCGAACTGCAGCGCGAACAGCGACACGCCGCCGGTTCCGAGCAAGAGAACCGTCTGGCCCGGCCGCACCTTCGCGATCTCGGAGACGGCGTTCCATGCGGTGAGCGCCGCGCAGGGCAGCGTCGCGGCTTCCTCGAAGGTCAGGTGATCGGGCGGCGCGATCGCCCCTGTTTCGCGCAGCGCGACATTTTCGGCGAGCATGCCGTCGACCGAGCCTCCGAGGGCGCGCGCGACCGCTTCCGCGGTAACGGCCCCGGCCGCCCAGTCGGGAAAGAAGGTGCCGCAAACCCGATCGCCGACCTTGAACCGCGTGACGCCGGGTCCGACTGCGACGATCTCGCCGGCGCCGTCGGACAGGGGGATGACGTCCGGCTTTGCGCCCCAGCGATAAGCGCCCTTCGCGATCATCAGGTCGCGATAGTTGAGCGACGTCGCGCGGACCCGGACCAGGATCTCGCCATGGCCCGGCTCGGGCGCCGGCCGGTCTGGATTGAGAACGACGCCTTCCGGACCGATCGTTTCCCTGACTTCGTAGGCCCTCATGCAAATCCTCCTCGTTCAAGCGGTTGGAGAAGTCGAATCCCAGACCAAATTGTGTTCCGACAGGCGCTCCCTCTCCCCGCTTGCGCCGCTTGCGCGGAGAGGGGTGGGGTGACGGACTACGCCGAACGGCCGAGGTCGGCGTCGCCCTCCATCGGTCGCCGTTCGGCCCCGCCCCTCATCCGGCGCCGTAGGCCGTCGAAAGACGGGCGTCTTTCGACGCCTATGGCGCCACCTTCTCCCCGCAAGCGGCTACGGCATTCACACAAGTGAGTCGATTTTCGCTTGATTGTTTGAGCGCATCGTGATTCGAGCGCCTTCCGGTATTGGGAGGCAAGCATGGCGGGATTTTGCGGGGACATTCGAATTGTTCGGCGGTTCGATCGGATACTCGAGGACATAACGAGTTCGGGTTCTCTGGCGCCGCGCAAGTTTGGCGCGGACCGCGCGGCCGAGGTTGCGGCGCATCGCTTTCTGGGGTCGGAGCGCGTGAGCGCGCAGGCGATTTTGGAGGAGGCGGCCGTTCGCACCGCGCAAGCGTGCCGGGGCCGCCGGGTCGTCGTGGCGCAGGACACGACCGAGATCAACTTTTCCGGGCGCGACAACGACCGTGGCGATCTGGGCCGGGGCGGCGATGCGAAGAGCCTGGGCTTCCTCATTCATCCGCTGGTGGCCATCGACGCGGCGGACGAGGCGGTGCTGGGCGTTGTCGGCGCGAAGATTTGGAGCCGGCCGATCGCCAAGATCGAAAAGCACCGCCAGAAGCGGCATTTGCAAGACAAGGAATCGATGCGTTGGATCGAGGCGGCGGAAATCGCCTCCGCGACGCTGGCGGACGCGGCCGCCATCGTGGCCGTCGGCGATCGAGAGAATGACATCTACCAAGCCTTCGCCCGGAAGCCCGCCAACGTCGACGTGATCACCAGGGCGCGCGCCGACCGCAAGCTGGCCGACGGCGGCCTGTTGTTCGCGGCGGCGGACGGGTTCGCCCGGGCGATCGAGATTGACGTGGCCCTTGCGCCGAGCCAGCCGCGGAAGCCGGGCGCGCGCGGCCGGATCGCCCGCGTGGCGGTGTCGTTCGGCTCGGTGACGATCGCCAAACCCAAGACCGGTCGCGCCTGCGCCGACCCCAAATCCTGCCAGTTGCGCGTCGTCGTGGCGCGCGAAATCGACCCGCCCGCCGATGCAAAGCCAGTCCTGTGGCGGCTGTTGACCACCTTGCCTGTCGAGAACGCCGAAGATGCGCTGGAGATCATCCGGCTCTACCGCCTTCGCTGGCGCATCGAAGAGGTCTTCCGCGTGCTCAAACGCGACGGCCTCGCCCTTGAAGAAACCCAAGTCGAGGGCGCGCGCCGCTTGTTCAATCTCGCCGCCCTCGGCATCGTCGCGGCCACGCGCATCCTCCAACTCACCGACGCCCGCAGCGCGAGCGCCCGTCCCGCCACCGACGTCATCGACGAAAGCCTGATCGAGGCCGCCGACGCCATCGGCCGGACCCTCGAGGGAAAGACCGTCAAGCAGAAAAATCCGCACCCTCGCGGCTCGCTCTCCTGGCTCGCCTGGATAACCGCCCGCCTCGGTGGCTGGCACGGCTACTACAAGCCGCCAGGCCCAAAAACCATGGCCGACGGCTGGAGACGCCTCACCGCAATGCTCGACGGATACGCCATCGCTCACGGCAAATCACTTGTGTGAATCCCGTAGCCGCAAGCGGGGCGAAGGGGACCTTTGGCCGCGTCTATTCGCCGGGTTGTCGCATCGGCGCCTCCGGCAGGCGCACCCGGTAGCCGACCGGCAGCAGCCTGAGGCCGGTGCGCGCCTCGATCTCGCCCCACAGGCCGCGCGGCAGAAAGAGCGCGAACAGGATCGCGACCACGCCCAACCCCGCCATGTAACAAACGCCATTCTCGCCGAACTCATTCTGCACCAGAAAGAACAGCAGCGCCCCGAGGATCGGCCCCTCGAACGTGCCGAGTCCGCCGACCAGCGCCATCAGGATCATATAGGCGGTCCACTGCACGCCGAAATTGGTCTTCGGCTGGAACGTGACCGAGGTCGCGAGCCAGAGGACGCCTGCGAGCGCGCAGCCGAACGCGGCGAGTATGAATACGGTCCGCTTGGCGGCGAGAACTTTGACGCCGATCGAGGCCGCCGCCTCCTCGTCGTCGCGGATCGCCTGCACCGAGGCGCCGAACGGACTGCGCAACAGGACGAAGATCACGCCGAGCAGCGCCAGCATCGAGCCGAGAGACAGCCAGTAGTTGGCGGCGAGACGCTCGTGATCGGTGTAGGCGTTGAGCGAGATCATCGAAGTGCCGGTCTCGCCCTGAATGAGCGGGTCGAGGTTGACCATGAGATGCAGCGCCTCGGCGAGCACCCACATGCCGATCGAGAATTCGCCGCCCTTGAGGCGCAGCATGAAGAAGGAAACGGGGATCGCGAGCAGCGCCGCGCCGACCGCGCCGGCAAGCAGCGACGGATAAGGGGGAAAGCCCGCCGCCGCGAACCGGATGGCGAAATAGGCGCCGATCCCGAAGAACGCCTGCTGCCCGACGGAGACGAGCCCGGCGTAGCCCGCGAGCGCGTTCCACATCGCGGCGAGAATGACGTAGACGAACAGGGTCGTCAGCTTGTCGACGACGTTGGCGCCGGCGATCAGCGGCGTCACCGCGAGCGCCACGACAATAGCGGCGACGGCGAGGCCGAAGACCGCCGATTCGCGGGTCCAGCGCTCGACGGAGAAATTTTGCCCCTCGATCATCCGCGAAGACCCAGCGACGAAAGCAGGCCACCGCGCGCCCGCGCCCAGTCGCGAAACAATCGAACGGCGAGCACGGCGAGAAACGTCAGATGGCCGGCGAGGAGGAACCACTTCGGGTCGAACGCGGCTCCGATCGACTGCGCGAGGCCGAGCACGATTCCGCCGATCAGCGTGCCCCACAGCGATCCGATGCCGCCGATCACGACGGCCTCGAAGGCGAAGATGAGCTGCATCGGCCCCGAATAGGGATCGAAGGTCGCCCGCATGGCGAGCATCGTGCCGGCGAGCGCCACCGTCGCGACCGCGATCGCGGCGGCGACCGCATAGACGGCGCGCGCGTTGATTCCGACGAGCTCGGCGGTATCGGGGTCCTCCGCCGTGGCGCGGATCGCGCGGCCGAGCGACGTGTGCTTCAAAAAGAGCGACAGTCCGCCGAGCACCGCCGCCGCGAGGGCGAAGATCAGCGCCGCGAGATAGCTGACGCTGAACTGGCTCGTGACTTCGTAGCTGTCGAACACGAGGTCGCCGATCATGTCGCCGAGCGAACGCGTATCGGCGCCGTAGGCCTCGAACAGAAGGTTTTCCAGCGCGATCGACAGTCCGAAGGTCGCGAGCAGCGGCACGAGCACGCCGGAGCGCAGGCTCCGCTCGAGAATGCCTCGCTGCAGAGCCCAACCCGTCGCGGCCATGATCGGCAGCACGGCGACAAGCGACAGGAAGGGCGAAAGGCCGAAAATGTCGGATATCGAGAAGACGAGGAAGGCGGCGAGGATGGCGAGATCGCCGTGGGCGAGATTGATGATCCGCATGACGCCGAACATCAGCGACAGGCCGCAGGCGAGCAGCGCATAATAGCCGCCGAGCAGCACGCCCTGCGCGAGAAGATTGACATAGCTCATGCGCGCCCCCGGGCCGCCGCCCGGCGCAGACCAAAGTAGGCGTCGACGATCTGATCGCGCGACATTGCTTGCGCCGGGCCGTCGAGAACGATCCGCCCCTCGAGCATGCAGATCACGCGCGTCGCGACGCCGAGCGCCCGTGTGAGCTCCTGCTCGACCAGAATGAGCGTTGCTCCGCCCTGAGGCAGAGACCGCATCGACCGGTAAAGCTGTTCGATGACCACGGGCGCCAGTCCGAGCGACACCTCGTCGAGCAGGAGGAGGCGCGGATTGGTGATTAGCGCCCGGCCGATGGCGGCGGCTTGCCGCTCCCCGCCCGAAAGGTTGCCGGCGAGCGCGTCCCTGCGGGCGCTGAGCATCGGGAAGAGCTCCATCACCCTGTCCAAGGTCCAGTAGCCGCGCCGGCCGACCCGCATCGCGACCTTGAGGTTCTCCTCGACCGACATGCCGCCGAACAGCCGCCGCCCCTCGGGCACGAGCGCGATTCCCAGCGCGACCCGCTTGTAGGCGCGCATCGATGTGACGTCGGCGCCGTCGAATGCGATTGCCCCGGCCGAGGAAAGATGCGCGCCGGCGATGGCGCTGAGCAAGGTCGACTTGCCGGCGCCGTTGGCGCCGACGAGCGCGACAATCTCGCCTTCGTCGACGGCGAACGACACCTCGCGCACCGCCTGCAGGAGGCCGTGGCGCACGTCGAGCCGGTCGACGGCGAGCAGACTCACGTCGCGCCGCTCCCGAGGTAGGCGTCGACCACGGCCGCGTCCGTCATAACATTCCGAGGGTCGCCGTCGGCGATCACGCGGCCGGACACCATGCAGACGAGCCGCTCGACCACCTGCAGAAGGACATGGACGATGTGCTCGATCCAGACGATCGCCATGCCGCGCCGGCGCAGTTCGCGGATCGTCTCGACAAGCCGCATCGTCTCCTCGTCGGTGAGGCCGCCGCCGATCTCGTCGAGCAGCACGACGACGGGATCGGTCGCCAGCACGCGGGCGAGCTCGAGCCGCTTGCGGTCGAGCAGGCCCAGCGTCTCGGCGCGGCGGTTGACCGCGCCGAGCATGTCGCAAAGCTCGAGCGCATCCATTGAGCTCCGGTAGGCTTTCGCGCCTCGGTGGCCGCCGCCCGCCGTCGCCGCGACATAGACGTTCTCGAACACGGTCATGCCGCCGAAAGGTTTTGGCACCTGATGGGTCTTGGCGACGCCAAGCCGGGTTCGCGCCGAAACGTCGGCCGTGGTCACGTCGGCGCCGCGGAAGCGGACGGTTCCTCCCGACGCCGGCAGGCCGCCGGCGAGCACGCTGAGCAGCGTGGTCTTGCCGGCGCCGTTGGGGCCGACGATGCCGACCGCCTCGTCCGCCCCGACCGAGAAGCTGACGTCGTCGAGAACCGTTAGCGCGCCGAACCGCTTATAAAGTCCGGCGCCGCTGAGGATCGCGCCTGTCGGCGGCGAAGCCACAGCTCGCGGCTCAGCCGTTGTAGGGCTTCAATTCAGCCTGGATGGGAACGTTCTTGTCGTTGGCGTTCTCGGTGATGACCATGTCGAGCTTATATTTGCTGCCCGGCTTCGCCTTGACCCACTGGGTTCCGATGATGTCGGTGTTGAAGCAGTTCGGCACGGGGCCCTTGGTGAAGTCGATCACGCCGACAGTCGTCGGCGCATGAAGCGTGCTAATCGCCTTGGCGACACCCGCCTTGTCCAAGGGATCGCCGCTCGCCTGCAGCGCGGCGACGCCTGCGTCGAACAGCGACATGGTCGCACCGAGCTGTTGCGTCCATTGCTTGCCGGACGCTTTCTCGTAACCCTCGGCGATTTCCTTCGAAGCGAGGCCCGTCAGCGGCGACTTATAGGGGAAGTCCTTGTGCCAGTAGCAGGCGGTCGCCAGGTTTGGCCCGAGCGACCCGAGCGCCTCGACCTGGGACGGGAAGAGCCCGGTCTTGGCGATCTGCGCGATCTTGACCATCCTGGTGTAGCCCTGCTGCGCGGCCTGCCGCCAGAAGGTGGCGAAGTCGGGCGGGATCGGGAAGGTGTTGAAGATCTCGCAGTTCTCGGCCTTGAACTTTGCGATCTGCGACGAGAAGTCGGTCGTGCCGTCCTCGTAGCCGCCGGGATCGACAATGGCGAAGCCGGCCTTCGCCAGGGCCGGGGCGAGATGATTGCGGATCCCGTTGCCGTCGGCGTCGTTGGGGTAGAGGACGGCGACCTTCTTGTTGGTCTTCACCGGCCCGTCCCACTGCGAGACATAGCAGTTGAAGAAGTCGTGGGCGCCGAAGCTGAAGAGATAGCTCCACCTGAACGGCGACGGCTGGCCCGGCTTCGCGCCGCGGCCGAAATAGAACGCCTCCCACGGCATGACGGTCGACAGGCTCGGCACGCCCGCCGCCTCGCAGGCGTCGGCGACCGGGTTGACCACCTCCGGCGTCGAGGTCGACAGCATCAGGTTGACCTTGTCGCTCTCGATCAGCTCCTTGGCGAGCTGGCCGGCGCGGACCGGGTCCGACTGCGTGTCCTTGTTGACGATCTGCACTGCGTATCTCTTGCCGCCGATCGTCACGCCCGGCGCCAGCGCCTTGCGGACCAGGGTCAGGCTAAAGGGATCGGTCTCGCCGAAGCCGGCGAGCGGACCGGTCAGCGGGCTGACGAAGCCGACCTTGATCGTGGCGTCCGCGGCGAAGGTCGGCGCCGACAGCGAAAGCGGCCCGGCAAAAGCGAGCGCGCCGGCCCCGTATCCCGTCGACCGGACGAACCTGCGGCGGGTAATCCCGGCTTGATCTATGCCGGCCTCGGATTTGCTCTTTTCCACGTGTCCCTCCCGTTGTCGGCGGAGAAGCGGGTCGCCCGATGCGCCGGTCTCTTCCGGCGCTCGGGCGCGCTCCGATGCCGCTCTCCCATCCGTTGTCCGTCGCGCTTCGGGGCGCGTTCTCCCACGGGGAAACCTTGCGGCGCACAACCCTTAGGAGTGTTGTCGATTGTGGGCCAGCCGCCGCCTCGCCGTCAATCGCCATCGCCTGTCGAACAAGGCGCATTCCTTCCCCA
>CAVYIZ010000063.1:0-176735 GCA_963768555.1 uncultured Alphaproteobacteria bacterium
AAGACGTCCCCAAAATTCAGAGCAATATCGAAAGGGCGGGCGCCGGCCTGCAAGAGGTCTGCGACGCCGCGGTCAAGGCGACGCCGGCCGGGGGGGACACAGGGCGTGGTCAAGGCGACGCCGGCCGAGGGCGGGACACAGGGCGTGGTCGAGGAGATCGCTAAGGGGGCGGTCGGGCCGGTGGTCGACGCGCTCAAATCGGCTGGCGCGGCGCTGTGGACGCGGAAGGTCGAGAAGGACAAGCTCGAATTGGAGACAATCAAGACCCAACTGGAGGGTTGCCAGATGGCCCGAATTTGAGGGAGGACATCCTCGCGCCGGCCTTCGCTCAGGATCGGGAGACTAACCCAGGCACGGACTTGTACGACCGTCCGGTGCTCGCCGTCGATCCCGGCATGCATACGGCCAAGATCTGGACGCAAGCCGTGGACGCCGAAGGTCGGGGCGCCGTAACTGGCAGCGACGATCGCACGGTGAGGGTCTGGTCGGTCGCGGACGGCAGGCTCGTGCACACCGAATACGAGATTCCGGCCGGGCCTGGAGGATTCGGCGTCATCTACGCGGTGGCGATCAGTCCGGACGGGTCGACGATCGCCGCCGGCGGCTGGACGAGCAACTGAGGCGGTGGGGACTTCCCGATCTACATATTCGACCGCAAAGTCCGGAAACCTCATTCATCGAATTTACGGCGATTTACCTAGTGTCACCAACTTTCTCGCGTTCTCGCCCGATGGCCACTCCCTCGCTGCAACGCTATTTGGCGGGAATGGTCTGCGGGTCTTCGACCGGGAAAACGATTGGAGCGAGGCCTTCCGCGACGACCAATACGGAAACGACAGTTACGGCGCAGCGTTCGCGCGCGATGGCCGTCTCGCGACGACGGCCTTGGGATGGAATAATTCGACTTTACAAGAATGACCCGAACGACGACAGCCCGAACTTTCGCCGAAATCGGCACGCCAGTCAAGGCGCCGAGCGGAAATCTCCCGTACGGCGCAGCTTTCAGTCCAGACGGCAAACGGCTGGCGGTGGGCTACGCCGACGTCGCGGCGGTCGATGTTTTGAATGGAACAACTCTAAAACGGGCGGGCGGGCAAAGACCGGTTGATGCAGCGCCGGCAGGAACTGAGTCCGTTGCGTGGTCCGGCGACGGCAAGACGCTATTAAACAGCGCCATGGGACGTGCAAGGGCAGGCTCTCCTTTTCGCGTGGGATCAAGGTGGCCTAGGAGCCTGTCCGAGTAATAGCGGATTTTTGTGGCGGCCTGGGCGCAAATCGGATTCTGCTTGCTTATGAGCAAGACTTTCCGGCCCGTGGACAATGGATCAACCGTTGCTGCTGCCCGGCGAGCGTGCAGAGCTTCGTCGGGGAAGGACCACCTGGCGCGCTTTGTGCTGGCGCCTGTGGTCGGGCATCTTGATCTTTGTGAGATCGAGGGAACCTATGGGAGCGCGCGCGGGCAGCCTCCGTTTGATCCGACGATGATGACGGCGCTGTTGCTTTACGCTTATTGCAACGGGGTCTACTCGTCGCGCGGGATCACGCAAGGCGGCGCGCCGGAGCGGGGTTCGACTTCATGCAGCTATCGTCGGCCTCGACCCACCCCGGACTTCCGCACCATCTCGGGATTTCCGCAAGCGACATCTGAAGGCGCTCGCCGGGCTGTTCGTGCAGGTGCTCAAGCTGTGCCGAAGGGCGGGGCTGGTCGAAGCTCGGGCAGGTCGCGGTCGACGGCACGAAGGTCAAAGCGAACGCCTCCAAGCACAAGGCGATGAGCTACGAGCGGATGAGCAAGCGCGAGGCGGCACTCGGCGCCGAGGTCGCGGAGTGGCTGCGCGCCGCCGAAGCGACGGACGAGCGGGAAGCCGAGGCGATCGGCCGCGACAAGAGCGGCGATGAGATGCCGGGCCGGGTCGCCGGCAAGAAGAAGCGCGCCGCGAAGGCAGCCTGGCAGCGCAGGCTGAATGGAGGCGAGGCGAAGAGCGGCCGCCGTGGCGAAGGCCAGGCCGAGCCGAGGCCGAGGAGAAGCGAAAAGCCGGGGCGGTTGCACGAAACCGGGAAAGCAAGCTGCCCCGGAGACCGCGAGCCCGAGCCCAAGGCGCAACGGAACTTCACCGACCCCGAAAGCCGCATCATGAAAACCACGGACGGCTTCATCCAGGGCTACACGGCGAAGCGGCGGTCGACGAGACGGCGCAGGTGATCGTCGCCCATGCCCTCGACGCCAGGCAGAGCGACCAGCATCAACTGGCGCCGGTCGCCGATGCGATCGCAGCCAACCTGGGCCGCAGAGCCGGCACAGCTGTCAGCTGACACCGGCTATTGCTCCGACGCCAACCTCGCGGCGTTAGAAGTGAAATCGACGGGTACATCGCGCCGGGGCGGGCCAAGCACGCCAGCGCAGGAGAAGGGGGCAGCGCACGCATCGCCGCCATGCGAGAGAAAATCAAGGCTGGCGGCCACGCCAGCCCCTATCGGTTGAGGAAGCAGCTGCCCGAACCAGTATTGGGCCAGATCAAGCAAGCGCGCGGCTTTCGTCAGTTCCTGCTGCGCGGGGGCGCATAGAAAAGGTGGCTTCCGAATGGGGATTCGGTCTGCGTCGCCCAGAATATTCTGAAGCTCGCCCAAGGGTGGACTCTGCCCGAAGTCCGCCTCGCAGCCGGATGAACCCGGCAAGCCGACCAACGCAGCATATCGAGCGCCGCAAACTCCGCTTCCATGTTTCAAATGCCCATCGCATCAGGACTAAGCAGACAGGCTCCTAGGCAATGAGCGACGCATCACATACTGCGCGCCTATAAGGGCCTCTGGCGTCGACGCCTTGGCGGACGGACGGGTCCTTGTCGCCTCGTTCGCGCCTTGCCTCGGCCTCATGGACGCCCGCGGCGAAGCGATCTGGACCGTCGCATCGCCTATCCTCGATTTTCGCGGTCAGGCAGACGTCATGCGCGTGTCCGAAGACGGCAAAGTCGTCGACTTCGGCTATCGTGGATCTGGCGCAGCCCGTGCTGAGGTTTAATGTAACGTCGCTCACATTATCCAGTCCGCCGCCGAAGGATAATTTGACTTTCGCGCCGAACCGAGAAGGCTTGACGATTGACGGCTGGCAGGACCGGAACCAGTCCCACACTGGGCATCGGAAGCTTCCTCTCGACGCGTACGACATCACGCGAAGCCTCGCGGTCGCTTCGGATACGAAGCGCTTTTTCCTCGGCTCGAACTTCGCCCTCACGTCATTCGACGACGCAGGAACGCAGAAATGGCGCTTGCGGAGTCGAAACGAGGTCTGGGCGGTGAACGCGAGCAAGGATGGGCGCATCGTTGTCGCGGCATACAGCGACGGCGTGATCCGCTGGCATCGCGCCGACGACGGCCGCGAGTTGCTCGGCGCTGCAGGTGTTTCCCGAACAAGACCGACTGGGTATCTCTGGACTCCCGAAGGGTTCTACGGGGCGACGCCCGGCGCGCAGGACGTGCTGAAGTGGGTGGTCAATCACGGGCCGGACAGGGCCGCATCGACGCTTCCCGTCTCGGCGATCCCAAGACTGCATCGGCCGGACGCGCTGCCGCTCGTTCTCCAGGAGCTCGAAACCGCGCGGGCGCTCGGCATCGCCGACGTGGCTGCCGCCCGTCAGGCAGTCCAGGCCGCGACCGGCAGCGCCAAGCCGCCGGGCGGGATATTGCACGTGCTGGCGATCGGCATCGACAAATTCGGCGACAAGGCGGGCGGCCTGCATCTCAACTACGCGGCCGAGGACGCGCACGACGTCGCGAGCGCGCTGCTCGAGAGCCAGAAGACCGCTCCAGATAAGGTAAGCCTCTACGCCGGCGTCAGATATGACGTACCTTCCGAACGACAAGGCCGATCACACCGCCATTCTCGACGCTCTCGATGGCATAGCGAACAGCATGGCGACGAACGGATCGGGTCAGGACGCGGCGGTCATTTTCTTTTCAAGTCACGGCGAGATGATCGGCGGGCAGTTCTACCTCATTCCCTATGACTTCGACGCCCGGACGCCGAACGCGAGCGCGACCAGCGCCCTCTCGGCGAGCGAATTCGCGAAAAAGGTAAAGGCTCTCGCGAGCGGGGAAAAGTCCTGCTCCTGCTCGACGCCTGCCATTCCGGCGCCGTCGGCGCGGGCCGCTGGGCGAGCGAACCTGACGCCAAGGTCCTACGTGACACCCTGGACATGGAAAACGTCACCGTCCTGACCTCGTCCAGAAAGGACGAGCTGTCGGAAGAGCTACCTGCCTGGAAGCACGGCGCGTTCGCGCAAGCCTTTCTGGACGCGCTCACGGGCACAGCGGACGCTCAGGGTATCGTCCGCCTGTCGGCGCTCACCGACGCAATGGAAAGCGAGCTGCAGTCGCTAACGAGGGGCCGACAGCACCTCGGCATGCACGTGAACTTCAACGGCGACCTTTTCGTCGCCAGTCACTAATGATAAGCCCCCCACGCTTCACCAAGCATGGGCGCGTTCGCGGAACTCAGCAGCGCCCGTTCGAGCGCCGCTATCGTCAAGCATGGCTACCCCTTCGCGCACGCATCTCTTACCTCCTACCCCGCCTGCCATGGAACTCATTGGCGGCAGCAAGGAATGGGTCGGTACCTTGCGTTAGAGTCGGCACATTGGCTGACCGGCCGGCGCATCTGCGATGCCTGTGATGACGTAGACCTGCTTTGGCTCGCGGAGAGGAAAAGCCGACGGGCCGCATTGCGTTCGAGCCGACGATCGGCGTGGAGGAAATCGCCGCCGCGATCGTCCACATCGCAAGCCTGACCATGACCATCATGGCGACCAAGGTGCCCTTCGTGGGCCGGGGTAGGCGGCGATATGAGCGGCTTTGCCCAGCGAGACACGCCGGCAACTTTCAAGTTCCAAATTCCGTGTCTTCACGGCCGCGGCCGAATTCGTTCCCCGTTTGGCTTGAACTATATAGAGCCGCCCAGAGCCGCTCAGGCAGAGCCCTGCGGCGCAGGCTTCACTACTCAACGTCGCACTTTTTCCCACCGACAAATTTGGTCACTTTGTCCGAAAAGCCGAAAAACTGCATTTCATCGTCGCCTTTGGGGGGCTTTAAAGAGATCACGAAACTATCAATATTCTTAACATCTACTTCATTGCTCTCGGGATCTCGTGTCTCATTGTAGTTTCGCACTTGCGCTTCCACATCATCGTCTAGTTGCTCAAAAACCCATTTCTGCCCGTCAAACGTGACACTCTTTCCAACATACAGCCTACGCTTGCGCGCTTCCGCCAGTCCCTTCTGGCTTTCTCCTTCTCCGGACATCAACGGCATAATTCGCGCCGTAAAGGTTCCTACGGCGTCGAACATTATATCTAAGATTTTATTATATTCGATGGTCAGCTGATGTTTAGGTTCAGCATGTAGTTCCCTTGGAAGACGCGGAATTTCGCAGATGGATAAGCTCCACTGTACTTGAGATTTCAAGTTCCACAGTTGTAGCGTGATGTCATCTATTAGTTTTTGCTTCTTACTCTCCTCTTCCTTCAAGCCATTCAGTTTTTTCTCCAACTCTTGACTTGTTCAATCGTGGCGAGGCTTGAAAGCGATAAGTGTCTTTCATACCCCAGGCTACCCTGGACAATCTCATTCGCCTCCAAGAACTCACCGATTGTGTCGATCCTGCGTACGAAATCAACGGGGGAAAAGTCGCCTTGTCGCAGTGCGATTCCGACGACGGAACCCGTAGCGTCGATCACTGGACCGCCGCTATACCCCGCGTCCGAAGCCGGGTTTACGGCCTCAAGACCGTATCTGTCCGGATCACTGACAGTTACATCAGTGTGATCGAAGAGCTTCGGCCGATCGCCCGAAGGGTTTCCAAGGATTGTAAAATCCTTATCCTTACTATCTTGCTTGAGCGGAAGTGGTTTTATCTCGGACAACAAAGAGATGCCGCTTGAGTTTACGATTTTAAGCAGCGCTAGGTCAAGTTCCTGGTTTCGCCCTATTAAGCGTGCATCAAACTCTTTACCTGATAATAGCCTTAGCCGAAATGTCGCACCTTTGTATTCATTTGAATTTTGCTCAACGACGTGCGACGCTGTCAATAAATAGCCATCAGGCGTAATGAAGAAACCTGTACCGCTAGGTTTATTATTTTCCTCTGTGCTTGCCTTATAGATCGCCACGACGCCTTTCATAGTTGCGTCAACAATTGCGTCCGAAGCAGCGCCGCTCGGCACTATACTGAAGCACGTCAAGTCAAGTGCCGCCCACGACACGACAAAAATCCGCGCTAAAACTCCGTCGAAACCATGACGGAACGGTAACATTATTGTCCCACCGCAAGAGACAACTCGATTGCAACGTGCTGCGTCGATGACTTAGCAATTTCTGCGCCGACATCGAACACCCAGAACGAGATCCACCTTTGGCATCAGCCTTTAGAATAAAATCCGCTTCGTAGACGAGGTTGTCCAGTTTGAAACGCGGGTCGGAAGACATTGCTGTTTGTATCGCGACCTTAGCAGCATTTATTGCGTCAGCTAGCCCGAGGCTCGTTTTAGCTCCGATATCGATTGCGCCTTCTGGCTTAAATGAAAGGGATAGTACCTGAGTAGTCGTGTTGGTAACTCCGGCAGAGCCGATAATAGGTATGACAAACTTGACGCCGCCGTCAGCACTGCGCTCTGCGACCGCTTTCAGCGTAATCTTCACATTGTTAATCGTAAGTGTTGGCCGAGTCTTCAGCTTTCTAGCTTCCTGGATTTCGATCTTGATTTGCTCGATCAAGGCGGCTGCATCGACGGTCGTTGGCGGCGCAGGTTGGCAGTAAGCTGGCCCCGCGGCTCCAAACAGACTTGCTAGCCAAAGCAGGCCGACAAATGGTATTCTAATTGACATTTGGTATTTGATATTGCTGTCGAAACAGTTTATTGACTTTGTCTCATGCAGTCACTTGTCGCGCCGCGCCCTCGTTTCCGCCGCATAGTTACCATGCGTGCCGCGTCGCCGACCTGTTGCTGCCCGCATCGAGAAGGTGGGGGCGGGGGCGGTCTCTCCAGTGCCTGACGGCTACGGCGGACGACAGCCACTCATTGTTGTCTGCACTGCGACAAAAAATTCTACCCAAGGCCAGTTCAGATTGGCAAGATGCGCCAAAGCGCCTGAAAAAGGAAGACCTCGAAGTCGTGAACGCGCTGCTCGACGGCCGAGGGGCGCGCCGGGCAAGCCGAGCCTCTACGCCGACGTCAGCGTTCAGTATCTGCCGAACGATCAGGCCGGTCACACCGAAATACTCGATGCGCTCGATCGCATGGCGCAAAGCATGCGCAGGAGCGGTTCGGACCAGGACGTCGCGGTCGTCCTGATTTCGAGCCACGGCGAGATGATCGACAAGCAATTCTACCTCATCCCCTATGACTTCGACGCCAGGACGCCGAACGCGAGCACGACCAGCGCGCTCTCGGCGAGCGAGTTCGCGAAAAAGGTGAAGGCTCTCGCCGAGCGGGGAAAGGTCCTGCTCCTGCTCGACGCCTGCCATTCCGGCGCCGTCGGCGCGGGCGGCTGGGCGACCGATCCCGACGCCAAGGTCTTGCAGGACGCGATGGACATGGAAAACGTGACCGTGCTGACCTCGTCGAAGAAGAACGAGCTGTCGCAGGAGCTCCCGGTCTGGCGGCATGGCGCATTCACGCAGGCGTTTCTCGACGCGCTGAGCGGCGCGGCCGACCCGGAGGGTCACGGGATCATCCGGCTGTCCGCCCTGACCGACGCGATGGACGCCGAGCTCCAGCGACTGACCAAGCGTCAGCAGCACCTCGGCCTGCACGTCAATTTCGGCGGCGACCTGTTCGTGGTGAGCCATTGAGGGAACGCCGCCGATGCGGCGTTTCGAGAGGGACGAGCTCGAATTGCGAACGATCGAGACCCGACTGGAGGCCACCAGATGGCCCGCTTTTGGAGAGGTTTCCCCGGCGCAATAGTCACGATCATCGGAGGGCCATCGCCGAGAGGGGCAAGGTGCTCCTGCTGCTCGACGCCTGTCACTCCGGCGCGGTCGGGCTTGGCAAACCGGACGCGAGCGTCTTGCGCGACGCGGTCAACATGGGCACGGTCACGGTGCTGACCTCCTCGAAAAAGGACGAAAGCTCGCTGGAAAGCCCAGCCTGGAACCACGGCGCCTTCACGCAGGCGTTTCTCGACGCTTTGAGCGGCGCCGCGGACAAAGAGGGCCGCGGGGCCGTCACAATGGCCGAGCTGGCGAGCGCGATGGACACGGAAGTCCAGGCTCTCACCAAGGAAACCAACACGTCGGGCCGCACCTGAACTTTCTTAACGACGAGGTCTTCGTGGACAATCGCTGAGCAGGCAGGCGCAGGCGTTGTGCATTCTCTTGACAAGGTCGCCAAGTTGTGTTCTACCTTTGTTCTCACACCGCCGTCTTGAAGGAGGCCGCCGAATTGTCCGGTTCCGTCGCAGCCGTTCCGCCCACCGCCGCTTGCAGTCGCCCGATCTGGGCGAAGTGCGCGTCGCGCGCGGCGAATGCCGGATGGGAAATGCCGGTCGTCGATTGCTTAAACCGCGGCGTTTCGGTGATCGTGGCGTTGGACGACCTGACGGCGAAGCGCAGCCGCCGGGAAATGGCGCCGCAATCGGGTTGAAGACATTCGTTCCGCGCCGGGAAATGGTATGGCCGCCGGATGTCGACCTCAGATCTGTATGCAGGCGCGGGCGCCTGACCTCCTCCACCGCGCTCGGCGCGCGCGGCGACAAGGGTCGAGAGCCCGCCAGAGGGCCATTTCTCGTTTTTGGGGTTTTTGCGCGAGAGCGGCTAAGGGCTGTGAAAAGACTCAAAACGGCAATGGGCAGCCCTTGGCAGGAGTTCTTGCCGATAACGCATGCGCGCGCCGGATCCGCTTAGGGGTCGGCGCGCCCAAGTCGCCTGGAGGATCGAGCAGATCACGCAGGTCGAGACGTCGGCAGGGCCACCACCAGCAGCCCGGACACGAATGGATGTTTAAATTGCGGCGCCGCAGGGCGTTGAAAACACACGTTTGGCGCCGCCCGAGGATGGCGCCTCTCGCCGATCCCCCTCACGCCTGGGTCTGCAGGCCTGCCTGCTCGACCCGGATCGCGGTCTCGACCTTGTCCTCGCGCGGACCCGTGCGCGCTCCTGACGAAGGCGCCGTCCTGGCCGTCGAAGCCGACGACGACCCGCACGTAGCGGTCGTCGGCGCAGATGGAGATGGTCGGGTCGAAGGCGACCCAGCCGAGGCGCGGGATATGCGCCTCGGCCCAGGCGTGCGCGCCCGCTTCCCCGCCCGCTTCGTCGGCGGCCCGATAGCCGCCGACGAAGCGCGCCGGAACGCCGAGGAAGCGCGCGCAGGCGATGAAGATATGGGCGAAATCGCGCGCCTGTCCGCGGCGAAGCGCGAAAGCCTCCACCGCCAACTCCGGCTCGTCGGGCTCGTACGGGTCGAAGCTCATCATCACGGTGCGCCTCGGCCATCAGCCGGTGCATGGCGTCGAGCGGATCGGACGCTCCCGCCGTCGCCTCGCTCGCAAAGTCGCGCAGCGCCCCGTTGGCCTGCGCGAGCGGGCTGTCGCGCAGGTACATCTCCGCCGGCAGGCGCTCGACCGCGCCGCGCACGACGCCGGCCGCGTCGGTCGTCTCGACTTCGCCGGAGGCCGACACCGTCAGGCGTTCGATGGGCGCGCCGTGATGCGAGAAGGTGGTCACGATGTTGCCGTGGGCGTCCTCGCTCTGACGCAACGCGCTGTCGATGTCGACTTCGATCCGCCACCGGAGCACGTATTGGCTGTCGAACCCGTGCGGGGTCAGCCGCAGGTTCTGGATCAGCATGCGGGCCCCCGGCGCGTAATGGTGGGCAATCTCGTGCGAAATGCGAATCCGCATGGGCCGCCCCGTCCGCTCAGGTGAGGAGGTATTGTTCGGAAATCGTGTTCGACAACCGGGCGTTGTCCTCGATGAAGGCGGTGATGAATTCGTGCAGCCCGTCCTGGAAGATCTGGGTCATGCTCGCCCGCTCGAGCTTCGCGTGCGTCGCGCGCGCCTGTCTTTGCGCGACGCCGCTGCGCCCGTCGTCGCGCGCGAGGCTGTCGAGGGCGCGATCGATGCTCTCGTAGCACGAAATGAGCGAGCGCGGCATCGCCCGCTTCAGGATCAGGAGGTCGGCGATCAGCCAGGGCTTCACCCGGTCGCGATACACCCAGTGATAGGCGGTCGCCGCCGAGACCGCGCGCAGGATCGCAACCCACTGAAAATAGTCGAGCGAGCCGCCGACCGGCTCGCTCGAGGGCAGGAGCAGGTGGTACTTGACGTCGAGGAGCCGGGCGGTGTTGTCGGCGCGTTCGATGAAGATGTCCGAGCCGGTTGAACCAGTAGGCGTCGTTGCGCAGCATCGTGCGGTAGCAGGAGCCGTCGAAGTCTAGCGAGGCTTTTTTCACGTAATCGAGGAAGCGGGTCAGCGCGAGCCGGTCGAGCGGGCGGGCGAAGCGATGGCTCGCCTCGAAGCGCTTGAGCTCGAGCCAGGCGTCGTTGATCGCGGTCCATGTTTCGGCGGTCAGCGCGGTGCGCACCGCCCGGCCCGCGGTCCGGGCGTTCTCCAGGCAGTTGCGGATCGAGGACGGGTTGTTCCGGTCGAAGGTCAGGAACTCGACCGCGGTCTCCTCGTCGAGTTCGCCGTGCGCGGCGACGTAGCCGTCGTAGGCGCCGGCGGCGCTGAGCGCGCCCTCCCATTCTCCCGTCTTGTCGCCGTCCGATTTCGGCAGGTATTCGAGCCTCACCGTCGCCTCGATCGTGCGGGCGATGTAATCGGCGCGCTCCATCGAGCGGGCGAGCCAGAAGAGGTTGTCAGCGGTGCGGGCGAGCAACGGTCAGGCCTCGCCTTCCACGTCGTCGACGATCCAGGTGTCCTTGGTCCCTCCGCCCTGGCTCGAATTGACCACCAACGAGCCCTCTTTCAGCGCCACCCGCGTGAGCCCGCCCGGCACGATCCGCACGCCGTTGGCCCCCGAGAGGACGAACGGCCGCAAGTCGACGTGCCGCGGCGAGACGCCCGTCTCGAACGAAGCCGGACAGGTCGAGAGCGCGAGCGTCGGCTGGGCGATGTAGTTGCTCGGATCGGCCTTGATCTTAGCCGCGAACTGCTCGCGCTGGGCGACGGTCGCGTGCGGACCGACCAGCATCCCGTAGCCGCCCGAACCGTTGACCTCCTTCACCACCAGCTCGTCGAGGCGCTCGAGCACGTATTTGAGCCCGTCAGCCTCCCGGCAGCGATAAGTCGGCACGTTCTTCAACAGCGGCTCTTCGGACAGGTAGAAGCGGATGATATCGGGGACGTAGGTGCAGATCGCCTTGTCGTCGGCGACGCCGGTGCCGATTGCATTCGCAAGCGTCACGTTGCCTGCCAAATAGGCACCGACCAATCCCGGCACGCCCAGGAGCGACGCCGGATTGAATACGAGAGGATCGAGGAAATCATCGTCGACGCGGCGGTAGATCACGTCGACCCGGCGCGGCCCGAGCGTCGTGCGCATGAACACCTGATCGTCCTCGACGAACAGGTCGCGGCCTTCGACCAGCTCGACTCCGAGCTTGTCGGCGAGGAACGAGTGCTCGTAGTAGGCGGAATTGTAGAGCCCCGGCGTCAGGAGCACGATCGTCGCCTCGCCGCGGTCCGTTCGCGGCGCGACCGAGCGCAGGCAGGCGAGCAGCTCGTCGGGATAGTCGTCGACCGGCGCGACATGGTGGCGCGCGAAGAGATCCGGCAGGAGCCGCATCGTCACTTCGCGGTTTTCCAGCATGTAGGAGACGCCGGATGGCGTGCGGGCGTTGTCCTCCAGCACGTAGAACGACTCGTCGTCGACCCGAACGATGTCGATGCCGGCGATATGCACCCAGATGTCGTGGGGCGCGCGACGGCCGATCATCTCCGGCCTGTAATATGGATTGCGCAGGATGAGTTCGGGCGGCACGATCCCCTCCTTGAGGATCGCGCGCTCGCCGTACACGTCCTTGAGGAAGAGGTTCAGCGCCCGCACCCGCTGGGTGAGGCCCGCCTCGAGCTTCCGCCACTCGGCGCGCGAGATGAGGCGCGGCACGATGTCGAAGGGAATGAGCCGCTCGGCCGCGTCCTTATCGCCGTAGACGCCGAAGGTGATCCCGATGCGCCGGAACATGTATTCGGCCTGGGCGCGGCGCGAGGCGAGCAGGTCGGACGGCGTCTCCTCGAGCCAGCGCGCCACCTTCTTGTAGAGCGCCCGCGTTCGATCGCCGGCGGGCCCCATCTCGTCAAACGCTTCGATCGCCGTCATGCAGCAACCTATTCATCGCAACGCGGTATGTTCCGCCAGATCGCGCTCCTGCTTAGCAACTTCCGTGCCGGGACCCCGGGCGAGTTCGAGCGCCTGGCCGCCGGGCATCGCGGCCTCCGGCGGCCAGGCCCCGAAATCACCCTCTTTCGCCATTGCCTCCGCGAGCAGCAGTCGGAACGTCTCGCGCGACACCGAGACGGCGCCGAGGCTCGCCAAGTGCTCGGTCAGGAACTGGGTGTCGAGAAGGAGGAATCCGCCTTTGCGCAGCCGCGCGAAGAGATGGACAAGCGCGACCTTCGACGCGTCGCGCGCGCGATGGAACATGCTCTCGCCGAAGAAGGCGCCGCGCAGGCTGACGCCGTAAAGGCCCCCGACCAGCGCCCCGCCCTCGTAGACCTCGACCGAATGGGCGTGTCCGGCCTCGAACAGATTGCAATAGAGCCTGAGGATCTCGTCGTTGATCCAGGTGTTGTCGCGGTCAGCGCAGGCGCGCATCACCGCGGGAAAGTCGCGATCCGCGACCACGCGAAACCGCTCTGACCGCACGGTCTTGGCGAGGCTGCGCGACACGACGAGGCCGTCCAGGGGAAACACTCCCCGCTCGTGCGGCTCGACCCAGAAAAGCTCCTTGGCCTCGCGGCTCTCGGCCATCGGGAAGACGCCGATCGAATAGGCCCTGAGCAGGATGTCCGCCGTGAGCTCGAATTTCCGCGGGCTGATCCTCATGGCCCCGATGGTGGAGCCGTCCGGGCGGGCCGTCAAGGCGATCCCGGCGCCGGTCTGGCGTGCGGCGCAACATTTGCTTGGCGGCCAAACGTGAACCGTCTAGCGTCTTAAACGGCTTCGCGTCTGCGGCGGCGGCAAAAGAGGGGTTGAATGCTGAGTCTTCTGCCGCGCCTCTGGAAAGAGAGCGACGCGAACGTTCGGGGTCGCCTGATCGGCCTCTATGCCTTGCTGATCGGAGCGAATATACTCGTTTGGACCTGGGCCTTTGTTGCGTTGCGCGACAACGCGGTGCTGTTCGGCTCGGCCTTCCTCGCCTATACGTTCGGGCTGCGCCACGCGGTCGATGCCGACCATATCGCGGCGATCGACAATTCGACCCGCAAGCTGATGCAGCAGGGCCAGCGGCCGGTCGGCGTCGGGCTTTATTTCTCGCTCGGCCATTCGGCGGTCGTCGTGCTGCTGTCGATCGCGGTCGGCTTCGGCTCCGCCGAGCTGAGCTCGCGCTTCGACGACCTCAAGGCAATCGGCGGCATCGTCGGCGCGAGCGCCTCGGCGGCATTCCTGTTCCTGCTCGCGATCTTCAATCTCGTCGTGCTCGTCTCGGTCTGGCGCACGTTTCGGTCGGTCCAGCGCGGCGAGGCGTTCTCGGCGGACGATTTCGACATCCTGCTCAATAGCCGCGGCCTTCTGGCGCGGCTCTTCCGGCCGCTCTTCCAGATCGTGACCAGGAGCTGGCACCTGTTCCCGATCGGCTTTCTGTTCGGCCTCGGCTTCGACACCGCCACCGAAGTCGCGCTCTTCGGCATCTCGGCGACACAGGCCGCCAACGGCGCCTCGTTCGGAGCGCTGCTGGTGTTCCCAGCCCTCTTCACAGCCGGCATGAGCCTCATCGATACGACCGATGGCGTACTGATGCTGGGGGCCTACGGCTGGGCCTTCATGCGGCCGATTCGCAAGCTCTACTACAACATCACCATCACCGCCGTGTCCGTCATCGTCGCGGTGCTGATCGGCGGGATCGAGACGTTGGGGCTGATCGGCGACACGTTCAAACTGGAAGGGGCGTTCTGGGACGTGATAGGATCGCTCAATGACAATTTCGGCGTGCTCGGCTACCTCATCATCGGCGTTTTCGCGGGAAGCTGGCTCGTCTCCGTGCTCATCTATCGCGCGATGGGCTACGACGATCTGGACGTCGGGACGCAGGCTTCATGATCGCGGCCCGGCCGGGACTGGCTCACCCCTTTGCGACGGCAATGCGGATGAGTCCCCATGCGCAGTCTTGGGAGCGTTCCGCGACTTCGCGAGTGACGCACAGGCTTTCTCCGGTATGTTGCGTGACTAGGCGACGGGTTCATGGCGTTTGCAGCGCTTTCGGCGCGTTTCAAACACAGTTGCGTCACGAAGTTGACTTCACTTGCACGCTGAGGTATCGCTGTAAACGCCCGTCTATAACAGTGTCGGCTTGACAAGTGCGATCATTTGGGAAACCAGCCCAAGGCAGGTGCGGTAGCGCAGTCTGCAACCAGGGACGGTTGCGGAATACACCTCAGGTTGTTGCATTACTCGGTGATTCAAGAATGGAAGCATCTCTATCGACAAAACAGCAGCTCCTCATCGCTGCGACGAATCTGCTTGATCAGGGCGGCCCCGGCGCAGTGACTCTCCGGGCGGTTGGAGACAAGATCGGAGTGTCTCAGACCGCCCCCTACCGGCACTTCAAAGACAAGCGCGATCTCTTGGAAGCCGTTGCGCGGGAGAGCTTCAATGAGGTTTCCGAGATCCTCGCGCCGCGACGCGCCAAGCCAATTCTCCGCTCTCAGCGTTGCGACTGGCGGTCCGAGAGTACTTCGATCTCGCCCGTCGCTACCCGCTGCGCCACCGGCTGCTCTTCGACATCAGCGAGGAAGGCGGGCTGCAAGCCGAGGCGATGCAGGCGTTCGCATCGGTCAAGGATCTGGTGCTCGCGGCCCAGCAGGCCGGCGAGCTTCACGACGGCGATCCGGTGAAAATTGCCGCGCTGATCTGCAGCACCGTCCACGGGCTGGCGAAGCTGGAAAGGCTGGGGAAATCGAGAGCCGCATCGATGCTGCAGGACGTCGATGCGCTTACGTTGCTCTTCATCGAGCTGATCACCAAAAGGGCGGGCGAAGTCGCCAAAGCCGACGCCCTGACGTAGGGCGTCCGGAAGAGCGACTCAATCAGCCGCCCGAGGGGCGCGAAGACAGCAGGCCCCGCGGGCTTTGGATCGCCTCGCCAGGGATTGATGCGTTCCGCGAGCGACTTGCCGACCGTCGCCGACGCTAATTAGCAGGGAGAAACAGGGAGCGGCGCCGGCGGCGCAAACTCACAGCAACGCGTTCTTCACCACCTGCCCGTCCTTCATGATGAGGACGAAGTTCGTCTCCGGATCGGCGATCAGCCTGATGTCGGCGATCGGATCGCCGTCGACCACGATGAGGTCGGCGAGGGCGCCCGCCTCGATCACGCCGAGCTTGCCGGGATAGGGGTTTCGCGGACCCGACATCGCCAACAGTTCGCCGTTGACGCTGGTCGCCATCTTGAGGATTTCGACGGGCTCATACCACCGCGTCAGCGTCGTCAGCATCGCGCCCTGATGTTTCGTCATCTCCGGCGCAAACACGACGTCCGTGCCCCAGGCCGTCTTGATGCCGCGCGCTTTGGCGAGCCGATAGGCGGCGTCGGTGCCGGCGAACACCTGCCGCATCTTCTCCTGCCCGCCGGGGTTTGATACGGGCGCGGCGAATTCGTTGTCGAGAAACGGCTGGGTGCTGAGCCAGACGTCTTTCTCCGCTATGAGCCCCGCTGTCGCCTCGTCCATCAAATGCCCATGCTCGATGCAGCGCACGCCGGCGCGGATCGCAGCCCGGATGGCGCGCGGCGTATAGGCGTGAACGGCGACGTATGTGCCCCAATTTTCCGCCGCTTCGACCGCCGCGCGGAACTCGGGCTCGGTGTACTGGCTGACGTCGATCGGATCGTAGTTCGACGAGACGCCGCCGCCGGCGGCGAGCTTGAGCTGGCTCGCGCCGAGCATCAGCTGCTCGCGGGCGCGCATGAGCACGCGATCCGCGCCGTCGGCGATCGCCCCGCCGCCGAGCGCGTCGCCGCGGCTCAGCGGCGCGTTCGGGGCCGACGGGATCTCATAGGGAAAGCGGAAATCGCCGTGCCCGCCGGTCTGCGAGATCATCGCGCCGGACGGCCAGATGCGCGGCCCCTCGACGGTTCCGTCGTCGATGGCGCGCTTCAGCGCGAACGCGGGGCCCGCCATGTCGCGGACGCTGGTGAAGCCGCGCATGAGCGTCCTTTCGGCTTCGGCCGCGGCGACGAGATTGACGTAGCCGACGTCGGCGGTGAGCAGCGTCTCGAGCGGGATCGGCGCCATCATCGCGTGCCAGTGCGCGTCGATGAGCCCCGGCATCAGGACGCGCCCGCCGCAGTCGACGACTTCGACGCCCTCGCCGACCGGCGTACCGACCGGCTCGACCGCCCTGATCGGCCCTGCCCTCGACCTCGACCCTCAGGCCGGCGCGCAACGCGTCCGACTTGCCGTCGAATATGCGCACGTTCGCGAAGGCGAAGCGATCGCCGCGCGCCGCGGGCTTCTTCGCCGCCGAGCCGCCGGAGCCGGCCGCGAAGAAGCCCGCGGCCGAGCCGAGCGCGCGGCTCGTGAATTTCGCGTTCAGACTTGCGTTGAGCCGCGCGAAGGCCGGGGTATGGCAAAGGCACCGGCCGAACGGGGCGCCGATCCCGTCGCCCGCTTCGCATGCAAACATCTGTCCTCTCCCGAGCCTTGGAGCCGAACGGGCCTGCCTGACGCAGGCTCTACACCGGCGTCGGCGCGTCGGCGCGGATCAATTTTGCCGTGCTTGAGCTCCGCCCAGAGATCGGCGGGGACTTTGTGGCGGAACGCGGCGAGGTTCTGCTCGACCTGTTTCGTCGCGATCGCGCCGGGAATGATCGAGGCGACGATCGGGTGCCCGAGCGGGAACTGCAGCGCCGCCGCCGCCAGCGGAACGTTCCAGCGCTTGCAGACGGCCTCGATCTTCGCCACGCGCTCGAGGATCTGCAGGTCCCGCAGGCTCGTAATTGTACATGGCGCCCGGAACCGCGCCGGTCGCGAGAATCCCGGAATTGTAGCCGCCGCCGATCACGATCCCGACGCCGCGCTCGGCGCAGCGCGGGAATTCGTCGTCGAGCACCTCCGTCTCGAGCAGCGTGTAGCGCATGGCGAGGAGGAAGAAGTCGATGTCGAACAGATCGAGAAACCGGGGGATGGTCTCTCCCGCGTTCAGCCCTGCGCCGATTCCCTTGATCGCGCCGGAGTCGCGCAATTCCGCGAGCGCGCGCCAGCCGCCGGTGAACGAGCTGAGCAAAGTAAGCGTCGAGCCTGGCGGGGTTCTTGTGATTCCAGCTGTCCAGGTCGTGGACGAGCAGAAGGTCGATCGAATTGATTCCCAGTCGCTGCAGGCTGTCCTCGAACGAACGCATGACCCCGTCGTAGCCGTAGTCGTACACCGTCTCGAAGTTGAGGCCGCCGATCCACTGGTCCCTGATGGGGTCGGGTTTGAGCGGCCGGCGCAGCAACCGCCCGATCTTGGTCGAGATGACGAAGTCGTCGCGGTTCCTGCGGTAGAGCGCCCGGCCGAGGCGATGCTCGGACTGCCCGCGCCCGTACCAGGGCGAGGTGTCGAAATAGCGCACGCCGCCGTCCCACGCCGCTGCGATGATCGCCGCCGCCTCGTCGTCCTCGACCCTGTCGAAGAGGTCGCCGAGCGGCGCCGTGCCGAGGCCGAGTTCGCGTGACCGAAACGCCCGTTCGCCCGAGCTTGCGCGTTCGAATCGGAGCGGCGCTCATTCCTCGGGCTCGGTCCCGAAGCGCAGCGGGTAGCCTTTGGCTGCGCCGGCTTCCGTTCCCCGCGCGGCCTTGGTCTCGGCGATGTCCCGGGCGAACACGGCGACGACGCAGACGCCCTTGCGGTGCGCGGTCATCATCACGTTGAGCGCCTGCGTCTCATTCAGCCGGAACACGGCCTTGAGCACCTGCACCACGAAGTCGCGCGGCGTGTAATCGTCATTGAACAGAATGACCTTGTGCAGACGCGGACGCTCGGTGCGCGTCTGCGTCTTGGTCCTGAGCTGGGTGACGCTCTTGCTCATCGCGGTCCCCGAGGGCAGGCTGGATGGGACATGCATCATCCTCGCACACGCGGCGTCGTGCTTTCAAGCGCCGTCGTCGCTGAGTTGACAGTCCTGCAGACTGGAGAAAAGTGTTCATGCTGAACACGCGACAAAAGGTTTTGCGCAATTTCTGGTACGCGACGCTGCCGGTCGACAAACTGAAGGACGGCCCGAAGCCGTTCCGTCTGCTCGGCGAGGACGTCGTGCTTTTTCTCGGCGAAGGCGATGCGCCGGCGGCGCTCGAGGACCGGTGCTGCCACCGCACGGCGAAACTGTCGAAGGGTTGGATCAAGGACGGCCATATCGTGTGCGGCTATCACGGCTGGGAATACGACCGCGGCGGGAAGCTCTGAACATCCCGCAGTTTCCGCCCGGCCATGCTCTGCCCGACGCCCGGGCAAAGGCGTTTCACGCCAGGGAGCGCTACGGCTACGTCTGGGTCTGCCTCGGCGAGCCGCTGCATCGACATCCCCGACCTGCCGCAGGAGCGCGACCCGGCCTTCCGCCGCATCCACCAGTTCGACGAATTGTGGAAATGCTCGGCGCTCCGGATGATGGAGAATTCGTTCGACAATTCGCACTTCTCCTTCGTCCACAAGGGCACGTTCGGCGACATCGCCAGCCAAAGCCGGAGAAATACGAGCTGACCGAGACGCCCTACGGGTTCGTCGCCGAGACGATCGTTCCGGTGAAAAACCCGCCGCAGGCCGCGCGCGTGACCGGGACGACCGAGCCGTGGACCAGGCGCAAGATGCGCAACCATTGGTTCATGCCGTTCTGCCGCACCATGGACATGGAATACCCGTCGGGTCTGAGGCACGTCATCTTCAACTCCGCCACGCCGATCGACGACGGCTCGATCCGGCTGGTCCAGATCCTGTTCCGCAACGACCGCGAGGAGGATTGCTCGACCGCCGAGCTCGTCGCCTGGGACAAGGCGATCATCGAGGAGGACCGGGAGATCCTCGAATTCGACCGAACCCGACGCGATCGTCGACATGAGCCGCAAGCTCGAGATGCACATGCCGTCCGACCGGCCCGGCATGCTGATGCGCCAGCGGCTGAACGCGCTTCTGGAGGCGCACGGCGAGCGCGAGGTTCCGCGGTGAGCGACGCCGCGCGTCTGGCGGTCGCCGACGATCGGTCGTAGACCTATAGGACACGGGGCGTCGTCGCGCGAAGGACGGCCGGACGGGGAAAGCCCAAACCCCACACGGAGCTTTGGAGATGAGGATCCCACTCGCGATTGCATCGGGTGCTGCGGCGCTCGTCTTGTGGACTGCGACGTCTCACGCCGGACCCTGCACGGACGAGATCTACCAGGCCGACCTCGCCATCGGAAAACGCCTGGACGCCATCGCCGCGGCAGGGAAGCCCGCGCCTGAATCGAACTTCGCCACCATGCACCGCCAACCGACGCCGCAGAGCGTGGCGGGCGCGGAAGCGCAGGTCGGCGACCTGTCCGAGGCCGACTTGAACGCGCTCACGCAGGACATGGAAGAGGCGCGCAAGGCGGACGCCGCGAACGATCGCGCAGGTTGCGAGAAGGCGCTGGCTGACGTGAGGCGCATTCTCGGCGTTCTCCCGACGAAGTGAGGCCCGGGCGGCCCGCTGGAGGGTCCGCGCTTTCACCGGATTGTGACCGCGACTTCCGCCCCCCGCCTTGCCGCGGACCAGACGGGCGCCAGAAGGACGTCGCCCCGATGCGCTCCGCCGTCCTCACCGCCTTCATCATCGCGACCGCCCTGTTCATGGAGAACATGGACGGAACGGTGATCTCGACCTCGCTGCCGGCGATCGCGCTCGACTTGCATCAGGACCCGATCGTCCTCAAGCTCGCACTGACCTCCTACATGCTGACGCTGGCGGTGTTCATTCCCGCCTCCGGCTGGGTCGCGGACCGTTTCGGCGCGCGAACGGTGTTCTGCACGGCGATCGTCGTCTTCACCCTCGGCTCGATCCTCTGCGGCGCCTCGTCGTCGCTGAGGACGCTCATCGCGGCGCGCGTTTTTCAGGGCCTGGGAGGGGCGATGATGGTGCCGGTCGGGCGGCTCGTGCTGCTGCGCAGCGTGCAAAAGAGCGAGCTCGTCGACGCACTCGCCTATCTGACCGTGCCGGCGCTCCTCGGGCCCGTCGCCGGGCCGCCGCTCGGCGGCTTCATCACCACCTATTTCAACTGGCGCTGGATCTTCTGGATCAACGTCCCGATCGGCGTGCTCGGCGTCCTTTTGTCGCTGAGGTTCATCGCCAATCTGCGCGAGGAGGAGGTTCCCCGCTTCGACTTCAAGGGATTCGTGCTGTCGGGGGTCGGCCTGCTCAGCCTCATTTCCGGCCTCTCGGCGATCGGACGGGGCATAGCGCCGTTCTGGACGGTTGCGGCGATGATCGTCGTCGGGGCCGCCGCGCTCTTCGCCTATGCGCGGCACGCCGGCGCGAACGAGGACGCGATCCTCGACCTGAAGCTCCTCGAGAATCCCGACCTTCTTTTCCGGCGTGGTCGGCGGCCTCCTGTTCCGCGTCGGCATCGGCGCCCTGCCCTTCCTGCTGCCGCTCCTCCTGCAAATCGGCTTCGGACTGACGCCGTTCGAGTCCGGCTCGCTGACCTTCGCCACCGCCGTCGGCTCCATTGTGATGAAATTCACCGCCTCGACCGCGCTGCGCTGGCTCGGCTTCCGCCGGACGCTCGTCGTCAACGCGCTCATTTCCGGCGCGTTCATGGCGTCCTATGCGCTCTTCACGCCCTCGACGCCGCACTGGATGATCTTTCTGACGCTTTTGGCCGGCGGCTTCTTCCGCTCGCTCGAATTCACCGCCCTCAACGCCATCAGCTACGCCGACATCGACCCGCCGCGGATGAGCCGCGCCACGAGCTTCGCCAGCGTCTCGCAGCAGATGTCGGGCGCGGTCGGCGTCGCCGTCGCCGCCATTTGCATTCAGGTCATCCAGGTCGGCTTCGGCGACCAGACCCTCCGTTCCCGCGATCTCTCGATCGCCTTCGTGCTGGTGGCGATCGTCTCGAGCCTCTCGACCCTCATCTTCGTCCGGCTGAAGCCGGACGCCGGCGCCGAGCTCGCCGCGCAGGGAGCCGACGCCGGAGGAAGGCGCAACCGCCGCGGCGGAGTGAAGGCGCAAGCGACGCGGCGCGAAGGCGTCGCCGCGCTATGGGCGGCCACATCTGGCGCGGATCGCGCCGGCCGGGGTCGTCTACGCTTGGTCGGCCGGGTAGATCGCGTTGGCCCGTTCCTCGAACGCCTGCGCGAATTTGCGGAAGGCGGCGTCGAACATCGATCCCACCAGCGCGCCGAGCGTCCGGCTCCGGAATTCATAGTCGATGAAGAAGCTGACGAGCGAGCGCGCGTCGGGCTGGTCGCGAAACGTCCAGATGTTCTCCATGTGGCTGAACGGCCCGTCGATATATTCGACGACAACTCTCAAGCGCGGCTTGTCCAGCGCGACCCGGCTCGTGAATCGCTCGCGGATCATCTTGTAGCCGACCGACATGTCGGCGATCAGCGTCTCGCGTCCCTGTCCCTCCGGTCTTCGGTTGCGGACGCGCAAGCTCGTGCACAGCGGCACGAATTCGGGATAGCGCTCGATGTCGGCCACGAGGTCGAACATCTGCTCGGCTCTGTGGCGCACGTGGCGCTCGTTGCGAAAAGACGGCACGCCTGCGCCTCCGACGGCCGCCTCGCCTTTTAGGTTAGGGCTTCTGCTCCGGCGCGGCCGGAGCGGGCGCGGCCGGCGCCGCGGGCGCATTCGACGACGGGCCCTGAAGCTGCTTCAGCTGATCGAGAATGTTGCCGGGGTTGATCGGCTGAGGCGCGGTCTCGCTCGCCGGCGCCGCGGGACCTTTGGTCAAAATCGAGTGCGGCGCCCGGCTCCAGCCGGCGATGATCGACATGAGCAGCGACGTGACGAAGAACATCGTCGCCAGAATGGCGGTGGCGCGAGATAGAGCATTGGCCTGCCCGCGCCCCGTCATGAAATTGCTGGTGCTCCCGCCGGAACCGAGCGCGCCGCCTTCGGAGCGCTGGAGAAGCACGACCGCGACCAGGGCGATCACGATGAGAATATGGATGACGATGAGAACCGATTGCATTTAGAGGGCTCGAGGGCGCGGCGCGCCGGGCTCTCGAGGCCGGCGTCCTTAGACAGATGGCGCGCTCCTATCATGGCGCAAGAGGCGCGTCCATCGCGTCCAAATCCGGCTAATGAGCCGAGCGTGACCTCACGAATCCCCTCATTCTTGATCGACTTGAAATTGCCTGGATTGGCGAGTCAGCCCGTGGCCGGTTCACGAATTAGCCGGGGCGGGGGCTCATGCGCAGGTCGATCGAGCGGGTGGGATTGGTTCATGAGTTTGTAGAGCGCACGTTTTCGGGGAGCTTGCACGCCAAGCGCATTCTTTCGCTGGCCAATGGGACGTTGGGGGTTCTGACGGGGGCGTCGTTGGCCGTTTCGCTCATCGGGCATGCGCTGGCGCAAGCGCGCGGTCTTTCGGACAGACACGCGATCAAACAGGTCGATCGTCTGCTGAGCAACGCCGGGGTCGTCGTCTGGGACCTGTTCGCGCCGTGGGTTCGCGAGGTCGTGGGCCAGCGCAAGGCGATCGTCGTGGCGATGGACTGGACCGATTTCGACGCCGACAATCAGGCGACGCTGGCTTTGAGCCTGATCACGCGTCACGGCCGGGCGACGCCGCTCCTGTGGCTGACGGTCGACAAGGACGAACTGAAGGACCAGCGCAACGACTTCGAGGACCTCTGCCTGACGCATTTGAAGGCGATCCTGCCCGAGGGCGTGGCGGTGACGATCCTGGCCGATCGCGGCTTCGGCGACGTCAAACTGTTCGAATTCCTCGACAGCCTCGGTTTCGGCTACGTCATCCGCTTTCGCGGCAACGTCCATGTGACCGCGGCGGACGGCGAGACGCGCCTGGCCGCCGACTGGGTCGGCAAGAAAGGGCGCGCCCGCCTTCTGCGCGGCGCCGAACTCACCGCCGCCCGCCACAAGGTCGGCGCGGCGGTCTGCGTCCACGCCAGGGGCATGAAGGAGGCTTGGCATCTGGCCGCCAGCGATGCGGCCGCGAGCGCCGCCCAGATCGTCAAGCTCTACGCCAAACGATGGACGATCGAGCCGGGCTTCCGCGACACCAAGGATTTGCGTTTCGGCATGGGCCTGAGCGTCCTGCGCATCGGCGATCCACAACGGCGCGACCGTCTGCTGCTGCTCAACGCTTTGGCGATCCTCCTGCTCACGCTGCTCGGCGCGGCCGGCGAAAGCCTCGGCATGGACCGATCGCTCAGAACCAGCACGGTCAAACGCCGCGTCCATTCGCTGTTCCGCCAGGGCTGCCTGCTCTACGACCTCATCCCCACCATGCCCGAGAAGAGATTGCGGCCGCTCCTCGTCAAATACGAGGAATTCATAAATGAAAACAGGGTCTTCAACGAAACCTTCGGGTTCGCGTAAATGAGGGGATGCGTGAGGAGCGTGACAGATCGCCTAAGCGAAGTTACAGATAGATTCAATGTATTTGAGGCCTCGGAAACATCAACTTCTGGCAACCCATGACTTGGACAAAGTTAGACAAGCAAATGGCGGCATGATCGGCGCAACTGGTCTCAGAAGTGAAGATACCCCAGACCGACAGAGCCTCTTGCAAAAAGATTGACGAATTCAGTCCAGTAAGGCGATAATAATGGCTCGTCGCTATTTCAAATGGGTGAATTAGCGAGCACGTCACCGGCGATGAGGTAGACGATGGCTTTGAGGTTTCGTTTGGTTCGGTAGCCCTTGGCCTTGCGCTTGGCGGCCTGGACATTGCCGTTGATCGCCTCCAGGACGCCATTGGAAAGGCCGGTGGCGATCGATCTGAGGATGCCGTCCGACTTGGCCATGATCGTCTTGGCCAGCCTCTTCATCGGCGCGAGGTCGCAGACCTGAACCCAGGCGTTCCAGCGGTCGAGGAAACGCCGGGCAGATTTGGCGCTCATCGTGAACAGCTGCTGCAGGTTCATGCGGATCTGCATCGCTTGGATGGTGTCCAGGTTCTGCGCTTCCAGCCGAGACAGCGCCTCCTTTTCCTCCTGCGTCAGACGATCGACGTTTTTGAGGAAGATGTAGCGCCGGCCCTTGATCTGGAAGTTGTTCCTCGCCTCCTCGCGCCGCACCTGGTCGACCGCCTCGTTGGCGAGTTTGATGACGTGAAATTTGTCGAACGTGATCTCGGCGTTCGGCAAGTTCTCTTTGATCCCCGCCTCGAATGCAGCCCCCATGTCGATGCTGGCGTCGGTCACCGCCTCGCGCCGGCCGCCATGCGCCTCGAGGAAATCCGCGAATTCCTTCACGGTCGCCGCGTCCTTGCCGTCGGCGACGTAGACGACTTGCGCCGCGCCATGTCAACGAACAGGCTGATGTAGTCGTGGCCGCGCCGCGCCGAAGTCTCGTCGGCGGCGATGCGCTGCACCCGCGACAAATCCAGCTTCTCCACCGCCCGCCAGACGTAGTGTTCGACGATGCGCCACAAGCGCGTGTCGTGCTCGCCGAGCCGCTCGGCCGCATTGGCGATCGGCATCGTCTTGGCCAGCGCCAGCACATAGGCCTCGAACAGCAACGTGAAACCCGATCCCGCGCGAGCCCACGGCGTCGCCACCTTGCGAACGCCGCACTCCGGACACATCACCCTCGGCGTGCGCGCGTGCAACAGCGTGCGATGCTGGAAGAAATCCAGATGCCGCCAGGTCTCCTCCTTCGTGTCATGAACCGCGCACCCGTCGCGCCCGCACTGGGCACAGGCGAACCGACTCCCCCGCGGAAAATCAATGTATAAATCGAGCCGACCGTCCACCGCGTCGAACTCGCTGCGCGTCACCGTCCACGGCGACGAAAAACCAAGGGCCAACTGGAAAAGATCGGTGTCCTGCATCCCCCCAGGCTAAATGCGATCCCCCCTCAGCGATCACTAACCCGCCCCCAAATTCCGACTTACCCACTCCTTTCAGCGAGGAGCCATAATAATTATAGATGTTGTTGTTATCGTTTTCAAGTGCTACATGGAATTAGATTTAATTTGCGGTTCAGGTGTGGCGCTTGTATAAAGGAGTAAGCTTGGCGTAGAAGACGGACGACCCTCTCGACGCGATGAAGGCTCGCTGGAGCTATATCCAGGGCTTTTTGTTCCCCTGGATGCGCGAGGACAACGATCCGATCACCGAAGCGTTGGGTCGTGTCGTCACCACGCTCGACGTGATCGGCCTCGAAGCCTTCGTTCCCGAGCCGCCCAGGAGGCCAGACCGGCCGCCCGAGGACCGTGGCGCCCTCGCCCGAGCTTTCGTGGCCAAGGCGGTCCTGGGCGTTCCCACCACCAGCGCCCTGATCGAGCGCCTCGACGTCGACAAGTCCCTGCGTCGCATCCTCGGCTGGGAGCGACGCTCGCAAGTTCCTTCCGAAGCCACGTTTTCCCGGGCGTTCGCCGAGTTCGCGCGCGGCGAACTGCCAGACAAGATCCACGCCGCGCTGATCGAGCGTGCGCTCGGGGGACGCATCATCGGGGCGATCGCGCGCGACGCCACCGAGATCGAAGCGCGCGAGAAGCCGGTCCAGAACAAGGCCAACGACGGCAAAGACGATCCCCCGGCGCCCGATAATCCCCCGCCGCCGCGCAAGCGCGGACGTCCACCCAAGGACGAACAGCGGCCGAAGGCTTCGACGGGCTCAGCCGGAGCCGACGCGTCTCGAGCGGCAGGTCATGCAGAACCTCGGCCAGATGCTCGCCGACCTGCCCACCGCCTGCGACGTCGGCGGCAAGAAAAACAGCAAGGGCGACAAAGAGACCTGGACCGGGTACAAACTCCACATCGACGTGGCCTGCGGCCAAATCCCGGTCTCCTGCGTGCCGACCTCGGCCTCCGTCCACGACAGCCAGGTCGCCATTCCCTCGATGACCATGACGAGCGCCCGCGTCTCCTATCTCTACGATCTCATGGACGCCGCCTACCACGCCGCCGCGATCCACGACCAGAGCCGGGCGCTCGGCCACGCCCCGATCGTCGACCGCAACTTTCGCGCCGACCACGAAGGCAAGGCCGAATGGGGCCGCGAGGTCGAGCGCCTGAAGCTCATCCACATGCCCGACTTCGACGACCTGATCTACGATTTCCGCACCATGGCCGAACGCGTCAACGCCCGTTTGAAAGACGAGTTCGGCGCCAGATTTCTCCGCGTCCGCGGCGCGCTCGAGGTCAAATGCCATCTCATGTTCGGCATCGTCGCGCTCGCCGTCGATCAGATCATTCGCCTCGTCAACTACAGGACCGCCCCTGCCTGACCTGACGCAGCCGGGTTCGCCCCGCCCGGCCCAGGAATAATCCACCTCGCTCAGGCCGTTCTGCAAGAAGCTCCGACAGTGCAAGAATTGCGACCAAAATCGCAAGCGATGTACGCTTCCTCCCTCGCGACGCAAAGCAAGAGATAGCGTCGTCTGTATCGCCCGTCTCTGTGCGAGATCGCTTGCTTGAGTTGCAGGCTTTTCAAGCTTGGATGGATAGAGTTCCGACTGCATCGCCATCTCCATTTCTTATTCGCGCCCAAGCCATCACACAAAATTACATCTGCCTCGTCTGTCTGCCCGAAGTCCTGTTTCAGCATTCTCTCGAAAATTACTCCGAGCGGATCGACGGTGAAAAAATGCGCGAAGTTCTTGTGTAATGATCGAGTCCGGTCCTTTCGAAACTCTATCGCTCACGCGAACTGGACTTATCGTAAGGATTTTGGGGCAATCATTTATTGGGCGAGAAAGGGTGTTGATCGAGATGAGCCACTTGTCAGGTTCGAAGTGGAGCGAAGCGAACGAGCATTCTGGCACGCGCTCAGCCGGACGGTCGCTTATGCGGCGCTCTCAAACCTCGATTGAGTCGACCGAATTGCCTACCACCCAAATCCCTTTTTTGGCCTAGCGATAGGCCGCGGCGATCGCCAGAAAATCCACAGCCTTCAGGCTCGCCCCGCCGACCAGCGCCCCGTCGACGTTGTCGAGCCCGAGCAAGTCGCGCGCGTTCGCGGGTTTCACCGAGCCTCCATAGAGAATGCGGACTTTCGCCCCGGCGGCCCCGTAGAACTCGCCGAGCAGGCCCCGGATCGCCTCGTGCATTTCGGCGACGTCGGCCAGCGTCGGGGTGAGGCCGGTGCCGATCGCCCAGACCGGCTCGTAGGCGACGACCACCGTCTCCGGCGCGCCGCCCGGAGGCATCGAGCCGAGGAGCTGACGCGTGACGACCGCGATCGCGTCGCCCGCCTCGCGCTCGTTCCGCGTCTCGCCGACGCAGACGATCGCGGTGAGACCGGCCTTCAGCGCCGCCTCCGCCTTGGCGCGCACGAGCGCGTCGGTCTCGTGATGCAACGTCCGCCGTTCCGAATGGCCGACGATCACATAAGAGGCGCCGGCGTCCTTAAGCATCGGCGCGGAAACGTCGCCGGTGAAGGCGCCGCTCGCCTCGGTGTGGCAGTCCTGGGCGCCGAGGGCGAGCTTGCCGCCCTTGAGCTTCCAGGCGGCTTGGGCGAGCAGCGTCGCCGGCGGGCAGACCGCAAGTTCGGCCGGGCCGGCCTCGCCGGCGTCGGCGGCGCGGCGCATCGCCTCGATCTCGACGAGCGACGCCGAAAGGCCGTTCATTTTCCAGTTGCCGGCGACGAACGGGCGCACGTCAGGGGTCATGACAGGGTTACTCCGGAATGTCGGTCGCGGCGGTTGTTATCATCGCTGGGAAGCCTATGCAAAGCGTCCGACGAGGGCTAGAAGGCGCGCTTCAAACGGTTCGGGAGAAAGTTGAAGGACCCGAATGCTCGAATCGATGCGCAACGCGGCCCAGGGGGTCGTCGGCAAGGCGATCATGACCGTCGTCATGGGGCTCATCATCGTCAGCTTCGTCATCTGGGGCGTCGGCGACATGCTGCGCGGCTTCACCGCCTCGACCGTCGCCTCGGTCGGGAGCGCGAAAATCTCCGCCCAGGAGTATCACACCGCCTACCAGCGGACGCTGCAGCAGTATCAGCGGCAGATGCGTCAGCCGTTCACCAACGAGCAGGCGCGCGCGATCGGCCTCGACCGACAGGTCCTGCAAAGGCTGATCAGCGAGGCGGCGCTCGACGAGGAGGCACGCAAGCTCGGCCTCAACATTTCCGATGACGCGCTGCGCAACTTGATTACGTCGAACCCCGCCTTCCAGGGCAAGTCCGGCGCCTTCGATCCGCAGCGCTTCGCCAGCCTCCTGCGCGACAACGACCTGAACGAGCAGGGCTATGTCTCCGATCTCCGCAAGGCGGCGCTGAGGCAATTCATCTTCGCCGCGCTGTCGACGGGGCTCACGGCGCCGAAGGCCGAGACGAAAGCGGAAGCCGACTACGAAGGACAGACGCGTTCGGTTGACTATTTCGTCCTCCCCGCCGCCGCTGCGGGCGACATTCCCGCGCCTTCGGAGGACACGCTGAAGGCCTTCTACAACGACCGCAAGTCGAGCTATCGCGCGCCGGAATACCGGTCGATGGACGTCGTCGCGCTCGAGCCGCAGACGCTCGCCAATCCGGCCGAGGTCAGCGACGCCGACGCCAGAGGCCGCATACGAACAATTGGCCGGCCGGGACCCAAAGTACGGCTCGCCGGAGAAGCGCGACCTGCAGCAGATCCTGTTCGCCAACCAGGCGGAGGCGGACGCCGCGGAGGCCAAGATCAAGGCCGGCGCGAGCTTCGACGACATCGTCAAGGAGCGCGGCCTGGAGCCCAAAGACACCGACCTCGGCGAGACGACCAAGGACGAGATGATCGACAAGGCGGAGGCCGACGCGGTGTTCGCCCTGCCGCAGGGCGGCGTCAGCGGCGCGCTGACGACCCAGTTCGGGCCGGTCATCGTCCGCGTCAGGAGCATCACGCCCTCGACGGTCAAGCCCTTCGCGGAGGTCTCCGAGCAGATCAAGCGGATGGTCTCCGCCTCGCGCGTCGGCGACAAGATTCAGGCGATCCACGACAAGATCGAGGACGCGCGCGTTTCCGGCAAATCCCTCGCCGAAGCCGCCAAAGAGGCGGCGCTGACCACGCAAACGGTCGACGCGGTCGACGCGCAGGGCAAGGACCCGAGCGGCAAGCCGGTCAGCCTGCCCGACAAGACCGACCTGTTGCGCTCGGCCTTCGCGTCCGACGTCGGCCTCGACGAGGCGCCGCTGCAGACCCCGGACAACGGCTACGTCTGGTTCGCCGTGACCAAGATCGACCCGTCGCACGACCGCACCTTCGAGGAAGCCAAGCCCGAAGTCGAGGCGCAGTGGCGCGCCGAGCAGGTCGACAAGGCGCTCGCGGCCAAGGCGGACGACCTCGTCAAGCAGATCCGCTCCGGCGAAAGCGTCGCGGATGCGGCAAAGAGCGTCGGCGTCGAGCCGAAGTCCGCCTCGGACATCCATCGGGACGACAAGACGAGCCTGCCGGAATCGGTGGTGGCGGCAATCTTCCGCGAGCCGGCCGACGGCTCCGGCTCGGCGGCGACGCCGGACGGTCGGGCCGTGTTCAAGATCACCGCCGACAGGACGCCGCCGGTCGACTTCGCCGACCTCAGGGTGAAGGCGATGGCCGAGAAACTGGGCGGCGCGCAGCGCGAAGCCTGCTCGACCAGTATATCGCCGCATTGCGCGCGCTCGCTCGGCGTCACCGTGCACCCGAGCGTCCTTCAGTCGGCCGAGGGCGGCTGACGATGACGTTGATGCCCGACTACGAGGCCTTCGCGCGCGCCTACGAGGCGGGCGGCGCCACGGTGGCGGTGACGACGCTGGTGGCCGATCTCGAGACCCCGGTCTCGGCCTATCTCAAGCTCGCGCGCGGGCGCGCCGGCAACATGTTCCTCCTCGAGTCGGTCGAGGGCGGCGCGCAGCGCGGACGCTATTCGATGATCGGGCTCGACCCGGACCTCGTCTTCCGCTCGACCGGCGAGCGCGCCGAGATCAACCGGCGCGCGCTCCACGATCCCGACGCCTTCGTCCCCTGCCCCGGCGACCCGCTCGAGGCGCTCCGGGCGCTGCTCGCCGAATCGCGCATCAAGCTGCCGCCGGGCTTGCCGCCGATGTCGGCCGGCGTGTTCGGCTATCTCGGCTACGACATGGTGCGGCGGATGGAGCGCCTGCCGCCGGCCAAGCCCGACCCGATCGGCGTGCCGGAGGCGCTGCTCATCCGCCCGACGGTGATGGTCGTGTTCGACGCCGCGCGCGACGAAATGGCGATCGTGACGCCGGTGCGCCCGGCCCCGGGCGTCTCGGCGAAGGCCGCGCATGAGCGCGCGCTGGCGCGGCTCGACGCGGTCGTCGCCGCGCTCGAGGCGCCGCTCGACCACGCCGCGGGCGCTGAGGCCGATCCGATGCTGAAGGCGGGCGAGCCGCTCTCCAACACGACCGAGGCCGAATACAAGGCGATGGTCGCCAAGGCGAAGGACTACATCGTCGCCGGCGACGCGTTCCAGATCGTGCTGTCGCAGCGCTTCTGAGCCGCTTCGACCTGCCGGCCTTTTCGCTCTATCGCGCGCTGCGGCGGGTCAATCCCTCGCCCTATCTCTGCTATCTCGACTTCGGCGGCTTCCAGATCGTCGTGTCGAGCCCGGAGATCCTGGTCAGGGTGCGCGACGGCAAGGTCGTCATCCGGCCGATCGCCGGCACGCGGCCGCGCGGCAAGACGCCGAGCGAGGACGAGGCGCTGGCCGCCGAACTGCTCGCCGACCCGAAGGAGCGCGCCGAGCACCTGATGCTGCTCGATCTCGGCCGCAACGACGTCGGCCGCGTCGCCCGGATCGGCACGGTCACGGTGACCGACAGCTTCTTCATCGAGCGCTACAGCCACGTCATGCACATCGTCTCCAACGTCGAGGGCGAATTGCGCGCCGACGTCGACGCGGTCACGGCGCTCGCCGCGGGCTTCCCGGCCGGGACCGTCTCGGGCGCGCCGAAAGTGCGGGCGATGGAGATCATCGACGAGCTCGAGAAGGACAAGCGCGGCATCTACGCCGGCTGCATCGGCTATTTCGGCGCGGGCGGCGAAATGGACACCTGCATCGTGCTGCGCGCCTCTGTCGTCAAGGACGGCCTGATGCACGTGCAGGCCGGCGCCGGCATCGTCTACGACTCCTCCCCGGCCGCCGAGCAGGCGGAATGCGTCAACAAGGCGCGCGCGCTGTTCCGGGCGGCCGAGGAGGCGGTGCGCTTCGCCGCGCAGGGCAAGCGCGGGCAGTAGGGGTTCGAAGCGTGGATAGAGAAGAAGCAGCGATAATGGGTGCTGTCACTCCGCAGCTTGGCCGTCAGCAACGTCAGTGACTATATGGCCGGACGCCGAAGTCCTTGTATGATGCAAGCAACACGCCGCCGACGGGCTTATCAAACCGAGATGAATGCGTTCTTGCCGAATGTGATTACGACGAGAAGCGGCGCTCCTAGCATTGCGCGCTGTTCCGAGCGGTGGCTTCGCGGCGAGGGGCAGCGACGGGGGTAGGCGCTGTGTTGCGGGCGCGATCAGCGGTATAGGTGGCGCCCATGAAGAAAGTCGACCCGAAGACCGAACGCGCACTGAGGACGTTTCTGGAGAGGATTTCCCAGCGATATCCGGTGCTCGAAGCGCGACTGTTTGGAAGCCGGTCCGCGCGCAAAACGATCCGCACAGCGACGCCGATCTGGCTGTCTTGCTGCAAGGACCGCGAGAGAACGCGATCGATGTCGGAGTTGACATGGCCGGCGTCGCTTTTGACGTTCTCATGGATACGGAGATCCTCGTTTCGCCCTTACCGATCTGGGAGGAAGAGTGGGCCGCATCCGGAAGCCTACTCGAACCCACGGCTTCTGGAGAACATCCGCCGAGACGGAATCGTTCTTTGAACGCAGAGCAGTTCAGGCGCAAGGCGGCCAGGTCATTAGAAGCCGCGCGAACTTCTGCTTGACAACGGCTATCCGGACGAAGCAAGCAGCCGCGCCTATTATGCGATGTTCGACGCGGCTCGCGCGGCGCTCTTGAGCGTAAACGCTCCGACCGCGGCGGAAACGGCGCGAACCCATTCGGGATTGATGTCTGCGTTCGCTCGGTACGTCGTAGGCCCGGGGTTTGTCTCGCGGGAGGTGGGCGCACATTGGCGCAGGCGCAGCACGTCCGCCTCATCGCCGACTACAAGGGCGAAAAGGTTCGGTCGAGCCGAGGCGTTGAAGGTCATCGAATGGGCCGCGAGGTTTGTCGAAGCGTTGGCAAAGCTCCCCTAACCCTCAGCCAGCGCTGCGGGTAACCGCGCATCAAAGCGGCACAGAGCGGGCGAGAGCCGAGAAAGCACGCCGCCCGGCGCATCACCCGCGCGGGTCCGCGTGAGAGCGCGCACGCCGTCTGTCCCAACTCGGCGGATGTCTGTAGACTGAGCCCGTCCCCACCAGAGCGACGGTCGCCCGATGCCGTTTCCCCAATTGCCGGGCCCGTTCCGGCATCATCCTCTGGAACACCGCGATCGCTGCGGTGATCGGCGCGGCCTATTCCGAGATGCACGTCGCCGAGAATGGCCAACCGCTGTTCGCCCTCTATGGCATGCCCCGCGGCGCCATGGTCGGCACGGTGATAGCGACTGTTTTGACCGCTCTCGAAGTCTTCGTTTTAACGCAGCCGCTCGCCGCCCCTTATCGCGGCGCGCCGTTCCCGGTGCATGTGGCGATCAAGACCGGCATCTATCTTATCGTCATCCTGTTTGGGCTCGCGCTCGGGGCGTGGCTGTTCCCCGCGCCGGGCGAGCCCAGCATTGAACGCAGGCGATGTGCTGTTCTCCCTCGCGCTCTCATTCGTCTTCGCGTTCATGATACGACGGTCAATAGCCTGCTCGGGCAGAACGTGCTAACCACTTTCATCACCGGCCGCTATCACAAACCACGGCTGGAAGAGCGTGTGTTCTTGTTCCTCGACATGGAGGGCTCGACGGGATTGGCCGAGCGGCTCGGCCCGCTCGCCTTCCACCGCCTGGTCAATCGCTTCGTCAACGATCTCACCGAGCCGATCGTGGTGGCGCGCGGCGAAATCTACAGCTACGTTGGCGACGAAGTGATCGCGACCTGGAAGCTCGAGACGGGAAATCGCCCAAGCCCGCTGCGTCGCCGCCTGTTTCGACGCCTTTGACGAGCTCGCGCGAAAGGCGCCCGAATACCAGCGTGAATTCGGCGCCGCCGTCGGGTTTCGCGCCGGGCTGCATTGCGGTCCCGTGGTGACCGGCGAGATGGGTTCGGTGAAGAAGGAGATCGTCTTCCTCGGCGACATGTAATACTGCGGCCCGCATCCAGGACCTCTGCCGTGGAGACCGGCGATCGCGTCCTCGCCTCGGCGGACCTGATCGATCGCCTCGCAATTGCCGCCGGGCGTCGCCAAGCGCTCGCTCGGCGACCTCCGGTTGCGCGGCAAGGGCCGAATCTCGCACTCTACGCGATGACCAAGGCGCCGCAAAGAGCGGGTCGAGCTGAGGGTGCGATTCAAAGTGATGCGGAGTAAGGTTCGGATTTGGAAACGGATGGGAATTTAACAGATGACGGCCGCTACACTCAGCGACGAGGCGATTTTGGCCAGTCTCAAGGCGCACCCTGGTCTTCGCGATCAATTCGCGTCGATAATTGAGGCGATAAGAACAGCGAGGGAAACTTCAAGGAGGCCGATGCGGTCGAGGAGCGGATCGTGGAGGAGATGCGGCTGTTGGGGCGGGAGGCGATGCAGGGATGGGCCGAGAACCAGGTCGAAGCGACGGAACGAGAAATTCGTCGACAAGCTCAGATGCATCGCCAAGGTAAAAAAAACTCCGCTGGCATACGAAATTCGGCGAGGTCGCGGTCTTAGAGCCGCAATACCGGTTCGAGAAGAAGCGCGTTCGCCCGTTCATGCGCAGCGCGAAAGTCGTTTCTCGGGGTTGTTCAGGCCCACTTCAGCGCGCGATCGTCGACTTCGCCGCGGATCAGCCTTTCGCTCTGGCGCGCGCCAAGTTGCGCGAGCATTACGGCTTCGAGATCGGAGAGAGCACGATCCAGAGGGTTACACTCGGCCATGCCGGAAACATGTTCGAAGCCGGCAAGATCTCGCTAGATTTTCCCGAAGCGCCAGGGCGTCACAAAGGACATTGTTGCTGAAACCGATGGCGGCATGATCCCCATCGTGGAGCCGGACGCCCGCCAGAAGGACAAGCGCAAAGGCAAGACGCTGTCGTGGAGAGAAGCCAAGATTTCTCTCGCGCACGCCAAGGGGAGCCGGACGCCAATCTATGCCGCGCGATCGAGGGCGGTGTGCGAAACCGCCGGACGGCAACTTCTCGGATGCGCGGTTCGAGCCGGCTTCGGCGCAAATTCCCGCGTTCACGCGGTCGGGGACGGAGCGGCCTGGATCGTGGGTCAGGTGGAAGCGCAATTCGGCCCACAAGGCGGCTATTTGATTGATTTTTATCATGTTTGCGAATATTTGAGCGCCGCCGTCAAGGCGATTGCGCCAGACGCCGCCGCGAAAGAGGCCTGGATGGAGGCGCAAAAGGAGGCTCTCAGAGACAGGGCATTTGGAGAAGACGCTGCAGGCGCTCGCTCGTCACTTGGAGCCCCCGCAGTTGGCCGACGATCAAGCTCCCGTCCGAACTTGCCATCGCTATTTGAGCGGTCGGAAAAACCAACTCGACTATCGTGACGCCTTGGCCAGGGATCTGCCGATCGGCTCCGGAGAGATCGAAAGCGCGCATCGCTATATCGCACAGAAGCGCCTGAAGCTGCCAGGAGCTTGGTGGCGCGTCGAGCGCGCCGACGCCATGCTCGCCCTGCGCGTCACCCGTATCAACGGCGACTGGGACGCCTATTGGAGCAAGCGCGGCCAAAACAGCTCGCCCGCAAATCAAAACCGCCCCTCCCTATCACAAAAATCCGCAGCATGATTGCATCACTTTGGATCGCACCCTCGAGCTGAGGTTTCCGCAAGTCGCGAGTTGGGACGCGTCTAGCGATCTCCCGACCGCATTGAACCCGAGCGCGGAACCGCCTCCTGCCGGCAAGGACGCCTGTAGAGGCAAGCGCCTCCGGACCCAACAGCTCTGCGATAGAGCCGCAGGCAGCCGCTTTCCGGCGCGACAATTGGCGCAGACGCGGCCGGGCGTACGTCTGCTAGACTGGGCGAACCCATCAGAGCGGCAGCATTCCGATGCCATTTTCCCAGTTGCCGAGCAAACTCAAGCTCATTGCCTGGGTCGCCATAATCTCCGCGGCGATCGGCGCGGTCTATGCGCTCCTCACCATTCCGGAAGGCGGCCAGCCTTTGGCGCTCCGGGCAAGCTCGCGCGGCGTGCTCACAGGCGCGGTCATTGGCGGCCTGTTGGTCTCGCTCGAAGTTTTTCTTGTTCGACAGACCGCTCGGCGCAGCGCTTCGCCGCTTGCCGTTTCCGTCCATGTGACGATCAAGGCGCTTGTCTATCTTGCGGTCATCCTGTTCGGTCTGACCCTGGGGGCGTGGGCGTTCCCGTTTCCGGACGAAATGGGGCTTCGGCGGCAGGATGTTCTGTTCTCGCTTGGGTGTCCTTCGTCTTCTCCTTCATCTTCGACGTCAATCGTCTCTTGGGCAGAACGTGCTGCTCAATTTCGTCACCGGCCGCTATCACAGGCCGCGACTGGAGGAACGAGTTCTGCTGTTCATCGACATGGAAGGCTCGACGGGATTGGCCGAGCGGCTCGGCCCGCTCGTCTTTCACCGCCTGCTCAATCGTTTCGTAACCGATCTCACCGAGCCAATCGTGGGGGCGCGCGGCGAAATCTACAGCTACGTCGGCGACGAGCTGATCGCGACATGGAAGCTCGAGCAGGGACTCGCCGAGGCCCGCTGCGTCGCGGCCTGTTTCGACGCTTTCGACGCGATCGCGCGAAAGGCGCCCGAATATCGGCGCGAATTCGGCGTCATCGTCAATTTCCGCGCCGGGCTCCATTGCGGTCCCCTTGTCACCGGCGAGATGGGTCGGTGAAGACGGAGATTGTCTTCCTCGGCGACACGGTAAATACTGCGGCTCGCATCCAGGACTTCTGCCGCGTGACCGGCGATCGCGTCCTCGCCTCGGCGGACCTGGTCGATCGCCTCGAATTGCCGCCCGGCGTCGCCAAAAGGTCGCTCGGCGACCTCCGGCTGCGCGGCAAGGGCGCGGACCTCGCGCTCTATTCGCTGACCAAGGCGCCGCAACGGGCAGGAGCCGAGATCTCCGTCAGCCCGGCGATGGGACGCGAGTTTAGTCACGGAAGCAACGCGCGATTGACGTCCCGAACCTCGCTCCCTACGCTTTGCCCGACATCGCCAGCCGCCTGACGGGAACGCGGAAGGCAGAAGCCGGGCGAAAAGCGAGGGAGGAGGCATGTGCGACATTTGTGATGCCGCCTCGTCAGGCGTCGGCGCCGGCGGCGTTCCGCGACTCGCCGCCGCATTCGCCTCCAAGACGGGCTTACGGCAGGCTGCCGCCGCCGGTCTCGAAGCGGCGCATGGCGCAAAAGCGTCGGCGATGCCCGAGGGGGTTGGCAGTCAGGGGCGGCGGACGCTCATCAAGGGCGGAACGGTATTGTCGATGGACGAGCGCGTCGGCAATCACGCCATCGGCGACGTGCTGATCGAGGGCTCGACCATCGTCGAGATCGCCGACTCCATTCAAGCTCCCGACGCCGCGGTCATCGACGCGTCCGGACATATCGTCATGCCCGGCTTCATCGACGCGCATCACCATCAGTTCGAGACGGCGCTGCGCAGCTTTCTCGCCGACGGCATTCTTATCAACGACGGACGGCCCGAGAGCGCACACAATTATTACGAGTCGATTCTCCAGAAGCTCTCGATGGTCTATCGGCCGCAGGACGTCTACATCAACGAGGTGTTCGGGGGCCTCGCGCAGATCGACGCCGGCGTGACCGCGGTCATGGACATCAGCCAGATCCATCATTCGCCGGAACATTCCGACGCTGCGATCGACGGGCTGCGCGCGGCCGGGCGACGCGCGGTCTTCGGCTATTTCGAGGGCTGGGGCGAGAAGGCGAAGTATCCCGGCGACGCCAGGCGCATCCGCGAGCAGCATTTTTCGTCATCTGACCAGTTGCTCAGCATGTTCATGGGCGGCGAGATCTATTTGCCCGGCTACGAGAACGCGTGGAAAGTCGGCCGCGAGCTGAACCTGCCGATCGCCCTGCATGTGGTCGGGACGTTCGGCATGCAGCCGACCTTCGACGCGCTGGCGTCCGCCGGACAATTCGGCCCGGACTGCTTTTTCATCCACATGACCGGCATGAGCGACATCGGCTGGAAGGCCGCCGCCGACGCCGGCGCGCATGTCACGTTCGCCGTGCCGATCGAAATGCACATGCGGCACGGGACGCCGCCGATCCAGAAGGCGCTCGATCTCGGCATGAGCATGTCGCTGTCGAGCGACGTCGAATGCACGATGACCGCGGACATGTTCACCCAGATGCGCGGCGTCCTGACCCTGCAGCGCATGTTCGCCAACGAACTCGCGCTTCAAGGCAAAGAGCACCCGAAGCTCATGTCGGTCTGGGACGCCCTGCGCCTCGGCACGATGGGCGGCGCCGAGGGGCTCAAGATCGACGCCAGGACCGGCTCTCTGACCCCCGGAAAGGAGGCCGACATCATCCTGCTCGACGCGACGGCGCTGAACGTCGCGCCGCTCAACCACGCGCCCGGCGCCGTCGTCACGCTGATGGACCGCTCCAACGTGTCGACGGTGCTGTGCGCCGGCCAGATCAAGAAATGGCGCGGCGGAATCGTCGGCTACGACATTGCAAAGCTCCGCGCCGAACTGGAGGCGAGCCGCGACTATGTCTTCGCAGCGGCGGGAATCGAGCGCAAACTGTTCGGGCCTGAGCAGCGTTCCGCGCGTGGGGCGCAGCGCAGCGCTGACGCGCTAAGCGCGCCGTGACAGCGGCATGACACCGCATTGTCGCCGACCGGACTGGAGGTTATATTTCGCTCCTGAAAGCGAGCGAACATGCCTTCGCAAACAGCAACGATCTGGGCGGGCGCGACGGGGGCCGCGATCGTCGCCGCGGGAGCCATGGCGGCCTATTGGGCGCATCCGAGCTTCCTTTGGCCGAACCCCGTTCCTTTCGCGGTCGCCGAGCGGGCGCCCGAGGCCCCTGCCCCGGCCCTCCCGGTGGCCCCCCGACCGCCACAGGCATGCCCCGGCCCGCGGCTGCCGCGGCGCCGGCCGCCCCGTCCGCGCCCGGCAAGCCGGCGTTCGACGTCGTCAGCGTCCAGCCGACCGGAGAGGCGGTCGTCGCCGGGCGCGCGGCGCCCGGCGAGAAGGTCGAACTCAAGGACGCCGGCAAGACCGTCGCCGAAGCGACCGCGAACGCCGAGGGGCAGTTCGTCATGATCCCGCCGCCCCTGCCGCCGGGCGAGCACAGCCTGGCGCTTTCCACCGGCGCCGGTCCGTCGGCGCAGACCTCGAACGCCATAGCCGTCGCCGTCGCGGCGCCCGAACCCGCGCCAAAGGCCGCAGCCCGACTCCGCCGCCTTCCGCTGCGCCGACCCCCGCCCCTGCTCCGCGCCGTCCTCTCGACGGCGCTGGCCCTTGCCCCGGCGTCCGGGGCGGCCAGCCGGGTCGCCGTCCAGTCCGTGGAGGCGAGCTCGGGCGGCCGCCTGGTCGCCAAGGGCGCGGCGGAGCCGAACGCTCTGGTGCGGCTCTATCTCAGCGGCGCGTATGTCGGCGACGCCAAGACCGGCGCCGACGGCCGTTGGTCGCTGACGATCAAGCACGGCATGACGCCCGGCGCCTACGAAATGCGCGCCGACGAGATCAATCCGGCCGACGCGAAGGTCGCCGCGCGGGCCGAGGCGCCGTTCGACTATCCGGCGACGGCCGCGGCCGCGGCGCTCCTGCCGGCTCCCCGCCCTCGCCGGCCGCCGGCGGCCTCGCCGGCCGACGTCGTCGTCGATTCGATCCAGACGCATCATGTCGAGCGCGGCAATACGCTCTGGGGCATCGAGCCAGAAATTCTATGGCGACGGCTCGCGCTACCAGATCATCTTCGCCGCCAATTCAGGCCAGATCCGCAACCCCAACCTGATCTATCCGGGCCAGACGTTTGTCGTCCCGAAGACAGAGCCGAAGCCGTAGCGCCGTCACCGTTGGCGCGCGATCTGTCCTTGCCGGCCGAGGCGCGAAGAGCGAATGTCGCCTCATGGAAGAACCGGCCGACGTTCGCGCGCAGCTCCGCTTGACGACGTTCGACGACGCGCTCGGCCGTCGCATCATCGAGACGCACGTCTGGGCGGTCGGCGAAGGGCTGCGCGGCGCGTCGGCCCACGACCTGTTCGACGGCTATTGCCAGCGCCTCGTCATCCACGGAACGCCGCTGTGGCGGGCGCACGCCGCGATGGAGACCTTGCACCCGCAATGGGCTGGATACGGCTACACTTGGCGGCGCGACCTCAACGCGATCGAGCCCGAACAATACGCCCACGGCAGCGTCGAAGGCGCGGACTTGCTCGGCAGCCCCCTCAACCACCTCATCCTTCGGGCCCACGACGGCGAAGACAGCCCCTCGATGCGCCGACGCCTGAGGCAGGCCCGGACGAGCGCGATTTCCCGGTGCTGGAGGAGTTCTTCGCCGCCGGCGCGACGGACTACGTCGCTCATCTCTTCATCTTCGGCGAGGAGCGGCGACCGCTCGCAGGGAACCGGCATCGTCTATTCGTTCGCGACGGACCGGAAAGGCGGTTTCAGCGACGACGATACGACGCTGCTGCAGGCGACGCTGCCGGCGCTTTCGCTGGCGATGAAGGCGCATGCCGGTCACGTCATCGCCTCGGGACTGTTGGGAACCTATCTCGGCGAAGACGCCGGGCGGCGCGTCCATGCCGGCGCCGTCACGCGCGGGTCGGTCGAAAAGCTCAACGCCGTGCTCTGGTATGCCGATATCCGGGGCTTCACCCCGATCAGCGACGCTGCGCCCGGCGACGTCATCGTCGACCTGCTCAATGACGTCTTCGAGATTCTGACCGCCGCGCTTCGCCCTCGCGGCGGCCAAGTGCTCAAGTTCATCGGCGACGGCATGCTCGCGACCTTCTCCTTCGAAGAAGCGGACCGCGCCGAGACGTGCCGGCGCGCGCTCGACGCCGCGATCGAGGCGATGCAACAGCTCGATTCGCTGAACGCGGCCCGCGCGGCGGCCGGCGTTCCGGTCGCCTCCGTCGATCTTGCTCTCCATATCGGGGAAGTGCTCTACGGCAATGTCGGCGCCGTCCGACCGGCTCGACTTCACCGTCATTGGCCCCGCAGTCAACGAAGCGGCCCGCATCGAGGCGTTGTGCGAGCCGCTCGGCCGGTCCGTTCTGATCTCGCCCGAGTTCGCCGCCGCGGCCGTGGGCGGCGACAGCCGCCTCGAGTCCCTCGGCCGCCATGCGTTGCGCGGCGTCCGGGAGCCGAAGGAGATCTTCGCTCTGGATGTGAGCGCCGCGCCTCAAGCTGCAGGACAGGCGCCGGTTGGTTTCGGCGCCGGCCGAGGGCCCGTTTCTTCGCGTCCTTCGCGATGAAAACTCTCTCTCACCACACAGGACTCCAAGCGACACGAAGCGGGTCGGATCATCCTCGGGAACCCCCGCCTTGCGCAGGCCCTCGACGATCCGCTCACGCTGCGCGAGATAAATGGGATTATCGCTCACGGCGCCTTCGCGGAAGCGTCGAATGGTGAAGTCCGGCGCGAGCGCCAACCCGGCCCGCGCTTCGAGACGCGGCTTCCTCGAGCCGACCGCAAAGGGCGAGAGCGGCCGCGCAGTCAAATCGCGCCAACGGATAATTCCGGTTCGCCTCGATCGACCTCTGGTGCCAGGAACGGCCGCCTCGTCGTCACCAAGCTGAAGTTTGGCGCTGCCGATGAAGCCGTACCAGATATAGACGCCGTTGTCGCGGGGGCTCAGTCGAAGGGCCTCGAGGATGTGCGCCTCGGCCTCCTCGGCGCGGCCAAGCACGATTTTGGCGAAACCAATGTGGGCGTGAGCGAAGGCAAGATTGGGATTGAGCGACAGCACCTGTTTCAGCTCCTCGATTCCTTGCTCCGCGCGATTGCTGAATGTGAGGACAAGTCCCATGCAATAATGGCCCATGGGATTCCTCGGGCTTAGAGAAAGAGCCCGCAGAGCGAGTTTTTCCGCAGCGGCGATGCGCCCCGGAAGGTCGTCGAACGAGTACATCTGCGTGAAGACCGCATCGACGAGAACGACGCCGAGAATAGCGTGGACATCTTCGGGATCGATCTCGAGCGAACGGTCGAAGCATTCGCGGGCCCTTGCCAGATATTCCGGATTTACGCCCTTGTTGATCCAGTCGAAGCCGCGAAACGTAAAATCCAGCGCGTCCGGATCGGTCGTCCGCTCCGCCCTTCGCGCTTCAACGCTGACGATCTCCGCGCTGAGTTGATTGGCGAGCCGGGCGACGATTTCGTCCTGCATGTCGAAGAGGTCGGCGACGGGTTTGTCGAAGCGCTCGGCCCGCAGATGCGCGCCGCTTTCCGCCTCGATCAGTTGGACATTGACGCGCATCCGATCGCCGCTGCGTTGGGCGCTGCCTTCGAGAACATAGCGCACGTTCAGTTCGCGTCCGATCTGCCGCGCGTCTATCCGCTTGTCCTTGTAGGCGAACGCCGTGTTCCGGGCGATGACGAACGCGCCCGAGATGCGGGAGAGATCAGTGGTCAGGCTCTCTGTCACGCCATCGACGAAATAGTCCTGCTCGACGCCCCCGCCGATGTTGGCGAAGGGCAGAACGACGAGGGAGAGCCGCGGCGGCCCGGCCGGCCTTCGAACTGCGCGGATTACCGGCAGCTGCGCGTCGGCGCTACTTCCGACCGCATACGCCCGGACCGGCCGGGCGATGTTCTTCAGCGCCTTCTCGCCGAGATCGAGGAAATCTGCTTCGATCTTGCCTCGCACCTGCTCGTAGGCCGAGCCGGATATGCAGACCCCGCCGGGATCCGCAATCCCTTCGAGCCGCGCGGCGACGTTCACCCCGTCGCCGAGAAGGTCGTCGCCCTCGACCAGCACGTCGCCGAGATTGACGCCGATGCGATAGACGATGCGCCTGTCCTCGGCGACGAGCTCGTTGCGCTCGGCCATCATCGCCTGAATGGCGATCGCGCATTCCACCGCAGAGACGACAGACGGAAATTCGATGAGCATCCCGTCGCCCATGAGCTTGAAAATCCGTCCGCCGTGCGCCGCGACGATCGGCGCGGCGGCCTCGCGCCGCTCGAGCACCCCGCGCGCCGTTCCGGCCTCGTCGTCGCCCATGAGACGCGAGTAGCCGACCACGTCGGCGGCCAGGATCGCGGCGAGCTTGCGGGCGGCAATCATGGTCGGCGAAGTCCTGACCTGCCATACGGCCGCGGACATCAAAACGCCTTCGGCAGGCCTGCCTGGCGGATAATGGCGTTCGCCGTGTGCCGGCTCGGGATACCGATGGGGAGACAAAGTTACGTCCGGTGGTCGAGCTGCGCGGATTTCGTATTCCTTCGTGCTTCTTCGTGTTCTTTGTGGCGAAACTTCTCCCACAAAGGACAGCGAAGGATACGAAGCGGCTCCACCGTGCCCACGCGAGATAGGCCAGGCACATGCCCTCATTCACGCCGCCGGGGCCGTCGCCTCGCGAAGGGCCATCATCTGGATGAAGATGGAACCGGGTTCGATCCCCGGAGGATTGTCGGGCGCGAGGTCGAGCGCCGATCTGCGAGATCTTATCCAGGAGTTCGTCGAGCGTCGGAGCGTCCGCCGCCGCAGGGACCTCATCACAATGCCCGCTCCAAACGTTCGCCTCGGTGTCCCAGATCGCCGTTACGGTGAATATGACCGGCTTCGTCATGCCTTACCTCGATCGCCCCGTCCTCTCTCCAACGCTTGTCGGTGGTCATGCTCCGGGCACGCCGCCTCGGGATGCCCCATCCTGGCAAATCAACATCGTCGAAACCGACAATTTCTCCAGGGGATCGCCAGGTCCGCCATCGGTCTGGCCGCGCTGCGAACGGAGATCGCTTCCATGGCGGCGATCTCTTCGGCTTTGCTCAAGTTCCGCGAAGGCGTGGCGACGGAATTCCGCCAAGGCGCCGGTTCGCCGGCGATGAAAGGACTTCGCGCAGACCTCTTGCGGCGTTCACCCCAGCCGCGCAGCTTTGGCTTGCAGGCGCGATCAGCGGGACCTCCTCATGCCCATCTTGGACTCGTGCTCGCCATGAGACGGGAATTGCCCAGGAGCGTCGGCGGCGAGGATCGCGGCGAGCTTGCGGGCGGCGGTCATGGTCGGCGCGTCCTAGAGGCGCTTCGATCACAGTGAAGGTATGCGTTGTCGAGTTGATGCAGGCGTCGTCGGTTGTGAAGTGCGAGGCGCGGGCCTCTTCCGCCTGGGGTCGCAGTCGAAAACCGGCATCGATTCTCCCGCCGCCAATAAACGAAATTGTCTTGACAAGGTTGCGCTGATGTTCCATATTTTGTTCCAAAGGAGGAGGCCGAGGGTCCATTTGCGTGGGAGCCGTTCCGGATCCCGCATCCTGTTCGATTGTTCGATCGGAGCGGAGAACTCGGCGATCGTCCGGAAGGAGGGGCCGGAAGACGCGCATGACACGCCTCGGAAATGAACGGGGCGCGGCCGGAGGCGAAGGCAGCTTACTGTCCAGCTATTCGAGGGACCGCCTGAGGATCCGTTGGATCGGCCGGGAAATGGTGCCGTAAAGGCTTGAAAAGGTTCATTTGGCAGCGGGAATTGGTGTGGCCTCGGCAGGCATGGACCCACAACATCTGGTAGAGAGGCGTGGCCCGACCGTCGAACGAAACCCCGTCGAGAAGTCGCAGGATATCGTAACTCCCAAGGAGGCTGGCGCCGCCGTCCCCTCCCCCGCCCTTCGGGCGGTCCCCCTCCCCGCTCCGCTGCGCTGCTCTGGGGAGGATAGCGCGCGAGCGCCCGGCCGTATCCTCTCCTGTGAAGCGTTAGCGGAACCGGGGAGGGGACCACGCGCAGCGTGGTGGAGGGGGCACGTCTGCGAAACCGACCGCGGCTTGGGAGTTACCCGGATATGGCGATATGGCGCCGAACGCGTTGGAAAGCATTCGCTCGCCTTCAAAACCGCGCGCGGTTCTCCGAGGCTCCTGCCCCGGTGCAAGGTCGCGTCGGTCGTGCGGGCTGAGGCGCTCCGCCTCACCTGATCGGCGGCGCGTATTGCAGGCCGCCCTTGCTCCACAGCGCGTTCAGGCCCCGCTTGATCTTGATCGGCGAACCCATGCCGACATTGCGCTCGAACGACTCGCCGTAATTGCCGACCGCCTTGATGATCCGGTAGGCCCAGTCGTTGGTGAGGCCCATGGTCTGGCCGAAATCTCCCTCGACACCGAGCAGGCGGCGGATATTGGGGTTCGGCGATTTCAACATCTCGTCGACATTGGCCTGAGTGACGCCGAGCTCCTCGGCGGTGACGAGCGCGTAGTGCGTCCACTGCACGATCTCGAACCACTGGATGTCGTCCTTGCGCACCGCGGGCCCGAGCGGCTCCTTGGAGATGATCTCCGGCAGGACGACGTGGTCGTCCGGGACCGACATTTTCAGCCGCTCGGAATAGAGGCCGGAGGAGTCGGTGGTGTAGGCGTCGCAGCGGCCGGAGTCGTAGGCCTTGGTCGCCTCCTCGTCGGTGGCGAACACGACCGCCTCGAGCTTCATGTTGTTGGCGCGGAAATAATCGGCGAGGTTGAGCTCGGTCGTGGTGCCCTGCTGCACGCAGACCGAAGCGCCCTCGAGCTTCAGCGCCGAGTTCGATGCCAAGCTTCTTGCGCACCATGAAGCCCTGTCCGTCATAGTAGTTGACGCCGGTGAAGAACATGCCGCCGAGCTCGCGCGACATCGTCCAGGTCGTGTTGCGGATGAGGACGTCGATCTCGCCGGATGCGAGGATCGTCGGCCGGTCCTTGGCGTTGACGGCGATGTACTTGACCTTATTCGGGTCGTCGAAGATCGCCGCCGCGATCGCGCGGCATTCGTCGATGTCGAGGCCCCTGTAGACCCCCTGGTCGTCAGGCAGCCCGAACCCCGCAAGACCTGGGTTCGCGCCGCAGATCAGCATCCCGCGCGCCTTCACCTGATCGAGCGTTCCTGCGCTCGCCGAAAGCGCCGCGAGGCAGCCGAGCGCGGCGCCGGCAAACCAAGTCCATATCGAACGCATGAACGACTTTCCCGATGTTCGCGTTTTCCGGGGCAACGGCGCGGGCATTGTCGGGACAGGCCGGGAGAAGTCAACCTTCGTGTCGGGCGGCGCGTTCTTCCCACTCGGCGGCGGCGAGAACAGGCTTCGCCCGTCGTGCTCGATGCCCGGCGTCGAAGAGATTTGCGAAGGGATCCGTCGGCTTGCGAGGCTGCTGCAATGAGGTTTCCGGGCTGTGCTCGACGAAAACCCTTCTCCGCTCGCGACCGCAAAGCGGGGCTCGACGGCGTCTACGACGAAGGTGGCATTGCTGTCATCCGTTGAGACATAGCGGCAATCCGCGAGGCCAAGAGAGCAAGACCAGCGACGCGCGTTAGATTGCTGCAATTGCTCCGCAGCACCGATCCGACGGCCAACCGAGATCGGGCCGCGGCTTTCATGGTGACGACAATGGCTTCCTCGAATTTCAGCCTTCCCGCCATCGGGATGATATTTTTCGTTGCGGCGGCGCCGTGCGGCTCGGCTCGCGCAGAGAAACAATCCGATCTTTCGCCATTTGACCCGCCTCAAACTCACGCCGCCCGACAATATGCGGTGGGCGATCAGGTCCCGTCATCCATCAAGGTCGACGACGACGGCTTCCCGGATCGGCCCTATGCGATTCTGATCGTTGACGGGGCCGTTGTCGTCGTAATCGACCGAATAACGAGGCGCGTCGTGGAGGTCATTCGGTAAACTTCAGTGGAAAGGTAGATTGTCTCGCCGAGGCGCTCGCTATGGGCTGGGCCGACGAGCGCGCAACGCGCGGTCCTCTGCGCAGGCGGGCGCTAGATCGAGGAACCGGCGCGCCGTCGGAAGGAGACGATCCACAGCGAACTCTGGCGGCGCCCTCGGTGGACTTGGCAGTCTCTTCAACCCCGCGGGTGACAGATTCGGCTTGGCGAATATGGGCACGCGGCTGAGCCCCGTCGCGATATCCGGGAGCCGATCCGCCTCGGCTATGCGAGCGCCACGTACTGACAGCTCCTACCATATGGAGGAGCGCGACCTACCAAAGTGTCATGGCGGTCATCCGGTGGGACACAAACACAATGCGCACGTCCAATGGAACAGGCCCAGCCATACGCCTAAGTTGCGGCCATGGCGCGGCAATGTCCGGCGGCGCCTGCCGCCTTCTCACAGACCGAGGACATCATGAAGCCCCTCATCGCCGCCGCGCTTGTGGCGGGTTGCCTTGTTTCGTCCACCCCGACTTTCGCCGGCGACGGCGACGCGGGTGTTTTCGACAAATGGTTGGATCAGGGATCGCCGGAGTGCGTGCCCGTCTCCGCAATCAAATCGGTGTCCACGGTGACCGACCTCACGCCTGAGCAGTTCCAATTCGTGCGCGCGCTCTATGTCGCGCTGCCGCCGGTTTCGCGAACCCTTCCTCCCGGAGACCGCGCGGTCATGGCGAGTTCGGGCAGCTCCGTGATGCTCGCGCTTGTCGCCGACGGCCAAGCTTGCGCACGGTTTCTGGCCCCCGATTTCATCCAGGCGATGCTGGTTCAGGTCGGCCAGGGAATGACCGTCGGGCTGGGCACGCCTCTATGATCGCATTCCGCAACTCGGCGACGCCAGCGCGGGGTTCGACCCGCGCGGCCCAGGTTCATGGGTAGCGCGTTCGTCTCCAAACCAGAGGGACCTGATCTGATGTCTGGCATTGTTTATGCCTTCATCCTCTGGCCGGTCGGCATCGCGGTTGGGGGCTTGTTGTTCTTCGAAATCGCGCGCCGCATGTGACCGGGATCCTCGCGCTTTGGATCTCGCGATGCTTTCTTTCGCGGCGTTGGCGCGGCCGTGAAGCTCCTGGCGACGCCGGCGTGCGCCAGACGGCTTCGTAGGCGTCCCGGAGGTTCTCCCGCGTCACTTTCAGCCCGGTCGAGGTTATCCAGGCCGGAGGCGAGCGACCATGGCGCCGTCACAAGTTCGCGGGCGGAAGCGGCTTCTTGCCGAGGATCATGTCCGAGGCCTTTTCCGCCACCATGATCGTCGGCGCATTGGTGTTGCAGGAGGGGACGTAAGGCATGACGGAGGCGTCGACCACTCTGAGACCCTCGATCCCGCGAAGCTTCAGATCCGGAGTCAGGACGGCCTCGGGCCCGCGGCCCATGGCGCAGGCGCCGACAGGGTGATGATCCGTCTTGCATGACCGGTAGGCGTATTCCGCGAGTTCCTCGTCGGAGCGCAGATTGTCGCCGGGCAAGCGTTCCGCCAGCACATAGGGCTTCAGCGCCGGTTGGCGCAAAATTTCGCGCGCAAGCCTCAGGTCCTTCAGCGCGCAGGCGCGATCGTAAGGATCCGTCCAGTAGTTGGGGTCGATCAGCGGGGCGGCTTTCGGATCGGCGCTCGCGAGCCGCACCGTTCCGCGCGAGCGCGGTCGAAGGAATGCGGAGTTGAGCGTGACGCCGGGGTTCTTCATCTGAGCGACGCCCGCCTCGATCCCCGACCCGAGCCCGAGATGAAGCTGGATGTCGGGGGAGCGCGCGTCCCTGTCGGCGTACCAGAACCCGCCGGTCTCGAAGAGCGTCGAAGTGACAGGCCCGGTCTTGAACAAGAGATACTGGATCCCGGCCCAGACCGTGCGATGCGGACGAGCGATGCGGTCATAGGTGTGATCGCCGTGCATTCCGAGATCGCATAGAGATCGAGATGGTCCTGCATGTTGCTTCCGACGCCCGGAAGGTGGTGGACGACCGTCACCCCCACGGCCTTCAGCGCATCCGCCGGACCGATCCCCGAAAGCTGAAGCAGGCGCGGCGAACCGATCGCGCCGCAGCTGACGATCACCTCGCGATCCGCGCGCAGCGTTTCGGCGCCGCTTCCCTCGGCGATCGTGACCCCGATGGCGCGGCCCTTGTCGACCTCGATCTTCAGCGTCTGCGCGTGCAGGCGCACCATCAGGTTCTTCCCTGTCTCACCGGCTTCAGGAACGCGCTCGACGTGGAGGATCTCCCGGCGTTGCGGGTGGAAAGCTGATAGTGCCCGATCCCATCCTGGACGGCGCCATTGAAGTCGAAATTGAACGGGATGCCGGCCTCCTGCGCGGCGCGCAGGAAAGCAAAGCTGATCGGCGGCGGATTGACGGGGTAGGAAACGCCAAGCGGCCCGCCATAGCCGTGATAGGCGTTGACGAGGCGTTCGTTGTCCTCGCTGCGAATTAAATAGGGCAGAACCTCGCGATAGCTCCAGCCGTCGCAGCCGGCCTCGCTGACCCACGCGTCGTAATCCTTGGCGTTGCCGCGCGTGTAGAGCCGGGCGTTGATCGACGAGCCGCCGCCGATCACCTTGGCTTGCGTGTACCAGATGACTTGGCCTTTGAGGTGCTTTTGCGGGACCGTGCTCCAGCCCCAGCTCGCCACGCCCTTGGTCATCCTGGCGAAGCCCGCCGGCATGCTGAACAGCGGATTCCAGTCCCCTCCCCCCGCTTCGAGAAGCAGCACTTTCGTGGACGAATCGGCGCTCAGCCGATTTGCCAGCACGCATCCGGCGGCGCCGCCGCCGACGATGATGTAGTCGAAAGCCATCGTCTCGTTTCCTGAATACTTCAAAGGCCGTGTCTTCAAGATGTGGTCTGCGACCCTGAGCGCCTGCGCGGCGATCGTGAGAGCCGGATTGACCGCAGCCGACGTCGGCAGGAAGGATGCGTCGACGACGAACAGGTTCGGGTGGTCCCAGGCGCGGCAGAAGGGATCGAGGGGCGACGTCGCGGGGTCGAGCCCGATGCGAACGGTGCCGCACTGATGCGACGGCGTCTGACGGTCGAACGCGCGGGCGAGCGCGATCGGATATCCGGCGGCCCTCAAGCGCTCGCGCAGACGACTGACGAGCTTGAGATGCGAATCCCAATTGCTGCGCTTCCAGTCGAGCCGGATCCGCCCGCCGTCAACCGTGACGCGGCTCTCGGGTTTCGGCAGATCCTCGCTCATCGCCATCCAGTCGACCGAGCGCCGGCTGAGCGCGTTCAGCGCCCATTCGGGCGCTTTGCGAAGGTTCGCTTTCAGGATCGCGCCGGTGACGCGCCCGAGCAATTGGACGTTCCCGAGCGGGGGCCCGCCGCGGCTGTCGTCGAGGTAGAAGTCATTGACGCCGAGGGTCTTCTGATAGACCGAATCATTGATCGTCAGCGGGTCGACGGAAATGACGGCTGAGAGGTTGTGATTCATGAAATGGCGGCCCACCATGTCCGAGGAATTGGCGAGACCGCCGTCGCGCGAAGCCAAGAGCAGCGCCGCGGAGTTGACCGCGCCGGCGCTGAGCGCGATGATTCTGGCGGTCAGCGTCCGGGTTTGACCGGCCTGGACGTATTCTACGCCGCGAATGCGCTTGCCGTCCGGCTCGACCAGGATCCCTTTCGCTCGCGCCCCGGTGCGAAGGGTCACGTTGGTGTGCGCGAGCGCGGCCTTCAGGGCACAGGTCTCGGCGTCCATTTTGCCGCTGCGCGTGTCGGGGAACGCGTCCCAGGGCGTCGGCGCGCGCTTGAGCCATGCGGCGATGTCGATCCCCAGCGGCAGAGAAAACGGGTTGAAGCCCGACGCGCTTCATCCGCGCGCGTTTTTGTTATGGACTGGGTGGAAAGGGTAGGGGTGGAATGGAGGGTTGGGTGTGGTGGAAGGTAAGGTTGGTGAATATAGAGTTTGGGTTGGATGAATAAGAAGGTTGGAGTTTTGTAGGGAACGGAGAGGGGTGTGGTTTAGATTTTTGTAAAGGATAGGTTAGAAGTTAGGGTGTTGTAGAGGATAAGAAGGCTAAGTAGAGATTAGAATTGAAGAGGAAGAAAGTAGTAGTTGAAGGGATTGAATGGTTGAAAAGTAGAAGTAGAGAGAGAAATGAGTGAGGAATGAAGAAGAAAGAGATGGAAAATAGATAGAGAGTAGAGAGAAGTGTTAAGAAAATCGGCTCCACTGAATGCCCGTGATTCCAAGCACTTTCTGCGCTTTTCCTTGATCCCCAAACTTCTTGGAAAGAGCATCGCGAATTTCATAGAGATGCACGAGTTCGTTATCGGGATCGTTTATCGCGGTGTTCTGGCTTTGAAGCAATGACATCAACAGGGCATCGCCTGAACTACAAGAAACCAGCTCTGCGACGCGCTTTTTCTCCTCGATCCGGTCCCGCTTTAAAATCAGCAACGACATTCACATTCCTCATTAATTGAAATTCTACAGTATCGGAAATTGTAAGTGCAAGATGCCTCGGCTCTAGCTCCATGAAATAGTCCTTGCGGCCTTCGGGGTGCACTCGCGTCATTGTTGAGCCAGAGAGTTGATACCGACGATATTTAAGCAGTTGCACGCAGAGGAATAGACTGTTTAGATCATTTTGTAATCTTACACGTATGCCCGGATTCGCTTGGTACACCGAAAAATAGATCTTCGCTTGCGCGTGGCCATCGTTGCCAATCGACATCGTGTAGCCATCCCCTGCAATCTCGATCACCTCCTCAAAATAGTAGTGAGGCGAAAAAGTCCACTCCAACATTATCAATGTAACATTCAAGACTGTGACCCATTCCCATTCAGCGAAGCTGCGCTGAAGCGTCCGGTCGCTCAGATCCGACGAAGATACTGGAGGGCGAATTGTATATCTCGTAGGGCGTCCGGACCTGTTGCAGTTCACCGTCTTTGAGGACCGCGATTTTGGTCGCGAGCGTCATCGCCTCGATCTGATCATGCGTGACATAGACGATCGTCGCGCCTGTCTGCTGATGCAGGTGCTTAATCTCGACGCGCATGTCGACGCGCAACTTGGCGTCGAGGTTGGACAGCGGCTCGTCGAACAGGAATACCCGGGGCTGGCGCACCAGCGCCCGTCCCATTGCGACGCGCTGCCGCTGACCGCCGGAAAGCTGGCTCGGCCGGCGCGCCAGCAGATGCTCGATCTGTAAAGTCTTCGCGTCGCGATGTCGCGCTTCGACTAATATAGATCCCAGATACAACCAGAGATGATCGCGCGACCGCTATCGGGCTCGAAATCGGCGAGCCGCATAGGTCGAACCGAACAGAAAGTCATTCCAGATGTTGGTGAACTGATAGATGACGGTGACGATGAAGATCGTCGCAGAGTTCGGCAGCAGGATACGGCGAAAGATATGGAAGAAGCTCGCCTGTCGATCATCGCGGCCTTCACGAGCTCAGTCGGGAACGCCTCATAGTAGTTGCGGAAGAACAAGGTAGTGAAGCAGAGGCCGTAGACGACATGCACGAGAATTAGGTGGATGATCGGGTTGCTCAAACCGAACGAAACGCAGATCGTGTCTTGGAGCGAGAGCTCGATTTCGCCTATTTTGCACAAAGTGACCGCTATCGGGATCAGCACTGACTGGAACGGGATGAAACAGGCGAACAGCAACATCCCGAACACGAGCTTGTGGCCGGGGAAGCGCCACTTGGTCAGCACATAACCATTGAGCGCGCCGAGCAGAGTTGAGATGATCACCGCCGGGACGACCATCTTGATCGAGTTCCAGAAATAGCTCTTGATGCCGGCGCAGGTCAGGGCCGACGCACGCTGTCCCCCAGGCCTTAGCTCAGGGCCCGAAGGTGAGATCTTCGGGGCGTAGAACATGTTGCCGCCGGTCACCTCGTCGAGAGGCTTCAACGATGTCATCACCATGATGACCAGCGGCGCCAGATAGACGACCGCGAAAAAGGCGAGCAGGCCGTAGATGAAGACGCGCGTCGCGACCGAATGGCGCATGGGCTCGCGGACGGGAGCGGCGCTGAGGACGTCGGCGGCGCTCACCGGGCTTTCTCATTCAGTTCGGAATAGAGATAGGGGATCATGATCGCGGCGATCGTCATGAGCATAATGACCGCGCTCGTAGAGCCGACCGCCATCTGATCGCGGGTGAAGGTGTAGGAATACATGAAAGTGGAGGGCAGCTCCGCCGCGCCGCCGGGGTTTTTGCCGGTGACCGAAAGCGCGAGGTCGTAGGACTTGATCGCCATATGCGCGAGCACGATGATGGCGGAGAAGAAGACGGGACGCATGATTGGAATGACGATGCGCCAGTAAGTCGCGAAGGCTGAGGCGCCGTCGATGTGGGCGGCTTTCAGGATTTCGCTGTCGATGCCGCGAAGCTCTGCCAGGAACATCGCCATCACGAAGCCGGAGGTCTGCCAGATGCCGGCGATCGCGACGCAATAGATCATCATCCGTGGGTTGACGACCCAGTCGAAATGGAAGCCGGTCCAGCTCAAGCCTTGCATCGCCTTCTCCAGCCCGATCCGCGGATCGAGAAACAGCTTCCAGGCGGTTCCCGTGACGATGAACGACAGCGCCAGGGTATAAAGATAGACCGGCCTCAAGATGCCTTCGCCGCGAATATTCTGGTCGAGCAGGATCGCCAGCGTCAGGCCGAGGATCAGGCAGAACGCGACGTAGAGCCCGCCGAACACGCCCATGTTGACGATCGCCGTGTACCAGCTCGACGGCGGGTCGGTCTGGAACGTCCAGGTCCAAAGCCTCCTTGATTTCAGCGCGCATCGCGAGGTGAGTCGCCGCGTTGCGCAAATGATGGTTCGTTCCCATGACCACGCCGCGCTTGCGGCATTCGGCGACCATCGCGCGCGCGTCGGCAAGCGTCAGCGCCAAGGGCTTCTCGCAAAACACGTGCTTTCCGGCGGCGGCCGCCGCAAAGACCTGATCGCGATGGAGCTCGTTCGTCGTCGAAATGTAGACCGCGTCGATCTCCTTCGACGCAACGAGGTCCGCGAGGCTCGTGGTCGCGTGCGCGATCGCGTGCTCGCGTGCACACTTGGCCGCGCGATCCGCGCTCGCGCTCATGACGGCCACGACTTCGCCTCCGTTGGCGCGGAACGCGCCGATCATATGCTCAGTGGCGATTGTGCTTGCGCCGATCAGTCCCCATCGGAGTTTGGTCATCAGTGCGCTTCCGCTTGAAAGGCGTTTGACGTTCCGCACGACGCGCGGATGACGAGGGTCGTGGGGCACAACACCGCTTCCGGCTCGAAGTCCCCGCTCGCGAGCTGACGCATCAGAAGCTGGGCGGCGCGCGCGCCGAGGTTGCGGCCGTTGACTGCGACGCTGGTCAAGGCCGGAAGGGTGTGCTTCGCCTCTTCGATGTCGTCGAAGCCGATCACGGCGAGGTCCCATCCGACCGTGACGCCGGCCTCCGTCAAGGCGCGAATGAGTTCGATCGCGACGACGTCGTTGAAACATAGGGCTGCGGTCGCAGGCCCGTGGAGGTTGAGCAACTGCGCCGCCGCCCCTCCGCCCGAGGTGTTGGGCATCGTTTCGATGCCAGCGACGCCTCGTACGGAATTCCCCCTCCTCTAACGCGAGCCGATAGCCCGCCAAGCGTTCGTCGCGGACGAGCAGCGACGTCATTCCGCCGACGAAGGCGATCCGCTTGTGTCCGTTGGCGATCAGATGGGCGGTCGCCTTGCGCGCGCCCTCCCTGTTCTCCGGCGCGACGAGCGAAGCCTTGAGACCGGGAAGACGCCGCATCACCTGTACGACAGGCAAGCCGGCGACGAGGGTCTTCAGCTCGCCCGGCGACGAACCGATCGCCGGCGCCAGCACCAATGGCCCTTCCACGCGACGCGCATGCTCGACTTCGGGTCGAGCCTGTTCGACCTCGCCGTCTTTCGCGAGACGCAGGCGGGACGGCGCGTGTTCATGGATTTCAACCGCAATCCACTCGCGGTCCCCGGAGACGAGGATTTCTATCTCGGCCGCCTCGACGCCGACGTCGAGGCCCATCTGCGGAACTCCGGCGCCTTGCTGGAAAAGCCGATCGATCGGCTCCGCAAGATGAACCCTTTGTCGATCGAACTCTACAAGCGCTACAAATACGACATCACGCAGAGTCCGCTGGAATTCGCGATCAACAACCAGCACATGAACGGCGGGCTGGCGGTCGACACCTGGGGCCAGACGAGCCTCGAAGGCTGCTACGCGGCCGGCGAGGCGGCGGGGACGCACGGCGTCACGCGTCCCGGCGGGGCCGCGCTGAACGCCGGCCAGGTTTTCGGAACGCGCTGCGCCGAGCATATCGCTTCGCGGCGACACGCCGAAATCACCCATGCCTCCCCGCAGGGCCTTGTCGAAGCCGGTCTCGGCGCAATCCTGGACGTCCTTCGAGCCGAAAGCTTGATCACCGTCGGCGCCATCAGGACGGAAGTCCAGGCCCGCATGAGCGACCACGCCGGGATCGTCTGCAACGCAGGCGACGTCAAGAAGGCGCTTGCCGGCGCCCAGGCGCTCAACGACTCGATCCGGAAACACGGCGTCGCCTGCGAAGGCGCCTATCAGGCCACGCGGGCGCTGCAATGGCGGCAGACGGCGATCGTCTCCGAGGCTGTGCTTGCGGCGCTCGCCTTCTACATCGGCCGCGGAGGGGGGAGCCGCGGCGCGCGCGCCGTGTGCAGCCCGGACGGCGAGCGCGCCCCGCTCGCCCGGACCGGGCCGCTCGACGACTTCCGGTTCATCGCCGAGCGCGCCGAAGACCGAAACGAGCAGATTTTTGTCCGCCTCGACGAGGGACACTCCGTCATCCGGACGCGGCCCGTGTGCGCGCGCGACCGGGATCACCGCCCGTTCTTCGAGCGCGACTGGCCGGACTTTTTGATCGGGACGATCTTCGAGCCGGCTGGGTAGACGTCATCGTGAGCGAACCGAAGCAATCCAGGCCACCTCCGCTGCCCTACGATCCCCTGGATTGCTTGGTCGCTTCGCTCCTTGCAATGACGCTGGAGACGCCTAAGACGCCTCGAGCGGCCTGCGCCAGACAACCATGTCGACGCCATGCTCCGGGTCGAGCGGTATTTTTTCGCTCGGGCGCAAGCCGGCCTTGGCGAGCACCTCCTCGGCCGAAAGGCCCGCGTCGCAGGCGGAAAAAACCGATCGCCCTCCAGGGACCTTCACGCCATGCGCGCGCGACAAATGGAATGAGTCGAAGCCGACGTACAGGAAGAGATCGAACACGCCCTGCCCGCCCGGCACCGCCACGGCCCCGCCGAGCGGCAGCACGCGTTTTGCGACCTCGGCCCAGTTCATGCGCGCCGGGTTCCACCACCAGGCGTCCGTGCGTTGCTCGAGCCCGGCCGCGCCGCGCGAGAGCACAAGACGCCGGTCGCCCCTCTCGTTCGGCTCGAACTCATGGCTGAGATGGCCGAACACGATGAGGCCCGAGCGGGCAAGCGCCCGCTGGTAATAGTCCCAATCCTTGTCGTTGCGCAGTGAAGGTGGAAGAAGCCCATCGGGGCCGGCGATCTTGTCGTCGTCCGAGACAATGGCGTAGCCAGAGATCTCGATCGCGCGTCTCTTGGCTTCCTCGGGGCCAGTCACGCTCATGATCCGCGCCCTTCAACTTTCGTCTTCCGCCTGCCGGCCGCAAATGGGGCCGCCGCCTTCCTGTTCTACTCGATCGCCTCTGCGATCCATACTTGCATGGAGCCGGGCTCGCGATTGGCCCACAGGCAATAAGGCAAAGCAGTCAGCAAGTCGTCCCGCCCTGCGGGCGGCGCCGTGGAAAAAAGCTTTCCAGCGCCGTCGCCGGGTACGAGGCGTTCGGCGTTCGCCGTCAATGTCATCACCCCGCCAAAGAGGTCATCCCGCCATTCCGCGTCAAGCGACGCGCTGCGCGGCAACGCCAGACTCTGCACCGCGCCGCCAGGATTGTCGACCTCCTCGATGCAATAGATGAGCGGACCGCGCCTCAGCGCAACCCGTCCAACGTCCATGCGCACGTTCGGATGGGCGTAGAGGCGCTCAACCGGCATCGACAGATGGAGCGTCACGACGTCGCCCCGTCTCCAGCGGCGATGGATCGTCGCATAGCCGCTGACCGGCGCCAGGGAAACCGGCGCGCCATTGACCTCCGCCGCGGCCCCGTCGGCCCATCCCGGAATGCGCAGCTTGAGGTCGAAGCTCGCCGGCGTTTCCGGATCGACCTCGATGCGGACATCGCCCGACCACGGATAAGCTGCGCTTTCGCGCAGCGCGGCGTCGACACCGCCCGTCGCGAGCGTCGTTTCGAACCCGCGGTAGAGGTGGAACGCGACGCCGTCGTCGCTCCTCGAGATCGCGTAGCCGCCAATCGAGGCGACGAGGCGAGAGACGTTCATCGTGCAACACGGACAGACATGCCACGCCCACCGCCTGTGCTGGCCGCGGCTCTCGAGCGGATGGGCGTAGAAGTAGTGGGTTCCCTCGCGCGACAGGCCGCTCAGCGCTCCGTTGTAGAGCGCAAGCTCCATCACGTCCGCAAAGCGGCCGTCGAGATCGAGATGCAGCATCCGGTGCGCCCAGAAGACGAGGGCGACCGAGGCGCAGGTCTCGGCATAGGCCGTTTCGTTCGGCAGGTCGTACGGTTCGGTGAAGCCCTCGTTCGACTCCTGCGGCCCGAGCCCGGCAGTCACATACATCTGCGCCGTCGTGACGTCGCGCCACAGCGCCTCGCACGCGTTTCTCAGGCCCTCATCGCCGAGCTCGAACGCGAGATCCGCCATGGCCGAGGCCATGTACATGCCGCGCACCGCGTGCCCGACCATCTTGGTCTGCTTGCGCACGGGAATATGGGACTGGTTGTACTCGTAGGTCCGCGCCCAGTAGGCAGCGGGATCGTCGCCGCGCGCCAGCGCCTCCTCAGTGAAATAATGCGGCTTGCGGCCGCGCTCGTCGATGAAATAGGCGGCGAGATCGAGCCGCCGCCGGTCGCCTGTCAGGCGGTAGAGTTTCACCAGCGCGAGCTCGATTTCCTGGTGGCCGGGATAGCCGCGCTTCTGTCCGGGTCCTGTTCCGAACGTCGTGGCGATATGGTCGACGTAGCGCTCCATGATGTCGAGAAACCGCCGACGGCCGGTCGCGCGGAAATAGGCGATCGCGCCTTCGAGGAGATGGCCGGCGTTGTAGAGCTCGTGGTTGTCGCGCAGGTTCGTCCAGCGCTTGTCGGGCTCGCGTCCGTTGTACCAGCAGTTCAGGTAGCCGTCTGGCGATTGCGCTCTGGCGAGGTCGTCGACGATCGCATCGATCTTCGCCTCGATCTCGGCGTCGCGCCGGTGCGACAACGCGTAGCTCGCCGCTTCGATCCATTTGCCGACGTCCGAATCCCAGAAGATCTGCATGGTGAAGCCATGTGAATTGCGCGGAATGGTCAGCGGCGGGACCGGCTTCGGCAGCTTCAGCGACCCGAGGATGCCGACCTCCTCGAGCTTGGCGTGCTGGCTCGGAACGGTGCGCGTGAGCACGACCTCGAGCCGCTCGCGCCAGAACGGGCCTGTGACGCGGACGTCCGCGAATGGCACAGCCGAATATGCCCCCTTCATCATCACTGCCTTTCTGTCCCTTCCGAACGATTTGCGCCGCAGGAATTCGCGGACGACGAGGGAGCACGGCAAGCGCCGCACGCCCGCAAGCCTTGCGCCCGCCATCATTTCGAGGAGAGCCTCGCCCGCCTCGCGACCCAACGCGTCGAGATTCATGTCGATGCTGGTGAGCGGCGGCCGGGTCGCCTCCGTCATCACCTCCCAATTGTCGAAACCGATCACCGCCACGTCCGTCGGCACGGCAAGGCCCATCTCGCGCAGGGCTTCGATCGCGCCGCGGGCAATCTGGTCATTGCCGCAGAAGAGCGCGTCGGGGGCTCCCTTCCGCCGCGAGAACAGCATCTCAGCGGCCTCGCGGCCCCACGCCTCCGACCAGCAGCCCGGCAGAGAGGGTTGCCCCGGCAGGCCGGCCTCGGCGAGCGCTTCGCGGTAGCCCTTGTCGCGCAGGCGGACCGCCTCGAACCGATCCGGCCCGGCAATGGAGGCGATGCGCCTGCGTCCAAGACCGGCAAGATGCCGGACTGCGAGCTTCGCGCCGCCCTCGTCGTCCGGAAGCAGGCAGAGAGCGTCGGGGTGCTCCACGCGGGAGAACACGTAGACCACCGGCAGTCCGCGCACGACCGGCTCGATCGGTTCGCGCCGGTCGGCGCGCCGCGCGGTCACGACGATTCCGTCGACGCGTTTGCCGAGCAGCTGATCGACGTGCCGCCGTTCGCGCGCCCGATCGTCGGTGGCGTTGCACATGAATACGGCGACGCCGTGATCGAACAGGCGCCGCTCGATCGCCGCGACAATCGGAAAGCTGAACCGGCCGAAACTGTCGGTCGACAGGATCCCGACGGTCATCGAGCGCGCCCGGTGCAGGCTCTGGGCGAGGTCATTGGGCCGGTAGCCGATGGCCTCCGCGACTCTCAGAACCGTCGCCCGCGTCTCGGCGCTGAGGCGGCCGCTCGCGTTGAGCGCCTTGGACGCGGTCCCGATCGAGACGCCGGCGAGGCGAGCCACGTCGCGAAGGGTTCGGGTGCCAGGCGCGAAGGCATTGTCGTCGACAGGCGCGCCGTCGCGCACAATTTCGTTCATTTGACGCCGCCCGACAGCAAGCCGGAAATATAATAGCGCTGCAACGTGAGGTAGACGGCGAGACAGGGGATGATCGAAATCACGATGCTGGCCTGCAGCGCCCCCCAGTCGACCGCGCCATGATGGCCCATGCGTACGCTGACCAGCAGGATCGGCACCGTGAAGGAGGACTCCCGGCTCATGAAAATAAGCGCGGCCAAGAACTCGTTCCAGGAATTGATGAAGGCGAACAGCGCGACCGTGACCAGCGCCGGGACGGCGAGCGGCAGGAAGATGTAAGTCAGACGCCGCCAGGCCGAGCAGCCGTCGATCATCGCCGCCTCCTCGATCTCGCGCGGGATCGCTTCGAAGCTGTTGCGCATGAGGTAGATCGAGAAGGGCAGCTGGAGAATCGTATGCACGACCGCGAGGCCGACCCGCGAGTTGACGAGGCCGACCTTGGCGAAGTCGAGATAGAGCGGCGTCAGGATCGCCTGATAGGGGATCATCAGCGGCGCAAGAAGGATGAGGAAGGCGATTTCCTTGCCGCGCATCCTGAAGCGGGCGAGTCCGTAGCCCGCCGGCGCCGCGAGCGCGATCGAGGCCGCGATCGTCATAAACGCAACCAGCGCCGAATTCCCGACATAGTTCGCGAGGCCCGCCTCGTAGTCGATGACCTTGAGGTAGTTCTCGAGACTCAGCGCGCCAGGCAGATAATGCGGCGGCACGGCCGACGCGTCCTCCGGCGTCTTGATCGACGCAAGGAACGACAGGACGAGCGGCGCGCCCATGATCGCGATGACGCCGAGGCAGGCGGCGGGTCCGAGATAGGCGGCTGCAGTCATTCGCTCGGCCCGCGGGCGCGCGATCGCTCGGGCTGCGGCGGCAGGCGCAAGGGCGCTCATGACGGTTCGCCCTGCGCGGTCAGCGCGATTTGCACGGTCGAGAAGACAAGAATGATTGCCGTCAACACGAGCGAGAGCGCGGCCCCGTAGCCCAGCCTGAAGGAGACGAACGAATTCTGGTAGATCCAGTACACCGCGGTGAAGGTCTGCCCTCTCGGGCCGCCCGAGGTCATGATGTAGAACTGGTCGAAGGCCAGCATCGACCCGATCGCGCTGACGAGCGTCGTCAGAAGCAGGATTCTGCGGGTCAGCGGCAGAATCATCAGACGGACCCGGCTCCAGTAGCCTGCGCCGTCCATCGCCGCGGCCTCCAGAATGTCGGGATTGATCGACTGGATCCCGGTGACGAACAGAACCATGCCGAAGCCGACGACTTTCCAGGTGATCGAAATCACGACCGCCCAGAGAGCGAGATCCGCGGTGACGAACCAGACGATCGGTTCGCGGATGACGTGCAGATCGATGAGGAGCTTGTTGATGAGGCCGACCTGCTCGTCGAACAGCCAGAACCACAACAGGCTCGAACTCGAGAGGCCGATGACGACCGGCAGGAACACGATGGTCCTTGTCAGGCGCTGGAGCGGCGTATTGTCGGCGGTGAGCAGCGCCAGCGCGTAGCCGAGCCCCATCAAGATGGGCGTGAGGACGAGCGTGTATCGGACCGTGAACAGAAGCGCGCGCCAGAAGCTCGCGTCGTTCCAGATCTTGAGGTAATTCGCGAGGCCGATGAATTTTCCGCCGCCGAGCAGCGAACGGTCGGTCGCCGACATCGCGACGAGCTGACCAAGCGGGACGAGCACGAAGACGGCGACAAACAGCAGGGCGGGCGCAATGAAGAGCCAACCCTGCCATTGCCCGGGAAGCCGCGCCGATGATCCCGTCGCGGAGGATAGTGGCGTCCTCATCCTAAGGAGCGCCGAAGGCGCATCTTGAAGGTTCATTCGCCGGCGATCGCCTTCATCTTTTCACGTCCCTCCTTGACCGCGCCGTCGACGTCGCCGTCAAAGATCGCGCGCTGCAACATGTTGATCCAGGGACTCGAGTCGGAATTCACCATGTCGGCGAAATGATAGACCCACGGAACGTAGCCGACGCCGAGCGCCTTGGCCGTCACGACGACGCGCGGATCGGCGGCGAAGTATTTGTTGTCGGCGAGCGCCGGGCGGGACGGCAGGATGTTGTTCTTGACGAGCCCGTCGAGCTGGGCTTCGTCGGTCAGCTCCCAGGCGATGAAGGCCTTGGCGAGCGGAACGTGTTTCGAGCCGACCGGAATCGCGACGACGTCGCCGCCGACGAAGGCCGAGACCTGTCCCTCCTTCACGCCCGGCAGGAAGGTGACGCCGAAATTCAGGTTCGGCACGTCGTGCTTGAGCTCGGCGAGAAGGAAGCCGCCGGCGCCCTGGATGCCGATCTTGCCGTCTTGAACTCGCCGGTGAAGTTCGCGCCGTTGTCGGCCTGGGCGCTCTTCGGCACGAGGCCCTCGTTCCACATCTCCTTGAACGTCTCGAGCACGTCCTTGACGCCCTCGCCGGTCAAGAAAGGCCAGCGCCTCGCCGCGCTCGACGGCGCCTTGATCCAGTTCCAGCTCGCCTCCGCTGAGGCGGACCTCGCATCCGCTCAGGCGCAATTCGTCAATGCGCGGGCGGATCCTCGACGTCATCGCCGTATCGGCCGCCGATCCGGCGACGGCGCAGGCGCGGGCTGCGGAGTTCGGAGTTCCGGCGCGCCCGGTCGACGCGCTGCTCGCGGATCCGGCAGTCGAGGTCGTTCTCAATCTCACGATCCCCAAGGCGCATGTCGAGGTGGGGCTCAAGGCGATCGCGGCGGGAAAACACGCCCACTCGGAAAAGCCCATTGGCGTCAATGTCGACGAAGCGCGTAAGCTCGTCGAAGCCGCCGCGGCCGCGGGCCTGCGCGTCGGCTGCGCCCCCGATACGTTTCTCGGCGGCGCCCGCCAGACCGCGCGCCGATGCGTCGACCAAGGGCTGATCGGCCGGCCAATCGGCGGCGCGGCGTTCTTCATGTGCCCGGGCCACGAGCGCTGGCATCCCAATCCGGGCTTCTACTATCTCGGCGGCGGCGGCCCGATGCTCGACATGGGCCCCTACTATGTCACCGATCTCGTCAATCTGCTCGGTCCCGTCGCGAGCGTAAGCGGCGTCGCGACGCGCACGCGGTCCGAACGCGTCGTGACGAGCAAACCGCTGGCGGGAACGCGCATCCCCGTCGAGGTCGCCACGCACGTCACGGGCGCGCTTCTCTTCGCCAATGGCGCGGCTGTGTCGATTACCATGAGCTTCGACGTAGCGCGGCACAAGCACGTCCCGATCGAGCTCTACGGCGAGGCGGGCTCGCTCATTGTTCCCGACCCGAATTATTTCGGCGGCAAAGTCGAGTTCGCGACCGCGGCGGAGGACTGGCGCGAGATCCCGACCGAGGGTCCGTACGCCGACGGCAACTACAGAATCCTCGGCCTCGCCGATTTGGCGCAGGCGATCCGCACGGGCAGGCCGCACCGCGCCAGCGGCGAACTGGCGTTCCATGTGCTGGAGGTGATGGAGGCTTTCCAACGGTCGTCCGACGAAGGGCGGGCTGTGACCATCTCGAGCCGTCCCGAACGGCCGGCGGCGCTGCCCGCGTCGCTCGCGGTCGGCGAACTCGACTAAAATCGGAGGAAACGATGCGGGAAGCGCTCATTGTCTGGGGAGGCTGGAGCGGCCACGAGCCGGAGCAGGGCGCGCATGTCGTCGCCGGCATGCTCGAGGCGGACGGTTTCAAGGTCTATGTCGAGAACACCACCGAGGCGTTCGCCGATCCTGCGATCGCCGACATGAGCCTCATCGTGCCGATCGTCACCACGTCGAAGATCGAAAAGGAAGAGGTCGAAAACCTGACCACGGCGGTGCGCGGCGGAGTGGGTCTCGCCGGCTATCACGGCGGCATGTGTGACGCGTTTCGCGAAAGCACCGACTATCAGTTCATGTGCGGCGGCCAGTGGGTCGCCCATCCCGGCAACGTCATCGATTACCGCGTCGACGTCGTCAGGCCCGACGACCCAATCATGCAGGGGATCTCGAGCTTCCCATACCGCTCGGAGCAAATGCACGTCGACCCCTCGAACGAGGTGCTCGCGACGACGACCTTTTCCGGCGAATACGCGCCCTGTACCGCCGGCGTCGTCATGCCGGTCGTGTGGAAGCGCAAGCACGGCGCGGGCCGCGTGTTCTACAGCTCGCTGGGCCACGTGGCGGCGGAATTCGAAGTGCCCGAGATGAAGGAAATTTTGCGGCGCGGGATGCTCTGGGCGGCGCGCTAGTCTGCTCAGAGTTGCGAATGGGTGGAATGGCTGGTGGGGAGAGGATTGAGGACGCCCGGCGGCCGGCTTTATCCTCCCCCGCGCCGCGGGGGAGGGGGACCGCGCGAAGCGCGGTGGGGAAGGACCGGACCGGTGCGAGCACCACGAGAGACTGTCGCTACAGCCCGAAAACTTCGCCGCGCGCTTTCCGCTCCGGAGGTCATGCTGTGGAGCCGGCTAAGGGCGCGGTCGGCGGGAGTGCCGGCGTTCCGCCGCCAACATCCGATCGGGCCCTATGTGCTCGATTTCTACTGCGCCAAGGCGCGCCTCGCAGTCGAGATCGATGGGATAAGTCACGACGTTGAGGACCGCCCCCAGCGCGACGCGCGGCGCGACGCATGGCTTCGCGCGCAGGGCGTGACGGTGTGGCGAATTGCTGCCGCCGACATTCTCTCCCGCCTCGCGGACGCGGCCGACGGGATCGTCCGCCTCGCCATTGAAATGATCGAGGCCGAACACCCCCTCCACCGGCCTTCGGTGTGCAACCGGATTGATGGTTGACACTTTGGACCGGATACATGGTTGACACTTTGGCCACTTACGCGGCCGGCTGTTGCTGCTGCTCTTCCTGTGGGATTGTGGGCAACGCCTCAGCGTTGTCCACAAGTCCACAGGCGGGCGGCCGCGACAATTTCCGGCGGCGAAGGCGGCCGCTTTTGTCGAGGAATCCGAGTTCGACGTCGGCGTAGCGAACCCGCAATTCGCCCGCCTCGGTCTCCTCGATCGCCACGGGCTCGCCGACCAGGGCCTCGCTGACGAAGATCAGGTCGCCGGCCCATTTGATCACGCCGTTCGAGCGCACGCGCCGCACGGCGCAGTCGTCCGGATAATCGGGCTCGCGCAGGGCGCAAGGATAAGCGCGATCGGAGGCGCGATAGAGCGCCGCCGGCGTCTCGAAATCCAAGGCCTCGTGCGGCCGTTCGTGGTTGTAGACGGCGCGGAACTCGTCGAAGCGGCGCTGCTGCTCGGCGAGCGTGGCCGCCGGCGGGTCGGCGGCGTCCGCCTTCAGGGTCCGGTGCATGCGCTCGTGGCGGCCGTTCTGCGTCGGTTTGCCCGGCTCGATCCGTTCGGGGCGCACGCCGAGCTTGATCCACCACACCGCAAGCCGCGACAGCCCGCCTGCGCCGACCGACGCGAACGGCGGCCCATTGTCCGAGCGGATCCAAGCGGCAACCCGAACTCGCAGAACGCCGCGTCGAACACCGGGCGCACGTGCTCCCCGTCGGTCTGCGCCACCGCCTGGCAGCGCAAGAGATAGCGGCTCATCGCGTCGCTGATCGTCAGCGGATCGCAGCGCTGGCGGTCGCCCGTCATAAACCAGCCCTTGAAGTCGGCGCACCACACCGCGTTGGGCCCGTCGGCGGCCAGGAACCGCGAAGAAAAGGGCGGACACCGCCTGCGCGGCCGACGCGATTGGGTCAGCCCCTCCTTGCGCAGCCAGTCGCCGATCGTGCTGAGCGCCGGCGGCGCGACATCCGGCAAGCGGTCGGCGAGCGTCCTGCGCAGCTTCTTGGGACCCCAGGTCGGATGCCGCTCGCGCAGCGCCAGCGCCGCCGCCACCAGCTCCTCGTCGCGCGCCCGCCCATGGCGGATCGGCGCGCGGCTGCGCTCCTTCAACCCCTCCGCGCCTTCCGCCGCATAGCGCGCCAGCCATTTGTAGCCGGTCTGGCGGCTGATCCCGAACGCGGCGCAAACCTCCGTCATCACCGCCTCGTCCTCACGCGCCGCAATCACAAATCGCATCCGCTCGTCCATCGCGCAGGTCTCACTCCAAGGCATCGGCGGGGCCCTCCTCGCCGTGCAATAGACCTGTCAACGATGTATCCGGTCCAATCTATCGCGATCTTACCGGATCTACATCGCCGGTCCCCCTCCCCCGCAAGCGGGGAGGATAGCGCGCACCCTCCGATGTCATCATCCGCGGAGCCGAGAGGGATGGGCGCGAGCGGGCGGATCAACCAATCGCAATAAGCCCAACCGGCCGGCCCCCATGACGATGATCCACAACCCCATTCTGCCCGGCTTCAATCCCGACCCGTCGATCTGCCGGGACGGCGAGGACTATTACGTCGCGACCTCCACCTTCGAGTGGTATCCGGGCGTCCAGATCCATCACTCGCGCGATCTCGTGAACTGGCGCCTCGTCACGCGTCCGCTCGATCGCGCCGCGCAGCTCGACATGCGCGGCAATCCCGATTCCGGCGGGATCTGGGCGCCCTGCCTGTCGCACGCCGACGGCCGGTTCTGGCTCGTCTACACGGACGTGAAGCGCCTCGAGGGCGCCTTCAAGGACGCTCACAACTCCATCGTCACCGCGCCGGCGATCGAGGGCCCGTGGTCCGACCCGGCTCACGTGAATTCGAGCGGCTTCGACCCCTCCCTCTTCCACGACGACGACGGCCGCAAATGGTTCGTCAACATGGTCTGGGACCACCGCAGGGACGGCCCGGCGCGCGCTCGGAGGAACCCGGCCTTCGCCGGAATCCTGCTGCAGGAATACGACGCCCTCGCGGGCAAGCTCGTCGGCCCGGCAGCCAACATTTTTGCCGGCAGCGCGCACGGGCTGGTCGAGGGGCCGCACCTCCACAAGCGCAACGGCTGGTACTATCTGACCGTCGCCGAGGGCGGCACGGGCTGCGACCACGCGGTGACGATGGCCCGCTCGCGCCGCATCGTGGGGCCTTACGAGCTTCATCCCGACGTGCATCTGATCACGTCGAAGGACGCGCCCGAAGCGACGCTGCAGCGCGCCGGTCACGGGCAGATCGTCGAAACGCCAGAAGGTCTGGTCTATCACACGCACCTCTGCTCGCGCCTGCTGAAGGGTTTGCGGCGCTCGCCCATGGGGCGCGAGACGGCGCTGCAGCAATGCGTCTGGGGCGAGGACGACTGGCTCTACCTCGCCCAGGGTGGGCGAACGCCTGCCGTCGACGTCCCGGCCCCTCCGGGAAGCGTGGCCCAGCAAAAGCCGAAGACGCTGCGCGCTGCGTTTTCCCCCGCGGGACTGCCGCTCGAATTCCAATGGCTGCGCACGCCCTACCCCGAACGCATCTTCTCGCTCTCTGCGCGGCCCGGCCATCTGCGGCTCATTGCGCGCGAGTCGATCGGCTCATGGTTCGAGCAGGCCCTCGTCGCCCGGCGGCAGGAACACTTCTCGTACCGCGCCGAAACCGAGCTCGACTTCCACCCGCAGACCTTTCAGCAGGCGGCCGGAATTACGGCCTACTACAACCGGCACAAGTTTCATTTTCTCGCGGTGACCTGGCGCGAGAATATGGGTCGTGTGCTGACGATCCTGGGCTGCGAGGGCGATTATCCGGATGGGAATCTGTCCTTCCCGCTTGCGGAGCCGGTTCGGCTCGACGCCATAGGCACAGTGCGGCTCGCCGTCGCGGTCGAGCGGGAGACGCTGCAGTTCTCCTTTGCTCAGGGCGGCGAATGGCGGAAGGTCGGACCCGTCCTCGACGCCTCGATCCTGTCCGATGAAGCCGGACGCGGGGAGCACAGCTCCTTCACCGGCGCCTTCGTCGGCATGGCGGCGTTCGACACGTCCGGCGGCGACGATTCCCCGCCGACTATGGATATTTCCTCTACAAGGGCCTTGATTGAACCTCCGTCGGGGGGTCGAGTGCGACGACCGGCGCGGTGCGCCTCCACACCAGATCTTGTGGTCCAACGCTTGCAAGCGCCATACCATTCCTCGGCGCGAATCCAATGTTTTCAAGTCGTTGCGGCGCCATTTCCCGGCTTGCTCGGCGAGCCCGTCGCGCTTCCGGGCGGAGCCCCGCGACCCTCGAACGCCGCGCCTCAAAAGATCAACGACCTCCTCTTCCCTTTGCCTTCGGCGCGCGAATGGCGGCGCGCGGAACGGCTCCAACCAAACCGGATGCTTGTTCACGATGGCCTGCAGAACAAAGATAGAACATTTTTGGCCGCGCTGGCAAGAGATTGTTTTTGAGCAGAATGCGAGTTCATCGCAAGATATTGAAATCCATGTGCTTCGCGAACTTTGACGCTGCCGGCGGAAGCCGCGGAATTCCTGCCCTGACAGACACGCATTACTTGTAAAAAGACCCGATAATCTGCTCAATGTGTTGACAGTCCGCGAGCGGATTGGCACGGCTTGATCCGGGCCGTTTGGCTGGAAGCGAGAGGACGCAGCGCATGGATGGAATCTGGAACCTGACATTGGAAACGCCGATCGGTACGCAGGAATCGACCCTGGAGGCGAAGGCCGCCGACGGCATGCTGACAGGCACGCAGTCGAGCCCCGACGGATCGCAGGCCATTCAGGACGGCGTCATCAACGGCGAGGAGGCGAGCTGGTCCGTCACGATCACCTCGCCGATGCCAATGACGCTGGAGTTCAAGGGCATGGTCGACGGCCACACGATGTCCGGGTCGGTGAAGCTCGGCATGTTCGGCGAAGCGAGATTCACCGGCGTCCGCGCGCAGCGCATGGCGATCGATGGAACCTGGAATCTGACATTGGAGACGCCGATCGGCACGCAGGAATCGACGTTGGAGGCGAAGACCTCCGGCGGCGTGCTGACGGGCACGCACTCGAGCCCCGACGGATCGCAGGCCATTCAAGACGGCGTCATCAACGGCGACGAGGCGAGCTGGTCCGTCACGATCACCTCGCCGATGCCAATGACGCTGGAGTTCAAGGGCATGGTCGACGGCCACACGATGTCCGGGTCGGTGAAGCTCGGCATGTTCGGCGAAGCGAAATTCACCGGCGTCCGCGCCTGAGGTTCGTCGGCGCGCAGCCGCTACCCTTCTCCCGCCTGCGGGAGAAGGTGGCGCCATAGGGCGTTCGAATGAACGCGCGTCTTGCGACGGGCTCGGCGCCGGATGAGGGGCCTTCGCCTCATTCGACTTCGATTTCCCTGACCCGCAGCTCGTCGCCCGCCGTCATCTGGACGTGGGCGCCGCCGCATTCGGGGCACGCGCCGAACCGCTCGGCGAGCGCGACGGTCTTGCCGCAATCGAGGCACCATCCCGCGCCGGGAACGCCGTCGATCTCGAGCTCCGCCCCCTCGGCGATCGTTCCGGCGGAGACGGCGGCGAAGCAGAACTGCAGCGCGTCCGGCTCGACGTGGCTGAGCGCGCCGACGTCGACGAACACCCGTTTTACTTTCTCCGCGCCCTGCTTTTTCGCCGCCTCGACCGTGATTTCGACGATGCTCTCCGTCAGCGCCATTTCATGCATGATTCGCCTACACCGAAAATTCGACCGCCGCCGCACGGGCTCAGCCGGCGGCGGCGGCCTGCCGGCGCAGCTGATCATACTCGACCTTGCCGACCGCGACGGCCCCAGGCTCGCCGAGATCGTTCAGGTGCACCCGATTGGTCTCGCGCGCAGTGAAGGCCGCGATCGCGGAGATGACGGTGACGCCAAACGCGCAGGCGCCGATCGTCATCGGCACGTTCGTCGAGCCCGGCGGCGCGATTGCGGCGAAGGCCGCCGGCAGGAGCGCGGTCAGCATCGTGCCCACGTTCTGCGCGATCGCCATCTCGGAGACGCGCGCGCGGGTCGGAAAGAGCTCGGGATAGAAGCTCGGAAAGACGGCGTTGTAGCCCTGGTAGACGATGCCCCACATCAGGATCGAGAAGACGAACGCGAGCGGCACGTTCTTGATGCTGATGGCGTAGAGATAGGCGAACGACAGCAGGCCCGCCGCGAGCGAGCCGAGGATGACCGGCGGACGGCGGCCGATCCGGTCGGAGAGGTCGCCGACGAACGGGATAACCACCACCGCCACGATGTTGCCCACGACCGGGATCCATAAGTAGACGCTCTTGTCCATTCCGACGCCGTAGCCGGGCTGCACCGCGTAGGCCGCGCCGAAGATGGTCGCGACCACCGGAATGACGTTCATCAGCGCCATGCAGACCACGCGCAGCATGTCTGGCCAATGGTTGGTCAGCGCGTCGATCACCGGCGCCTTGGGGACGTCGCGATGGGCCCGCTCCTCGGCGAAGGCCGGCGTCTCCTCGACTTCGCGCCGGATCACGTAGCCGGCGATGAGAACGAAAACGCTGAGCAGGAACGGCACGCGCCATCCCCAGGAGACGAAGGCTTCCTTCGACAGCGCGTAGCTCAGAGGCAGGTACACCGCCGCCGCCAGGATCTGCCCGGCCTGCACGCCCTGCAGCGTGAAGCTGGCGAAATAGCCTCGGCGGCCGAACGGCGCGTGCTCGAGGATCATCGAGCTCGCCCCCGATATTTCGCCCGCGACCGCAAAGCCCTGGATGAGGCGCAGGATCACGAGCAGGATCGGCGCCCAGACCCCCCACCTGCGGATAGGTCGGAAGCAGTCCGACCGCCATCGTCGACGCGCCCATCAGGAACAGGCAGACGAGCATCACGTTCTTTCGGCCGTGCCGGTCTCCCCAGTGGCCGAGCACGATCGCGCCGATCGGCCGGGCGACGTAGCCGACCCCGTAGGTCGCGAGCGACGCGACGATCGCGACGGTCGGATTGCTGGACGGGAAGAACGTTTGCGGAAAGATCAGCGACGCCGCGGTCGCGTAGATGAAGAAGTCATAATATTCCAACGCCGAACCGATCCAGCCGCTGGCGGCGGCGGTCTTCGACTGACGCCGCCCTGGCGGCTCATGCGTCATCGCCTGGCTCACGTCGTTCCTCCCTTGACGTTGATCTTCAGTATTCGACCTCTGCGACCTCCCTCAGCTCCTCCGGCGTCGCCTGCGGGAAGCCGAAGAATTCGAGATAGGCGGGGATCTGCTCGAACAGCATGTCGGTGCCGACCTGGGTCCGGCAGCCGCGCGCCTCCGCCGCGGCGAGAAAGGCGGTCGTCTCGTGCTTCATCACCACTTCGGCGACAAAGGTCGCGGGCACGAGCCGCGACACGTCTAGCGGCATCGGATCGCCCGGGTAGGTTCCGAGCGGCGTTGCGTTGACGACGACGTCAAACCCGCTCGGGTCGTTCGACCCCAGCGAAACCTTCAGGCGCGGATGGTTCCGCATGAGCCGGTTGCCGAGGCCCTCCATCGACGCGGCGTCGACGTCGTAGAGCGCGATCTCGGCCGCCCCCGCCGCCGCCGCCGAAGCGGCGATCGCCGAGCCTACCCCGCCCGAGCCGACGACGAGCACCCTCTTGCCGCGGAGCGACCCGCCGTTGTGCCCGACGCCGCGGACGAAGCCCTCGCCGTCGAACATGTCGCCGATCAGCCGTCCGTCGTTCGTGCGGCGCACCGCGTTGCAGCGCCAGCGACCTTCACCGCGGTCGAAACCTCGTCGAGAAGGGCGATGACCGAGACCTTGTGCGGCATGGTGATCAGCGCGCCGTGGAAATTGGTGAAGCGGAGGAAGGCGCGGCCGAAGTCCTCGCGCCTGACGCCGAGCGGAACGACGGCGGCGTTGACGCCCCGCCGTTCGAACCAGGGATTGTAGATCATCGGCGACTTGAACGTCGTCGTCGGATAGCCGATGTGAGCGATGATCTGCGTGTCGCCGTTGATCATTGCTGCCGGTTCCGCTGCTGAGACGTCATTCGAACTCGATCTCCGTTCGCTTCTCGGCGTCCGCCACGCTCGCCTGCGCGGCGAGCCGCACCGGCGTGTTGGCCGCGCCGAACAGGTCGTAATTGCGCCGCTGGACGATTTCGAAGAAGAAGCGGTCGCGGAAGGTTCGCGTGTAGACGTGGAAGAACTCGCCGTCCTTGACGCGGTCGTACAGCGCGCCGAGCGCGCGGATGCGCGCGAGCAGGTCGGGCGCGATGTCGAAGCGGGTCGCGAGGTCGTCGTAGTAATTGTCGGGGATCGGCAGGAACGCGACGCCCCTGCCCTTCGCCGCCTCGACAGCGGCGAAAATATCGTCGGTCGACAGCGCGATCTGCTGATAGCCGGCGCCGCCGAAGGCGTCGAGAAAGCGCGACACGCCCGTCGCCCCGCCCTCGCCGATGTTGAGCGCGATGCGCAGTTCGTTGCTGGCGCTGCGCACCGACCGGCTGAAGAAGGCGCCGTGCGGATCGGCGATTTCGACCTGCGGCGCCGGGGAGAGCCCGAGCACCGTGCGATAGAACAGCGACCAGCTCAAAAATTCGCCGCGGCGAACGACATTGGAGAGATGGTCGACCTTGCGCAGAGGCCCCGAGGAGTCGGGCCCCGGCGCCGGCTCGAAGTCGTCGCGCCATTTCGGATCCTCGGCGCCGATGAAATAGATGAGGCTGCCCTCGACTCCGGCGACGGCGGGCAGCGTCGCTTCGCCCGGTCCGATCTTGCCGACATAGCCCTGGCATTCGAGCGCGGCTGCGCGCTCGAGCGCCTTGTCGACGGAATCGACGCCGAGCGCCAATGCGCAGATGGAGGGACCGTGCAGCAGCGAGAAGGAATGGGCGAAGCCCTCCCGCTCGCGGTTGACGACGAGGTTGATCCCGCCCTGCGCAAAGAGTTCGACGTCCTTCGAGCGGTGGCGCCCTGCGAGCCGGAAGCCGAGGCCTTCGATCAGCGCGACGAGCTCCTTCGCCTCCGCGTCCCCGACCGCGAATTCGATGAATTCGGCGCGCTCGACGACGGGCGGCGGCGGAAGGGGCGGCAAATCGGCGAGCGGCGCGTCCGCGCTCCGCCCGCCTCGCGGCGAGCGCTTCGCCAGCGGCGCGCAGCGAGCGCATGCCGTCGACCGCGATCGCCGCAGCCGACGCGCCGCGGAACTGATCGTTGAAGATTTCCAGCGACAGCGGCCCCCGGTAGCCGGCGCGCGTCGCGGCGTCGAGGAAATCGACGACCGGAAAGTCGCCTTGGCCGGGATAGCATCGGTAATGCCGGCTCAGCGACAGCGGGTCCATGACCAGCGCCGGCGCGTCGGCCACCTGGACGAGCGCGATCCGGTCGGCGGGCAGAGCCGCGATCGGCTCGATCGGATTGCCGCGCACGCAGATGTGAAAGCTGTCGAGCACGATGCCGAGATTGTCGCGGTCCGCGGCGCGCAGAATTTCCCAGGCCGCCGTCCAGTCCTTCACGCATCGGCCCCAGGCGAGCGCCTCGTAGCCGATCCGCATGCCATTCTGGCGGGCGAGGTCGGCGAGCTCGGCCAGATCCGCCGCGGCGCGCGCCGGGTCGTCGATCGCTTCCGGCGAGACATTAGAGCAGACGCAGAGAAGCCGGACGCCGAGTTCGCCCATGAGTTCGAGCTTGCGCGAAGCGCGCTCGAAGTTTCGCCCCCGGATGGGCTCCGGCATCGCCTCGAAATCGCGCAGGGGCTGGAGGGCGACGATTTCGAGCCCGAGATCCGCCGCCATGCGCCGGACGTCCCTGGGCTTTCCGTTGAAGAAGGTTAGATCGTTCTCGAACAGTTCGACCGCGCGGAAGCCCGCCTTCGCCGCGGCGGCGAGCTTACCCTCCAGGGCGCCGCCCATGCAGACGGAAGCGATCGACCATCTGAGCATAAAATCTCCTACATTTTTGCCTTCATACTATGTTGCAAAAAGTCTTGCAATATGAAATGCTGTCTTTCGGGGCTGAAATGAATTTGACAGCGATGGACGAACGGGCGGCGAGAAGCGGCGGAGCGTCGACTTTGACGGAGGCGCTGCACGAGCGGCTGCGCCACGACATCATCCTCGGCGTTTTGCCGCCGGCCGCCAAGCTCAAACTCGAAAAGCTCAGCAAGGCCTATGACGTCAGCGTCAACACGCTGCGGGAGACCCTGTCGCGCCTCGCAGCGGACGGGCTTGTCGTCGCCGAGGGCCAGAAGGGCTTCGCGGTCCTGCCGGTCTCCACGGAGGACCTGCGCGAGATCACCGAGATGCGGCAGCTGCTCGAGTGCCATGCGCTCAAGCAGTCGATCTCCGCCGCCGACCTCGACTGGGAGGCGCGAGTCGTCGGCGCCTACCACAAGCTGTCGAAGGTCGAGGAGCTGGTCGAAGCCGAGCCGGAAATCTATGGCGAGCCCTGGGAGCGCGCCAATCAGGAGTTTCACGAAGCGCTCATCTCCAACTGCCGCTCTCGCTGGCTGCGCCTCTATCTGCGCGCCATGTACGACCACAGCCGTCGCTATCGCATGCTGTCGCTGAAGACCAAGCCCTTCCCGCGCTCCCAATCCGCCGCGGAGCATCGGCTCATTCTCGACGCCGCGATCGGGCGCAGTGCGGAGCAAGCGGCGCGCCTGCTTGCCGATCACATCCTGAAAGCCGCGCAGCTCGCCGAGCCGTCGTCCGCGCGCTAGCGGAATCCCTTCGGCCCTCGAGCAAGAATCGTCGCGCCCAGCGGCCGCGAACCCGGCGCCCGGCAAGCCCAGTTCGGCCTCGATCGGACCTTGCCCGCAACGCCGGCAGGGCGGCGGGCGAGCTCAGCCACGGCGACCAGAGGACCGTCGAAATCATGATGGCCCTCGCGCTGAACCCCCGCCTGCTGCTGCTCGACGAGCCGACCGCGGGAATGGGCGACCGGGAAACCTACAAGATCGCGCAGCTCATCGGCCGGCTTCACCGCGAGAGGGGCCTCGCAATCATCCTGATTGAGCACGACATGCGCCTCGTTCTGCGCATGGCCGACCGCGTCACGGTCCTCGACCGCGGCGCCGTGCTCGCCGACGGCGCTGGCGGAGATCGTCGCCAACGAGACGGTCCAGGCCGCCTACCCGGAAAAGGCGGTCTCGTGACGAGGCTTGCGCTCGGGCGCGAGTGCGGAGTCTGGCGGGCGTCAGCGATGCGGAGTGGGCTAATCCGCGCGGCGCATCGGCATCCACGCGAGCGGATGCGCGCGGGTGAGCCAGTCGCTGAAGCGGTCGAGATAGAGATAGACGATCGGCGTCGTGTAAAGCGTCAGCCATTGCGACACGAGCAGGCCGCCGATGATCGCGATGCCGAGCGGGCGCCGCAGCTCGGAGCCGGCGCCTTGCTCGACCGCGAGCGGCAAGGCCCCGATCAGCGCGCAGAGCGTCGTCATCATGATCGGGCGGAAGCGCTGCAGACAGGCCTGATGGATCGCGTCCGTCGCGCTCAAATGGCCCTCCCGCTCAGCGACTAGCGCAAAGTCGATCATCATGATCGCGTTCTTCTTGACGATGCCTATCAAGAGGATGATGCCGATCAGCGCGATCAGCGTCAGATCATAGCCGGTCGCCATCAGGATGAGCAGCGCGCCCACTCCCGCCGGCGGCAGAGCCGAAAGAATGGTGATCGGGTGGATGAAGCTCTCGTAGAGCATGCCCATGATGATATAGATCGTCAGGATCGCCGCGAGGACGAGGAGCGGCTTGGTGACGAGCGACGCCTGGAACGCCTGCGCCGTTCCCTCGAACTGGCCGGTCAGCGTGCCGGGCGCGCCGAGGCTCGTCTTGGCGGCTGTAATCGCGTCGACCGCCTGGCTGAGGGAAGCGCCGCGCGCCAGGTTGAACGACAGCGTCACTGACGGAAAGACGCCCTGATGATTGATGGTCAAGGGCTCGACCTTGCGGGTCACGTGCGCGATGGCCGAGAGCGGCACCTGGCCGCCCGTGATGTTGGCGACATAGATGTTCGCCAGCGCCGCCGGGCCGTACTGGTCTTTTTGCTCGACTTCGAGGATCACCTTCGCCTGCTGGCTGGAGGAATAGATCGTCGCGATTTGCGCCTCGCCGAAGGATTCGTTCAGCGCCGCATCGACGTTGGCGATCGGTACGTTGAGCCGCGCGGCGGAGTCCCGGTCGATGTCAACGACGATGTGGGGCGACGCAATCTGCTGATCCGAGGCGACGTCGGTGAGGATTTTCATGCCCTCGAGCTTCTGGAGCAGGATCGGCGCCCAATGGTTTAGCTCGTCGGAATTCGTGTCGGTCAGCGTGTATTGATACTGAGCCTGCTCGAGCCGCCCGCCGATATTGATGTCCTGCCCGGCCTGCATGAAGAACTTCGCGCCGACGACCTTGGCGACCTCGGGCCGCAGCCTCGCCATGACCTCCTGGGCTGAAGGCCGCTCAGCGAACGGCTTCAGCTGGATGAACATGCGGGCGGTGTTTTCGCCGGCGTTGCCGCCCGTCGCTCCGGCGAAGCCCACGACCCCCGACACCGCCGGATCTTTCAGGATGATCGCGGCGAACTCATTCTCGATCTTGGTCATCGAGAGGAATGAGATGTCCTGGCGGGCCTGAGCCTCGCCGAAGATGAAGCCGGTGTCCTGTTCGGGGAAGAAGCCCTTCGGGATCGTGATGTAGAGAAACACGGTCGCCACGGTCAGACCGAGGGTCGCGAGCAGCGTGAGGAAGCGGCGCTCAGAGAACCCAGACTAGGCCGCGGTCGTAAGCTCTGAGCATCCGGTCGAAGCCGCTCTCGAGCCAGCGACTCATCCGACCCGGGATTTCCGGTGTCGCGCGCTGAGGAATCGCGCGCACATCATCGGCGTAAGCGTCAGGGACACGAAGGCCGACAGAAAGATCGCCAGCGTCACCGTTATTGCGAACTCGTGGAAGAGGCGGCCGACCACGCCCGACATGAAGAGGAGCGGGATGAACACGGCCGCGAGCGAAAGCGTGATCGAGAGAATGGTGAAGCCGATCTCGCCCGCGCCCGTGAATCGCCGCCTCGAACGGCTTCTCGCCGGCCTCGATGTGACGGACGATGTTCTCGATCATCACGATGGCGTCGTCGACGAGAAAGCCGATGGCGATGGTGAGGCCCATCAGCGACAGGTTGTCGATGCTGTAGCCCAATAGATACATGCCGGCGAAGGTCGCGACCAGCACCACCGGGAGCACGATGCTCGGGATGAACGTCGCCCAGAAGCTCGCGCAGGAAAAGGAAGATGACCATGACCACGAGGGCGAGCGTGAGCATGAGCGTATATTCGACGTCCGAGACCGAGGCGCGGATCGCCTGCGAGCGATCGGAGACGAGGTCCACGTGCACCGAGCGCGGAATCGACTTCTCGAGTTGCGGCAGAGCCGCCTTGATGCTGTCGACGACGTCGATCGTGTTGGCGCCCGGCGCGCGCTCGATCAGCAGGACCTCGGACAGCTTCTCGCCGTACCAGGAGCCGGTGCGATCGCCGACAGAGCCATCCGACACCGTCGCAATGTCCCCGAGCTCGACCGGCGCTCCGTTGCTGTAGGCGACGATCACACGCCGGAACTGCGCGGCGTTGGTGAGCTGGTCGTTGGTGTCGATGGGCAATTCCTGGCGGAGTCCCTCAAGGTTGCCCTTCGGCTGGTCGACGCTGGCGTTCTCGATGGCGCTCGCGACTTGCGAGAATCCGAGGCCCATGGCCGAGAGCGCGTTCGGGTTGAGGCGCACCTGCACGGCCGGTTGCTGCTGCGCCGGCGATGATCACCTGACCGACCCCGTTTATCCGCGACAGCGACTGGGCGAGCAGCGTGTTCGCATATTGGTCGATGTCCTGGATCGGATAGGCGTCGGAATGAACCGCGTAAATGAGCACTGGCGCGTCAGCGGGGTTGGTCTTGCGGTAGGTCGGCGGGTTCGGCAGATTCTTCGGCAACAGGCCGCTTGCCGCGTTGATGGCGGTCTGCACGTCCGCGGCAGCGCCGTCGATGCTGCGGCTCAGATCGAATTGCAGCGTGATCGACGTCGTGCCCAGGCCGCTCGTCGACGTCATGGACGCGAGGCCGGGAATTGCGGTGAACTGCTCTTCGAGCGGCGTCGCCACCGTCGAGGCCATCACGTCGGGGCTCGCTCCGGGGAGCTGGGCCGAGACCGAGATCGTCGGGAAATCGACGCTCGACAGCGCCGACACCGGCAGCAGATTGAAGCAGACGGCGCCGAAGGCGAAGAGCCCCGCCATCAGCAGCGCCGTCGCGATCGGCCGACGGATAAAGATTTCCGATATGTTCATGGCGGAGAGGCGGCCGGCTTCGACGGCTGTTCGACCGCAACCTTCACGTTGTCGGCGAGATTGTACTGCCCGTTGACGACGACCCTTTCGCCCGCGGAGACGCCCGCGGAAGCGGCTGGCAAAGGACCTGAGCCGCGCGGAGGGGTCAAGCCCCGGACTTGATCCAGGACTTGATCGGGGGGGCCCGCGAAGCGGGCTCGACCTTGACGCCGAGCACGGATCAGGTGCTCCAGCAGCCGACGGAGCGGTCATTGTGGCGCGACGCCTGCCTTGCGCATTTCCTCGAACCAATGCGCCGCGCGCTCTTCGCTTGGGCTCTTGCTGATCAACGTGTTGAAGTTGAAGGTGACATCATCGGGCCTTGCGCATTTCCTCGAACCAATGCGCCGCGCGCTTAAAGGCCTGGTCCGCCATGGCTGCTCCGTGCTCGGCGACAAGGCCGAACCCGCTGACGCGGGCCGCCTTCGGCGAGCCTTGGCCGCACCAAGTGGCAGAGCGGCCCCTTAATGCGGGACGCCGACCAGGAGTTGCGCCGCCAGCCCGAAGCAGAGCGCGACTGCGATGAGCACGCCGAGACGGGCGAAGATGTCCGAAGGCGCCGGCGGCTCTTCCGCGCTGGCGGCATCGAAATCGGCCATCGTTTGTCCGTGGATGCTCGCCGCTGTGGTTGCGTCCGGCGCCTGACTACCCATGGATGAACCTCCAGTTTGTCCTTTCGAGGCGATATTTGCCCTCGCCGGCGTAAGCGTTCGAGATGGAAAGCCCGGCCCCCGCAGAAGGATTCGGTAAACTCGGCCTCCATCAGGGCGGCGAGACCGCCAAATGAGAAGCGACCAAGGCGCCCGTCATCAACAGCGCAGCGAAGAACATGAGGGCGACCGTGCTGCCCTACCGGCAGCTGACCAAAGCCGCCACGAGCACGAGGCTCCAGAACGCGACTGAAAAAGGGCTTCATGGAGTTGCTGATGGAGTTGCCGAACGTTGTCGGCTCCGCGACTGCGCCTGGCTCGACCCTATCCAACATCCCCCGCGTAAAGATTCGAGACGGGAGGCAGCGTCCCGCCGTAAGGATCTCGTAGAATCACGGGAAAGAACGGCCGCCGACTCGGCGGTGTCGAATAGCTTGAGAATCCGTCAATACCGCCGAGCGGCCGGACTGGAACATGTGAGGGTCCTGTCAGGTTCAAGTAATCGCGTCGCGTCCGGCGCGGTTCGCTAACGATGTCAATTCGTTGAGAAATCTTAATGCATTGGCCAAAGTGCGGACATGCTGCCTGGAGCATTCTGTCCGCGAATAGGCTGCGACCCAGCCATCGGGAAAACAACTCGAATTGGAGTTGATCATGTCGGTATTTCGTTCTTCCTCCCTCTCGCGCAACCGCAACCGCAACCGCACCCGCATTCTGGCCTCCGCCGCCGTTCTTGCGCTGGCGACGGCGGGCGCGATGGGCGAAGGCGCTTTGAGCGCGCCTCACCTCGTCAAGGCCGCCGACGTTTCGGCGCCGGCCACGCAGGAGCAGAGCGCGCAGGCGTTTGTGCCGTCCTTTGCGCCGCTGATCGCCCGCGTCAAACCGGCGGTGGTCTCGGTCAAGGTCAAGATCATGGAACAGGGCGATTCCAACACCGCGCTCGGCGATCTGCCGCCGGAGATCCAGCAGTTCCTCAGGCGGTTCGGCGAGCAGAACGGCGCCCCAGCCAATCCGCAGCAAATGGTTGTGGGCGAGGGCTCTGGCTTCTTCATTTCGGCCGACGGCTACATCGTCACCAACGATCACGTCGCGCAGAATTCGAAGTCCGTCACCGTGACCATGGACAACGGCAAAGTTCTCGACGCCAAGGTGGTCGGGACCGACCCGAAGACCGATCTCGCGCTGTTGAAGGTCGATAAGCCCGGCGATTATCCTTATGTGACCTTCGCCAAGGAGACGCCGAAGATCGGCGACTGGGTCGTCTGCATCGGCAACCCCTACGGGCTCGGCGGCACGGTGACGGCCGGGATCGTTTCCGCCAAGGGCCGCAACATCGGCGACGGTCCGTACGACCGCTTCCTGCAGATCGACGCGCCGATCAACAAGGGCAATTCCGGCGGACCTGCGTTCAATGAGGAAGGCCAGGTCGTCGGCGTGAACACGGCGATCTATTCCCCCTCGGGCGGCAGCGTCGGCATCGGTTTCGCCATCCCCGCCAGCACGGTCGATCGGGTGGTCAGCGAGCTCGAGCACGGCGGCGTCGTCGAGCGCGGCTATCTCGGGGTGCAAATCCAGCCGGTCGGTCCGGATATGGCGGAGGCCCTCGGGCTGAAGAACGCGCAAGGCGCGATCATCGACAAGACGATGCCGGGGACGCCCGCCGCCGACGCAGACCTCCAGCCGGGCGACGTCATCACCAAGCTGAACGGGCAGGAGGTCAAGGACGCCGGCGACCTCACCCGGCGAGATCGGAATGATGAAGCCGGGCGACAAGGTCCAGCTTACGTTCATTCGCGACGGCGCCGAGAAGACCGTCGACGTGACGCTGGCGCCGCAAAAGAACGAGAATGTCGCCAACGCCCAGTCGAACGCGCCGCAGGAGCCGAACAGTTTCGGCCTTCGGCTTGCCCCGGCGCACGAGGTCGAGGGCTCCAACCAGAAGGGAGTCGCGATCGTCGGCGTCAACCCGACCGGCGAGGCGGCCCAGAAGGGACTGACCGCGGGCGACGTCATCCTCGATGTCGCCGGCAAGCCGGTTTCCACGCCGAGCGATGTGAAGTCCGAGATCGCGAACGCGAAACAGGAGGGCCGGAAGGCCGTCCTGATGCGGGTTCAGACCGCCAACGGCGACCGGTACATCGCGCTCCCGTTCCCGAAGACGTCGTGATCGCTACGGGCGGCGCCAGGCTGCTGCAGTGACGATGTCCCAGGGGCCCGCGCCCAACCCGCGCGGACCCCGCGCGTTATCCGCCGCGGTCCAACAACAATGGCGAGGAGGACATGCGCATTCGCCCCCGATGGGCGCTCGCGGCCGTGGCTGTCGCACTGGCCTCGGCCGCCGCATTCTATGAGACGCGACATGCGTCTATGCAGGCCGCGCCGGCGCAACAGCCGGAGGCGGCGGTTCCGGTCACGGCCGCTGTGGTGACGCAGCGGGACGTCCCCATCTTCGTACACGCGCTTGGAACCGTTCAGCCGATCGAGACCGTCAACGTGCAGGCTCGGGTGAATGGACAGGTCATGGAAGCCTACTTCACCCAGGGACAGATGGTGAAGAAGGGCGATCCCCTGTTTCTCATCGACCCGCGTCCCTATCAGGCCGCCTTGGACCACGCTCAGGCGCAGCTCGAACATGATCAGGCTACTCGCCGAGGCCAGGACCGATCTCACGCGCTTCCAGACGCTGCTGAAGGAGAATTCGATCGCCACCCAGCAGGCGGTTGATCAGCAGTTCGTAGTCCAGCAGGACGAAGGCACGGTGAAGCTCGATCAGGCCAGTGTCGAGACCGCGAAGCTCAATCTCGCCTATTGCCATATTGACGCGCCCGCCGCCGGCCTCGTCGGCGCGAGAATGGTGGATCCGGGCAACTACGTGCAGGCCGGGGGCGGCACGACGCTGGCGACGATCACCCAGCTCTCGCCGATCTACGTGACCTTCCCCATCCCCCAGACGGAGCTCGACGACGTGCGAGCGGCGCAAGCCAAATCACCACTCGACGTGCAGGCCCTGTCGCAGGCGGGAAAGACCCTCGGCGAGGGGAAGCTCAGCTTCATCAACAACCAGGTGGCCGCGACGACGGGCACCGACATGCTGTACGCGATGTTTCCCAACGCCGACGAGGCGCTTTGGCCGGGCGAGTTCGTGACCGTCAACCTCATCCTCGGGGTGCAACAGAACGCCCTTGCCGCGCCGCTGGATAGCGTGATGTCGGGGCCCAACGGCAACTACGTCTATACGCTGTCGTCCGACGATGTCGCCCATCGCGTGCCCGTGCTGGTCATCGATCGTCAGCACGGACTGGTCGTCTTCGCGAAAGGCGGCTCTTGCTGATCAACGTGTTGAAGGTGACATCATCGGGCGCGACGCCTGCCTTGCGCATTTCCTCGAACCAATGCGCCGCGCGCTCTTCGCTTGGGCTCTTGTTCATCAGCGTGGCGAACGTGTGAACATCGGACGCGACGCCTGCCTTGCGCATTTCCTCGAACCAATGCGCCGCGCGCTCTTCGCTTGGGCTCTTGTTCATCAGCGTGGCGAACGTGTGAACATCGGGCGCGACGTCTGCCTTGCGCATTTCCTCGAACCAATGCGCCGCGCGCTCCTCGCTTGGGCTCTTGCTGATCAACGTGTTGAAGGTGACATCATCGGGCGCGACGCCTGCCTTGCGCATTTCCTCGAACCAATGCGCCGCGCGCTCTTCGCTTGGGCTCTTGCTGATCAACGTGTTGAAGGTGACATCATCGGGCGCGACGCCTGCCTTGCGCATTTCCTCGAACCAATGCGCCGCGCGCTCTTCGCTTGGGCTCTTGCTGATCAACGTGTTGAAGGTGACATCATTGGGCGCGACGCCTGCCTTGCGCATTTCCTCGAACCAATGCGCCGCGCGCTCTTCGCTTGGGCTCTTGTTCATCAGCGTGGCGAACGTGTGAACATCGGGCGCGACGCCTGCCTTGCGCATTTCCTCGAACCAATGCGCCGCGCGCTCTTCGCTTGGGCTCTTGCTGATCAACGTGTTGAAGGTGACATCATCGGGCGCGACGCCTGCCTTGCGCATTTCCTCGAACCAATGCGCCGCGCGCTCTTCGCTTGGGCTCTTGTTCATCAGCGTGGCGAACGTGTGAACATCGGGCGCGACGCCTGCCTTGCGCATTTCCTCGAACCAATGCGCCGCGCGCTCCACGTTCGGCGCCCGTCTGATCAACGTGGTGAAGCTTATTACGTCGTATTGTCGAACAGGGTGGGTTAGCGCTTCGCGCAACGAGCTCTCACTTTGGAGGTAGCTGCCGTCTCTAAGGTGCTTGTTGAACGATATGACCCTCGGATCTAGCGATGGCCCATCAAATAGCGCCCCATCGAACCGACAACCTGTTCTGCCACGGGCTCTTTCAACTCCGGTTCCACGCAAGTCGCTCCCGGAAAAATCGAAACCACCGATGTCTTGGTCCGCCAAGGGCAGGCCGTTCAGGTATAGTCCAGCGAAGTCTCGCGCCGGATCGAGGCCTGCCGCTTGCGCAAGCCCTCTAAGCGTCGGGTCGGGTGACGACGCAATCTGTTCGATCTGCTTTAGCAGTCGACCCAGCGGCGTCGTTTGCCCGGGCCTGCGCGAGTGGTCTCGATCCCCACCGCTGTCATCGGGAGTATGCTCTTTCACGCTGACCTCGCGGCAACGGAACGTCCGGGTGTCACTGAATCAGCCTTGCCGATCTTGGGAGGCAACCAGCGCCTGTGGCGCGCCATTATCGGTGAAAATGGTGGCGGCGCGGGCCGATTTGTCGGAGCCTTCAGCACCCCTGCGGCTATTTTCATAGCAGCCATTTTCGTATCGCTGCTGAGAAAATACTCGCCCGTCAGGCCTTCATCGACACCCGCTCGCGCTTCCTCCACTCTTGCCCCACGTTCGACGCAGATTTGAATTATTGCCTCACGCAGTTCCTTTTCGCGGTCCGCCGCCTCGGCGCGTTTGGCCGCCGTGGACGGACGCGTCTTGCGGTCTAGCGCGACCTGTAACGAGTCAGCCGCGCCAAAGAGGGTCGCGGTAATCCTCTGGTCGTTCGCTCCCTGCGGGATCGGCTTTGGGTCGAGGCGACACAGGGCAAGTTTTCCCTTCCTGCTTTCGACACCATGCCCAGTCTCACCTTCCGAACCGGCAACGTAGGCGCCGTGCAGACAATGCTCAACACCCTTAGCGTATGCTTTAGCCGGATGGCGCGGATCACCGAGTTGAGATCCAATACGCCAAGTGTTCCTCGGCTCGGCGAGAACAATCGAATATTCCGCTTTTGAGCTTACCTCAATCGACGACTTGCGCTCTGCGTCCGCCTTTCCACCGATTTTAAAACCGAGCAGCGAGAAAACCTTGCCGCCAAACCCAGCTTCCGCGTTGACAGATGCCTCCACATCCGTCTTCTTAACAAACGACTCGTGGAATACCTCAGGCTTGACGTTCGCCTGGTAGGGTTCGCTGGCGTCAAAGGCCGGGTGTGAGAGGCGCAGCAAAGCCTCCTTCAATCCAACCCAAACCACGAATTCGCCGGCCTCGAAATGCTGCACGCCAAACTTTACCGTCGCCTCCAGCATTAGATGACCTTCGTGAGCCACCGGAAGCAACCGCACTTCGCCGAGCTGACCGGCCAGCTTCGTGACATCGGTCGTGCCCGGCATCCTCTCGCCCGCGCTCAACATGGCCTCCCGCTATTTGTAGTCGGGCCTGCTAACGCCGTCACCTTCCGAGCGTCGTATTCACCGGCACAGCGAGGGAACGCCACGTCTGCAATAAGACTTCATGTAGTCAGATTACGCCTGTGTTGTTGATAAATCTAGGTATAGCAATCACCGGCTCGCTCCTCATTAAGGAAGCTAGACCGCTGGCCAAGTTCTGCCCGCTGTCGCTATCTGTGGCATGCGACGAAATGGCCACATGGGAATTCACTCCCAGCGAAATCGTGGAGAAGCTTCGCGCAATCGAAGCGCTCACAGCGGACGGACGGCCGATCGCAGCCGCGATCCGGCTGGCCCGGGTGCTTCATGTGGAATACGCCAATAGCGAAGCGAATACGCCACGATCACGGGGTCATTTTACCCAACCCCTTTATGCACCCGACCGAGGCCGCGCCAGCGCGGCCCTCAGCAGGCCTGAACTCCGGCCATCGCGACAGCGTCATGACGATGCCCCTATCCGCCGCACCAGCTCGGCGACGACGATCTTGTCGGCCTCGCGGAGGCGTTCGGGCGCCTCCGGCGCCGAGCGGCTGTCGCCGGCTTGGAGGAGGCGGACGACGAGCTACATCGCACGCTGGTCTCCGCCCGCTGACCATCTCGAGGCGAGCCTGGCGATCGAGGCGCTCGACATGGCCTTGTCCACCGACCCCCGAGCCCGGCCTCATCCATCAGTCCGACCGGGGCGTGCAATACGCCTGCGCCAACTATAGCGAAAAGCTGGCGCCTCGCGGCGTCCTGATCAGCATGAGCCGCGACCCTTATGACTACGCAAAGGCCGAGCGCTTCATGGCGCCCTGAAGGCTCAGCCATCCCCTCATTTTTTCGAGGGCCAAAATGCAACTGGAGGTTGGCATTTTGATGCGGCGAGTTCTCGTATGACAAGTCCTGAAGTGCGAGTTCGGGTCTCGCAATCGTCGAGAGAGAGGTCGCGCCACGACAAACGCGGGGCCTTAAAGCTCCCCATTCGCTCTACGTGAGGCCACTGGGATATCCATTTAACCGGACTTGGGCGTATGCTGGATGGATGGAGCGACCCCTCGCCAGCATCCACTACCCTAAGTCCCTTGGGGAGTTTCGGGCTGGTTCCCGACTGATGCGGACTGCCTCGACTACCTGGAATGGTTGAGATGGCCTCACGGCTTCGTCTGCCCGTCCTGTGGCCATTCGGAAGGATGGCGGCTTGGCGACGGCAGGTTCAAGTGCACTGGATGCGGCAGCCGTAGGTCAGTGATAGCAGGCACCATCTTCGACCGGACCCGCACTCCACTCACGGTTTGGTTTTCAGCCTGTTGGTATTTTGCGAGTTGAGCACCGGCCGGTGGCCGACCCCGCTGGATGAAACGAAGTCTGCTTTCGGCCGAATTTTAGCGATAGGCGTTTGTGGCCGGCAAGAGGTCGGTCTCTCAGTGATGCCTTGAGCTCGCTTGCGAGTTGGACCCGGGGCGCTTGATGACCTCGACTTGCGCCAAGGAGCGGCGACGCTCTGGAGCCTGTTTTTTAGGATTCCTTTTTGTGAAGCGCCCTTGCCGGCGGTGATTGGCGAGGAGGTTGCAATGGACGTGATCCACGATCGCGCCGCCGGCTTGGACGTTCACAAGGACAGCATCGTTGCCTGCGTGCGTACGATGTCCGGGAACAAGCCGGCGCGGGAATGCCGGACCTACGAGACGACCACCGATGGCCTTCAGGCGTTGCTGGAATGGCTGGTCTCGAGCGGATGCGGCGTGGTGGCGATGGAGGCGACCGGGGTCTATTGGCTGCCGGTGTGGAAGATCTTGGGCGACGGCGAATTCGAGCTTGTCGTCGCCAATGCGGCTCACATCAAATCGGTTCCCGGCCGCAAGACCGACATGAACGATGCGATGTGGATTGCCGATCTGGTCGCGCACGGCTTGATCAAGGCGAGCTTCGTGCCGGACGAAGAAAGGCATCAACTGCGCGCCTTGATGCGGACCCGCAAGCAGTTGGTGCGAGAGCAGACGCGGCACGTTCAACGCATCCAGAAGACGCTGACCGAGGCCAACATTCGGCTGGATTCGGTGATCAGCGACATCATGGGCGCGAGCGGACGGCGCATGATCGAGGCGATGATCGCCGGGGTGCGCGATCCACGCAAGCTGGCCGCCCTGGCCCATCGCAGCGTCAAGGCCACACCGAAGGAACTGTACGATGCGCTGCATGGGCGATTGACCGAGCACCACCGCTTCCTCCTCAAGCTCCATCTCGGGCAATGGGACGCGCTGGACGCCTCGATCAAGGTCATCGATGGCGAAGTCGACGCTCGGGTCAGGCGCATGGATACGGAGGGCCCGGCCGACAAGGCCAGATTTTCCAACCTGATCGACCAACTCGCCTCGATCCCCGGCGTCAGCAAATTGTCGGCTTTGACCGTACTTTCGGAGATCGGCACGGACATGAGCCGCTTCGCGACCGCCGGTCACTTGATCGCATGGGCCGGCATGTGTCCCGGCCAGAACGAGAGCGCCGGCAAGCGCAAGTCCACCCGACTGCGCAAGGGCGCCCCTTGGTTGAAAACAGCCCTCGTCCAATGCGCTTGGGCGGCCAAGCGAGCCAAAGCCAGCTATTACAAAGCGCAGTTCTTCCGCCTCAAGGCCAGACGCGGTCCGCAAAAAGCGATCTGCGCCGTGGCGGCTTCGATCTTGACCGCGATCTACCACATGCTTCGCGACGGGACCTTCCACAGCGACCTTGGAGCGGGTTACTTCGACAAGCTGGCGCCGGAGGCCAAAGCCAACCGCCTCGCCAAACAAATTATCAATCTTGGATATCGGGTGACCATCGAAAGGACGGCCGAAGCCGTGTCAGTCGAGACGTGAAATCAATGACATACGCTGAAGTTTCTTTTTAGTGACAAAGATGGGATCTCGGCGCTGAGCTTGAAGCGGACCTTGGAGATCGGCTCCTACCAGACGGTCTGGGCTATCCTTCATCGCTTGCGGTCTGTGCTGATTTGCCCCGATCGGGAGCGCCTTTGCGGGAAGGTGGAGGTGGACGAAACCTACATCGGAGGCAAGGAAACTGGACTTTCGGGAGGCCGTGCCAAAGGGAAGAAGATCCTGACGTGTATCGCGATCGAGATCCTCGAGCCGAAGGGATTCGGGCGCTGTCGAATGGCGCCCGTGGCGGATGCCTCCTCAGAATCGCTTCACTCCTTCGTGTTGGATAACGTCGAGCCGGGGGCGACAGTCATCACCGATGCCTGGCAGGGTTACCGGTGGTTGGAGAAGAGTGGGTATATCCATGACCGCCGTAGCCAGCGGGCCGCATCAACGCGAGGCGAGGACCCCGGAGAACTTCTGCCAGGCGTGCATCGAATAGCGTCCCTTGCCAAACGATGGCTGCTGGGCACCCACCAGGGAGCGGTGGATTCCGCACACTTGCCCAGTTACCTGGATGAGTTCGTGTTCCGCTTCAATCGCCGCCGCTCACGTAGCAGAGGGATGCTGTTCTACCGGGTCCTGGAGCTTGCTGTCGCGCATGGACCGGTTCGTTACCAAGACCTTGTTATGAGCCAGAGCCCAAAGGCTGTTCCTCCCAAGCCGCCGAGACACCGCGGACATCCGCCCAGCTTGGAGCGACCTTCGCCGAACCGCCCTTGGAGACAAATCGTCCAGTCCGGTTAAATGGATACCCACCAGCGCCCAAATCAGGCCGTTCTCGAAATGAGGGGATTCCTGAGCCCTGAAGGAGGAAGAAGTGAACGCGTCGATCGATGAGGCCCGAATCTGATATCGGCGCCTTCCTCGAAAACGTCTATAATTGCGGCCGACTGCATTCCGCGCTCGGCTACAAACCCCCGGTTGAGTTCGAAGCCGAACTCCGCCAACTGGAAACCGTCTGAAAGGACACAACCAAAGCTTTGTCACTCAAATCCAGTGTCTCAGCCGAGGGGTGCAGTTCAGTTTACCCAACCCCTTTATGCACTCGAGGCTTCGGGACCGCGCCAGCACTGCCGTGAGCAGGGCCTGAACTTCTGCGATCGCGCCGGCGTCACGGCATCCGCCGTATCCGCCGCACCAGCTCGGCAATGACCAGTTTGTCGCCCTCGCCGAGGCGTTCGGGCGCCTCTCGCGCCGGGCGGCTGTTGTCGGCTTCGAGCAGACGGACAACGAGCTGCATCGCACGCCGATGCCGCTCGCCGCGTGATTGGCGAGCTGCTTCGCCGCCGCCTCGAGTTTGGTGATGCGCCGGCTGCGGCCGTTCTCCTTCACGTCGACCTTTTCGCCGAGCGCCGCCGCCATGGCCGCGCCGAACGTGCCCGCCCGTTTGCGCGATCCGCGCGGATTGCCGGACTGGCCGGGAGGGAAGCGCGTCGCGAGCGGCGGTCGGCGATAGCCCACCCTCCACTCCGTCGTGGAAAGGTCGAGGGGATCCTGCCGCCCGACATCGGTATCCCCCGCCGGGCCGCCCTTGGCAGGTGGGTCGACTTCCCCAGAGTTGCGCATGAACGGCTCCTTGGTCATCTCGTAAGGTCGTGATCGCAAGAACCCTCGATCAAGGAAGCTAAACCTCGAGGGGGAAAGTCCAAATGAACAAGTCGACGCTCATTTGATCTTTCTTGCCTTTTTTCCGCTGCGTCCGGGTGGCCGGCGCGTTGCTTGGACAACCGCCCGTTCGCCGACTGTCTCGACAATTTGCGGACACAAGGTGGCCCGAAGGGCCGGATGGGGTGTGGAGTGCAGGAATGGCTCGACCTAAGTCCACGGTGACGTTCGTGCAAATCGACTTGGACCGAAGCAGCGGGCCGCACCCCATCCGGCGCTTCTGTGCAACCGGATTGATGGTTGACACTTTGGACCGGATACATGGTTGACACTTTTGGCCACTTACGCGGCCGGCTGTTGCTGCTTCTCTTCCTGTGGGATTGTGGGCAACGCCTCAGCGTTGTCCACAAGTCCACGCGGGCGGCCGCGACAATTTCCGGCGGCGAAGGCGGCCGCTTTTGTCGAGGAATCCGAGTTCGACGTCGGCGTAGCGAACCCGCAATTCGCCCGCCTCGGTCTCCTCGATCGCCACGGGCTCGCCGACCAGGGCCTCGCTGACGAAGATCAGGTCGCCGGCCCATTTGATCACGCCGTTCGAGCGCACGCGCCGCACGGCGCAGTCGTCCGGATAATCGGGCTCGCGCAGGGCGCAAGGATAAGCGCGATCGGAGGCGCGATAGAGCGCCGCCGGCGTCTCGAAATCCAAGGCCTCGTGCGGCCGTTCGTGGTTGTAGACGGCGCGGAACTCGTCGAAGCGGCGCTGCTGCTCGGCGAGCGTGGCCGCCGGCGGGTCGGCGATATTGCCTTCGGCTGTGTCAACGGACTCGGCCTCTGAAGCGGCGCTGCTGCTCGGCGAGCGTGGCCGCCGGCGGGTCGGCGGCGTCCGCCTTCAGGGTCCGGTGCATGCGCTCGTGGCGGCCGTTCTGCGTCGGTTTGCCCGGCTCGATCCGTTCGGGGCGCACGCCGAGCTTGATCCACCACACCGCAAGCCGCGACAGCCCGCCTGCGCCGACCGACGCGAACGGCGGCCCATTGTCCGAGCGGATCGCAAGCGGCAACCCGAACTCGCAGAACGCCGCGTCGAACACCGGGCGCACGTGCTCCCCGTCGGTCTGCGCCACCGCCTGGCAGCGCAAGAGATAGCGGCTCATCGCGTCGCTGATCGTCAGCGGATCGCAGCGCTGGCGGTCGCCCGTCATAAACCAGCCCTTGAAGTCGGCGCACCACACCGCGTTGGGCCCGTCGGCGGCCAGGAACGGCGAAGAAAAGGGCGGACACCGCCTGCGCGGCCGACGCGATTGGGTCAGCCCCTCCTTGCGCAGCCAGTCGCCGATCGTGCTGAGCGCCGGCGGCGCGACATCCGGCAAGCGGTCGGCGAGCGTCCTGCGCAGCTTCTTGGGACCCCAGGTCGGATGCCGCTCGCGCAGCGCCAGCGCCGCCGCCACCAGCTCCTCGTCGCGCGCCCGCCCATGGCGGATCGGCGCGCGGCTGCGCTCCTTCAACCCCTCCGCGCCTTCCGCCGCATAGCGCGCCAGCCATTTGTAGCCGGTCTGGCGGCTGATCCCGAACGCGGCGCAAACCTCCGTCATCACCGCCTCGTCCTCACGCGCCGCAATCACAAATCGCATCCGCTCGTCCATCGCGCAGGTCTCACTCCAAGGCATCGGCGGGGCCCTCCTCGCCGTGCAATAGACCTGTCAACGATGTATCCGGTCCAATCCGTCAGCGATCTTACCGGATCGTACACCTCGCGCCACCTTCCCCAGCAAGCTGGGGAAGGGGTGCGCACCTGCAAACCGGTAAAATACCTGTTTTCAATTGGTTGCGACAGCAAGCGAATATTTCGCCGCAACTCTTGCAGTACGAGCGCGCCGATAGCCGGTACAAGCCGCCCATGACCGGTGACGGAGGCGCGCGGGAATTCCCTGCCCGGATGAAAAAATTCCCTGCATGTTCCCTGCGCGGGGCAAAAAAAATTCCCTGCTCGGCCGCGCAGGGAATTTGCCGCAAGACCCTTGAACCTAGAAACGGCAGTTGGCGCGTAAGCTATTGAAATTGCTGAACTACCGTCAACTGCTCCGCGTTTGAGATAATTGCCAGAAATACCAGATGATTCAACGTGTTATACGATTTATGGGTCTCCAACTGCCGTTTCTAGGTTGAATTCAAGGCCTTTTCGATGGCGATTTGGCCGAGAGGGGCCGATTTCCCCGCCCTCTCCCTGCGGCGCAGGGAATTTTCGCTCGCCTAGCGCCGGCCCCGGTCCGTCGCCGCGATCTCGGCGAAAGTCGCCAGAACATGCAGCCTGCGATCGAGGTTCATGGCCTCGGTGTCGCGCGCCGCCGTGCGGATGCGGTCCCAGAGCGCCGCCGAGCTCTTCCGCCCGCTCGACCGAAGACGCGGTCCTGGCCGCGTAGCCGGCAAGCCAATCGTAGAGCTCGCGGTGGAACGCGTCATAGGCTTCCGCCGCCTCCCGGCCGGCCAGCGCGTCGGCGAGTTTGAGCACGGCGCGCGGATCGGGACGCGGCAGGCGGGCGATGGTCGAATCGATCAGCGCGTCGACCGCTTCCGCATCCGGCGACAGGCGCGCGAGCGCCTCGCGAACGGACCCGCTCGCGCGTCGGGCGGCCTTTGCGACCGCGGCCGGGTCCGCCTCGCTCCACGGCGGCCCGAGCGCCGCGATCGCGGCGACGATCTCGTCCTCGGACAAAGGATCGAGCTTGATCCGTCGGCAGCGCGAACGGATCGTCGGCAGCACCCGCCCCGGCCGGTGCGAGACGATCAGGATCAGCGAGCGCTGCGGCGGCTCCTCGATCATCTTCAGGAGCGCGTTGGCGCTCGAGCGGTTGAGGTCCTCGGCGCAATCGACGATGCAGACCCGCCAGCCGCCGAACGCCGCCGACATCTGGAACACCTGCAGCGCCGAGCGCGCGTCCTCGACCCGGATCTCGGTCGAAAACCTCTTCTTGTCCGGCAGCCATTCGCGCCGGATCAGCGCGAAATCCGGGTGCGGCGAGCGCCGCGAGAAGGCGCGCCGCCTGGCGATTTCGGGTCGACGCCGAGGTCGTTCGCCTCCTGGGCCGCTGGGGCGTTCGGATCGGGGTTGGCGAGCACGAAGCGGGCGAAGCGCCAGGCGAGCGTCGCCTTGCCCACGCCCCGCGGGCCGCCGATCAGCCAGGCATGGGCGAGGCGGCCTCCTCGATAGGCGCCGAGCATCTCCGCTTCGGCCGCCTTGTGACCGATCAGGGCTCCGGCATGGCGCGGGTGGGGAGCGCCGGCAAGCGCGTCGGATTCGGGAAGTTCTTCGGCTTCCGTCTTCTTCATGGCGCGCTCTCCCCCGGCGCGCCCTCGGGGTCGAGGCGCCGCTCGACTGCGGACCAGATGGCCCCGGCGACCTCCTCCTCCGGCTTCAGCGCGTCGACGACGACGCACCGCTCGGGCTCGCCGGCCGCGATGTCGAGGAATGCGCGGCGCAGCTTCTCGTGGAATTCCACCCCTTCGGCCTCGAAGCGGTCGGCGTTCTCCGTCCCTCTCCGGGCGCGCGCCCGCTCGAGGCCCGCCGCCGCGGGAATGTCGAGGATGAGCGTGAGATCGGGGCGGTTCGCTCCGACGACCACCTCCTCGAGGCCAGCGACAAAGGCGGGCGGCAGGTCGCCGGCGACGCCCTGGTAGGCGCGGGTGGAATCGGCGAAGCGGTCGCAGACGACCCAAGCGCCGCGCGCGAGCGCCGGCAGGATCGTCTTGTCGAGATGGTCGATGCGCGCGGCGGCAAACAGCAGCGCTTCTCCGTCCGGCCCGAACTGGGCGGCAAAGCCGCTGAGGATCGCTTCGCGCAGCTCCTCGGCGTATGGCGAGCCGCCGGGCTCGCGCGTGCGCACGACTTCGAGCCCCAACGTCAGGAGCTTCGCCTCCAGTCGCTTCGCCTGCACGGACTTGCCGGCCCCCTCCCCGCCCTCGAGGGTGATGAAACGGCCCCGTCGGCGCCCCGGTCATTTGTGCGAGAACGCCCGCTGCATCGCGTCCCGCACCGCGTCGCCCGCAAGCTCGACCCCGGCGTCGAGCGCCCGGCTCGTCAGGGCTCCGAGCGCGACGGCTGAGCCCGTCTTCAGCGGAGCGTCGACCACCAGCATGTCGTCGCGCCAGATCTTGAGCCGCCCCGCGTCCTGCCCCTTCTCGACCGGCGCCGCCAGGGGGCCGGTATAGACGATCTTGGCGACGAGCTTGTCGCTTTCGCCGCGGGGCACGAAAAGCAGGATCGGGCGCTCGCTGACCAGCGGCACCTCGCCGGACGCGCCGCCATAGACGGATGCGCTGCCGACCGGCTGGCCCGCCTCGAACACCGTGCGGTGTTCGAAGGAATGAAAGCCGTAATCGAACAGCTTGCGCGCCTCCTCCACCCGTTCGGCGGCGGACTTCAGTCCATACATCACGACGATCAGGCGCTGGCCGTCCTGAACCGCCGTGCCCACGAGCCCGAAACCGCCGTCGCCGGCGTCGGCGGCCTTGAGCCCGTCCGCCCCTATATTCATAGTCAGAATGGGATTGCGGTTGAGCTGGTGGATCTTGTCCCAGGTGAAATCCTTCTCGCTGAAGTAGTGATAATATTCTTGGTCGTCGCGGATGACATGGGCGGCGAGCAGGGCCATGTCGCGCGCCGTGACATACTGGTTCGGGTTGGCTTTGCCCCGGGCGTTGGCGAAATGCGAATGCGTCATGCCGAGTTCGGCCGCGCGCTTGTTCATGATGTCGGCGAAGTTTTCTTCCGTGCCGCCGATGCCCTCGGCGAGCGTCATCGCCGCGTCGTTCCCCGACTGGATCAGGAGGCCGCGCAAGAGGTCCTCGACCCTCACCTGGCTGTTGACCGCGAGGAACATGGCGGCGCCGTGCGCGTGCGCCCCGCCCTCGCGCCAGGCCTTCTCGGACACGTCGAAAATGTCGTCGAGGTGGAGGCGACCTTCCTTAAGCTCGCGAAAGACGATTTCGGCGGTGAGGAGCTTGGCGGTGGAGGCCGGCGGCGTCGGCTGATCGGCGTTCTTCTCATAGAGGACGGCGCCGCTGTCGTAATCCTCGATGAGCGCGACCTCGGCTGCGCTCGTGAACGTCTCGGAGCGCGCCGGTGCGGCGAGGGCCAAAAGGCCCGCGGCGAGGAACGCGAGACTGAGCCTGACAAAGCCCACCGGATTTCCTATCACGGGTCGCTTGTGGCCGAGCGCGCGCCGCGGCCTTGCGCGTGCTTTACAGCATGGATCGGGAAGTCCTCGCAATGTCGCCGAGAAGTGAGGCGACACCGGGGCTTTCGGCGCCTACTCTTCCGCTCGTCGGTCCCTTCGCCGGCGTCATCCGGTCGAAGGCGCTCTGGGTCACGCGTTTGACGCGGTCGGCGGACGGATCGGAGAAGTAGAGCGCCTTTTCCGCGCTCGCCTGCACGAGCGGCCGGCGCGGCGGCAGGACCGCGATGGGCGTCGGCTTCGGCTGCAGACGAACAGCCACGGCGACGCCGCCCGGGCCATGGGCCGCTCCGAGGTCGAAAGGACGGGCCGGCGGAAGCGGAACCGGCCCGTGCGGCTGCCGGACCGCGACGGCGGTCGCCCTGCGCCTCCCGAACCGGTTCCGGCGGCACGGGCGGAGGCAGTGCCGCCGCGACGCGGATGGGCTCAGGTTCGGGTTGCGACGGCGGAGGCGGCGCCGGCCGATAGGCGGGCTGCGCGCTGCGGCCGGAACCGAACAAGGCGGCGAAGATGGACGGCCCCGGCTCGGATTCGCCCGCGACCATCAGCGGCGACGCGTAGCCGTTCAGATTGGCGGGCGACCCGTCGGTGCGCAGCGACGCGAGCAGCATGCGGTCGTCCGATCCTTCGAGCGGAGCGCGGCCGACATATTCGACCTTGATCCGCCCGGTGCCCTCGCCCTTGAACCCGAGCACGTCGGCGGTGCGCGAGGACACGTCCATCACCCGGCCGCCGTGATAGGGGCCGCGGTCGTTGACGCGCACGATGACCGAGTAGCCGTTGCTCATGTTCGTCACGCGGGCGTAGCAAGGCAGCGGCAGGGTCGGATGGGCCGCGGTGAGCGAGGCCATGTCATAGACCTCGCCGTTGGCGGTGCGGCGACCGTGGAAGGCGGCGCCGTACCAGGACGCCATGCCGACCGCGGAATAGGACTCGTTTTCCGATGGGTAATAGGTGTGGCCGGCGATCGTATAGGGATGGCCGACGAGATACTGGCCGCCGCCCTTCGGCACAGGCTGCCCGTCCGCGACGACTTTCGGGCTCGCGTGGCCGTATTTGGCTTCCGAGAAATATTCGTGTCCGTGGCTGTAATGCTGCTTGACGTTCTCGTTGGCGCACCCCGAGAGCGCGAGCGCGACCCCCGCTCCTGTCGTCCCGAGCCAGGCCCATCTGGCCGCGAGCGCGGGCATTCCAAGACGCGAAAGGCTCATCGACGCTCACTCGCTGGCAGGCGGAGCGCGGTCTCGGCGCCGGCGCGCCCAAGAGCTTCCGCCCGCGCGGCAGCTTTCCGAACCCTCAAGACCGCTTGGCACTATTGAACCTGCTTCATTTCGATTTCGCTAACAAATCCCGGCTGATCGAGCGCACGCCGCCCGTTCCCGCGGCGAGCGCGGTCCAACCTGATCGCCTTTCGTCCGCGTCACGCCGTAGCCGCCCTACGACGAGTTGTTCCCGTTGGCGCCGACACCCCCGCTCTTCGCTCGAGCCACAACTGACGCCGAATCGGGGCGAGAAAGTGGCCGACTTTTGTCGTGGCGCCGCAGCAAATTGGGGCGCGGGACCAGATTCCCCGCCGATGGGGCTTGTTCGCAGCCGCCGGTGACAGGGTTTCGGCTCAGGCAGGGTCGCGCGATGTTTGATTCAAGGCCGCCGTCGCCGCGATCAAAGTCATGGCGGGGCTGGTCCAGAACAAGCTCCGCCATGACGCCAGCCTCGGCGGAAAACACGACCGCACCGGGCGGCCTGCAGACCGCCCGGAGCTGTCTAAGCCGCCCACGATCGCGCTAGCAGTCGACCGCGACAACCTCAAATCAGGATAACGCCGCTCAAACGCACCGCGAAGGGCCCGGGCGGGCTTTTCGGCGCGCGAATTGTCGCACCGGGCCCGCTCGTTGTTCACCTTGGAATTGGCTCCCCTAGGCCTCCACCCCTCCGCTTAAAGGGCGCCCGCCGGCGCGATGACGAAAACCTCCACATATTTGTCGATTGCCAGATTGAGAACGCGATGACACATTGCCTCCGACCCGCGCACTGATGTCCTCAAGTGAAAGCGCGGCAGCCCCGCGTCGTCTCCTCCTCCGGCGCGGGGCTTTTCATGTTTACCTCCATTCTGAACAAGAAAACCTAGCAGTTTTTCGCTTCTTGCGAAGCTTCGAATTCTGCCCATTGTTTGTTTACAGGCCGGTTAATCGACTACCTGAACCGAGTGCAATTTTGAATATGTTCTCATTCTGGTCTCTCCAATTTTGTCTATTGGTAATGACCTGTTCTCAACGTAGCTTACCTCACGACAACTTAAAAATGTCAGTCGACAGGGGGCGCTAATGTCAGCTCTGGAGACGTTGGAGAATGTTGAAATCGAATTGGATAAGATCCGTAAAGCCGCTTCACGAATAGAAGATGAATTCATTCTCTATCTTATTGACATGACAATCTTGGCGGTGAAGCGAAAAGCGATTTCTGAATGTGCCGAAGTCACTCCCGCGCCGACGCAACGTCATGATCCGCCGCGACGATAGCGACGGCTCCTGGTTCTTCCGGAAAAGGCGAACGCGAATCGTGACGCAAAGCGCCAATCGACGGCGCCCCACTTGAACGCGTTGCAGTCTCAATTATCGTTAAAATGGACGCCCGATCCGCGCGTCCAATGTCGGCGTCCGTTTGCCGCTCCGCCGCCGGCAGCTTTCCCAAGTTCCGCGCAAACGGCTGACAGGGCTGGCGACTCCGGCAGGGCTCGAACCTGCGACCTGCCGCTTAGAAGGCGGCTGCTCTAATCCAACTGAGCTACGGAGCCGAATGTCGATCAACCGGCGCGCCATTCATGCGTTGCTTCAATGCGACCAAGGAACGACGCGGTTCGGAAGGAAATTATCGGAATAGGACAGAATCTTGCGCGCGGCCGGTTTCGGCTCTTCGACCCGGAAGACAATCCCATTGCGCTCTGCGTAGGCGATCGCCTCCTCTTTCGTGTCGAAGCGCAGCCTCACCTGCGACTTCATGTCGCTCGAACTCGTCCAGCCCATCAGCGGCTCGATCGCGCGCGGAAGTTCGGGCTCGTATTCGAGCGCCCATTTGTCCTTCGCCTGGCCCGACTGCGTGGCGCTTCGGGCCGGCAGATAGATGCGAGCGGTCATGTTAGGCTCTTCAAGTCGACGTGCAAAGCCAAGAGTCGGCTCGGGTGAAACCCAAGGCCCTTCCGCGCGCTTTTAGGATAGGCCCGGCGTTCTGACAACGGGGTCGCGCAATGGTCTTGCGACGTCGTCGGGGATCCCCCCGGCCGTTCCGATCATTTGCGGAAACGGGACATGCATTCGGAGGTCATCATGTAGAAACGAAACCCAACCTACGAGGACGGCTATGTCTCGTAACAAATTATACGCCTCCGTTGCGCCTGTCGCCATCATAGGCGCTCTCGCGGTCCCCGCGCCCGCTGCCGCAGCAGTGATCAATGATCTCTTCGTCTTCGGCGACAGTTATTCCGACTCCGGCGCATACGCCAAAGCGACCAACGGCAAGACTGCGGTCGAATATTTGGCGGAAAATTTCGGCATTACGCTTACCACCTCGAAGAATCCGGATCCGGGAAGGGACGGCGTCAACTTCGCGGAAAGCGGCGCGCGCGTCTTTGTCGGACCCGCGCCGCCGGCCACGCATCCCCGGAGCCTTACCCAGCAGGTCGCCGAATTTCAGAATTACGTCGCGTCGGGCAAGGTGACGTTTGACCCGCAGACGTCCTTGTTCTTTCTGCTGGGCGGGCTGAACGACCACAAGTTTGTGACGCCGGCGGAAGTGAACGCCGCAACGTTGGCGCAGGTGACCACGCTCTATGCCCTCGGCGCCCGTCTGTTCGAGATCGCCCTCTTGCCGTCGAAAGTCCCCGTGTTCACCGACAGCGCCGACAACCTCAATCCGGGTTACAGGGCGCTGGTCACAAAACTTCAGGCCGAATTTCCGAAGGCGGTGTTCGGCCTGAGCAACTGGGGGCCAGACTATGACAACATCATAGAGAACCCGCCGCAATATGAATTGACCAATGTAACCGACCCGTGTCGTGACGGCCTCAATCCGGCTAAGCCGACATGTTCGACTCCCGATAGTTACTTTTACTACGACAATTACCATCCTTCGGATGCGGCGCACCACATCGATGGCGACGCGCTTTACACCGAGGTTCTTGGGCTTCCTTCCGTCCCCGCGGTCCCGCAGCCTCGAATTGCGCAATAATGTCGGCGTGTGAGCGCCATTCCAACGAGGGGTCCGAGTGGTGTCCCAAAGGGCAGCGATTGATTTGGGTTAGATGGTCGGGGCAGCCGGATTCGAACCGGCGACCTGAAGTACCCAAAACTTCCGCGCTACCGGGCTGCGCTATACCCCGATTTCGAATGCGTGGCTAACATGAGGCCGATCCGCGAACAAGAGCGACGCTTTGCTGCGGCCGCTCCCCGAGGTTCGCGACGACTTCCGGCCAGCTGGTTTGCATTGTCGCGCGGCCCGCTGTCGACGGCGCCGACCGAGGCCATCCCGGCAGGATGCTCAACCGCAGGCTTGGGGGCGACCCCTGCCGGCGAACATGGCCGCCCTCACGCCGCGCACCCCCTCCGGTGGCGTCACCGACATCCTGAACGCCAAGCGGACGCTCCGCTCGAAACCCGATCGAGCCGGCGCGCAATTTGGCGCCGCTGGGGGGCCGTCATCCGGCCCAGCGGTTAATGAGTGTAGGGGTGGTAGTGGTGATGATAATAGGCGTATCGGTGACGGTAATAGTACCGGTGACCGGTCATCGAGTTTCCGATCGCTGCGCCGCCCAAGCCACCGACGATCGCGCCGACCGGACCGCCGACGGCAGCGCCGGCGACGGCCCCCGCGACTCCTCCGCCGAACGCGCCGGTTTCGTTGGCAAAGGCAGTCTGAGAGGCAAAGATCGATGCTGCGGCAATCAGAGCAAGAATTGTCCGGAGCATAGAGACCTCCTTTTCATGAGGCGAAGCGAAAAAGCATCGTCCGACCTTAAAACGTAATGTTCTCTCGTAAGTTCCGCCATGCGCATCAGCGGCCCGGGCGCCCTCACTTCTCAGGCAGGGCGAGGCGGATGTGAAGCTCGCGCAGCTGCCTTGCCGTCACAGGCGCCGGCGCGCCCATCATCAGGTCCTCGGCGCGCTGGTTCATCGGGAACAGCACGACCTCGCGCAGGTTCTCCTCGCCCGCGAGCAGCATGACGATGCGGTCGACGCCCGGCGCGATGCCGCCGTGCGGCGGCGCGCCGCACTGGAAGGCGCGGTACATGCCGCCGAACTTTTCCAGCAGCACCTCCTCGCCATAGCCCGCGATCTCGAACGCCTTCACCATGATGTCGGGGCGGTGGTTGCGGATCGCGCCCGACGACAGTTCGACGCCGTTGCACACGATGTCGTACTGGAAGGCCTTGATGGTCAGCGGATCCTCGGCTTTCGAGCGCCTCGAGCCCGCCCTGCGGCATGGAGAACGGATTGTGGGAGAAGTCGATCTTCTTCTCCTCCTCGTTCCACTCGTACATCGGGAAGTCGACGATCCAGCAGAATTCGAACACGTCCTTCCGGCTGACGCCGAGGTCATTGCCGATCCGGATGCGCGCCGCGCCCGCGAGCTTGGCGGCCTTGTCCGCCTTGTCGCAGGCGAAGAACACAGCGTCGCCCGCCGAAAGCTTCGCCTTGGCGACCAGCGCCTTCTGCGCCTCCGGGCGCAAGAATTTGGCGATCGGCCCCTTGCCGGCGAGCGCCTCGCCCTCGCCTTCGAAGATGATGTAGCCGAGGCCCGGCGCGCCCTCGCCCCTTGCCCAGTCGTTGAGCTTGTCGAAGAACGAGCGCGGCTGCTTTGCCGCGCCGGGCGCCGGGATCGCCCGCACCACGCCGCCCGCCTTGATGACCTGCTTGAAGGCGTTGAAGGTCACGTCCTCGCGCTCGAATACGTCCGTCACGTCGGCGATCTTGATCGGATTGCGCAGGTCCGGCTTGTCGACGCCGTATTCGAGCATCGCCTCGGCGTAGGGGATCAGCGGGAATTTCTGCGTCACCGGCTTGCCGCCGCCGAACTCCTCGAACACGCCGCGCAGCACCGGCTCGACCGCGGCGAACACGTCCTCCTGCGTGACGAAGCTCATCTCGATGTCGAGCTGATAGAATTCGCCGGGAGACCGGTCGGCGCGCGCGTCCTCGTCGCGGAAACAGGGCGCGATCTGGAAATAGCGGTCGAAGCCCGCCACCATGATGAGCTGCTTGAACTGCTGCGGCGCCTGCGGCAGCGCGTAGAACTTGCCCGGATGCAGGCGCGACGGCACGAGGAAGTCGCGCGCGCCCTCGGGGCTCGAGGCGGTCAGGATCGGCGTCTGGAACTCGAAGAACCCTCCCGCCTTCATCCGCGCGCGCAGGGAATCGATGATCCGCCCGCGCAGCATGATGTTCTCGTGCAGCTTCTCGCGGCGAAGATCGAGAAAGCGGTATTTCAGCCGCGTGTCTTCCGGATACGGCTGGTCGCCGAACACCGGCATCGGCAGGTCGCCGGCCGGGCCCAGAACCTCGATCTCGCGCACATAGACTTCCACCAGGCCGGTCGCCATCTCCGGGTTCTCGGTGCCCGGCGGGCGCTTGCGCACCGTCCCGTCGACCCGGATGACGAATTCCGAGCGCAGCTTTTCGGCCTGACGGAAGGCGGGCGAATCCGGATCGACCACGCATTGGGTGATGCCGTAATGGTCGCGCAGGTCGATGAACAGCAGTCCGCCGTGGTCGCGGATGCGGTGGCACCAGCCGGACAGGCGGACCGCTTCGCCGACCTGGCCGAGGCCGAGGCCGCCGCAGGTGTGCGTGCGATAGCGATGCATGGACTTGTCCGCCTTGTTCGAGATCGAGCCAGAAGCGCGCTGCGTAGCGGAAAACGCGGCGGCGGGGAAGGCGGGAAAGCGGCCGTCGCCGGCCACTCGGCGGGGCGCGACCCATCGGAAAGACCACGAGAAAGCGGTAGTGCCTCAGTTTGTATTTCGAGTTTCGACCCTACTCGGCCACTCAGCCTTGGCGCCGGGAATGGGTCTTTTGCCCCATAGCCGCCATTCCCGATCCTGTGCCGACCTGCACTCGATCGGGCCGTCGGTTGATGTGTGCTAATGTGGTTCAATGGCCTCGACACCATCCCGCACGCCGATCGTCGTGGACCGCGCCCGGCGTCGCAGTTCCGTCACAACGCTTGGCTCAGCCTGCAGCCGCTTGATCGGTCGTCCCATCTGCGCAACTCCCCGCCATTGACGCACCGGGAAATATTAGTCGATATTTGCGGGACATTACACTAGCATGGCTTTACTTGGCCAGAATATTACCTTTCGCTATGGCGAGGCCCCTGAGGAGAGTCGCGATGAACAGTGCCGATTCGGAGAAAGTGCTTGTCCAAGTCGTTCCGGTAGAGGAAGGGCGGGAGATTGGTTGGGGTTCCAGCGTCGCCGAGCAGTTAGGAGACCGGCTGGACGATATCCGCCGCGCCATTGCAGCCGGGGTTAAGGCGGTGGCCGACAGCCTGCAGGGGCTACCAGGCGCACAGGGTTGGTGCTTTACCAGCGCGACCAGTAGCAACTCCGGGGGTGAGCCGTGGCAGGCGGGCGGATCCTGGTACAAGGCAAGGACGAGGGGAGCGGCTTCGCACTTACCCCTCGCGTCGTGTTGACGGCGAACCACGTAGTCCGCAACCGAGAGGCTCCATCTCTGCAGTTCGCCACTGAAGCGGGGCGGCGGGTTCCGGTCGAGCGCGTGGAGCGAGACGACGACCGTGACATCGCCGTCCTGCATTTGAGTGAGGATGTGCCGGACGTACTCAGGGTGGGCCATGCGGTAGAGAGGGCCGCCTGGCAGGTGGAGACACGGCCGCGCGGAAACGACCCGCAGCTCACGGGGACTGTCAGCGCCGCACGTCGGCCCTTCAAGAATGCTCAGGGGCATGAGACCGATGTGATGCAGTTGCTGGTTGAGCAAGAGCTTGGTGATTACAGGGGGTATTCGGGCAGCCCGGTGGTATTGCAGTCACCACCCGGACCGGGGGCAGTGATCGGTGTCCTGGTGGAGCAACTACGCTGGCGGATTCCTGCCCAAAACGGCCTGCCCATACCGCCTGCCAGCAATCTCCTCTACGCAATTCCAATTCAGGATGTGCTCAACCAATTCGGAATTACTGCTTTGTCGGTGGCTCCGCCTGCCGATGCTGAGCAACGGGCCGCAGCCGTCTCATTAAAACTGCGCGTGTTCCTGTCTTCACCAGGGGACGTGACGGATGAGAGGGCCCTGGCCAGAGAGGTTATTGAGCGCCTCGAAAATGAACGTGCTCACCGCGATAAGCTACGACTGGAGGTCGTCGCATGGGACAAGCCTGGGGTAAGCACGGCGATGCCGGCGCATTTGGAACCGCAAGAAGCGCTGGAGCAGGGGCTATGGAAGCCCTCTGCCTGCGATATCGTGGTCGTCATCTTCGGTTATCGTATGGGTACGCGCTTATCGGAAAAGCACCACAAACCAAATGGCGAGCCCTATTGGTCGGGCACGGAGTATGAGTACCTGGATGCTCTTCATGCCGCCAGGCAACACGACGGTGTCCCAAAGGTTCTGGTGTACCGCAAGCAAGGCGCCCCGGCGGTTTCCTTCGAAGATCCGCAACTAGAGGAAAAACTGGAGCAATGGAAGCGGGTGCAAGCGTTTTTCGCCGATTTCAGAAACCCTGACGGATCATTCAGGAGCTCCTACAAAGAATACAAAATGCCGACTGATTGTAAGGAGCTGCTGGACCAGGATCTGCAAGTCATCGTGGCTCAGCGTCTAGAAAAGGAGCCTGCCAAGGAACCGTCGCCACCGACCAAGGAACCGGATTGGACTAAATCACCCTATCCTGGCCTGCGCCCTTTTAGCATGGACGAAGCGCCTATCTTCTTTGGCCGTGACCGCGAGACGGATGAGTTAGTACAGAGACTAAGCGGCTCCCGCAACCACTCGATCGTTGTCGTTGGGGCCTCAGGTTCTGGGAAATCGTCTCTGGTCGCTGCGGGTCTGCTGCCACGGTTGCGGAACAACGCCGTCCCTGGCAGCCAGGACTGGATCTTAGATATACAGTTCACACCAGGCCAGATCGGTGATGATGCACTTATGGCGCTGGCATCCCAGCTCGCGCCGAAGCTGGCGAAACACGGCTGGCACACCCGGGAATTGGCGGCCGAGATCAGTAAGAAACGTGACGGCTTGGACGAATTAGTAGAACTCGTCCTGCGCGGGCGACCCGCCTGGGCGGAACTCCTGCTCTTTATCGATCAGTTTGAAGAATTGTTTACTCTGGGAGCCTCTTGCAAAAAATGAGCGCGACGCAATTCGCCTTCATTAGGCGTTGTGAGCGGCCGAGGCTCAGGCCGGCGCGGGCCGAAACTGCGTGACGCGGAGTATTTGATCGACGGCGAGCGCGACGACGCCGAACATGAGGTGGCATTTGACCTTGATCGCGCCGCGCACGCGGACGGCCCGCGCGCCGAATTCGTCCTTCAGTCGGGCGTTCACGCGTTCGGCCATGGTTCGAAAATCAAAGAGCCGGTCGTCGGGGTCGGGTATGTGGATGAGTTTCATGCGCTCGACTTCTTTGGCCCATTCGGCCTTGGCTTCGTGCTGGGCGCGAAAGTTGCGATCGATGATCGGCGCATGGCCGAGCGCCTTGCTGTGGTCATGGATGGCGGCGGCGTCGTAGGCCGCATCCATTAGATCGTAGAGATAGGAGACGCGGGCGCCGGTCATGGTCATCAAGGGAATGGCGACCTGACTGTCGTGGACGGACGCCGAAGTCAGTACGCAGGAGACCGGGATTTGGCCGCAGGCGACATCCAGATGCAGTTTGTAGCCGATCCAGGTTTCCTTGTAGCCCTTGCTGTTCTTCTTGGAGCCGACATCGCACGCGGAGGGCAGATCGGCGAGCATCTGATCGAGGTTCTGCGTGGTCTGCCGTTCGAGCCGGGTCGGCTCGGGTTTTGGCCGTTGCTCGTCCTTGCGCGGGCGTCCGCGCTTGCGCGTCGGCTGAGCGCCATCGGGCGGCGGCGGATCCTCACTTTTGTCGTTCGGCTCCGTCTTGACCGGCTTCTCGCGCGCCTCGATCTCGGTGGCGTCGCGCGCGATCACGCCGACGATGCGCCCGCCGAGCGAGCGCTCGATCAGCGCCGCGTGCATCTTGGCGGGCAGATCGGACTGCGCAAACTCCGCGAAGGCGCGGGAAAACGTCGCTTCCGACGGCACTTGCGAGCGTCGTTCCCAACCGAGAATGCGTCGCAGCGACTTGTCGACATCGAGGCGCTCGATCAGCGCGGTGGTGGTAGGAACGCCCAGCACCGCCTTGGCGACGAAGGCCCTGGCGAGGGCGCGGCGATCGCCTTGCGGCCGGCCGGGGCCTCGGGGCGGTTCGGGAACGAAGGCCTCGAGGCCGATCACGTCGAGGGTCGTGACGAGCCGCCCGAGCGCTTCGGTCATCGGGTCGATTTCCTCACGAAGCCAAGGAAACAGAGTGCCCTGGATATGGTTCCAGCGGGCTTTCATGGCGTCGAGAGGATCGTTGGTCATGCCTGTTATCGCAAATCAGGGCGATGGAACCAAAACAATATTTCAACATCCGCTAAAGACAAGGCGTAATATTTTATAGCATATCACTTGAAACGCGCCGGACTTGATCTAAATATATTGCCTCTCTACGTTAGGATGTCCGAATAATTTTGCAACTGCCTCTCTGGTCTCCGCTGAGCATGCCGAGCTTTTTCTCAGGTTCCTCGGCGCGGCGGCGAGGACAGCGCGTCTCCAGGTAGTGGTGACTCTGCGGGCTGACTTTTGAGGCAGTTGCAAAATTAATCGGACATCCTAACGTAGAGAGGCAATATATTTAGATCAAGTCCGGCGCGTTTCAAGTGATATGCTATAAAATATTACGCCTTGTCTTTAGCGGATGTTGAAATATTGTTTTGGTTCCATCGCCCTGATTCGCGATAACAGGCATGACCAACGATCCTCTCGACGCCATGAAAGCCCGCTGGAACCATATCCAGGGCACTCTGTTTCCTTGGCTTCGTGAGGAAATCGACCCGATGACCGAAGCGCTCGGGCGGCTCGTCACGACCCTCGACGTGATCGGCCTCGAGGCCTTCGTTCCCGAACCGCCCCGAGGCCCCGGCCGGCCGCAAGGCGATCGCCGCGCCCTCGCCAGGGCCTTCGTCGCCAAGGCGGTGCTGGGCGTTCCTACCACCACCGCGCTGATCGAGCGCCTCGATGTCGACAAGTCGCTGCGACGCATTCTCGGTTGGGAACGACGCTCGCAAGTGCCGTCGGAAGCGACGTTTTCCCGCGCCTTCGCGGAGTTTGCGCAGTCCGATCCCCCGCTCGGCGGGCGCATCGTCGGCGTGATCGCGCGCGACGCCACCGAGATCGAGGCGCGCGAGAAGCCGGTCAAGACGGAGGCCGAACGACAAAAGTGAGGATCCGCCGCCGCCCGATGGCGCTCAGCCGACGCGCAAGCGCGGACGCCCGCGCAAGGACGAGCAACGGCCAAAACCCGAGCCGACCCGGCTCGAACGGCAGACCACGCAGAACCTCGATCAGATGCTCGCCGATCTGCCCTCCGCGTGCGATGTCGGCTCCAAGAAGAACAGCAAGGGCTACAAGGAAACCTGGATCGGCTACAAACTGCATCTGGATGTCGCCTGCGGCCAAATCCCGGTCTCCTGCGTACTGACTTCGGCTTCCGTCCACGACAGTCAGGTCGCCATTCCCTTGATGACCATGACCGGCGCCCGCGTCTCCTATCTCTACGATCTAATGGATGCGGCCTACGACGCCGCCGCCATCCATGACCACAGCAAGGCGCTCGGCCATGCGCCGATCATCGATCGCAACTTTCGCGCCCAGCACGAAGCCAAGGCCGAATGGGCCAAAGAAGTCGAGCGCATGAAACTCATCCACATACCCGACCCCGACGACCGGCTCTTTGATTTTCGAACCATGGCCGAACGCGTGAACGCCCGACTGAAGGACGAATTCGGCGCGCGGGCCGTCCGCGTGCGCGGCGCGATCAAGGTCAAATGCCACCTCATGTTCGGCGTCGTCGCGCTCGCCGTCGATCAAATACTCCGCGTCACGCAGTTTCGGCCCGCGCCGGCCTGAGCCTCGGCCGCTCACAACGCCTAATGAAGGCGAATTGCGTCGCGCTCATTGAATTTTGCAAGAGGCTCTTTTATTACCGGTGTCTGGAGAAACCGGTACTTTCCGAGTTGCTGGACGCTGGTGTCTATAACCTGATGGCGCCAGGCATTGACGCGTTGCATGAGATTATCGTGCGCCCTGCCGAGCGGGCCGGATTGACCTTCAAAGGCGGGCTGAAAGATAAGCTCTTGCAAGATGCTATCGCAGCGCCGGGCGCCTTCCCATTGCTAGCGTTCGCACTAGCGGAGTTGTACAAGATGCGGGAGGGGCCGACCAGGACACTGACACATGAGGCGTACAAGAGCTTCGGTGGGCTATCCGGAGCAATCACCGAACGCGCAGAAGCGACATTTAAAGCGCTCGATGCGGACGCCAAGGCGGCAGGTGAAGGGGTTTTTCGAGAATTGGTTCAGGTGGACGAACGAGGCATGGTCACCCGGCAGCGTACTGTGCGTGATAGTTTTGCAGCGAACAAGGCGGCTTTGCGCCTGATAGACGCCTTCACCAAGAGTTATCTGCTCGTCACGGGGCAATCCGAAAGCCACCAGCCTGTAGTCGAGGTCGCGCACGAGGCGCTGCTGAAGAGCTGGCCGAGGCTGCAGGCATGGGTCGAATCTACATTGTATGACCGGCAACTATTGGCACAGATGCGGCTGGCCGCGCAGCTATGGAACGAAAGAGGGCGACAACGCGCTTACTTGTGGACAAATGCCCGCGCTGGCGACATGATTAAGATGCTGGCCAATCTGAAACCCCCGATAAGCGAGACCGAGCAAGCCTTTGCCCGTCCAGAAGCTGACCATCTGCTGGACGAACTCAGCGAGCGAGACACCACGCATGATCGACGCGCCCAAATCGGCGACCGCCTTGCCGATCTGGGCGATCCACGGCCCGGCGTTGGCTTGCGCCCCGACGGTCTACCCGATCTAGACTGGTGTCATGTGCAACTCGACATCGAGACAGCGACTACCCAGCGGACTTTGCGCTCCTCCATATACGCCGGCGAACATATGATAGATGTCGCGATCGAAGGTACAGGCAGCGTGCGCGTCGGGGCTTTCTATATTGCACGCTATCCAGTAACCTATGCCCAATACCGGGCATTCCTGGAGAACGGCTTTCGCAACGCGGAGTGGTGGAAGGGGCTGGCGGCCAGCGGCAGCACGCGAGCGAGTCCAGGTGCTTAGTCGCGTGAGATCCTGAACCACCCGGCGGAGAATGTCTCCTGGTACGATGCGACGGCATTCTGCCGCTGGCTGAGTACCCGACTCTGCTACGAAGTTCGTCTGCCCAGCGAAGCCGAGTGGCAACTGGCGGCCACCGGCAACAACCATGCCTATGCCTATCCGTGGGGTGCACAGTGGCGAAGCGAATGCGCCAACACCTCATCCAGTCGCCTGAGCCGCACGGTCGCAGTCGGCATGTACCCCTGCGGTGTAGCACCTTGTGGAGCGCTCGACATGTCGGGCAACGTATGCGAATGGACTGCTAGCTCGGGTCCGAGAGATGACCAACGCGTGTTACGCGGCGGCGCATGGTACCTGACCCCGGCCAGCGCGCGATTCATCGCGCGAACCTTCAGTTTTGCCTACGAGCGGCTCCCTCACTTCGGTTTCCGGGTCGCATGCACCGCGCTACGAAAATCATGAGTTCAGGCATATGAGAGGGCTGTCGGACGAGGTGGCAATTGCGGCCGCTAGGGCACAACCTTTATTTGTTGCCTGTTCGAGGAGGAATCGGAAATGTCGGAACCAGCTGCAGAGGCACTTAGAACTCAGGCAACGGGGACCGATCTTCTTACCGGTCGTCTATGTGTCAATGAGCCCAAACCCCGATCTCCAGCCGGTCTACGTCAAGGTCATCAAGCCGACTCTGGAAATGCATGGGCTGATCTGTACCAGGAATGAAATTGGAAGCGGGACCGTAACTTCGAGATTCTCCACTGCTATCCTGAGTACTATCTACGCCAGGGGGGGTGGTCAGGTCAGGGTGCATCTACCCGATCCTGCCGCAAGAGGAAATCCGACCGGCGACACTAAGTGAACTCGGTCAGACACGCGCTGCTATATACCACCACAGTATTGACGCGCAACGCTATGCTATCCGCTTCCTGGGCGATAACAGGGATCTGGCGTCCTACGAAAAAATCCGCTCACTGATCGACAACAGAGGAACAAGTCCTGACCTGGTACGAGATGGCCTCGCCGCTCTCTACAAAATCGATCCTGAACGAGCGTTCGAACGAGATCTGCTGAGCAGCTATGGAATTCTATCATCCCAGCCATATTGTCCGAGAGCAGGTAGTGCTCTTGCTCGGCAGCTATCCAAAGTCTGAAAGGCGGATCCACCGGTTGATCGATCAGATCACCGATTCTAGCTGGGGCGTACGGGTAGCCGTCTGTCAGGTTTTGGGGAAATGGCGTGCGACCGAAGCTCATGCCTCTTTGTTCGAAAGAGTTGTTGGCGATTCCGAGCCGGCTGTGCGCGCGGCCGCCGAGGAGGCGTTACACGGAATTATGCAGGAAGAAGAAAAAGAGACCGATGGTGGGTCAAAACTTGATGGCAGATAGGTCTCGACGCGAGGTTTCGCTCGGGCTATCAGCCAGAGCACCGGCCTTACTTGAGGGTGCGTTGCCTGGGGAGCCCCAGCGCTTTTCTCGTTAGCGACTATCCCAATGCCGTTGCGAGTTGCAAGCGCCGATACGCTGGAAGTAGGCACTATTACCTGGAGAAGGAGAATCACTTGAATGCAGAACGATCCCGGCTGACTATCGCGGTACTAGCTCGATGGATCGGCCACCCCAGGTGGCAGGACCGACAGCGTGTGGCCGAAGCTCTAGGACAGACACATGCGTCAGCCGCCTCGGAGCCTTTACTGAAGATGCTGACGGATCAAGACCTTGATGTTCGAACGAGCACTGTAAAAGCGCTCGGCTTGCTGGGACAGGCCGGTGTAATTCCGGCCCTGCAGGAAGTCATTAAACGAGACAGCGTTCAGATGGTGAGGGCTTACGCTACTGAAGCGCTGGCAAAGCTGGAAGAGCCCGCCGACCGAGACACGCTGCACACCATGGTCCAGGAGAGCGATCCGCTCAAACAATACCTGGGCGCTTATGGTCTCCTCAAACTAGGTGATTCAACGGGCATTCAAGTGTTGGGCGAGCTCACAAAGAATGCGGATGAGTATGTTCGTCGAATTGCCGCTGCCGCGCTCTGCGCCGGGAATGTTCACCTCCCCTCGCCACTGCTGCTCGCGATGACACAGAACACGTCTCCGTATGTACGGGCGAGCGCCGCTAAGGTGCTGAGCAATTTGGAAGAGCCGCTGCGGCTTCAAACCTTGCTTCGACTGGCAGATGATCAAGAGGAATTCCAGTTAAAAGCAGATGATCAAGAGATGTTCCATCTGGGCGCGTGGGAGCAGTTACAGGTACGCACGGTCGCGGCCGAGGCCCTGGCTCCATCTCGCAGCCCGCAGGCAGTGGAAAAGCTCCTCCAATTAGCTCGTGATTCCCATCCAAGGGTCAGCACGGCGGCAATCAAGGCTCTGGCTAGCCGAGCCGGCCTCGGGCTCGAGGACGATGAGACGGTGCTGCGTTGGGCAAATGATATTTCGGCGCAGGTCCGAGAAGCCGCTGCGGAATTCCTAGGCATCCGGCGTGATCCTCGCAGCCTAGAAAAGCTGCTTATACAGGCGGTCGATCCGTCCAATTCGGTGCGCGCCAGTGCCCTGGCGGCAATAGGCAACTTCGGCGACTCGCGTGTCCTGGATCAGCTAATGAGTGGATTGGAGGACGCAGCTTGGCAAGTGCAGTGGGGTGCAGCCATTGGTCTAGAAGCGATGGCTGAACAAGCTGTCGATTACCTGATCCAGAGGATAAACCAGACCGAGGACACAAGCCAGCTGGCTGACGCCATATGGGTGCTGGCCGAACTTGATCCTGCAGCCGGCAGACCTGTGATCTTGGCCCGAGGAACTGCCGAAACGGCCATCTGGCGGCGCGTGGTGACGGAGGCTGTCGAGGCAGGCGATCGCACAGTGATGGGATCGCTGGTTGCAGCACTCCAAAACGGCAATCCGCAAGTACGGGAGGGCGCAGCCGAGGCCCTGGGTGCGCTCGGCGACAGAGGTGCCTTGATTCCACTCGCGGGATTGCTGGGCGATCCCGATTGGCAGGTCCGCCTAGCGGTGGCATCAACCCTCGGCCGAATCGGCTCGTCAGCCGTGGATTTAATGGGCACTGCCCTACAGGGAGGGAAGAATAAGAAGGTGCGTGCCGGCATCGCTGACTTGTTGGGTACACTGCAAGCCCCGGAAGCTGTCGACCTACTTATCCAAGCGCTCGACGATTCGGGTCGGCTCGTACGGGCCAATGCCGCAATGGCCTTAGGGAGGATTGGGGATCCACGTGCTGTTAGATCGCTGGTCCATTCCTTGCGGGATCCCGATCGAGGGGTACGCAACAACGCTGCCGCCGCTCTGCGTCGCATCGGCACACCTGAGGCCCTCGCCGCCGTCAAGGAGTGGACCATGGCTCGACGGCGCGCACCTCTGCTGCGCTTCGCGAAGTGCCCGCACATTAGGGCTGCCTGCTGATCGTCCAGTCAGATTTGGACGTCAACTCCTTGGCTGGATTCCAGGACACCTAACACGGTTGAGTGGACCTCCGGGAAAAACCCAAGCATGGCTGCGGCAGCAGCGTCTCCTCCTGCGCCAATCGTGTCCCATGACTGGCGTCATACAAGGCGGCACCCGGCATCTGCTTCTGAGTTCGAGCGAGAGAATCTCTCTCCCCTGATTTTTACAAATTGACTTGTCTAAGTCTACATTGAAGGTTCACGGATACACCGCTTTCGAGCTAACCACCAGAGTCAATTCTCACGTGTATTTGGCCTAACCGCAGCTTGCTGGAGCTTAATCATCATGTTTAAGAAGGCCATCTACGCCATCACGACGGAGGGACGACTGGCTCAGCTGTGGGATACGCACGTCTGGAACATCGATTTTCCCGCCGAATACGATCGGGAAGACCTTCAAACTCTGAGGTTCCAAGGCAGTCCGGCGGCTGTTGTGCATAATCCTGCCACAGGGCAGAAGGCCATCTATGCCATCACGACGGAGGGACGACTGGCCCAGCTGTGGGATACGCACGTCTGGAACATCGATTTTCCCGCCGAGCAAGGTCGGGAAGACCTTCAAACCCTGAGGTTCCAAGGTAATCCGGCGGCTGTTGTGCATAATCCTGCCACAGGGCAGAAGGCCATCTATGCCATCACGACGGAGGGACGGCTGGCTCAGCTGTGGGATACGCACGTCTGGAACATCGATTTTCCCGCCGAATACGGTCGGAAAGACCTTCAAGCCCTGAGGTTCCAGGGCAGCCCGGCGGCTGTTGTGCATAATCCTGCCACAGGGCAGAAGGCCATCTATGCCATCACGACGGAGGGACGACTGGCTCAGCTGTGGGATACGCACGTCTGGAACATCGATTTTCCCGCCGAACATGGTCGGGAAGACCTTCAAACCCTGAGGTTCCAAGGCAGTCCGGCGGTTGTTGTGCATAATCCTGCCACAGGGCAGAAGGCCATCTATGCCATCACGACGGAGGGACGACTGGCTCAGCTGTGGGATACGCACGTCTGGAACATCGATTTTCCCGCCGAACATGGTCGGGAAGACCTTCAAACCCTGAGGTTCCAAGGCAGTCCGGCGGCTGTTGTGCATAATCCTGCCACAGGGAAGAAGGCCATCTATGCCATCACGACGGAGGGACGACTGGCTCAGCTATGGGATACGCACGTCTGGAACATCGATTTTCCCGCCGAACATGGTCGGGAAGACCTTCAAACCCTGAGGTTCCAAGGCAGTCCGGCGGCTGTTGTGCGTAATCCTGCCACAGGGAAGAAGGCCATCTATGCCATCACGACGGAGGGACGACTGGCTCAGCTATGGGATACGCACGTCTGGAACATCGATTTTCCCGCCGAACATGGTCGGGAAGACCTTCAAACCCTGAGGTTCCAAGGCAGTCCGGCGGTCTGTGTCCTATATGGCCTACAGAATTGACGGTGCGCTAACACCTCATTTGCCTTATTGGCCCCAAATATAGAGAAAACGCTCGTTTAATTTGGCTCGGGGTAACAAAGGTCGAAATTTGGCCGAAGTAGGCCGAAACCCAACATTGACCCAGCTTCCGGTGCGCCAGACGAAGCTGGCGCGATCCAGCCGGATAGGATATGTCTCGCCGCCGTATCCTGCGGCGGCGGTTCGCTCCTTCACCGGAAAGCCCCCTTTCGGCGCTACGTCGCCCTTGGCTCCTGTGTGACGCAAGGAGTGAAGTCCACCAATTCAGCGGAACCCGCCTCTCGGCCGGGAATGACGGCTTCGGGCGGAGTCCGCGCCTACAGGCGTCGCCAGGGAACGGCGGGAGTCCGCCCAAACCCGAAATTCAAACTGAGACACTGCTGAAAAAGACTGGGGCTTGTCATAAAATTGAAACCGCGTCAGAGTTTCCGCCAAGCGGACGGTATCCGGCGAACGCCGGAAAAAGCGGCGTTTTTCCCCTGAGGCGGGGTGTCATCGGGAATCTCGGTCCCAAGGGGTCCTACGCCTGACGACCGCCGACGGGTCGATTTTCCTTAAGCAGCGAGGCCGTCTTCCCATGCAAGACCTGTTTTCTCTCAAAGGGCGCGTCGCGCTGGTCACCGGCGGTTCGCGCGGCATCGGCGAGATGATCGCGGAGGGCTACGTCAAGGCGGGCGCGAAGGTCTATATTTCCTCGCGCAAGGGCTCGGCCTGCGAGGAGACGGCCGAGCGTCTCTCGGCATTCGGCGAATGCATCGCGATTCCGGCCGACGCATCGGGCGCCTCGGGCGCGCAAAACCTCGCCGCTCTCTACCTCGCCAGGGAATCCAGGCTCGACATTCTCGTCAACAACGCGGGCGCCGCCTGGGGGGCCGAGATCGAAGGCTTTCCCGAGAGCGGTTGGGACAAGGTGATGGACCTCAATGTGAAGGCCCCGTTCTTCCTCGTCCAGGCGCTGCTCGGCGCGCTTCGGGCCGGCGCGAGCGCCGAGCGCCCGGCCAAGGTCATCAACATCGCCTCGATCGACGGCCTCTCGGTGAACATGCAGCCGACCTATTCATACGCCGCCTCGAAGGCCGGGCTGATCCACCTGACCAAGCGCCTCGCGCTCGAACTGGCGCCGCAACACATCGTCGTTTCCGCGATCGCGCCGGGCGCCTTTGCCTCCGACATGAACAAGGTCGCGCGCGATCACGGCGACGCCCTGGCCAGGCACATCCCGGCCCGCCGGATCGGGACGCCCGAGGACATGGCGGGCGCCGCGATCTTTCTCGCCTCGCGCGCGGGCGACTATGTCGTGGGAGATGTCTTGGCCGTCGACGGCGGCGTCGCCTGGACCCGGCGCGGGCTGGGATTATCGGAAGACCCCTGACGCCCCCGAGCCTGAGCCGCCGCAGCGGCCGTGGTTTCCGCCGGCCGCGCCTGACAAAGGATGAAGATACGGTTTTTCAAATGCTTGCGCGAAGCTTTGCATGAGATGCGTGAGCGCCTGGCGACCGACCGGTTTCCTGCCGCCTTGTGGCACCGACATCTGTTATCTTGCGGATCAGGGAGATAATCTCCCTGTTATTATGCTCTCGTAGAAAGTGAACTTCTAGTCCTAAATTATTGTAAGAAAACTCTCTTGTCTCCTTGATAGCGCTCGTAGGCGGCCCCTTTTCGCCTGTTGGCAGGGAGAATCAGGGAGTGGAGATTTTTGCTTGAAAGGCTACGCGCTCGATATCGACGCGAGCCTTCCCTCGCCTTATCTTGAGGGTTCCTCCTCGAGGATGCCGCCTCCCATGAGCTCTGCCTCCGCCGCTACTCTCCCGCCCCTCCTCCGCCGCCAGGACAATCCCGGCGTCGTCACGCTGGCTCTGGCCGCGCCGCAGAACCGCAACGCCCTCAGCCTTGCGATGATCGATGCGCTGATCGTCGCCTTCGCCGACATCGCCAAGGACGATAGGGCGCGCGTGGTCGTGGTCGCCGGCGACGGGCCGGCGCTGAGCGCAGGCCACGACCTCAGGGAGATCCAGGCTCACCGCAACGACCCCGACCGGGGCCATGCCTTCAACGAACAGATCATGACGCGCTGCGCCGCGCTCATGCAGGCGATCGTCGCGCTGCCGAAGCCGGTCATCGCGGCTGTGGAAGGCGTCGCCACGGCGGCGGGATGCCAGCTCGTCGCGACGTGCGACCTGGCGATCGCCGGCGAGGCCGCCCGCTTCGCCCTCCCCGGCGTCAACATCGGCCTCTTCTGCTCCTCGCCGCTAGTGGCGGTCGGCCGGGCCGTGTCGCGCAAGAGCGCCATGGAAATGGCGCTCACCGGAAAGCTCTACAGTGCCGCAGAGGCGGAGCGGTTCGGGCTCGTCAACCGCGTCGTCCCCGAGGGTCGCGCGCTGGCGGAGGCCCAGGCTCTCGCGCGAGAGATCGCCAGTCGCTCGGCGGCGACCCTTGCCATCGGCAAGCGCGCCTTCTACGAGCAGATCGAGCAGCCGCTCGACGTCGCCTATGCGATCGCCGCCAAGGCGATGGTCGACAATCTGGCCGAGCCGGACTCCATCGAGGGAATTAGCGCCTTCCTCGAGAAGCGCCAGCCCCATTGGGACGCCTGATGCCGTCCGTCGACGGCCTCAGCGACGACGCGATCCGCCAGATTCTCACGAGCGTGCGCAAGATCGCCGTCGTGGGCGCCTCGCCCAATCCTGCGCGGCCGTCCAACGAGGTTCTTGGCGTCCTGGTCGACCGCGGCTTCGAGACCTTTCCGGTCAACCCCGGGCATGCCGGGGCACTGATCTGCGGCCGCCCGGTCAGCGCCCGGATGGCCGACGTCCCCGCGCCGATCGACATGGTCGACGTGTTCCGAGACTCCGCCGCAGCTGGCGACGTCGTCGACGAGGCCCTGCGGCTCGACCCTCTGCCTGGGGTGATCTGGATGCAGCTCGGCGTGATCAACGAACAGGCGGCACGACGCGCCCGCGCTAAGGGGATGACCGTCGTCATGGACCGCTGCCCGGCGATCGAGTTGCGCCGGCTGTTCCCGCCCGGTTTCATGAGCCCGACCGGGCGTTGACGCCGCAAATTGAGTCAAATCAAGCCGCTGCGCCGCATTCCGGCTTATGGGCCGTTCTGCGCTTCGAGTTCCCGGGCTCCGGCGGGCGGAAAGACGTGCATAAGAAATCGCGCCGCCGAGCGCGGCCTGGATTTTGCTGCGAAGGGCGGGTGCGATTTAAAGTGATGCGGAGTAAGGTTCGGATTTGGAAACGGATGGGAATTTAACAGATGACGGCCGCTACACTCAGCGACAAGGCGATTTTGGCCAGTCTCAAGGCGCACCCTGGTCTTCGCGATCGATTCGCGTCGATAATTGAGGCGATAGAGAACAGCGAGGGAAACTTCAAGGAGGCCGATGCGGTCGAGGAGCGGATCGTGGAGGAGATGCGGCTGTTGGGGCGGGAGGCGATGCAGGGATGGGCCGAGAACCAGGTCGAAGCGACGGAACGAGAAATTCGTCGACAAGCTCAGATGCATCGCCAAGGTAAAAAAAAGCTCCGCTGGCATACGAAATTCGGCGAGGTCGCGGTCTTAGAGCCGCAATACCGGTTCGAGAAGAAGCGCGTTCGCCCGTTCATGCACAGCGCGAAAGTCGTTTCTCGGGGTTGTTCAGGCCCACTACAGCGCGCGATCGTCGACTTCGCCGCGGATCAGCCTTTCGCTCTGGCGCGCGCCAAGTTGCGCGAGCACTACGGCTTCGAGATCGGAGAGAGCACGATCCAGAGGGTTACACTCGGCCATGCCGGAAACATGTTCGAAGCCGGCAAGATCTCGCTAGATTTTCCCGAAGCGCCAGGGCGTCACAAGGACATTGTTGCTGAAACCGATGGCGGCATGATCCCCATCGTGGAGCCGGACGCCCGCCGATTTCTCTCGCGCACGCCAAGGGGAGCCGGACGCCAATCTATGCCGGCGCGATCGAGGGCGGTGTCGAAACCGCCGGACGGCAACTTCTCGGATGCGCGGTTCGAGCCGGCTTCGGCGCCGATTCCCGCGTTCACGCGGTCGGGGACGGAGCGGCCTGGATCGTGGGTCAGGTGGAAGCGCAATTCGGCCCACAAGGCGGCTATTTGATTGATTTTTATCATGTTTGCGAATATTTGAGCGCCGCCGTCAAGGCGATTGCGCCAGACGCCGCCGCGAAAGAGGCCTGGATGGAGGCGCAAAAGGAGGCTCTCAAGACAGGGCATTTGGAGAAGACGCTGCAGGCGCTCGCTCGTCACTTGGAGCCCCCGCAGTTGGCCGACGATCAAGCTCCCGTCCGAACTTGCCATCGCTATTTGAGCGGTCGGAAAAACCAACTCGACTATCGTGACGCCTTGGCCAGGGATCTGCCGATCGGCTCCGGAGAGATCGAAAGCGCGCATCGCTATATCGCACAGAAGCGCCTGAAGCTGCCAGGAGCTTGGTGGCGCGTCGAGCGCGCCGACGCCATGCTCGCCCTGCGCGTCACCCGTATCAACGGCGACTGGGACGCCTATTGGAGCAAGCGCGGCCAAAACAGCTCGCCCGCAAATCAAAACCGCCCCTCCCTATCACAAAAATCCGCAGCATGATTGCATCACTTTGGATCGCACCCGCGAAGGGCTCGCCGGTTGCGGAGTTGCGGGCGACGCGCGGGCGGCAGGCGTCGCGGCGGTCGACGAAGGGGCGTGAGGCACTCGTGGGGGTTGTCGGCCGCCGCGACGATTCTTCGCTGCGCTGATTTGCCGCTAGGCGGCGACGAAGAAATAGGGTATAGACTTTCGTATAAGAGAACAATTGCCCCCCAAAGGGCGAGGCACGAGGCTGGAGGGGGGAGGCATCGGATGCCGTACTACGACTTCGAAGTGCTCCAGGGCGATGACGTCATTGCAGCCGAAACGTCGGTTCCGCTCGACAGCTCCAGGGCGGCGTGGCCGAAAATCATCAAAATGGCGAACACGCTGGACCTGCCCGGGTGCCGCATTCGCGTGCGCGAGCATTCCGGCGGCACCATCATCCTCATTGGCGCATCCGCCGCCCGTCGCTATCCTGATTTCGCGTTTTGCGCCTGAGGCCGCGCTTCATCCGCAGAGTTCGCGCAGCGTGCGCATGAGCACCCCTGCGCCGATTCCGATCAGTTCGTCGGGAAAGTCGTAGTCGGGATTGTGCAGGCCTGGACAGGCCTCCCCGGCTCCGAGGAGGAACATCGCCGACGGCGCGACGCGGCCGAACAGGCCGAAGTCCTCAGAGGCAAGCATCGGCAGCCCGCTCGCGGCGCGCGGCGCGCCTTCGGCGTCGAGCGCGCGAGCTACGAGGGCGACCACCGCGGGGGCGTTTTCGCAGTGAGCGAACATGTCGGCGTAAGAGATTGACAGCGACGTTGAACCCCGACGCTGTGCGACGGGCCAGCGCTTCGGCGTCGGCCAGCATCCCGTCCATCCGCGCATCGGTCAACGTCCGCAGCGTCGCCCAAACCTCCGCGCGGCCCGGGGCGACGCCGAAGCTTTTTGCTCCCATCTCGGCGTGCGTGACCGTGACCATGGCGAAGTCTCCCTCGATCGGCCCGGGACGCGTGAGCCGCGTCAGCGCCGGCATGAGCTCCGCGACGGCCGCCATCGGCGAAACGCCGAACTCCGGCGTCGAGGCGTGGGCCGTCCTGCCCTCGAGCACGATTTTCATCCCGCGCGAGGCGCAGGCGACCGGCCCAGGCTTCAGCGCCGCGCGTCCGAGCGGGAGGCCCGGCATGTTGTGAAAGGCGAAGCAGAAGTCCGGCGCGATCTCCTGGAACCTCGGATCGGCGATGACGGCGGCGGCGCCGGAGCCGTCCTCCTCCGCCGGCTGGAACAGCAACACGGCGCGGCCTCGCCTCGGGCGCTCGACCGCCAGCCCGCGCGCCAGAGCCGCAAGCGTCGCCATATGCCCGTCGTGCCCGCAAAGATGCGCCTTGCCGGGCGCCTGGGAGCGATGATCGAATGTCGAGATCTCCTCGATCGGCAGGGCGTCGAGTTCGGCGCGAAAGAGCGCGGTCGGCCCCGGTTCGACGCCCTCGTAAGTCGCCGCAACGCCATGGCCGCCGAGACCGGCAATGACCTTGTCCGGCCCGGTCGGCTCGAGAAATCGGCAGACCTCGCGCGCAGTCAAGGCTTCCTCGCCGGAGAGTTCGGGCACCTGGTGAAGCCTGCGCCGCCAGACGACAAGCTCGGCCAGGTCCTGACTGGAGAGGAACATTGCTGATCTTTCGCTGGCGGCGTCAGGCCGCTTTGGGTCGCGCCCGAAGGAGCATGCCAAACAGATCACGCGGATCGTCCGGGTCGGCGAGCAGGTCGAGATTGACGTAGCGCCCGTTGCGGGGCAGCTGGTCGCGGATGTAGCGGAGGGCCGAAAAGTCCTCGATGGCGAAGCCGACGCCGTCGAACAGGGTGATCTGCCGCGCGTCGCGCCTTCCCGGCGCAAGGCCGGCGATCACCTGCCAGAGCTCCGTCACAGGATAATCCTTGTCGAGCTGCTGGATCTCCCCCTCGATTCGCGTCTGCGGCGCGTATTCGACGAAAATGTCGGACCTGAGCAGGATTTCGCGGGCGAGCTCCGTCTTGCCCGGGCAGTCGCCGCCGATCGCGTTGATGTGCACGCCCGCGCCGATCATGTTGTCGGTCAGGATCGTCGCGTTGCGCTTGTCGGCGGTGCAGGTGGTCACGATCTCGGCTCCGAGGATCGCGTCCTCCTTCGTGCGGCACGGGATAGCGCCGATCCCCTGCCCCGTCAGGTTGGCGACCGCCTTGCGCGTCGCCGCCGGATCGATGTCGTAGATCCGAACCGTCTCGATCCCGCACAGGGCCTTGAACGCCAGCGCCTGGAATTCGCACTGTGCCCCGGCCCCGATGATCGCCATCGTGCGCGAGCCTGGCGGCGCGAGATTCTTGGCGGCCAGCGCCGAGGTCGCCGCAGTGCGGAGCGCGGTGAGGATCGTCATCTCGGAGATCAGCATCGGATATCCGCTGTCGACGTGCGACAGCACGCCGAAGGCCGTCACGGTCTGGCGCCCCTCGTTGGCGTTCTTCGGATGGCCGTTGACGTATTTGAAGCCGTAGGTCGCGCCGTCGCTGGTCGGCATCAGTTCGATCACCCCTTCGGCCGAATGGGCGGCGATGCGCGGCGTCTTGTCGAACACTTCCCAGCGCCGGAAGTCATCTTCGATGTAGGCCGCGAGCTCCGAGATTATCCGCTCGACGCCGATCTCCCAGATGATCCGCATCATATGGTCGACGCTGACGAAGGGAACGAGGCTCAGGATTCCCGGTTCCGTCGCGCTCATGCGAATCTCCTTCCCTGCGGCCGCCTATTTCGCCTTCCGCCCGCGCCCGGATCTCCTCGACAATATAACAATATATAGGAAGCGCCCGGCTTGCCGAACCGACGCCCGCCTTTTACCGTCGGCGCTTCCTTGTTGCAGCAGTTGTCCTGGCGCAGGAGGCAGACATGAACGCCCCGCTGAAGAACTCCATCGCCGCCATGATCCCGGAACTCGCCGAATGGCGGCGCGATTTTCACCGCCACCCCGAGTTGGCCTACGATCTGCCGCGCACCTCGCGTATCGTCGCCGATCGCCTGAGGGCGTTCGGCTTCGACGAAGTCGTCGAGGGCGTCGGCAAGACCGGCGTCCTCGGCGTCCTGCACGGCGTAAAGGGCGCGGCGCGGGGCGCGGACGAGCGCGTTCTGCTTCGCGCCGACATGGACGCCCTGCCGATCCTGGAGGCGACCGGCGCCGAATACGCCTCCGCCTCGCCCGGCCGCATGCACGCCTGCGGTCACGACGGCCATACGACGATACTGCTCGGCGCGGCGAGATGGCTCGCCGAAAACCGGGAATTCGACGGCACGCTCGTCTTCTGCTTCCAGCCGGCGGAGGAAGGCGGCGCTGGAGCGCAGGCGATGATCGACGACGGGATGCTCGAGCGCTTCCCGGTCAAGGGTGCCTACGCCGTGCACAACTGGCCGGGAATACCAGTCGGCCAATTCGGGGTCGTGCGGGGCGCCGCGATGGCCGCGACGGAGGCATTCGTAATCACGGTCGAAGGCGTGGGCGGCCATGCCGCGTTTCCCCATCTGGCGCGCGATCCGATCGTCGCCGCCAGCCACATCGTGGCGACGGTCCAGACCATCGTTTCGCGCGTCGTCGACCCGCTCGACCCAGCCGTCGTCTCGATCACCGCGATCCACGGCGGCGAGGCCTTCAACGTGATTCCGGACAGGGTCGAGATGAAGTGCAACATCCGCACCTTCTCCGAGAGCGTCTCGAAGACGATCGAGGCGGAGCTCAGGCGCATTTGCGCGGCGACCGCCGAGGCGCTGGGCGTCGAGGCTCGCCTCGACCCGAGGGCCGGCACGCCCTATCCGCCGACGGTCAATCACCCGGCGGAGACCGAGCTTGCGCTCGAAGCCATGCGCGCGGTCGCCGGGCCCGAGCATGTCCGCGACGATCTGAGGCCGGTCATGGGGGCGGAGGATTTCGCCTTCGTCCTGCGCCGCGTTCCCGGCGCCTATGTCTTCATTGGCAACGGCGACACGGCCGGGCTTCACAACCCGAAATACGACTTCAACGACGCCGCGATCGCCCACGGCGTCGCCTACTGGATCGAACTGGCGAAGCGGGCGCTGCCGGTGTGAAATGAGGCGCGACTCTGGATCGCCACGTCCCTGCGGATTCACCTTGGGGGTCCCCGTCGTGACGGCTCGGCGAAAAGCGGGCCATGGCCAAGTGTCCGCTTCCTCCCCGTCCCGTCGAGAAACGACGGGATTGCCTGGGTTCCGGCGGCGGGTCATCCGATCTAACGTGCAATGTCGATAGGCCAACGAGCGATTTCAACGTCTTTGGCGCCAAAATCTGCAACTTTGTAACTCCCCGGGCGGATCTCGCTCCGTCTCCGGCGGCGGGCTTCGTCCACTCGCGTCGAGAGGCGCGCCAGGAGCGAACGGCCGACGCCGTAACGCCTCGGGCCAAATTCCTTCAAGCCGAACCAAAGCCAGTCCAAGCCGAACCAAGAAAATGGGCTTGGATCCTCTTGGATTCCTTCGTCCGATTCGGGGCTTTTCAACGGGTTACGAGCAATCCAAGTCAAAAAACAGTCGCAAGCTCGCGTCGAAGCGCGTCGATCAACTCCTGAATATCGGCAGGAAAAGTCATCCATATCTTTCAACGTTCTAGGCGCCGAAGTCTGCAACTTTGAGCGACCTCGCTCGACCATCAGACTGTCCCGCGCCGCGATCCCGGCGCCGGAAACGCCGCGGCTCAAGAGACCGACGATCAGGTCTTCCCGCTCGGCCTTCGCCACGCGGGCGGCGCGCGACGGCTCGATCATTCGCTGGCTCGCAGCGGCAGGCGGAAAGGCTTCGGCGCAACAGGACACTCGGCGCTCTCTTTCAGAACGGCGGTTAGAGAACAGACTTAGAACATCTGCGCAAGCGTTGCAAGAGATTTTTCTCAGGCAGGAGACCCGACAGCGAATTCTCTCCGCAATTCCAACAGGAAGAGAGCGCCACACCGACAGTAATTGTTGGCGGGATAGGCGGTTGCGCTAACAAAAAGCCCAATTTCAAATCTCGAACTCGACCCCGATTTCCATGATTTGCGCGGCCGGGATCTTGAAATAGGCGCCAGGCCGCTGGGCGTTGTGATGCATGAATGCAAACAACGCCTCGCGCCAACGTGCGAGCCCCGGGCGCCGTCCGGACGGAATGATCGTCTCGTGGCCCGTATAGTAGATCGCCCGGCCGAGATCGAATTTCGCGATCTTTCCGCGCGCCATCGCGTCGGCCAGTCCCTCCGGGACGTTCGGCTCCTCCATGAAGCCGAAGCGCAGCTCGGCGCGGGTGATCGCCTTCGGCGATCGGCGCGGCCACGATTCGATCGTCTTCCGAAACCCGCGGCGTTTCCGTCGTCGTCACAGCGACCAGCAACACGTTTTCGTGCAGCGCGCGGTTGCATTTGACGTTGTGCGAGAGCGCGAGCGGCACGCCCTTGGCCATGCGGCCGAGCACGATCGCCGCGCCCGGAATGCGAGCGGGCGGCTCGCGTTTGAGGAGTTCGACGAAGTCCTGCGCACGGCTCCGAAGCTCGAGGCGAAACTTGTCCATCAGCTTCCTCGCCCTTCCGCCAGGTCAGCATGAGGAAGCAGACGACGGCGGCGATGAGCAGCGGGAACCAGCCGCCGTCAAACAGTTTTGTCGAGGTCGAGGCGAAAAAAAGCAGGTCGATGGCGAGAAGTCCGCCGTTTACCGTATAGACGATCAGTGGATTGACCTTCCAGTGCAGGGCCACGAACGTCGGCCATCAGCGTGGTGATCGCCATCAGCAACGAAACTGCAATTCCGTATGCGCCCGGCCAGCGCGTCGGAGGAGCCGAAGCCGAGCACGGCGACAAGCGTGCCGGCGGCGAGCGCCCAGTTGACGAAGGGAACGTAGATCTGGCCGATCTCGCGACCTTCGGTGTGGATGACGTTCATGCGCGGCAGAAACCCGAGATTGATGGCCTGCTGCGTCAGGGAATAGGCGCCGGAGATGATCGATTGCGAGGCGATGACGGTGGCGACGGTCGCAAGGACGATGAGCGGATAATGAGCCCATTGCGGGGCCAGGGCGTAGAACGGACTTTCGATCACGGCGGCAGAATGCGGCTCGGCGAGGAGCAGGCCACCTTGCCCGAAGTAATTGAGGGTGAGGGCCGGCAGGGCCACGCCGAACCAGGCGATGCGGATCGGAAGCGGGCCGAAATGGCCCATGTCGGCATAGAAGGCTTCGCCGCCGGTCACCGCCAGGAAAGCGCCGCCGATCACCACCAGGGCGAGCGGGCCGGCGTGCCAGAGGTAGGCGACGGCCGGCAGAGGACTGAGCGCCGCGAGCACGGCGGGCGTCCTGGCGATCCCCACGACGCCAAGGACGCCCGCGACCACGAACCAAAGCAGCATGACGGGCCCGAAGATGCCGCCGATGAAGGACGTGCCATTGCGCTGGATGAGAAACAGCACGGCGAGGATGACGACCGTCAGCGGGACGACCGCGTGCTCCATTTGGGGAGCATAGACTTTGAGCCCCTCGATCGCGCTTAAGACGGAAATCGCCGGCGTGATCGTGCCGTCGCCGTAAAGCAGGGTCGCCCCGACGAGGCCGACGACGACCAGGGCGGCGCGCCAACGGTTCTGCTTCGCGCGGCGCGGGCTGACCAGGGCGAGCAGCGCGAGGATGCCGCCCTCGCCGTGGTTGTCGGCGCGCATGATGAGGATCGCGTATTTGATCGAGATGACGATGATCAACGACCAGAAGATCAGCGAGACGATGCCGAGCACCGCTTCCGGCGAAACCTGCCCCGCAGGACTGGCGGACTTCGCGGCGACGTTCAGGGTGTAGAGCGGGCTCGTGCCGATGTCGCCGAACACGACCCCCATGCACGCGAGCGCCGCCGGCGCCACGGGGCGCCCTGTTCCCTCCCGGCGCACGGCATGGAGTTGGCGGTCGCACTCATGTCGAGCGCCTTTGATTGTCGATGCGAATGCTACCGCAGTCAGGGCTCGCGGTAAACGGGCTCGCGGCTCGCGGAGCGAGCGGCGGGGCGTCGAATGGCCCTGTCAGCTTTCGGGTGCTCCAACCGCCCCTCTCGTAACTACCAAGCAGGATCCCCCGGATTGCGGCCCATTCCACGGTCCTCATTCTGAGGCGCCCTTTGCCGTGAGGCAAAGGGCCTCGAAGGATGCTCGATGGCCGCGGCCGCGCGCCCTCGTCCCCTTCGCCAAGCTCAGGGCAAGCTTTCGAGACGCCCGCTTCGCGGGCTCCTCAGCGTGAGGACGCGAGGTTTGCCAGCAAAGTCTCCGCCTCGGCGATCTCGGGCATTGCCGCCGTCGGCGCAAAGCCTTCGAGCGCGGGCGCGAGGACGTCGTGCGCCTCGACCGGGCGGGCGGTCGATTGGTAGAGCTTGGCGAGCGACAGCGCGGCGCGCAGGCCGAAGCTGCGCGTGCCTTGCTGCTTCGCGATGGCGATGGCCCTTTGGAATGCTTGCTCGGCCGGCGCGGGGTTGGCGGGATCGCGCTTGAGCAGCACTTCGCCACGGGCGCGTTGCAGCTCCGCTTCGAACCCGCGATAGCCGGTGCGGTCGCACGTCGCCAGCGCCTCGTCGATGATGGCGACGGCGCGGTCGGGATGGCTCACCCGGTTTTCGACCTCGGCCAGCGCGATTTTATACAGCCCGTCCATCAGCAGAACGTTCTGTGCGCGCAGAAGCTCGACGCCGCGACGCATGTCTTCGAGCCCATCGGCGGCCGCGCTGCCCTGCGCTTTCACCCAGCCCTCGACAAACACGGCATTCGGGCGAAAAAAGCCCAGATCATTGTCGCGCGCGAGGCGTGCGAGCTCAGCGGCGTTCGAAGCTGCTTGCGAAGGGTCGCCGCGCATGAGTGCGAACATGGCCGCCAAATTCTTCCCGTACATGCGCGTCTGGACATGCGCGAGGTCCGCGATCCGCGCCTGCGCGGCGCCGACGAGGGAAACCGCGCGTTCGACGTCGCCCAGCGGCCACAATGCAAGTGCGAGGTAAAGCATGTCCGCGACGCCGGCGTCATGTCCGAAGCGAAAGGCGAGATCGTCGTCGCGCCCGGGTTGGAACAACGCGAGCGCGCGTTCCAGACGATCGCGCGCTTCGAAGTACTCACCGGCGAAAAGGTGGGTTACCCCGCAAACTCGATGCGCAATGCCGGCCTCAGGGGAATCGAGTCTCGACTCGACGTCGCTGAGGAACGCCGCCGCGTGGGCCCTCATCGACGACAGCTCACCCCGAACGTAGCTGCCGACCCACAGGCCGTAGTCGGCCGCCAAGCGCTCGGGCGCAGCGTTGTCGCCATAAGACTCGCGTGCTGCTGTGAAAGCTTCTGTCGTTTCCGGCGCCCCATAGCCGCGCGTCGCGATGAGCGCGTTGCCGTAGGCGACGTGCAGGCGCGTCAGTCGCTCGCGCTGCGCGGCGCCCCTTTGACCTCGTCGCTGTCCGCCAGCGCCGCGAGCAGCGTCTGCGCCTCCGCGATCTCCGGCATTTCCGGGGTCGGCGCAAAGCCTTCGAGCGCGGGCGCGAGGACGGCGTGGGCGTCGACGGGGCGGCCTGTCGATTGATAGAGCTTGGCGAGCGAGAGCGCGGCGCGGAGTCCGAAGCTGCGCGAGCCTTGTTGCTGCGCGATGGCGAGAGCGGTCTTGAAGGCGTCCTCGGCGGGTGAAGGATTGGCAGGGTCGCGGCGCAACAGGATCTCGCCGCGCTGACGGTGGAGGTGCGGCTCGATGAGATGCGCGCCGGTCTCATTCGCGATCGCCAATCCTTGGTCGATTTGGGTCAGGGCGCAATCAAGTCCGCCGGTCGCCGTCTCGAGCTCGGCTAGCCTTCCGTGCAACCATGGGGCGCCGCCCTTGTCGCCTTGCGCGACGCAGGCCGCCAGCGCCTGCCTGAGCCCGGCCGCGCCTGCTTCCGGATCGACCAGGAGACCGTGCGCCCAACTGACAAATGCGTGACCCATCTCAGCGTATGTCTTGATGCCGTATTGTTCGGATAGCCGGAGCAAGGCGTCGGCGGTCTGGCGTGTCGCCGAGGCGTCCTCGCGGCGGCTTTCATGCACAGTGCTGAAGAAGAGCGCATTGGCGATTGTCGCGACGTGGCCCAATTTCTCGGCGCGATGGACCGATCGCTGAATTCAGCTGCCGGGCGCGCTCGAGTTCGCCCGAATGCCATTCCGCCAACGCAAGGTATGCCGCCGCGCTCGCTTCACCGTCGGTGTCCCAGTCGAACGCGAACTGCGTCTCTCCATCCGGCCGGGCGACGAAATCGTCCAAGGCGCGTTCGAGGACGGATCGCGCCGCTTTCAGCTCGCCCTGGTTGAGCAAAGCGAGGCCGAGCATTCGGCGAGCGGCGCCCGCCTCCGTGGCGCGCCCCTCTGACTCGGCCTCCCGCAGAAAGGTCTCCGCGATCTCTTTGGCCGCGCCATACTCGCCGTGCATGATGCCGCTTACGCACTGCGCGTAATAGACGACGAAGCGTGCGGGGGCATCCCCTGCCGGCCCCGCGATTTCGCCGGCGCGCGCGAAGGCGGCCTTGGTCTCGTCGGCGGCGAAGCCCTTCGACCACATCACCGCCTGGCCGTAGGCCGTCTGCAGATCGAGACGGCGCCGGCGTTGTTCGATTTCGGCCTTCACTTCGTCCGCCTCCGCCAGCGCCGCGAGCAGCACCTGCGCCTCGGCGATCTCCGGCATCTCCGGCGTCGGCGCAAAGCCTTCGAGCGCGGGCGCGAGGACGGTGTGCGCTTCGGCGGGGCGGCCGGTCGAATGGTAGAGCTTGGCGAGTGGCAGCGCCGCGCGAAGGCCGAAGCTGCGCGCGCTTTGCTGCTTCGCGATGGCGATGGCGGTCTGGAACGCTTCTTCCGCCGCGGGGTTGGCGGGGTCGCGCTTGAGCAGCATTTCTCCGCGGACGCGGTGCAGCTCCGCATCGAACGGCCGGTGCCCCGTCCGTTCGGACGTCGCCAGCGCTTCGTTTAGGATCGCAATAGCGCGGTCGACGTCGCCCGCCCGCGCCTCGGCCTCGGCCAGCGCAATCTTCAACAGCCCGTCGAACAGCAGAAAGTTCTGTTCGCGCAAGAGACCGGCGCCGCGACGCATGTCCTCGAGCCAGTCGGCGGAGGCGCCGCTCTGCGATTTCACCCAGCCCTCGAGAAAGACCGCGAACGCTCGCCACAGCGGCAGATCATGCTCACGCGCGAGCGGGGCGAGTTCGACGGCGTAGGGCGTGGCGCGCGACAGGTCGCCGCGCATCAGTTGGAACAGGGCCGCGTGCATTTTCCCAAACGCGTGCGTCTGGACATGCGCGAGGCCCCCGATCCGGGCCTGCGCCCCGCCCATGAGGGAAGCCGCGCGCCCGACGTCGCCCAGCGGCCACAACGTGAACGCGAGGTAAAGCATCGCCGTGACGCCCGCGTCTTGCCCGAAGCGAAAGGCCAGATCGTCGTCTTGGCCCGGCTGGAACAATGCGAGCGCGCGTTCCTGATGATCGCGCGCTTCGACGTATTCTCCGGCGAACCAGTGGGTGGAGCCGAGGATGCGTTGCGCAATGCCGGCCTCAGGGGAATCGGGTCTCGCCTCAACGTCGTGCAGGAAAGCTGCCGCATGCGCCCGCATCGCCGCCAACTCGCCTCGCACGCAGCTGCCGACCCATAGACCAAAGTCGGCCGCCAGCCGTTCGGGCGCGTTCTTTTCGCCGTGAGCCGACTCGCGGGCTGCCGCGAATGCTTCCGCCGTTTCCAGCGCGCCATGGCCGCGCGTCGCGATGAGCGCGTTGCCATAGGCGACCCGCAAATGCGTCATTCGCTGCCGCTGCGCCGCATTGGCCTTGACTTCGTCCGTCTCATCGAGCGCCGTGAGCAGCGCCTGCGCCTCGGCGATCTCCGGCATTTCCGGCGTCGGCGAAAAGCCTTCGAGGGCGGGCGCGAGGACGTCGTGCGCTTCGGCGGGGCGGCCGGTCGAATGGTAGAGCTTGGCTAATGGCAGCGCGGCGCGCAGACCGAAGCTCCGCGCGCTTTGCTGCTGCGCGATGGCGATGGCGGTCTGGAACGCTTCTTCCGCCGCCGCGGGGTTGGCGGGGTCGCGCTTCAGCAGCATTTCTCCGCGGACGCGATTCAGATCCGCTTCGAACGCGCGATGACCGGTCCGGTCGCAGGTCGCCAGCGCCTCGTCAAGGATCGCGAGCGCGCGGTCGACATCGCCTGCCCGGGCTTCAGCCTCGGCCAGCGCGATTTTCAACAGTCCATCGTAGTTCAGAATGCTCTGTTCGCGCAGCAGCTCGGCGCCGTGGCGCATTTCCTTGAGCCCGCCGCTAGGCGCGCCGCTTTCAGCCCCCGCCAGCCCCGCGAGAAAAACCGCATACGCTCGCCACATCGGCAGATCATGCTCACGCGACAGTCGGGCGAGTTCGAGGGCGTTCAGCGCGGAGCGCGAGAGGTCGCCCCGCGTCAGTTCGAACAAGGCTGCGTGCGCTTTCTCGTATGCGTGCGTGCCGACATGTGCGAGCCGCGCGGTCCGCTCCTGGGCGTCGCGAGCGAGGGAGATCGCGCGTTCGACGTCGCCCAGAGGCCATAATGCAAGCGCGAGGTAAAGCGATGCCGCGACGCCGGCGTCCTGTCCGAAGCGAAAGGCGAGATCGTCGTCTCGCCCGGACTGGAACACCGCGAGGGCGCGCTCCAGATGGTCGCGCGCTTCGACGTACTCTCCGGCGAACCAGTGTGTGGAACCGAGAAGACGATGAGCCACGCCGGCTTCAGCCGAATCGGGTCTTGCCTCGACTTTTCTGAGGAAGGCCTTGGCATGAACCCTCATCGACGAAAGTTCGCCCCTTACAAGTCCGCCAACCCATAGGCCGTAGTCGGCCGCAAGTCGTTCTGGCGCGTCCCTATCGGCTGTAAATTCGCGAGCTCTCGCGAAGACTTCGGTCGTCTCGGACGCCCCGTAACCGCGCGCCTGTAACAGTGCGTTGCCATAGGCCACATGCAGATGAAGCTGCTGGCCTGAAGCGCCCGCCGCATGCCTGTCTCCCGCCTTGTCCGCCATCGCGATCGCCTTGCCGAGATGGGCGATCGCCTCCTGGAAGGCCGAGCGTCGTAGCGCCTGGTCACCGGCCTTGCCCCACCATTCGATCGCGAGATCGTCGAGGCCGGCTTGCGTGAAGTGATGCGCAATCGCTTCGGGCTCGGCCTCCGCGTCGCGCAAGACTTCGGCCGTGCGGCGGTGGAGCGCCTGGCGGCGGCTCTTGAGCAGGCTGTCGTAGGCGGCGTCCTGGATCAGCGCGTGCTTGAAGCGGTAATTCGCGTGAGGGCCGCCGCCCTCGGCGATCAGAAGGTCGGCCTCGGCGAGCCGCTCCAGCGCCGAGTGCAGTCCGGCCTCGTCGAGACCGGAGACCGCTTGGAGCAGCGCATAGGTGAAATCGCGCCCCAGCACCGCGCCGAACTGCGCGATCTCCCGCGCAGGCCCGAGCCGGTCGAGGCGCGCAGCGAGCGATTGCTGCAAGGTCGGCGGGATCGCCTGCGCGCCGCCTTCGACGCCCCGCTCCAACAGGAGGCGCGTGACCTCCTCGACAAACAGCGGCACGCCGCCAGTGCGCTCGCTGACCCCGTCGATCACGTCCTCGGCCAGCGCATGGCGCGCGGCGAGTTCGCCGACCATGCGCGCGACGTCGGCGCGATCGAGCGGGGAAAGCGCAATCACGCTGTGGTGCGACCGCGGGCTCCAGGGCGCGCGGAACTCCGGCCGCGTCGTGGCAATGATGAAGAGCGGCGCCTGCGCGCCGCGCTCGGCGAGCGCGCGCAGGAGATCGAGCGAGGTCGGGTCGGCCCAGTGCAGGTCCTCGAAGGCGAGCGCGACCGCCTGCGAACGCGCGCCGGCGAGAAACCACTCGGTCATCGCGGCCAATTGTCGGCGCCGCAATTCCTCCGGCGGGAATTTCGCCGCGCGGTTCCCGGGCAGCGGGACGTCGACCAGCGGCGCGACGAGAGACGTAAATTCGGCCGCGTCCAGGCCGATCAGCCGGAGAGTGCTCTCCAGGTCGGCGAGTCGGCGCTCGGCCGCGACTTCGGCGCCGCCGAACCGCTGCCGTCCCCATTCGGCGAGCGGGTGTAAGGGCGTGTTGTGCAGGAGCTGCGACGAGGCCCATTCGACCCAGGTGTGCGGCGTCTCGGCGAGTTTCCCGCGGAACTCCTCGATCAGACGCGACTTGCCGATGCCGGGCTCGCCGACAATCTGCACGAACTGGCCCTCGCCTTGCCGCGCGCGCTCCCAGCGCCGCATGAGAAGGGAAAGCTCGTCCTCCCGGCCGACGAGCGGCGTCAGAATCCGCGCGCCCCAGCGCCGGCCGGCGCCGCTTGCGCGCACGATGCGGTAGAGCGTGAGCGCGGTGGGCAGGCCCTTGAGCCGATGTTCGCCCTTGTCCTCGGCGACGAACAGGCCGGCGGTCTGGCGCTGCACGGCGGCGGTGACGAGCACGGTTCCCGGCTCGGCCGCGCCCTGCACCCGCGCCGCTACATTCGGCGCATCGCCGAACACCTCGCCCGCAGCGTCGACCACGACGGGCCCTATGTCGAGGCCGATGCGCGCCGCGAGTTCGGGCGCGCCGGTCTTCGCGTTGCGGGCGTTGAGGTCGGCGAGCGCGCGCTGGATGGCGAGGGCCGCGCGCACCGCCCGCTCGGCGTCGTTCTCCTGCGCCTGCGGATAGCCGAAGAGGGCCATCAGCCCGTCGCCGAGTTTTTTCAGCACATGGCCGCCGAGGCCCGTCACTGCCGCCGAGGCCTCGTCGAGATAGCCGCCGACCAGATTGCGCCAGTCTTCCGCGTCGAGTTTTGCCGCAAGGCTCGTCGAGCCGACCAGATCGCAGAACATCACGGCGATCGGGCGGCGCTCGGCGGAAATCTGCGCTCCTGGCGCGGGTCGAGGCGCGAGAGTTGGAGCCTCCTTAGGCGGCATCTCCCCGCCCAAGGCGGCGATCGCGGCGAGCAGCCTGCGTCGATCCCCGACTGTCGCGACGCCGATCTCCCTGAGGTCTTCCACCGTCAGGTGAGGGAGGACCAGCTCGTCGATCGCATTGTCGCGAAATGCAGCCTCGTATCCCCCGAGGTTGAGACTTCGAAGCCAAGCGCCGATGTCCATGGCCGCGCTCCACACGGCTTTTCCGGATAGTCACTCAGTCGCGCCGTGTCCAGCGTCGCGGTCGACGGCGACATCGGAAGGACGGCGTAGTGACGGTCTGCTGTGAGGAATTGCCTGCGGCCGGTCGGGACGCGGCTCCCGTAGGCGAAATCGCGCCTCAGGCCGCAAGTCGCGCCGCCGCCATTGCTGACTTCAAGTTCACCTTGGCGGTCAGCGGAAGATGATCCGACGCTCGCCGCGCCAGCGGGGCGTCGTGAACCGCAAGGTCCGTAATCAAGCCCGCCGGCCAACCGAGAATTCGGTCAAGCGGGAAAATCGGCCGGTGAGAAGGAAAGCTGAGAATTGATGGGGCGACCCCAAACGCCGGTTCAAGTCCACGGAGCGCAGAGCGCCCGCGCCGGCGCCACTCGTTGAGATCTCCAAGCAAGATGGTCGGCATGGGAGGCAAATCGAGGAAGGCGGTCATGAGCGCGCTGACTTGATCCACTCTCGAGCGGCGAAACAACCCGAGGTGAGCCGCAATAACACGGAACTCACCGGCGCCAAGGTCCAGCTCCGCGACGATCGCCCCCCGAGGCTCGCCCCCCGGCAGCTTCAGGCGGGAACGCCGATAAGATATTGGATGGCTTCGCACCAGAAGCGCATTGCCGTGCCAGCCATGGCGATGAGCAACGTCCGATTGGACCAGAAGCCGCATTCCGATATCGCGCTCGATCGCCGACGGATCGAGAAGCCCGCCACGGCGGTCGAAGCGGCGATCGACCTCTTGAAGAGCGATGACGTCGGCGCCGAGCTCGCGGATCACCTCGATGATGCGATCGGGCCGGGTAACGCCATCGACGCCCCGGCATTTGTGGATGTTGTAGGATGCAACCTTCACGGAAACCTCAATTCAAACGGCTTTCATATATAGGGCATCGACAGCCGCGCCGCCGCGTCGCGAAGCTTCACGATGAAGGGGCGCTCGTCGATTTCTTCCAATGTGATCGGCTGAGCGCAGCGGGCGTCGATGATGTTGGCCAGCTCTCTGGACAGGTCCGCATCGTAAAACTCGACGGTCAACTCGAAATTGAGGCGAAGGCTTCGCATATCCCAATTTGCGCTGCCGATCAGGCTCCATTCGCCGTCAATCGTCATCAATTTCGAATGATCGAACGGCGGCGGACTTCGCCACACATGACACCCTGCCTGCAACAAAGGGCGGATATGCGTCTGGGCGGCCCAGGCGACCAGTCGGTGGTTGTTCTTGCCCGGCAAGACGAGATGAACTTCCACACCGCGTAACGCAGCCAATTGGAGCGTCATAACGAGTTGCTCTTCCGGCAAGAAATACGGCGTGGCGATCCTGATCGAACGCCGCGCCAGGTTTATCGCGGACGAGAAAACAAGAACCAGCTGATCGACCTCCTGATCCGGTCCGGCGGCGATCGTACGCGCCGCGGAGCCACAGGGATGCGCCGGGGGCGCCAGATCTCCGATCGGCTCTTCGCCGGTTGCAAACGACCAGTCGTCGTCGAACTCTTGCTCGATCTGCCGGACGATCGTTCCCTGGAGGCGAAAATGGATGTCCCGGACCGGCGCCTTCGGCCGGCGGCCGATCAGGTTTTCGCCGCCAATGTTCAAGCCGCCGACGAACCCGCTGTCCCCGTCGACGGCCAGAATTTTCTTATGCAACCGCAGATCGAGGAACGGCATCTTCCACGGCAGCATCGAATGCAGGAAGCGGGAAACGGGAACGCCTTGCTTGCGCAAGCGACGATAGGCGGAGGAGCGCAGAAATCCGCCGCCGTAGCCATCGATCAGGACGCGCGTTCTCACTCCTCTGCGATGGGCTCTGACCAACGCGCCGATGAATTGCAGGCCGATCTCGTCGGTGCGGAAGATGTAGGTGGCGAGGCGAATGTGGAATTTCGCGCTCTCGATGGCGGCGAGCATTTGCGGGTAAACTTGATCGCCGCAATCGAGAACCGCGACCACTTTGCCGGTCGCCATGTCCTGGCCGGTGATTTTACCGATGGCGGCCTTGAGCTCCTCGAGCGGGTCATCCGACGAAATGTCGCCGGTGATCGGATCGTCAATGCTGTCAGCGGATCCCATGAGCCGGCGTGCGCGGCGCTTCACGCGATTGATGCCGAACCCGACATAGAGGAGCGCTCCGAGAACGGGAGACAGCCATGACAGCCCGATCCATCCGATCGCCGCCGGCACATTGCGCTTGGTCAACAAGACGTGAGAGGTAACGGTCTCGGCTATGAGGACATGGAGGCCGGCGACAAAAATTGCGCGACTATGGAGCAACGCCGACGCCACGACAGAATGTTCCACCTATCGCTCTGCCATTACTGTTTTTGATTGGCCCCGGTGTGTGATCCAAGCGAAATGTTAGCAGCGCGGGACTTTCCCTCCCCGGATTTGCGTATCGCAGGGTTACCCGTGAGCTCAGTCGTCAGGACCCAGTTTCCTCAAATCCTCCCCCTTAAGCGTTGATTTCAAGATACCATGCCAAACGACTTTGGCGTCTGATGTGGAAATCACTCTATCGTCGCCCCTCAGATTAAAGACAAGCGTATACGGGTTCGTTATATTTCGGGTCGTTGACGTCCAACCTATGATTGTAAATGTGCTCAACGCCGGTTCAACTGCCGCCGGAGCCGTGCTGACCTCGATATTGGACGATTTCTTGGTTCCCTCGCGGACGGCCCCGACGGCCTTATCGAATCCGGTCTGCGTCGCCCTGAAGCGTGAAACGGACAACGTCGTTTGCGTCGTTCCTCGCGACTCCGGCGAGGTTGTATTCGATAGCCTGCTTCATGACCATGGCCCGGAAACCCACGTGCTGGTCATTTCCGGTGACCGTTGCCGAAATCGCTTGTTTCTGTGGCATGAGTTACCTCCAGCGAACTTCCCGAACCCGAACGTCGTGAGGATCATTACAGGGCAAATGCCGCGGCGGCGCATTGTACGACGGCGGGGCTTGCCCACTCTTCTCCGGCTTCGTGTTCCTTGGTGTTCTTTTGTGGTGACAGAGCTTTCACCACTAAGGAGGGGCAAGAAGACGTGGCGAACCCCAGATGCAACAATTGCGCCCAATCGGGTCAAACTGACGCGCCCTCAGCGGCTCCCCTCCCCTTTCGCCCGCCGAGCTCGATGATCTCGTTGGTGATCTCCTCCTGCCGCAGCTGGCGCGAGCGGGCGACCAGCTCGTCGAGCATCTTCGCCACGTTCGACTTGGCCGCGGTCATGGCGCGCATGCGCGCCTCGTTCTCGGCCGCAAGCGACAGCGTCAGCGCTTCGCAGAGCTCGGCGAACACGTATTCCTGGGCAAGGTGCACGAGCAGGATCTGCGGCGGCATCGAGATGATCGGCGGCGACGGGTTGCGCGCGCGAGGGAAGCGGGCGAAGTCGAACGGCGCGAGCGAGCGGTCGACCACGTGGACCTCGCCGAGCGAGGGCGCGGCGTGGACGACGTTGACGCGGGTCGCGCGGCCCGAGCCGAGCCGTGCGTAGAGCTGCTCCGTCACCCGGTCGGCGAGCGCGCCGACCTCGTCGACATGGGCGACCATCGACGCGCTCCAGCCGACCGCGAGCCCGCGCTCTTCCGCCGCCGTCAGGCCTCGGCCGCCGAGCAGCAGCAGTTCGCGCGCGTGCGCGCCGTCCGCCTTCAGAAGGCGCTCGGCCACGTCGAGCACTCGCTTGTTGAACGCGCCGGCAAAACCCTGCTCGGCGCAAAGCGCGATGACGAGATGGCCGTCGCGCGGTCGCGGGGCCGCGCGCGGCGCCGCCGTCTTCGGCGAGCGCGAGCGCTTGGCCGATCGCCGCGCCGACGGTCGCCGCATAGGCCCGCACGCCCTCGACCCGTTCGCGCGCCTCGCGGGCGCGCGCCGCCGCGATGCCGCGCATCGCTCCGATCACCGACGACAGCTGGCGCACCGAGCGGATGCGCGCGACGACGTCGCTGAGCCGTTCCGTCATGACGGCGGACCCGCGGACATGAGCGCCCGCACCGCGTCGACGAGCTTGGTTCGTCCCGCGTCGTCGCACGCTCCAGTCTTCATCACCGAAGCGGCCATTTCGGGCGCCAGCGCGTCGAGCTCAGCCGCGACGCGCGCCCGCGCCTCCGCGACCTTGGCGACCGGCGCGGAATCGAACACGCCGTCCGACAGGGCCGACAGGAGCGCGACCTGATCAACGAGGCGCAGCGTTGCGAAGCGCGGCTGGGCGAGCAGCGCCCGGATGCGCTCGCCGCGGGCGATCGTCGCCTTGACGCGGGTGTCGGCGATGCCGCCGAAGCGGGTGAACATCTCGAGTTCGAGAAACTGGGAATAGTCGAGCCTCAGGCGTCCTGACGCTGCGCGAAGGGCCGGCGCCTGCGCCTTCCCGCCGACGCGGCTGACGCTCAACCCCACGTCGACCGCCGGCCGCTGGTTGGCGGCGAATAGGCGCGAGTTCGAGCACGATCTGGCCGTCGGTGATCGAGATCAGGTTGGTCGGGATGAAGGCGGAGAGATTGCCGGCGTCGGTCTCGGCGATCGGCAGCGCGGTCAGCGAGCCGCCGCCGAGTTCGGGCGCGAGCTTGGCGGCGCGCTCGAGCAGGCGCGCATGGACATAGAAGATGTCGCCGGGAAAGGCCTCGCGGCCGGGGGGCTCGCGGGTCAGGAGCGCAAGCTCGCGATGGGTCGCGGCGTGCTTGGTCAGGTCGTCGACGACGACGAGCGCGTGGCCGCCCTTGTCGCGGAAATATTCGCCGACGGTGAAGCCGGCGAAAGGCGCGATCCATTGCAGCGCCGCCGAAGAGGCCGCCGAGGCGACGACGAACACGCAGCGGTCCGGCGCGCCATATTGCTTCACCGCCTCGATCACCCGCTCGACGGCGGTCGAGCGCTGTCCGACCGCGACATAGACGCAGATCATGTCGGAGCGCTTCTGGTTTATGATCGTGTCGACCGCGATCGCCGTCTTGCCGATCGCGCGGTCGCCGATGATGAGCTCGCGCTGGCCGCGCCCGAGCGCGAACAGCGCGTCGACCACGAGGACGCCGGTCTCGACCGGCTCGCTGACGAGCGCCCGATCGATGATCGCCGGCGCCGGCCGCTCGATCGGATGGAAGGCCTCGGCGGCGATCGCCTCGTCGCGGTCGAGCGGACGCCCCAACGGATCGATCACCCGTCCGAGCAACCCCGGGCCGACGGGCGTGCGCGCGACTTCGCCGGTCGCCGAGACGAGCGAGCCGACGCCGATCGCCTCCGCCTCGTCGAAGATCGCCGCGTTGACGGCTTCAGCCTCGAGCGACAACGCATAGCCCATCCGCCCGCCTTCGAAGCGCAGGAGCTCGCCGAGGCGCGCCTCCGGCAGCCCCGACACCCGCGCCACGCTGTCGGCGGCCTCCTCGACCCGGCCGACCGATCGCGCCTCCGGCCCGAGGTCGACGCGCGCCAGAGCCGCGCGCTCGGCCTCCAGCCATTTGGCGCCGTCGTCAATGGACGCGGTCATGGCGGGTCAACTCCTCGACGATGCGGGCAAGGTCGCTGCGAAAGCTGTTGCGGACGACGGCGTGCGGCGTCTCGAGTTCGAGCCCGGCGATGAGACCGGGATCGACCGCGACCACGAAATCGAGCGGCCGGCCGAGCGCCTTGGCGAAAGCGTCCCGGCAGGACTGCGCCTCCTGAGCGGTCAGCGCCCGAGCCGCCGTCAGGCGCGGCAGGGCGGCGCCGCCGAGCCCGTCACGGCTCGCCGCGGGCAGCGAGGCCAGCGCCTGCGCCAGCCCGTCGACGAAGCCGTCGACGCGCGCGGAGTCCGGCAGGCGCGCAAGCAGCTTGCCTGCGATGTCGGCGGCGAGCTTCGCCGAGCGGTCGGAGGCGGCGGCTTCCTCGGCCGCGCGCGTCCAGCGCATCTCCGTCTCCGCCGCGGCGCGCAGCTGATCGACTTCCTCGCGGGCGGAGGCAAGCGCCGCGGCGCGCTGGGCCGCGCCGTCTTCGGCGGCCTGGCGCAGCACGTTGTCCCGGCCCGCGGCGATTCTCGCGCTTTCTGCTTCCGCCGTTTCGCGCGCCGCGACCGCCTGCTTCTTCGCCGCCTCCGCGTCGGCCAGAATCTTGGCCGCCGCCGCGCGCCGCTCCTCGATGATCGCGACGACCGGACGGAAGAGGAATTTGCTCAGGATCCAGATGAGGACGAGAACGTTGACCGTCTGCAGGGCAAGCGTCCACCAGTCGACCCGCATCGCGCCGCCGCCTATTTGACGAACGGGTTGGCGTATAGGACCAGCAGCGCGACGACGAGGCAGTAGATCGCCATCGTCTCGATCATCGCGAGACCGACGAACAGCGTGCGCGAGATCGTGCCCGCCGCCTCCGGCTGGCGCGCGATCGCCTCCATGGCGGCGGCGACCGCCCTGCCCTCGCCGAGACCGGGCCCGATCGCCCCGAAGCTCACGGCGAGCGCGGCGGAGAAGATGCTGACGGCTTGGATGAGGTCGTTCACTGGGTCGCTCCTCGAGGCGGGGCGTTGGTCTTGCGCCGCTCGCCCACGGCGGCGCCGATGAAGACGGTCGCGAGAACCGCGAAGATATAGGCCTGCACCGCGCCGGTCAGCAGGTCGAGCGCCATGAGCGGGATCGGGACGAGGAGCCCGGCGAGCGTCAGAATGATGCCGACAATGAAGACGCCGCTCATCACGTTGCCGAACAGGCGCACGATGAGGGAGAAGGTACGGGTGAACTGCTCGACGACATTGAGCGGGATCATCACCCAGGTCGGCTCGGCGTAGGTCGCGAGATAGCCGCGGAGGCCGCGGGTGCGGACGCCCCAGGCGATGGTGGCGACGAACACGATGAGGGCCATCGCCGCGTCGGTCTCGATATGGGCGGTCGGCGGCTCGACGCCGGGTATCAGCGACGACCAGTTCGAGAGGAGCGTGAACAGGAAGATCGAGCCGATCAGCGCGCGGAACGGCGCCGGATCGCGCAGCATCGTGTCGCGGATCTGGCTGTCGATGGTCGAGACGACCAATTCCAGCAGCGCCTGAGTCTTCGACGGGAAGAGGGCAAGGCGCCGCGTCGCCAGCATGGAAGCGCCCGCGAGCAGCGCGATCACCGCCCAGGAAACGACCACCGGCTCGGTGACCGGGACCGGGCCGATCTGGAACAACGGCTCGAGACTGAGCGGAGACTTCACGCGGGCCTCCGGTAGCGGCGCATGAGCAGCGCCCGCGCGGCGAGAACGCCTGCCGCCGCGGCGATCAACGGCCCCGCGCCCGGCCGCGCGATCAGAATTAGCGCCGCCGCCAGAGCGACGAAGCGCAGGCTCTGGACGGCGACGCCAAGTCCGGTCTGGCCGTCGCGGATGAGGACGACGCTCCACCACAGCGATCCGAAATGGGCCGCTCCCAGGCCGGCGCCTGCGGCGAAGGCGGCAACAAGCGCGGCGACGTTCATTGCCGGTGCATCCATCGCCAGGCGGTCCAGAAGCCTGCCGCCGCCCCCAGCATGATGAGCGGAGCGGTGAAGAAGACGCCGGTCTTCAGCGTCCCGTCGAGCCAGCGGCCGACGAGGACGCCGAGCAGGATCGGCGCGACGATCGCCCAGCCCAGAACGCCGATCTGGCCGAGACGCGACGCCACGGTCGGCTCCGGATCGTCGCGGAACTTCCGATCCCGCTCCGCCGCCATCCGCGCCGCTTTCTCGATTCTGCCGTTGCGCTTGTCGAGCGGTGCGATCATGGCGCGGCGTCGCCGGAAAACGGGATGTCGCCGTCGCCCGGCGGCCGTCCGCCGGGCCGCAGAAAATGCATCAGCTGACGGAGCGCGCGCGCATGCAGCCGCAATTGCTCGACCCTGGCGCGCCGGTCGGCGTCGAGTTCGGCCGCACGCTGCGCCGCCACGTCCGCCTCGAGCCTGACGAGGTCGTCGCCAACCGTCCCGCGGCGGCAGGCGATGGCGACGCGGTTTCCCCCGCTGACCGTCAGCACGCCGCCACTCAGCGCGCAGTAGCGAGTCGCCTCGCCCGCGCGCGTCCAGCGCACCACCGTCGGCGGCAGCACGGTCAGGAGATCGGCGTGCCCGGGCAGGACGCCGAAGGCGCCGCTCGAGTCATCGGCGCGCAACGAACGGACGTCGTCGGCGTCGACCAGAATGGAAGCCGGCGTCGCGATCGTCAGGCGCAGGCCCTCGCTCATGCGCCCGCCTCCGCGGGCTTCCGCTCGGCATAGCGCGCCGCGTCCTCCTTCTGGCGCGCTTCCTCAAGCGAGCCGACCATGTAGAGCGAGCTTTCGCGCCATTCTTCGCATGCGCCGTCGAGGATCGCCTTGCAGCCGGCGACCGTATCGGCGACCTTGACCGAGCGGCCGGGGACGCCGGTGAAGGCCTCCGTCACGGCGAAAGGCTGGGTAAGGAACCGCTGCAGGCGGCGCGCTCGCTCGACGATCTTGCGGTCCTCCGCCCCGAGCTCCTCCATGCCGAGGAGCGCGATGACGTCCTGCAGCTCGCGGTAATGCTCCATGGCGCGCCGAGTCTCGGTCGCGACCGTCACATGCTCTTCTCCGACGACCAAGGGATCGAGCAGGACCGACGACGAGGCGATCGGATCGACCGCCGGATACATGCCCTCGGCCGCCATCGCCCTCGACAGCACCACCATGCTGTCGACATGGGCGGCGATGGTGGTGACCGCCGGATCGGTGAAGTCGTCCGCCGGCACGTAGACCGCTTCGATCGCGGTGACCGACGCCTCGCCGACCGAGGCGATCCGCTCCTGCAGCGCCGCGACCTCGTCGGCCAGCGTCGGCTGGTAGCCGACCCGCGAAGGCGCGCGCCCGAGCAGCCCCGACACTTCCGATCCGGCCTGGACGAAGCGGAACACGTTGTCCATCAGGAGGAGCACGTTGCGGCGCCGCTGGTCGCGGAAATATTCGGCGATCGTCATCGCCGTCATCGGGACGCGCCAGCGCGCGCCCGGCGGCTCGTTCATCTGCCCATAAACCAGCGCCGTGCGCTCGAGCACGCCCGATTCGGTCATGTCGAGCAGCATCTCATGGCCTTCGCGCGAGCGCTCGCCGACTCCGGCGAACACCGAAATGCCCCGGTAGCTCTCGACCATCGCGTGGATGAGCTCCATCACCAGCACCGTCTTGCCGACGCCGGCGCCGCCGAACATCGCCGCCTTGCCGCCCTGCGCAAGCGGGGCGAGCAGGTCGATCACCTTGACGCCGGTGGCGAAGTGCTTGGTCGCGCCGCTTTGGGCCGAAAGGGGCGGCGGCTTGCGATGGATCGGCCAGCGCGGCGCGTCAGCGGGCAGCGGCGGGCCCCGGTCGCCGACGCGCCCGAGCACGTCGAGCAGGCGCCCGAGCGTCGCCTCGCCGACCGCGATGGTCACCGGCTCTCCGTCGGAGCGCGTGCGGTCGCCGCGCCTCAGGCCCGTCGTCGGCTCGAGCGCGATCGCCCGCGCCGCATGCTGCTCGAGATGGGCCTGAATTTCCGCGACGACGATTCGGCCTTCGGAATCGAGGATCTCGGCCGCCGATTCGATCGGCGGCGGGGCGCCGTCGAACGCAAGGTCGAGAACGGCGCCGCGGATCGCGACGACCCGCCCGTCAAATTGCCCCGCAGCCATTGGAACCACTCACTTTCCCGCCACGTTCCTACATTGCCACGCCGCCGCGGCGCCGGGAAAGCAATAACAACCGGGCTTTCGTTGACATTTTCGCGAATTGAACTATGTCAGACGGGCCGAGAGCGAAGGAAGGCTCCGGCGCGGCGTTGGCGGTGCGCTTCGCGCCCACGCATGGCGCGATCCCTGAACGCCACGGCCCTGCGAACAATTCGCGCGGTCCCCGAAGCCCCCACACCCCAGACGCGAGCGCGCCAAAGCCCTCGCGATGCGAGATCAAATGAAGTTTAGCGAACTCGGCCTGAGCGAAAAAGTGCTCAACGCCGTCGAAGCGTCGGGCTACGACACCCCGACTCCCATTCAGGCGCAAGCCATTCCCTACGCCCTGCAGGGCCGCGACGTCCTCGGCATCGCCCAGACGGGCACGGGCAAGACCGCCGCCTTCACCCTGCCCATGCTGTCGATTCTGGAGCGCGGCCGCGCTCGGGCGCGAATGCCCCGGACCCTCATTCTCGAGCCGACGCGCGAGCTCGCCGCGCAGGTCGAGGAGGCCTTCTCCAAATACGGCGTGAACCACAAGCTGAGCGTCGCGCTCCTGATCGGCGGCGTCTCTGACGGCGACCAGAAAGCCAAGATCGACCGCGGGGCCGACGTGGTCATCGCCACGCCCGGCCGCCTGCTCGATCTCACCGAGCGCGGCGGCCTTCTCCTGACCGGCATCGAGATCCTGGTGATCGACGAAGCCGATCGCATGCTCGACATGGGCTTCATTCCCGACATCGAGCGGATCTGCAAGCTCGTGCCGTTCACCCGCCAGACGCTGTTCTTCTCCGCGACGATGCCGCCCGAAATCACCCGGCTCGTCGACACCTTTCTTCACAATCCGGTGCGCGTCGAGGTCGCCCGCGCGGCGACCACCGTCGAAAGCACCACCCAGACGCTGGTCCCGTCCGGCATCGCCCCGCCGGACAAGCGTGCGACGCTTCGCCGCATCATCCGCGGCGCGGACAACTTCAAGAACGCGATCATTTTCTGCAACCGGAAGCGGGACGTGCAGGTGGTCTACCGTTCGCTCGAGAAGCACGGGTTCTCGGTCGGCGCCCTGCACGGCGATCTCGACCAGCGCGCGCGCATGGCCGCGCTCGACGCGTTCCGCAACGACCAGGTGCAGCTGCTCGTCTGCTCCGACGTCGCCGCCCGCGGCCTCGACATTCCCGACGTGAGCCACGTCATTAACTACGACGCGCCCCACCATTCGGAGGACTACGTCCACCGCATCGGCCGCACCGGGCGGGCCGGCAAGGCCGGCTGCGCGTTGACCATCGTGACGCGCGCCGACGCCAAGGCGATCGCCGAAATCGAGAAGCTCATCGCCCGCAAGATCGACTGGCAGGAGGGCGCCGAACTTCCTCCCGCCGACGAGGACGAGGCGCAGCACGAGCGTCGCGGCGAGCGCGGCAGGCGGGGAGGCCGTCGTCGCGACGCCGAGGGCGAGGAGCGCGTGAGGCGCGATCGTCATCCGGAGCATAGCGCCGAATCACGCCGCCACCACGCCGAGCGTCCCGCGAAGGAGCGCGCCGCGGCGGAAAAGGAGCGGAGCGACGATTCGCGCCGCCACCACGCCGAGCGCCCGGCGAAGGGACGTGTCACGGCGGAGAAGGAGCGGAGCGACGATTCGCGCCGCCATCCCGCGCCGCGCCCGCCTCACGAACGCGTCGCCGCAGAGCAGCAGCGCGCCCCGTCACCCCCCTTCGGCGATCCCGCCCGCCGGGAGCGCCCGCGCCGCGAAGAGGAGCAGCGGGTCATCGGACTTGGCGACCACGTTCCGAGCTTCCTCCTGCGGCCGGTGCCGAAGCGGGCGCGGCATCGCGCACGAGCACGAGCACGTCGAGGACTAGACCTTAGCCGCTGCGGCGCGGGCGGAGCGCGATGCTGAAGATCGGACTCGTTCGGCTGCTCGCGGTTGCGCTGTTCGGGCTCCTCATCCCGTTCGGCGCCTACCGGCCTAGCCGCCGGATCGGCGTGCGGCTCCTCCTGCTGTTGGCGGCGGCGATCGGCCTCGGCTATGGCGCCCTGAAAGCCGACAATCCCTGGAATGGCGACGGGCTTCTGGGCAACCTGACGCTCATGGCGGGAAGCGCGCTCGTCCTGCTCGCCTATGTCGCCTTGGCCGTCGGCGCGGCCAAGCTCGTCGCCAGGGCGACGTCATCGTTTCGCGCCTGAGAGTTGTAGCCGCACTCGGCAAGTGCCGACCGCGCCTACAAGGCTCGCGCGCTCGCTTTCTTCTTCGGGGGCTTCGCTTTCACCGCCGACGCGCGGAGAAGCGCGCGCCGGCGCCTCGCCCTGCCCACTTCGCCCATCCCGCCGGGCGGACCGAGCGCCTCGCCGCGAAGACGAACCGGTGATCGGGCTCGGCGACCACATGCCGGGCTTTCTCCTGCGCCCTGTGTCGGCGCGCGTGCGCCACCAGCATGAGCATGAGAGGATCGAAGCGGAGGAGTAGCTCGTGCAGGATGTTGCGGCGATTCAGGCCTGTTCTTCGCTCAGATAGAGGCGCTCGATGCGAAGCGATACGCCGCTGGGCGTATCGTCCAAGCCAACGACCGGGACCAAGGTTATCTGGACGGGGCGGTTGGGGTCCAGACTGCGAGCATGCGGCATTTCGAACAGGTGACCGATCCTACGCACGGCGCCTCGAACCGGCAGGAGTTGAATGAATCCAACGAAGCTGGCGTCGGCGGTCGACGTACGGCTATTCGCGTCCGACTTGCCGAGGAACACGTTGATGCGTACTGGCTGAACCGCTGCGCCTTCAATTCCCTCGACCGCAAGCACGATTAGCGCATTGGTGTTTGCGCGGATCAGAGACGCGAAAGCCGGCTCCGGCAGGAGCTCGACCTCGACTGGAGCGTTGCCGAGATGGATATTGGTTGCGACGCTTGTGAGCCGCTCCTGCGCGCTTCCAGGATTGCTCAAGATCAAACTGGCAAGCAAAAACAACCCACCCATCCGCCGCAAGGGCCGAGCCAAACGACGAGCCTCGCGCTCAAAAGCGCTCAATCGAGATCTGCGCAACAGTTGCGTGCGACTCGCTCGGCGCAGCCCCCTGTCCAGCGACCGGAACCAAGGTGACTGAAAGCTTCTCGGAATTCTTGCTCGCGCGCAAGACATCCGTTACGTCAAGAGCTGTATTCGTGGTTACGGGTTGCCCCGAACGCGACTCCTTTGTCTTGGCCAGAATGGTGACAGTGCCGGCAAAATTCGGGGACTCAGAAGAAGTCGTGGACGTCGCATCGGGAAGATTGAGGAATACGTTGAACATTGCCTGACCGGTTTTCGGCACCTCGATTCCGCGCAGATAGAGCACGTATTGAGTCGGGGACGAAGCCGTAAGCTTGGATAGCGCCTGGGCCTCGACTGGCGGGAGGCCGATCTCGCGCGTGACTGGAGAGGCGGCCAACGCGATGGGCGCGCTCGCGTTCGAGACGACGAGCGGCGCTGCGGCAGGTCGGTTTTCCTCAATGGCCGCCGCCGCGGCCGGCGCTGCGCGAGGTTTGAAGGTCCAAATCGGTTTGGGGCTGGGTTTGGCGTAATCGGACCGCAGCGATTTCACAGAATCGAGCACGTCAGCGATTGTGATCTGTGTCCACACAGCGTCCTCATTGTAGAACTGCCAGCGATGCTGAGTCCATCCGCTGTCGGTGAAGTTCTTGTGCGTGCCCGGCGAAAGACCAAGCCAAACGCCCCACAGCCTGTCGATGTTGCCATGATGCGCGAAAAACACCGGGTCCTGCGCGGCGGTCGCTAGAACGCCCATATCGTTGTCGGCGGCTTGCAAGGTAGTGTCAGCGGTCCAAATATGGACCGGGCCGTGCGGAGCGTTCTCGAGCGCTCCTGAATTGTTCTGAGACCCCATAAACAATCTGTTGTTTGGTGAATTCATCGCGAGATTCATGATCTTCACGGAAACCGCCTGATTGCTGATCTCGGCATCGGCCTTGGCCGAACGGAGCATGTCCGCCAGCGGGTTTGCGGCGTCATTGGGATCGCCAAAGACGCTCGGAAAAGTCTGCCGACCTTCGCTGTCCCAATCCCAGTACGGCAATGCGAACGTATCGTCCTTGATCAATTTGCCCAGAATGCGCTCGTGGAAGTGCAAATAGGCGCGATGCCACGGAAAGAAATACCAACTGCCGTGAATCTCTTCGCCTGCCTGGTTGTTGTTGCCACCGCCACAATACCAACAATGCACGTAACTTCCTCGGAGCCATCCGCGCGGATCGTCCGGATGCTGCTTCGTCAGCTGTCGGAATGCGGCATAAGCCTCTTTCAGCCGATCCACCTCCGTGCGGCTAAGCTCAAAGGCGCTCTTTCGAATGCGCACAGGAAGGCTTGGATCCGGTTTGTAGGGAACTGGTTTCTTCCCGTCCACCCCGATGGGCGCGCAATCGTCGGGATTGTCCTGAGCGGCAGCTGGCCGGAAGGAGATACCAAAACCGACCGCCGTGGCGGCGCCGAACGCCACACACACGTCGCGCCGGCTGGGACTCTGGGTGATCATTGCGTCTCCTCCCCGGTTTTGCGGTGCTTGTTCGAAGCGTTTCCGCGTCACGCGCCTATATTTAAGGACGCAATATTTGAATTATCGAATTATCGAAATTTAGGCGAAGGTCGATTCACGCGACGTCTTCAACCTTTACCGGCCGATACTCATTGTTATTCTGACCTCGCCCATCGTGTCAAGCTGTGAACAGCGACGTTGGAGCAGCGAGATTCGACGGTTGCATGTTGGCGTTCGACGGCCGCTCCGGTCTCGTCCCATCCTGACGCCGGCGATAACGAGGCGGCAAAGGCGGAGGAGCGGCGCGGGTCCAGTTCGTCTAGGACGGCGGGCGCTTCTTCGCGCCTCTCCCCTCCTTCGGCTTCGCCTTGGCTTCGGCCGCGCGCCGCGCCGCCTCCAGCCCAAGCGACGCCCAGCGGCGCAACTCGTTCGCCTCTTCATGGGCAATCACCGGAAGGCGCCAGAAGGACGTGGTCATCGGCTTGCCCTTGGCGTTGTAGACGAAGGGCGAGGAGCCGGCGGCGGAAAAGGCCGGCTCGGTCTCGGCGTCGACCTTGAGAAAGACCTCGCCGCCCAACTCGATCGCAAAGCACAGGCCTTCGGCGTAAACACCGGCCCCGCCGAACATGCGCTTGACCTCGACCGCGCCGAACGGCGCGAACAGCTCCTTCGAGCCGTCGGCGTTCACGCGGGCGCGTCGAGGGCTTCGGGGCTTGCGGGCGTGAGGGCGACGCTCTCGCCGCAGCCGCAGGCCGAGGTCTCGTTGGGGTTGCGGAAGGAAAAGGTGGCGGAGAGCCGGTCGACCTTGAAGTCCATCTCGGAGCCGAGCAGGAACAGGATCGCCTTTGGGTCGATGAGGAGCTTGACGCCCTTGTCCTCGACGACCTCGTCGAGCGGAGACGCCGCCTCGGCCAGCTCCATGGTGTAGGACATGCCGGCGCAACCGCCGTTCCTGACCCCGACCCTGAGGCCCGCGATCGGCTTGTCGGCGGCTTCGGTCAATTCCCGAACGCGGGCCGCCGCCGCGTCGGTCAAACTCATCACCTGCCGTCGCAGGAGTCTCGAGGCCATGTCGTTCTCCGTCAACCGGGGTCAAGGCCCGGCGCCGTTTTCGTCATATAGCAACAGAACGCGCGGTTTGACAGGGTCGAACGCAGGATGAAGGGCGCGGTTTGCGGCTTGCCCCTTTCGTGATAGGCGAAAACATGTCTTCACGGTGCCGATCTAGGACCCGTCTGCCCGTCCCCACGATGCACGGATGGACGGCCAAGCCTTACATCATATCCGCCGGCATCATCCTGCTCGCGGTCGGCATGTTCGCGTACAGCTGGTCGTGACGTCTTCGCGGCTCCGTGCCTTCGCGAGTACGCAACGTGCTCAGCCGTCTGGTCTTCGTTATAACTGAGCCTGCTAAATTCGGACGCAAGTGGAGGCGATATTCGGCGGACGAGCGTCCGCTGGCGGGATAGGCGCTGCGTGACGAGGTTCCGGCGGCGAAGGCAGCGCACGAGAGTCGCGCTCGGCCTATGCCGGAAAGCTGAGGGCTTCTGTCACTGCCCAAACTCACACGTAATGCGCCGTCGGTCGGCGCGGATGTGCAATGAAAGTCAGCGGTTGTGTCTTCCCAGTCAGCTCGCTGTTTCCCTCGCACGTAGTGTTAAACTTGGCCTCCATCTTTAAATTATGACTTTGTCAGGGAGCCCCAAATGGAGACGAAAGGGCGCGGTTTGAATGGCTTGCTTAAGCAAAGCGAGTCTGAAAAGAGGATGCATCGAATTCCTGTATTATCTGCGCTTCCTACGTGCGATGATATTTAATATTGTATTTTCGATCATTGCTGCCGTACTGTATATGTTATTCGGCGTCACGGGATTATATCCTGGCGCTGCGCAGCTAATCGATACGCTAAAAGCTCAGTCGAATCAAGCAGTTCCGTTCAACATCGTTATCTTCACTTCTATAATATCCGTTATACTTATTTCGTTTTTTATAATATCATACTTGTCTGTAACAATGGTGTGGCGCAAGACACTGAAGGCGCAATCCATTTTTTACGGTTTAGGTGTAATTCTAGCCATGCCCGCACTAACTCTCGCAAACACACCAGTCTTAGAGAATGCAAGCTGGCTTTTCACGTCACTATTGCTTCTTTACCTCACTTTCACCTGCTGGTTTTGTGGCGACCTGGTCATTGCACTCTGGAGCGTATCACGAACCCCTGAAGTCTCCAGCCTCAGAGCCACTCTGGACACGCGCCTCCATAGCGGAAGCTGGGCGCTGATGAACAAGCTCCTCGACCTTCCGAGAACGCCGCTCCGAAGTTGGCGAGCGTTGATATCTTATGTTCTGTCTCTCGCTGGCGCAATCGGGCTCGTGATGTCTTTGGTTTACTTTCTGTCCATTGGTGGAGTGTACAATAAGGCCGGTCAATTAATGTTCGTGTGTGATAAGGACCCCGACGAGTGCTTCAGCCAGTCGCAGATGTGGGCGAGTTGGACATTGTTCTGGGTGCTCGTTTCATTGGCCGGGATTAAAGTTTCGCTGACGGTGCAAGCCATCGCGAAAAGGATGGCAGCCCTTGCAGTTCATGTCGTGCTTAAGGACCCAAAACAGGAATACGTTCTGTATCTTCGTTCTTTTGGGACAGATGACGTAAGACTGCCCCGCCCAAAGCTACCTTTGCTCAGTCGAATTGTAGCGCCTTGGCCCTTCCTTAGCCGGGTCGAAGAAGAGTTGTTTGATGTCGCGGACGGATATCTCCCCTTGATCGCAGTCGGGCGACCTGGACCCAAACGCCAAGCGGAAGGTGGCATAGCCTATCGCGAATATCTCCCAGACAAAGTTTGGCAGAGCTATGTTGAGGAAAGGATCCAGAATGCCAAGCAACTCGTGTTACTGCTGAACACAACGGAAGGGGTGCTGTGGGAGCTGAAACACGTGCTTGCACTCGGAGCTGGACCAAAGACGCTGTTTCTATTTGATCCAAGGGCAAGCGATAGGGCAGTGTGGGAAAGCATAAAGGACTCAGTTTTGCCAATATTTGTCCAGGAGGGTCTGTTTTCGCCTAAATATGAATTCTTCGCTCAAGTGATCGCATTTTATTTTGCAGGCGTCGAAGTGGTTCAGATTGAGAACTCAAACTGGTCAGCGTCATCGTACAGGACGGCAATCTCGTACTTTCTGTCCGAGAATGCGGTCCCGCACCGCGGCTAGAGTCTCGAAGAAGCCGACTGGCGCTCGCTGGAGCTTGCCACGCGCTTGTGCCAAAGCCGCTTGCAATCACGCGAACCGAGTTCCTCATGCCCGCGCCACCCTCCGCCGACCTCCTCCGCCGCATCGCCGATGCGCTCGAGCGGCTCGCGCCGCCTGCCCCGGCCTCGCCCGGTTTCGATGCGGCCGAGGCGTTCATCTGGCGCGCCGAGCGCGGGACGCTCGCGCCCGGTCGCCGCGTCAACCGGGTCGAGCTAAAACTCCTGCGCGGGATCGACCGGGTGCGCGATCTTCTGGTCGAGAACACCGAGCGCTTCGCCCGCGGCCTGCCGGCCAACAACGCGCTTCTGTGGGGCGCGCGCGGCATGGGCAAGTCGTCGCTGGTCAAGGCGGCGCACGCCGCCATCAACCGCGCAGAGCGGCGTCGACGGGACGGCTGAAGCTGGTCGAAATCCATCGCGAGGACATCGAGGGCCTGCCGGCGCTGATGATCCTCCTGCGCGACGCGCCCTATCGGTTCATCGTCTTCTGCGACGACCTGTCGTTCGACGCCGGCGACGCGTCGTACAAATCGCTGAAGGCGGCGCTCGAGGGCGGCGTCGAGGGCCGGCCGGCCAACGTCCTCTTCTATGCGACCTCCAACCGCCGCCACCTGCTGCCGCGCGACATGATGGAGAACGAACGGTCGAAGCGCCATCAATCCCGGCGAGGCGGTCGAGGAGAAAGTGTCGCTCTCCGACCGGTTCGGCCTGTGGCTCGGCTTCCACCATTGCAGCCAGGACGACTATCTCGCCATGGTGCGCGGCTACGCCGAGCATTTCGGGCTCGACGCGCCGGCAAGCCGAGATCGAGGCCCAGGCGCTCGAATGGGCGACGACCCGCGGCTCGCGCTCGGGCCGCACCGCCTGGCAGTTCACCCAGGATCTCGCGGGGCGGCTGGGAAAGCCTATCCAGGGCTAGGGCGTCACGAGCGCAAAGGGGACATCAACAAGGCGCTGGAATTAGCGCTGCTGCGCGCCTATGCGGTTCCCTCGATTTCCGGGCTCCTCGCCCGGACCGGCGAGTTCGAGCATCGAACAGCCAAGCGCTACGACGACACGGCGCTCCTGATCCGCGAAGTGCTGCGCAACGGACTCGACAGCGACCGGGCGCGCCGTTCATTCGCGCGCATCAACGGCATGCGCTTTCGCATCTCGAACGAAGATTTTCCCTGCGTGCTTTCGAACCTTCGTCTTTTCGCCGATCGACTGGCTCGAGAAATTTGGCCGCCGCCCAATAAGCGAAGCCGAATGCGGCGATTGGTCCATCTACTGGAACGAACTCAGGCGGCGCATGGGAATTTCGGCCCTCTTCGACACGATCGATCAATTCCGCGCCTTCGTACGGAGCTAGGGGTCGCGCCGTTTCGTCCATGCGCCGACGAACCGGCTGATCGCCGAACGCACGATCGATCTGGTTCTGTCGATGTACTATGTCCCGAGGGTGCTGCGGCCGGCTGCGCGCCATGTCGCTCTCGCGATCTGCGACCCGCCGCTCGTCGCGGCGCTGGGTTTTCCGGAACCCCCGCCCCTCCTCAGGAAACTTGCGGTCTGCGCCTTGGGGATGCGGCGGGCGGTCCTGCGCCGGCTGCCGCCCAATCGCGCACCCAATTGGCTCTCGCTCGGAAAAAGGACCTACCCGCAGGGCTACACGATCGAGGAACTCGGCACGTTTCCGCACGCCGAGGCCGAAGAGGCGTAGGGAGATTGAAATTGCGAGGCTAGCCTGGTGGTCAATATCTAACACTTGGCGCCAGAGTGGAAATGTCGCAGAAGGGCGGAAAGCGAGCTTCGGGGGTTGCCTCGGTAAGGACCCCAGTGCGCGCCATAGCCGTCATTCGATCCCTGCAGGGCCAGCATTTTGCATCATTGTTCGGAGCGGCCAAACGTTGAACGCTCCAGCAGCGCCCGCGCCTCGGCGATCTCCGGCATTTCTGACGTCGGCGAGAAGCCCTTCAGCGGGGGCGCAAGGACGGCGTAGGCGTCGGCGGCGCGGCCGATGGATTGGTAGAGCCTGGCGAGCGAGAGCGCGGCGCGCAGTTCGAAACTGCGCGTGCCTTGCTTTTGCGTGATAGCGATTGCCGTCCGGAAGGCTTCCTCTGCAGGCGCGGGGTTGGCGGGATCGTGCTTCAGCAGCATTTCTCCGCGGACGCGATGCAGTTCGGCATCGAACGCGCGATGACCGGTGCGTTCGGACGTCGCCAGCGCTTCGTCGAGAATGGCGAGGGCGCAATCGGAAGCGCCCGCCCGCGCCTCGGCCTCGGCCAGGGCGATTTTCAAGAGCCCGTCGAACACCGGAACGTTCTGATCGCGCAGGAGTTGGGCGCCGCGGCGCATCTGCTCGAGTCCGCTGCCCGGCGCGCCGCTTTGAGCCCTCGCCAAGCCCTCGAGAAAGACCCCGTACGCTCGCCAGAAGGGCAGATCATGCTCACGCGTGAGCCGGGCGAGTTTGACAGCGTTCGGCGCGGCCCGCGGGAGGTCGCCGCGCAAGAGTTCGAACATGGCCGCGTGCGTCTTCGCGTATGCGTGCGTGCCGATGTGCGTAATGCATGCGATCCGCGCCTCGGCGTTGCGAATGACGGAGGCCGCACGAGCGACCTCGCCCAGCGGCCACAAGACAATCGCGAGGTAAGACATCGCCCCGACGGCGGCGTCGTTACCGAAGCGGAACGCCAAATCGTCGTCGCGCCCGGGTCGAAACAAGGCCAGCGCCTGTTCGAGATGTTCTCGCGCTTCGTGGTACTCTCCGGCGAACCAATGCGTAAGTCCGGCTGCGCGGTGGGCGACGCCGGCCTCGGGCGAATCGGGCTCCGCTTCAACGTCGCTTAAGAATGCCGCCGAGTGCTTCCTCATCGCCGGCAGCTCGCCCCGCGCGACGCTGCCGGCCCACAGGCCGTAGTCGGCAGCGAATCGGTCGGGCGTGTCCGTGTCTTCGGCCGCAAACTCGCGGGCTCTTGTGAAGGCTTCGATCGTTTCGGGCGCTGCATAGCCGCGCGCCGCGATCAGCGCGTTGCCGTAGGCGACGTGCAGTTTCTGCCCCGGGCTTGAGACGCCTGCCCCCTTGTCCGCCAACTCGATCGCCTTGCCGAGGTGCGCGATCGCTTCTTGGAATGCCGATCGGCGGAGCGCCTGGTCGCCTGCCTTTCCCCACCATTCGATGGCGAGGTCGTCGAGGCGGGCTTCAGTGAAATGATGCGCGACGACTTCGGGCGCGGCCGCCGCGCGCCTGGGGTCGTCGCGCAAGACCTCCGCCGCGCGCCGATGCAGCCTCTGCCGGCGGCTTTTGAGCAGGCTGTCGTAGGCCGCGTCCCGCACCAGCGCGTGCTTGAAGCGGTAGCTGGCCTCCGGCGGCGCGCCCTCGACGAACAGGAGGTCGGCCTCGGCGAGCCGATCCAACGACGCTTGCAGCGCCGGTTCATCGGCGTCTGCGACGTCGCGAATGAGCCCGTAGGCGAACTCGCGCCCGAGCACCGCGCCGATCTGCGCGATCTCGCGCGCTTCGCCGAGCCGATCGAGGCGCGCGGCGAGCGACTGCTGGAGCGTCGGCGGGATCGCTAGCGCGCCGCCCTCAACGCCGCGCTCGAGCAGAAGCCGCGTCACCTCCTCGACGAACAGCGGCACGCCGCCCGTGCGCTCGCTCACCTCTTCGATCACCTCCTTGGTGAGCGCATGGCGCGCGGAAATCTCACTCACCATGCGCGCAACTTGCGCGCGGTCGAGGGGCGCGAGCGAAATCACGCTGTGATGCGAGCGCGGGCTCCAGGGCGGGCGGAACTCCGGACGGGTCGAGGCGACGAGGAGCAGCCGCGCCTGGGCGCCGCTCTCGGCGAGCGCGTGAAGCAGGTCGAGCGACGTCGGGTCGGCCCAGTGCAGGTCCCCGAACGCCAGCACAATCGGCTGCGAGCGCGCCCCGGCCAGAGCCCAGGCGGTCAGCGCCGCCATTTGCCTCTTCCGCAACTCTTCCGGCGGGAGGTTGGCCTCGCGGCCGGGCGGGAGCGGGATGTCCACGAGCGGCGCGAGCAGGGGCGCGTGCTCGGCCGGGTCGAGGCCGATGAGGCGCAAGGTGCTCTCGAGGTCGGCGAGGCGCGCGTTGGCCGGCGCGTCCGCGCCGAAGCGCGCCCGACCCCATTCGGAGACTGGGTGCAGCGGATGGAACCGATCATAATGCGCATGGGCCGGTTCGGCCAAATCGTGAGCCAGGCCCGCCTCATTTGGTTGGCTGGACGGGGTGGCGCCGTTGAGGCGGAAGCGCGCGAAAGATCGACGTGATCGTCGTCTACAAGGTCGACCGGCTGACGCGGTCGCTTGCCGACTTCGCCAAGCTGGTCGAGCCGTTCGATATCATCGAAGGCGCTCAGCCCCCGCTTCGGCCTCTCCATCTCGTGGTCCGGGAAACGGAATTTTGTGGGCAGAGACTGGCGGGCGATTTCAGCCGCAGAATGCGGGAGAACGGCCGGAATTCGGTTCGCAGACCGCGACACGCCTCACTAACCGACCGGAATTGCGAGGGTTTCTGCCGGCCCGGAAACCGCGTCGGTTTGCGGATGCAGGAATCGAACTGATGGCCATCGCAGCTTGGCATCCCTTCAAAACGAGACGGCGTGTCGCGGATTTAGTGCGAGAAACGATTTGTCGCAGCGAATGTCAAAGTCGCTCGCGGGCAAACCGAAGCCGCTAACTATAAATCGCTATTTGCCCGTAAGCCTCAGATTTCACTCGCTGTCGTCCCGCTCAAGAGCAATGGTCGTGACGTGCTCAAGGGCGCTCAGGCGCCTGCAGGAGTGACCCGCCGATGAAATGATCGGCGAATTCTTCGGCCCCGCCCGGCTCGTCGCCGGTTCGGGGCTCGCGGTGGTGACGGCGACAGCGCCGCCAAAACCGAGAGGATGATCCCGATGAGTTCTCCTGCCAAACTTACTGACACACAACGTGCGATTTTGTTCGAGGCGTCGAAGCGCAAGGATCGCTGCCTCATCGCGCCGAAGACCCTGAAAGGCGCCGCGACGCAGAAGGTCGCGGCAAAGCTTCTGAAGGCCGGCCTCGTGAGCGAGATCAAAGCGAGGTCCGGAATGGAGATCTGGCGACGCGACGAGGAAACAGGCCAAGCGTATTCGTTGAAATTGACCGTCGCAGGGCTGAAGGCCATCCCGGCCGATGAGCGCGGCTCGCAATCCATACCAAGCACGGCCGTTTCGCCGAATACGAACGATGATTCGTCGAAAGCGAAGACCGCAGCAAATATGGCGGCGGCCCGGAGCGCAACGGCCGCGCCAACAGCGACGGCGCCCCGCCAAGGCACGAAGATCGCACGCGTGATCGAATTGCTCCAACGCGATCAGGGCGCCAGGTTGGAAGAGCTGATCGCCGCCACTGGGTGGTTGCCGCATACCGCGCGAGCCGCGCTGACCGGCCTTCGCCATCGCGGCTACGACGTCCGCCTGGAGCGTGGCGAAACCGGCCGCGCCTCGGTCTACCGCGCCGTCGCGACTCTCGCGGCCAGCGCGTGATCCAAATGCGACCGAGCCCGAAGAGCTTGACGCGGCGGCCGATCAATTCGGCCGCCGAGCCGCATGGACGGACCGCCGCCGGCAGCCTCGACCAGAACAACTCCGTGGCGACACGACGTGTCGTGGACGAAGGCGTGAGGTCTTGTCCGAGAGCCGGATGCGGGCGATCCGCACGTCCGGTTGTGTGTCCAGCGAAGGCTGGCATGTTCAGCAGGAGAAAGGCCTGCCGGGGCAAGAGTCAGAAGCCCCGTAGTTTGGATAGCAGGGTGGCGGGAAACCAAGACTCTGAAGCCTATCGACAACGTCTCGCTCGGGAAGACGACGAGTCACCGGGCCGTAACGACAGTGAACGCAAAAGTGGACTCGAAAGTGCGTAGCCCCGAAGGCCGAGCCCGCAACCGTAGGGCGAAGGCTGCATGGGGGAGTGCGAAGCGCCCCTCCAGAAGCGCGGCACTGCGTTCCAAATAGATCATTGGACTATTATAATAATGCAGCGGTCCAGTGACTGAATTGGGCCAAGCCATTTTTACTCCTGGCGTCATACTCGAAATGATCCTTGCGGAGTCCGGGCGTTCCAGCGCCGGCGGGGCAAGAGGAAGCCTCCGCGCATATGCACAAGATGACTGTGTTTTGCCCTCGACGCACTTTCCAAATTTGACTGACCTTCGCGAGGCCTTCGTCACCGAGACCGCTCAGGCCGGAGCTTCCGTCGAAGGCGTCCCTAGAGGCTGCCGCGCGTTACGCGGACCGGCTCATCGCGACGCTCAGCGTAACGTAGCCGCCCGGCGGCGCTCGAACCACGATCAGGCGAGGGCGCTCGCCTCGTCGCGCATCTCGGGTGAATAGACCGTCGCCAATAAATCCCGTCGCGAACCCAAATTGGTCTGCAGGCTATACCATTTAGCGTCACCTGACTTCTTCGGCGTTGAAAAACCACGCCGAATGCAGGAATAAAGACGCTTCAGCAGAGGACGCGGACGCACCCAACGACCGCGACCGTGTGACGCGGGGAACCCCCTCGCGCGTCTCTTGCGGTCGTTCTCACTAGTCCGGACGAACGGTAGCACGAACGGCGCCGCATTGCGACGCCGTGAGTGCTCCTGTGCGCCTTGGGCTGGCTGAGCTCGACAGGTCCGAACGACCCCTGGCGCGGGTCGTCGGGCTTAAAGCCAAGTCGCCGCAGGAGAGTAGCTATGTCGAATTCGAGTGACAAGGACAAAGCGGATCGGGGAAACGATACGGCCCCGGATGCGCCCTACGAGGTCGGCAACAAGAAGCCGCCACGCGCAGTTCAAGCCCGTGCGCATTCGATGCAGAAGAGCGTCGCTGCCATGTTCTTCAGTCTCCCGCGCCACGCCTTATCAGCGCATCTGCAGGTCGGACGCAGTCCGGCGGAACCGGTCTCCGACGGGCTGCGCTCCCTGGTAACAGAGAGAAATACAGGGAGAGGCGACAAAACAGGGCGGCAGGAAAACCGAGGATTTTCAAAGGCTTTCCAACCGGACTCCCTACTTGACTTAGCAGGGAGCCGAACAGAGGAGAACAGGGAGGCCTTAAGTGATTACAGGGAGCGCCTGCTAAAGAGACGCCCGTTTCGCGGAAGCGCGGCACTGCGTTCCAAATAGATCATTGTACTATTATAATAATGCAGCGGTCCAGTGACCGAATTGGGCCAAGCCATTTTTACTCCTGGCGTCATACTCGAAATGATCCTTGCGGAGTCCGGGCGTTCCAGCGCCGGCGGGGCAAGAGGAGGCCTCGGCGCATATGCACAATAGGACTGTGTGTTGCCCTCGACACAGTTTCCAAATTTGACTGACCTTCGCGAGGCCCTCGTCACCGAGACCGCTCAGGCCGGAGCTTCCGTCGAATTCCAACATCCGGCGCGGCGCTTCTGAGCGGATCGTCGTTAGGGAGCTTGCGATGAGGGACATGCACCGCTTATCCCGCACGACATCGGATACCTCGGAAATCCGAGGCGATCGCAGCGACTTTCTTATTACTCACGAGGTCCGTCCTATCGACTCGAGCCAGGCCCGATACCAGGCTCCTCTGGCGGGCAAAATCAAAAAGACATCATCCTGTTAAAAATCGTTATTGCTTGGGGTTATTTTGAATGTCCTCTTGGAATCGCCTAAGTTTGCAGGCGATTCCGCTGGTTGTCATTGTCTCGGCGGTGTCCTGCGGGGCGCCAAACAGCACGATTTTACACGAAGCTGCGGCGTACATCCATGTCACTGCTGGATTATGGGTCGAACACGCAAGACTGCCGAAGGCTCGTTACGCGCCTGCCGCGCGGCCTCGGCGTATTCACCAGCCTTGGGGAAAGGACGGCCGCGAGGCTTATTTTTCTTTTTGATTTCAATAATTTAGCTGGCGTCCTTATCCCTACTTTGGCCATAGCTCAGTAGCTGATAGCTACATGACTTTCGGCCACTGCGGCTCTTCCGCGTAAACTGTTGATCGGACTTACGTTTAGGCCCTCGCGTTTTCGAGGGACCGGACGCCAGCCCGACCAAAAAAACATTGTCAGCTATGGGGGTGGAGACCGGTTCCGCGGGACTGCGTCCACCACCATACAGTACCGGCAAACCGACGCGGTTTCCGGGCCGGCAGAAACCCTCGCAATTCCGGTCGGTTAGTGAGGCGTGTCGCGGTCTGCGAACCGAATTCCGGCCGTTCTCCCGCATTCTGCGGCTGAAATCGCCCGCCAGTCTCTGCCCACAAAATTCCGTTTCCCGGAACCACGAGATGCGAGGTCGCCCACAGCCTCTTCGGCCACGTTCGCTGGTGATTCGTATCTGTCGCTTTTCCCCCGCTCCGTCGTCGGATTCTGGCGTCCGCTACCCTACCAGCCGCCGCCACCATGGCCGCACCCGCTCGGCCGCCAGCGCGTCGAGCCGTTCCGCCCGTCGAGCGCGTCCCTTAAAACATCAGCCCTGACCGACGTTCGTTCGCCGTACGTAACTCCGCCCTTGCCGCATTGGCTTATTGCGGAAGCGCGTTGAGGCCTGCATGGTGCCCCTCAAGCGCGGATAGACCGGCCAGTCGACAAGCGACGAGCATCGCATTTGGGTTTAAGCCGCGAAACCTCGGAAGCATGAGCAACCCTCCTCGCATTTCGCTCGATTACCGGCCCATCCGCATTGGATGGGTTGTTGACGAACCGAGCATCGCAGTGCTCGGCACGGCGGCGGAATTTAACACCTGTTTGTGGGGCGGCAGATACAACCCGATCATCCCCTGTCGGGAGGCGCAACTCGCACTCGCACTCGTCAAACTCTTTAACTTGGACGTTCTGGTGCCAGTTCACGCAACTGAATCAACAGCCTCCTTCATTGATAAGTATCCTCACCTGCATCTCAGCCGCATCTTGCGCGGTGGCCTCTTCCATGACCGCCGCTGCGCGTTCGTAGATGTCCGTCACGCGGTCAGCCGAGCGTCGCGCATGCCGGGGTTCAGCCGCGGAAAATTTTACCGCCCGATCTGGGCAGACGCCGATCCGCTGGCACCGCTTCTCCCCTTGATCTTCGGACGCTATCCGAGTCCTCCTTCAATAGAAATCGACTACGCGCGTGGCGTCCGCTCCGAACTGGCAATCGTGGACTTCCCCTTTGGCGCGAGCACGTCACTCGCGCCCGAACTACATGAACACGAATCTCTCACACCACTGCCTTTCACCGGATTCGATCTAACCGTCCACCGCGACGTGTCTAGTTGGCTCGCGCCCGGTGTCGTCTTCGGCGATGTCACGAGCTTCGATGACCTCTTGCTCCTATGGAATTTGCGTGCGGCGGGAGCGCAGGTTGTCTTCTACGATCCGGTGTGGGCCGAGCGGCTTAGGCCGTTTGTAGACGCGTTTCTTGCTGCAATTCGTCGTCGCCCCGCCGAAGCATCAAACCAAGTCAATTTTTGGTCGCGCGCGCCAGACTTCTTCGGGCCTGAGGGTGTGCGGCCCGACCTAGACGTCTCTGGTCTTCAACCCGCGCCGTTCCGCGGCGGAGGCATCTCAATCTGGAACGGCGGAAATATTCGACCCGTGCGGCCACAATTCTCAGCTTGGAGCCGTGACGTGGTGTCGAGCTTCTCGGAGACTGAAGGCCGAGCAACTGCTTCGTTTGCCTTACCCGAACGTCCCTTCGATGTTGATGATCCACATGCGCTCACCCAACATTACGTCGTTACGGTCGATGCAAAGCAATATGCTGCTTGGTCTTGACGACCGGACCTTCAGCACACCTTTTATACCCAAACTCAACGAGTTCTACGGCAGGAATTTCCACAGCATTTACGACGAGGCTCGGGCAGAGCCGGGAAGCTTTGGAGGCGGCGCGGTCGGCATCATTACATCCGTGAGCACGCAACGGCTTTCCGTCAATGCGATCCGCATCCATGAGTGGCTCAAGGCGTTTTTCGCGGACGCCGGGATCAGTGTGGAGCGATCCGAGCCCGGCCGACGCTGCTCCCGCCTGATCCGTCAAATGGGCGGTCTTCAAGGCTGTCGCGTTTTCAAGGTACGCGGCGCGCGGGACCTGATCGCTCAATATACTCCTGATCAGAGTTTCGCGCGCAACGCGGCCTTGAATCAGATCGGCCGTACGCAGTTTGAGGAATTCAGAAATCTCTACATTCAGCCGCGTGCTGGGAGAGAGCTCACCCCGTCTGAAGTCTTTGAGTATCTCACAGGGAAGGCGGTGTTCCGGGCTGGGCTCGAATTCGTATGTCCAAACTGCGAGTTGAAAAGCTGGCTCAGTCTGGATGACATCGCCACCTTGTCGACATGCATCTATTGCGGTCACCGCTTTAACGTCACGGCTCAGCTTAAGGACCGTGACTGGCGTTACCGCCGCTCCGGTCTGTTCGGTCGCGACGACAATCAACTCGGCGGCATTCCGGTCGCCCTTGCCCTTCAGCAGCTTGAGATAGCTTTGCACGATCAACTCTTGATGTGTTCGACTGCGTTGAATTTTGGTACCACGACGGCAGCGATCGAAGCATGCGAGGCGGATTTTGTTGCTGTCACGGCGCGTGCTGGTGTCCGCCACGAAGGGCGCGTACAAATCCTGTTAGGCGAGGCGAAGACTCACAGTGTCTTCGACGCCGAAGACGTGCGCAAGCTTGGTATGCTCGCCGACGCGATCCAACCTGACCTCGCCGACGCCTACATCATGTTCCCGAAGACGGATGCGTTCACCGAAGCCGAGGTAAGGCTGGCGCAGACTCTCAACCAACAATACCGGAAACGGGTCATCCTTTGGTCCCGTGAGGAACTGGAACCATATGATGTCTACGAAAGGTCAAAGGATCGGCTTGGTCAACTCCAGTACGCGGCAACGCTGACCGAGATGGCAGCGGTGACAGAGCGGTTGCGGTTTCAATCGGCCGCGTGTTCTTCAGCAGCCGATTAACCTATTCCTGGCGCCGCGCTCGTTGGCCTCGGCCTCGACCGTCATTCTGCCGATCGGGAGCGTCCGGGCTATCGCCTCGAACGCCTTGACGCTGATGGCGATCCTGATCATGGCCGCGCCTGCCGCAGCGGCACCACGTTGTCGTCGGCCTGCCCGGTCACGAACTCTGCCCACGCCTGCCTGCATCAGGGGACGTCGGCGCTCCAGCATGCTCGACCGCTGGTAGGCTTGCACCACGGCGTTGCCGGTGACGTGAGCGAGGCACTGCTCTGCGACCTCGAACGGCGCGTGCGCGACATCGGCCGCCCACATTCGGAACGAACTCCGCATCCCGTGAACGGTAGGCCGAGCGGGCGCAGGCAACACCTATGCTGCCAAGCGCGCTGATCTGATGGCGATGGCGCAGGATCTGTTCGGCGCGAGCCAGGCGCCGACCTGGCTGCGGAGGCCGGCGGGCAGCCGGAGGGCGAGGTCGAGGAGGTCGCGCAGCGCGACCAGTTCCTGCTGGGTCATGGCATGCCCCTTCGCTTATTGCGGGACGATCAGACCGGCCGCGATCGCCACCGGGGTCTGGCGGCCGAGGAGGTCGATGAGAACAAGCTCGCGTTCACCGGCTGTCTGGCCGGCATAGAGGCCATTGAACCCCGCGAGCGGGCCATCGCGGATGAGCACCCCTGCGCCAGGCGCGATGATGCGCGGGACCAGCTGCGGCGGGCGGGCCGGCAGGCGCACAACGCCGTCGGACCCCACGCGCTCGATCAGCTTGGCGATCTCCTCGTCGGGACAGCGCGCCGGAACGGTGCCGAACTTCACGACGCTGAGCACGCCCATGCTGCGCTCGAGGATCCGCCACTGATCGACGACGCGAGCGAAAAAATAGCAGCCGAATAACGGCGCCGTCCGCCATTGAGCACCAATTCGCATTCTGATTTTGGGGGTGAACGTCTCGAAGCCGGCTAACGCGACGCTCTCAGCAGCGAGGCGATCGTGATGGGGAGCGGCGCGCACGGCGACCCAGTACGGCATGCGGCGAGACATCATCGCCTGACGGGCTTCCGGTCAAGGCCGGGCCGGACCTATCCTCATCGGCGCGCGCCGCTTTTTAGAGGACGCACCATGCCGCCGCTGAGCCTCTCCAACGAAGAGATGAACCAATTGCTCACGCTGAGCGAGCCAGTGGCCTATGGCCAGCGCCGCGCGTTTCTGCAGGCGGTCGCGGCTGGGCTCGAGGCCTGCCCGCACCCCGGACCTGGCGCCACGCACCGCATCGCGCGCGATGTTCAACGCCGCTTTGTCCTCGAGGCGCGCTGGGTCGCGCCCGAGCGCGACACGGCGCGGGGCCGCGCCTGAGCTCGTCACGCCCGCCTCATATCCCTCTCACGGCAGGCGGGTGCTACTGTGAGCAACGGCCAAAAAACTGCCCCTGTCCGATTTTCGCGCCCTTCGGCGCAAGCTCGAACCTGAAGTCTTCATGAACAGCGAAGGAATGGACGTTGATCCGACAGACTTGGTTGACGAAAAAACATGGTTCGGCATCACCCACTTGCCTGATGACGTAGCGATACGGGTATCGGACCACAACGGCCTTCGGCTCGCCCTCCTCTACAGCCTCTGGGGCGACTGGCTGACCGCGATTGGCGATCCTGATAAGCCCGATGAGTTGTACGGCTGCATGCTCGATGCTGCTGACGCCCTCCAGTGCACCACCTTCCTCTTCCTTCACGGCTACTTTCGGGCCGCTATGGCTGAGCTTCGCGTCGCGTTGGAACTGGTCATGATCGGCGCTTACGGCAATCTAAGACCCACCGATGCGAAATACGCCAAGTGGAAGGCGAGCGGTTCGGAACTCGGCTTCACCCACTTCAGGAAAAAGATGCACGCCATGCTACGAAGCGATCGGTGTAAATGGCTTGTTGCCGAGGACGAGTTCCCGCAAAGGACGTTCCGCCAACTATGCAACTTCTCGCACTCCCGACCCGACTCAAGCGACGCCGCGCTGAGGAATGGTAGCAACGGCCCCGTGTATGTCCACGAAGCCGTGACTCTGACTTACCTGACGGCGGTGTCGGTCTACGCGATTTGCTATCTGCTCGTGCGCATTGCTCGGCCGAACTTCGCCTTGTCCCCCGACAGCCGTTTTCTGTTCGAGGATGAATGGGTGCCGAACCGGGAAGGCATCGCGAAGGCGTTCGAGCAACTCTACAAGGAACGCGCCGCTGGTCGCCAGACATCGTGACCAAATCGGCAACCGTTGCCGATTTGAACATCGACGCCTGCTCGCTCTACCTGCTTACGCGCAAGTCTGCCGAGGACATCCGCGACGACGTGCTGGCGCGGGCCGAAGCCGGGCAGGCGATCACCCATGAACGCGATGCGCCTCGGCGGAAGCGCTGGCACCGATGGAGCGCGGGACCGGGCCAGGGCGCGGGGGGAAAGACGTCAACGCGGTGACATCTTTTGCGCGCTGCTTGACGATCTAGGCGTCGACCGAAAGCGGGCTTAAGGCCGCGTGGCGGCCACCTTCTGGTAGCGAGAGCGCTGCGTGCCCGAAGGCATCGCGCATGTTGACGCTCTGGCCGCAGCATCGCGCATTCGCGACCTGCTCGCGATGATTGCCCTCACCGACAACCGGGAAGCCCTGACGGCGTTCAAGGCGTGCGAGGCGGCGATCGAAGCCGCTGGGCTGCGCGCTTGACGCGCCGCGAGCTCGAAGGAATTGCGGCGAAGGTGACGGCGGGGAAGGTCGCTTCGGAGCGCGCCTGGCGAGCCGCTGAGCCGCCTCGCGCGGCGGCAGATCGCGCTTTTCGATTCCGCCGACTGCTGCGGCCGCAGCGAAAAGGGCAGCGCCTCCGCCGCAATCGTCAGTTCAACCGCGTAAAGCGCCTGCGCGTTCCAGCCGAATTTTCCGCCGCCACCAATCGCAACCGGTTGATCGGGTCGTGAAGTTGATCAACCCGGTGCTGCGCGGTTGGGTGAACTACTTTGCGGTGGGACACGCCAGCGTCGGTGGCCTGAGCCTGGCTTTGCGCGACCGCCGCGTCCAACAAGGGCCTCGCGGGCGGGGCCCCGGAAGCGGACGATCGGGAGGGCGCGCCGGCGGACAATATATTCTGGCCGCTCCGGCAGGATAGGCCCCATAATCCTTGAGGCGAAGCAAACAGGAGAGCGCAGTGCGGGAAATCCGCATGCTGCGTTCGACGAGGCGGGGGCTGGAAACGTGGCACGGCCGAGATGGTGTGACACTCGCAGACGAAAGAGCGAGCCAACAGGGAACACAAACCCGCGTGACTGGGCGCCGTTCAGGGTCAGCTGCGCGCCGGTGGCTATGCTGTCGATCTCGCCGCTGGCGAACTCCAACAGCGCGTCGCCGGCGAGGTTGACCGTGCCCGTCCAAGTCGCGGGCGCCACCCCGTGTCCCTCAGCCGGAAGGATGTCTCCGTAGCGAGAGCCCACGGCGGCGCGCACGTCTCTTGCCTGGCTGGTTTTCTCGGTGATGACGATCTGATCCGCCATGCAGGTCTCGTTCAGGCGTCATTGCTTTCTCGTCGTCGTTGTGGTCACGGGCAACTCGGCTCCAGACGGCAGGAATTCGCGCGCGCCTGCTCTCGGATCCATTGCGGGCGCAAAAGTCCGGCGAGAGATTCCGAGCTCGGTTTGGATTGGCACGTTGGCGCGTGGGCCGAGAGGCTCAGGTGCTAGGGGAATGTGTGTCGTCGCGGTCGGCTCAATTCTCTGAGTCGTTGGTTCGCCGGTTTGCGTCGGTCCAAGAGGCGGCATGATATGGACCCCTGGAGCCGGAGCGGTCGGAAATCGACGCACATCGGTGCCTCGACCGAAGGGCTCAAATGCCGGGGGGATGCCTCTAAATCGGTCAGTCGCCGGATCGCTGCTGAGCGTCGGTCTAAGAGGCCGTGCGCTAGAAACCCGTGGAACCAGGAAAGGCGGAAATCCACGCATCATGGAAGGGGCTTCCGGCGGCGGTGTTGCGCCGACAAATCGAGCGCGAAGCCCTGGGTCTCGATATTCGACGTTATGGCGATGCGATGGATCATGTCCCCACGTGTCGCCTGCGATCGGCGGGTGATTTCCGTTGAGGACAGCAAACCAACTCCGCTCGATATTGATATCGTGCTTGCGCGAATGAAAATGTTGCCAGCCCCAAAGTGGCGCGACGATCGGCGCGCTGAGCCAGCGACACCCTAGCCCCACCACCGTCGCGTCGTCGGAGTAAACGTGAAAATTGTCCGGCGGAAAGGCGGGGTACGGCCAGTCCCCGTAAACGACCGACGGGTCGCAAACCGGAACGTAGACAAGGTCGGGGGTGCTCGGCTCGATGGAGATTATCTGCTCTTCGGCCGTCACCGTCGCCTCGGGGAAGGAAACAAGCCTCCCGGCAGATTGCGCTTGTTGACGCAACCGCTGGACTGAATCCATCACCGCCGCTTGATCGGCGAGGAAGGCTTCGCCCAGCTGCTCGGTCCAGCCGAGCTCGTCATGCATCATGCGCAGAATACGGGGAAACGGGGCGAGCGACTTCACGCTCGGATCCCAATCTTGCTTTTCCAGCGCCACTAAGAGCTGATCGCCTCTCAGCAACGCATTGTGAGGATCCTGAAACCAGCGAGCAGCCTCGACAACTTCGAGCGGATAAGTTGCCGCCATCAGAATATCACTGAGCAGGTCGTCGGGATAAAGCGCAATCGGGGCGAGCAACTGGTCTAGCTGTTCGGCTGTCAGTTCCAAGACGGTCTGACCTTCCGGCGTGGCTTGACCCTGCGACGTCGCCGGCAGACGCGCTACTTTGTAGCCAACTTCTGAGGGCATAATTGCCCGGAGCTCCGGGACGCCAAGGCGGTGGATCTTGTGGCGGCGGCATGGCTCGCCTGCAAGCCGCTTGTCGATTTGTCGCGCTGACTCATACGCCGCCTGCCCTGCGGGCTCCATCCAGACGCCGTAGCAGGGCCTCGTGATTGGAGATAAGGACGCGGGCGCAGAGATCGCAGACGAACGTCATTTCGGCGAATTTGTAGCGTTCCTCCGCCGAACTCACCTGAAGGATCACGCTTTCTTGGGCTCATCGCTATTTCAAATGGGTGAACTAGCGAGCACGTCACCAGCGATGAGGTAGACGATGGCTTTGAGGTTTCGTTTGGTTCGGTAGCCCTTGGCCTTGCGCTTGGCGGCCTGGACGTTGCCGTTGATCGCCTCCAGAACGCCATTGGAAAGGCCGGTGGCGATCGATCTGAGGATGCCTTCCGACTTGGCCGTGATCGTCTTGGCCAGCTTCTTCATCGGCGCGAGGTCGCAGACTTGAGCCCAGGCGTTCCAGCGGTCGAGGAAACGCCGAGCCGATTTGACGCTCATCGTGAACAGCTGTTGCAGGTTCATGCGGATCTGCATCGCTTGGATCGTGTCGAGGTTCTGCGCTTCCAACCGAGAGAGCGCCTCCCTTTCCTCCTGCGTCAGACGATCGACGTTCTTCAGGAAGATGTAGCGCCGGCCCTTGATCTGGAAGTTGTTCCGCGCCTCCTCGCGCCGCACCTGGTCGACGGCCTCGTTGGCGAGTTTGATGACGTGAAATTTGTCGAACGTGATCTCGGCGTTGGGGAAGTTCTCTTTGATCCCCGCCTCGAATGCAGCCCCCATGTCGATGCTGGCGTCGGTCACCGCTTCGCGCCGGCCGCCATGCGCCTCGAGGAAATCCGCGAATTCCTTCACGGTCGCCGCGTCCTTGCCGTCGGCGACGTAGACGACCTTGCGCCGCGCCATGTCAACGAACAGGCTGATGTAGTCGTGGCCGCGCCGCGCCGAAGTCTCGTCGGCGGCGATGCGCCGCACCCGCGACAAATCCAGCTTCTCCACCGCCCGCCAGACGTAGTGTTCGACGATGCGCCACAAGCGCGTGTCGTGCTCGCCGAGCCGCTCGGCCGCATTGGCGATCGGCATCGTCTTGGCCAGCGCCAGCACATAGGCCTCGAACAGCAACGTGAAACCCGATCCCGCGCGAGCCCACGGCGTCGCCACCTTGCGCACGCCGCACTGCGGACACGTCACCCTCGGCGTGCGCGCGTGCAACAGCGTGCGATGCTGGAAGAAATCCAGATGCCGCCAGGTGTCCTCCTTCGTGTCATGAACCGCGCAGCCCTCGCGCCCACACTGCGCACAGGCGAACCGGCTCCCCCGCGGAAAATCCACGTATAAATCGAGCCGACCGTCCACCGCGTCGAACCCGCTGCGCGTCACCATCCACGGCGACGCAAGACCAAGGGCCAACTGGAAAAGATCGGTGTCCTGCATCCCCTCAGGCTAAACGCGATCCCTTATGAGCGATCGCTAACCCGCCCCAAATTCCGACTTACCCACTCCTTTCAGCGAGGAGCCCTTTCTTGCACCAGAAAATGTGAAGCGGCGTCACGGTACTGCTTCTGCAAAACGTTGTCATAAAAGTCTTTAATTGGAGGCAGTTGCAAAATTGATTGGACGTCCTAACATGTCGAGGCAATATATTTAGATCACGTCCGGCACATTTCAAGTGATATACTGTAAAATATTACGCCTTGTCTTTAGCGGATGTTGAAATATTGTTTTGATTCCATCCTCCTGATTCGCAATAACCGGCATGATCAACGATCCTCTCGACGCCATGAAAGCCCGCTGGAACCATATCCAGGGCACTCTGTTTCCTTGGCTTCGTGAGGAAGTCGACCCGATGACCGAAGCGCTCGGGCGTCTCGTCACGACCCTCGACGTGATCGGCCTCGAAGCCTTTGTTGCCGGGCCGCCCCGAGGCCCCGGCCGCCCTCCCGCGGACCGCCGCGCTCTCGCGAGGGCCTTCGTCGCCAAGGCGATGCTGGGCGTTCCCACCACCAACGCCCTGATCGAGCGCCTCGACGTCGACAAGTCGCTGCGGCGCATCCTCGGTTGGGAGCGACGCGCGCAAGTGCCCTCAGAGGCCACGTTTTCCCGCGCCTTCGCGGAATTCGCGCAGGGCGATTTGCCCGACAAGATGCACGCGGCGCTGATCGAGCGCTCGCTCGGCGGGCGCATCGTCGGGGTGATCGCACGCGACGCCACCGAGATCGAGGCGCGCGAGAGGCCGGCCAAGAAGGAGACGAACGACAAGGAAGACGATCCGCCACCGCCCGACGGCGCTCGGCCGACGCGCAAGCGCGGACGCCCGCGCAAGGACGAGCAACGGCCAAAACCCGAGCCGACGCGGCTCGAACGGCAGACCACGCAGAACGTCGATCAGATGCTCGCCGATCTGCCCACCGCGTGCGATGTCGGCTCCAAGAAAAACAGCAAGGGCTACAAGGAAACCTGGATCGGCTACAAACTGCATCTGGATGTCGCCTGCGGCCAAATCCCGGTCTCCTGCGTGCTTACCTCGGCTTCCGTCCACGACAGTCAGGTCGCCATTCCCTTGATGACCATGACCGGCGCCCGCGTCTCCTATCTCTACGACCTGATGGATGCGGCCTACGACGCCGCCGCCATCCATGACCACAGCAAGGCGCTCGGCCATGCGCCGATCATCGACCGCAACTATCGCGCCCAGCACGAAGCCAAGGCCGAATGGGCCAAAGAAGTCGAGCGCATGAAACTCATCCACATGCCCGACCCCGACGACCGGCTCTTTGATTTTCGAACCATGGCCGAACGCGTCAACGCCCGACTGAAGGACGAATTCGGCGCACGGGTCGTCCGCGTGCGCGGCGCGATCAAGGTCAAATGCCACCTCATGTTCGGCGTCGTCGCGCTCGCCGTCGATCAAATACTCCGCCTCACGCAGTTCCGGCCCGCGCCGGCCTGAGCCTCGGCCGCTCACAACGCCTAATGAAGGCGAATTGCGTCGCGCTAATTGAATTTTGCAAGAGGCTCATTGGCTTCCCGACGAGATAGCGCAAGTCCTTGGAGATGTCCGGATGATCGGGAACCGTCTCCTTCGGCATCGAGAATCGGACACCGAGCGCCTTCGCCTCTTCCCGTCCCTTCTTCCGCAGAACGCCGAGGATTCCTTCCATGACTTTGAAAAGGCAAAGCAGCCGATAGTAGGCGCTGCTTGAATTCTTAAATTCGCGATAAAGAGCGTAAATCGGCGAGAGCTCAACGAATAGGTGTTGCGCGCCTGGGCTAAGGGTCCTCATGAATCCCCTCATTTCGTGAAGGACTCATGTTGGCCCTATTTCGCAGCGAAATCATGAGGATATCAAATCACCTCATGATGAGCCTGCGCCATGAACCGTCTGACCAAGCGCGTTGATTTCATTCAAAACTATCTCGCCGCTATATTTTCAGAAGACCTCCATGCGAAGCGTGTGAAGTCGCTGGCCAATGGCACGCTCGGCGTGATGACGAGCGCATCGCTGGCGGTGTCGATCATCGGCCAGTCTCTGGCCCAGGCGCGCGGGCTGCTGAGCAAGCACGCCATCAAGCAAGTCGATCGGCTGTTGAGCAATCAAGGCATCGTCGTTTGGGATATTTTGCGCCGTGGGTGGCGGAAGTCGTTGGCCAGCGGAAGACGATCGTCGTCGCCATGGACTGGACCGATTTCGACGCCGACGATCAGACGACGCTGGCCTTGAACCTGATCACCAACCACGGCCGGGCGACGCCATTGTTGTGGCTGACCGTGTTGAAGGACGAACTGAAAGACAAGCGCAACGACTTCGAGGACCTCTGCCTGGCCCGCCTGGCCGAGGTTCTGCCCGAGGGCGTCGCGGTGACGATCCTGGCCGATCGCGGCTTCGGCGACACCAAGCTGTTCGCCTATCTCGAGACGTTGGGCTTCGCCTACGTCATCCGGTTTCGCGGCAACATCCATGTCAGCGCGGCCGATGGCGAAACCCGCGCCGCCGCCGCATGGGTCGGGACGGGCGGACGAGCGCGCAAGCTGCGCGACGCCGAGGTCACGGCGGGCCGCCACAAGGTCGGGGCGGTCGTCTGCGTCAAGGCCAAGGACATGAAGGAGGCTTGGTGTCTGGCCGCCAGCGACGCCGAGGCGAGCGCGCGCCAGATCATGAACTCTTACGCCAAGCGCTGGACGATCGAACCGGGGTTTCGCGACACCAAGGACCTTCGTTTCGCATGGGCTTAAGCGTTCTTCGCATCGCCGATCCGCAACGGCGCGACCGGCTTCTTCTCCTGAACGCCTTCGCCATCGTTCTCCTGACGCTGCTCGGCGCCGCTGGCGAAAGCCTCGGCATGGATCGCCATCTCAAGGTCAACACGGCCAAACACCGGACCCATTCGCTCTTCCGGCAGGGCTGTATGCTCTACGAGTTGATCCCGAACATGCCGGAGGTCCGCCTGCGGCCGCTCGTCGAGCGGTTCAGCGAATACATCGCCCAAAACAGAGCCTTGGCTCAGACTTTCTCGGTCGTATGAAAAATGAGGGGATGGCTGAGCTAAGGGTCACTTCCCGCTCGGGTCCGATCATATCGATCGTAGTGTTTTGGTTCTTATCGTCGTAGATTTTCATTTGCCCGGTTAAGAGCGGTGTCTTTGCCGCATAAGACAAATGATCCAGGAAGACCGCGATCGCGTCATATACCTTGTCTCTTGCCTCGGTTGGCACGCGGGCTTCAACTTTCATCCGGATCAACGCCATCTCGTTCTGGCTGTTTAGATCGACGTAAAACGTGCCGCTCGCGGTATCGACCTTTATATATGCTTGGTAGTTTTATCAGCGACGCGCCGTCTTCCCTCGTAAAGTCCGCGTTGAAAGTATCTGGCAATGTCAGGTGCTTCGTTAGCAGCACCTCAACGTCGAACGCGCGCAATGATTGATCCTGAAGGCGCTTCGTTTCATCACGCGTCTCATTTTCCATGACAGAAACGACAGTAACTGCGCTGGGCGCGCCGGCAGCGCTTAGCTGCTCCCGCGGGATGACAACTCGGTTCGTCACGGACTGCGCGAGGAGGCGGTGCTCGGGTTTTGAGATGTCATTGTTCATGTCAGCTAGTCGCTCATCCCGCGAAAGAGTCAGCGTAAGCGGCCTCGATTTGCGACACTTCGCCTGACGTCAATTGAGCGAATTCCTGTTCGCGACCCCGCTTCGAAAGCGTGCCGCTGTTCTGGTGGAGGAAGCGGAACAGAAGGTCGGCTGTGCGGTCGGGCATGTCGACGATATGTGCCACTTCGCGCCGGAAGGCATCGTAGGCCCTGAGGAAGCGCGTTTCGGCGGGCAGATCGACATCGATCGTCCGCTCGACGCATTCGTACAGGAACTCGGCATGCGGCGTCGCATCGAAGAAGCGGTAGAAATCTCCTGTCTCGTTGAGAACCCGGACATTGCCGTCCGGCGTGGGCTCCCATTCGATCATCGGCAGAAGGCGGGCTGAATAGCTCTCAAGCGTACGGCGATAGTCATCGATGCGGTCGAGAATGACCGCCGATACCGGGAACACCAGGCCCGGCGGATTGAACCCGCGTTCGGCGAGAACATGGTGGATCAGGTAGCGGTGCAGGCGGCCGTTTCCGTCCGCAAACGGGTGGATGTAGACGAATCCAAAGGCGAGCGCCGCCGCGGCCAGGACGGAATCGAGATGCGGCGCAGCCGAGCGGTCGAACGCCACCAGGCCGTCGATCAGGGATGGAAGGTCCTCAGGGCGGGCGCTGATATGATCCGGCAACGGCATGCGCGTGTCGCGGTCGTGCTGGCCGACAAAGCCGCCTTCGTCGCGCAGGCCGAGATGCACGAACCGCGCGTCGCCGATGACGATGCGCTGAAGCCGCAGAAGCTCGTCGAGATCGATCGGGCGGCGGCCGGCTTCGCCGATGGCCCGGCCCCAGCGCTGGACGCGGTCGTGAGGCGGGTGTTCGTTTTCAATCGCGAAGCTTGATTTGGAATCCTTGAGCAGCAGGAAGGCCGCCGTGCGCGCGAGCAGGTCGGCCGGCACATTGGCGACGGCTGCGCGCGCGCGCGCCTGCAGGTCGCGCGCGGTCAAGCTCCGCAGCGTCTCCGTCCATGTGATCATGGGACAGAAGGCGGGCGTTCCCGGCAGATTGTTTTTGACGCGGTGGCGCGAGGAGGTTGTTGCCGGAACGGCCCATTGCTGGTCCGGATCGACGACGAGCGCGTAGCTTCCCTTGTCGGCGTCGGGCAGATCGAGCTTTGTCCCGAAAAGCCACTCGTAAAGAAACCAGGCGCGTCTTGCGTAGCTTCCTGTAGGGGTGGCGCGGACCATCGCTTTGATGGGCGCGGGACCGGTGGCGCGGAAGAGGGCCTTCAGGACGCCGAGATCGACGCCTTCATTCTTGAGGGCGAAGGTCAGATGACTCTCAAGATCGGGTTTGGGCGCGTGCCGAGGCGTGTAAATGCGCCAGCCATCCCGTTCATACTGCTTATGGTGCGGGCCTACGGCGGACAGGATGCGGGGCACGGGAACGCGCAGGCGCAGGGCATCGATCAGCGCGGCATAGCCCGCCGGCGTGGCCGTTTCCGGGAGCCTGCGCTCATGAAAAGCCGTTACTGGCCCTGAAAATCCGTGCTTTTTCTCGTCGTCCATGAAAAAATGATACCAAGCTTGAATTCTACGTTCATATGCCTTTATGCCATGAAAAATCGTACCAGTCCATGAAAATCAATAACCAATGTCATATTGCATGAAAACTTGTACCGACTCTAGGGGATTTGATAGCTCAATTCCAGGCACGGCGACCCGACCAAGACGACGCGAATCCTCGCCATCATGCTGGCCGAGGAATCTTTGACCGAGGCGGAGGCCGCCACCTGGGGCGGCCTCTTGCGCCGTGGAGCACAACTTCTCGCATTGTTCATTCAAATGAGCCTCTTGCAAAATTCAATTAGCGCGACGCATTTCGCCTTCATTAGGCGTTGTGAGCGGCCGAGGCTCAGGCCGGCGCGGGCCGGAACTGCGTGAGGCGGAGTATTTGATCGACGGCGAGCGCGACGACGCCGAACATGAGGTGGCATTTGACCTTGATCGCGCCGCGCACGCGGACGACCCGTGCGCCGAATTCGTCCTTCAGTCGGGCGTTGACGCGTTCGGCCATGGTTCGAAAATCAAAGAGCCGGTCGTCGGGGTCGGGCATGTGGATGAGTTTCATGCGCTCGACTTCTTTGGCCCATTCGGCCTTGGCTTCGTGCTGGGCGCGATAGTTGCGGTCGATGATCGGCGCATGGCCGAGCGCCTTGCTGTGGTCATGGATGGCGGCGGCGTCGTAGGCCGCATCCATCAGGTCGTAGAGATAGGAGACGCGGGCGCCGGTTATGGTCATCAAGGGAATGGCGACCTGACTGTCGTGGACGGAAGCCGAGGTAAGCACGCAGGAGACCGGGATTTGGCCGCAGGCGACATCCAGATGCAGTTTGTAGCCGATCCAGGTTTCCTTGTAGCCCTTGCTGTTCTTCTTGGAGCCGACATCGCACGCGGTGGGCAGATCGGCGAGCATCTGATCGAGGTTCTGCGTGGTCTGCCGTTCGAGCCGCGTCGGCTCGGGTTTTGGCCGTTGCTCGTCCTTGCGCGGGCGTCCGCGCTTGCGCGTCGGCCGAGCGCCATCGGGCGGTGGCGGATCGTCTTCCTTGTCGTTCGTCTCCTTCTTGGCCGGCCTCTCGCGCGCCTCGATCTCGGTGGCGTCGCGTGCGATCACCCCGACGATGCGCCCGCCGAGCGAGCGCTCGATCAGCGCCGCGTGCATCTTGTCGGGCAAATCGCCCTGCGCGAATTCCGCGAAGGCGCGGGAAAACGTGGCCTCTGAGGGCACTTGCGCGCGTCGCTCCCAACCGAGGATGCGCCGCAGCGACTTGTCGACGTCGAGGCGCTCGATCAGGGCGTTGGTGGTGGGAACGCCCAGCATCGCCTTGGCGACGAAGGCCCTCGCGAGAGCGCGGCGGTCCGCGGGAGGGCGGCCGGGGCCTCGGGGCGGCCCGGCAACAAAGGCTACTTCTTTGGCCCATTCGGCCTTGGCTTCGTGCTGGGCGCGATAGTTGCGGTCGATGATCGGCGCATGGCCGAGCGCCTTGCTGTGGTCATGGATGGCGGCGGCGTCGTAGGCCGCATCCATCAGGTCGTAGAGATAGGAGACGCGGGCGCCGGTTATGGTCATCAAGGGAATGGCGACCTGACTGTCGTGGACGGAAGCCGAGGTAAGCACGCAGGAGACCGGGATTTGGCCGCAGGCGACATCCAGATGCAGTTTGTAGCCGATCCAGGTTTCCTTGTGGCCCTTGCTGTTTTTCTTGGAGCCGACATCGCACGCGGTGGGCAGATCGGCGAGCATCTGATCGACGTTCTGCGTGGTCTGCCGTTCGAGCCGCGTCGGCTCGGGTTTTGGCCGTTGCTCGTCCTTGCGCGGGCGTCCGCGCTTGCGCGTCGGCCGAGCGCCGTCGGGCGGTGGCGGATCGTCTTCCTTGTCGTTCGTCTCCTTCTTGGCCGGCCTCTCGCGCGCCTCGATCTCGGTGGCGTCGCGTGCGATCACCCCGACGATGCGCCCGCCGAGCGAGCGCTCGATCAGCGCCGCGTGCATCTTGTCGGGCAAATCGCCCTGCGCGAATTCCGCGAAGGCGCGGGAAAACGTGGCCTCTGAGGGCACTTGCGCGCGTCGCTCCCAACCGAGGATGCGCCTCAGCGACTTGTCGACGTCGAGGCGCTCGATCAGGGCGTTGGTGGTGGGAACGCCCAGCATCGCCTTGGCGACGAAGGCCCTCGCGAGAGCGCGGCGGTCCGCGGGAGGGCGGCCGGGGCCTCGGGGCGGCCCGGCAACAAAGGCTTCGAGGCCGATCACGTCGAGGGTCGTGACGAGATGCCCGAGCGCTTCGGTCATCGGGTCGACTTCCTCACGAAGCGAAGGAAACAGAGTGCCCTGGATATGGTTCCAGCGGGCTTTCATGGCGTCGAGAGGATCGGTGATCATGCCTGTTATTGCGAATCAGGAGGATGGAATCAAAACAATATTTCAACATCCGCTAAAGACAAGGCGTAATATTTTACAGTATATCACTTGAAATGTGCCGGACGTGGTCTAAATATATTGCCTCGACATGTTAGGACGTCCCAATAATTTTGCAACTACCTCCAACCCTTCGAGCATTTCGATCGCGCCAGTTACATTTATAAAACTGAATTTCAGTAAAGGTTTTGTGCGGTTCCGTACGAGCAGCGACCATGCCCGCGACGATAGCTGGTCGATGGCGTCAAGCGGTTTGTCTTGATTGTCATCGGTGAGGTTCCAGTTGTCGATGTTGTTTGACACGAAAGTCGTTCTCGTCGTTCGTTAATGACCGCGATCTGCGGGCGGGGTTGCATGAGAAATAGCACATCGACGTGGTTCAAGGGAGCTTTTGGCCTGGTGCAAAATTCAAAATATACGCACCAGCGACGGCATCTATTCAAGGCGGCAAGCCTGAGGAGTGAGTATGTCAGACGTTTACGATCAGAAGGCAGCCGCATTGCAGAAATTTACGGAGGCGGGCGCAGCTCACAATTGCCCATTCTGCCAAGGCAGAATGATCTCGGAAACGTCGTCGGGAGAGAGGCTCTTGTTTCTCAACGGGATGCGTGCGGGGCGTTCCGCCACGGTATCTCCGGACCCAAGTCCGATAGAAGGAGAATTCTTAGTCCATATGGATGGAGATCGCGACGATACGCTATGGCGTGTCTCGTGCGTAAGTCGTTCACCATTGGCGGCAAGCCTATTCCGCCAGAGATTTTCGCCGACTTCGGGGACGCGATGATGTCGGACAGCCGGCCGATCGTCGTGACTATCGACGCGAACGCGGCCATCGACAGCAACCGCTATGCCGATCCCATTAAGACGAACGGACGCTGGGTCGAGCAGATGAAAGCGGGGTCGGGCTCGTTCAACGGCCCCGAAACGATGTCCTACGAATTCCGTGGCGCTACGGCCAACGGGTTGCTGGTGTTCCTGGCCGCATGGAGCGGCGGCGGAAGCGGGACGTTCTACTATCTCCACATTCTCGACGCCGCCTCCGCCGGCGCCTTGGATGAGGACGGCTCGACCTATTCGCGCCTGAACCTGACCCTGGTGCGGACCTATGTCCTCGGCGACCGTTGGCAGGGCGACGTAAGCATCTCCGGTAATTCCGTTCGCATAGTCACCGACGCAAGCCTCAGTGGCCACGGCGTCTCGCCCGTTACGATCGAAGTGCGAAGGCCTTGAGGGGGGCGGGACGGAAGAGAGAAGCGATCGGCTCCCAACTGATGAGCGCAGACACCGACATCGTCATCGTCGGAGCCGGCGCCGGCTCAGTGATCCAATTTCTCGGACGGGTAGCGGCGTTCGCGACCCGACTACGAATGGCCGGAGTCGACGTAAAGCTGCCGTTGCAGATCGCGACCGCGAACGTCGCAACTGGGAGCGCAAGCTGCCGTAGACCGGTGCGACCGGGAGGGCAGTGTTCCGCCAGCAGAAGTTTCCGTTCCGCCTGCGTATGCATCCCGGCTTGAGTTCAGCTCCTCGTGAATTAGCAATCCCTCTGACCCGTGGGCTTGGCCAGACACCCGACCGCAGGCGCACGTCCCTTCTAGTCCCTGCGCATGCCAGATCAACTTACGCTGGCGCGCGCGAAAAAGCCTCTGCTCGCCCGAGCCCGAACTCCGGATACCGCTGTTCTGCGACTACGGCGACAGTGCATTCGGTTCGGGGCTCCTCAGACCGCAGTCGCCGTCCGCTCGCCGGACTACATGCAAGCGAAGCAGCACGGTGGACAGGCGTTGCAGCCGTCTGGGACAAGGCCGGAGCAATCAAAGACAGTGCCGCCGTTGGCTTTTGCCTCTAACTGCGCGCAGTTGGGCGGCGGGGAGTTGGGCACGCCGAAGGATCACAGGGTTCAACCCAATGGTAACACTGGACCCAGCGAACAGCGAAGTCGACGCCCAGGCAATAGAGCGCGCGACCTCGCTCGAGCCGTGGCCCGGCCCAATTCCCGTCTTGATTGAGGTCGCCGCGGTGGCCCCGACCCGGGCATTGGTAAGTGAACCATTATGACTTGTGGTATGTAGGCCATACCACTCGTGCATTGATGCGTTGACGCATGCAAGGTGCCGCGGACCCACCTCCGTCACGGGCCCCATCGCGGGTTTTCGCGCCGATCTCATCGTCATCGACGATCCCATGCAGCCGAACGAGGTCGCCTCCGAGAACGCCAAGCAGAAATTGCGCGATTGGTACTCTGGCGTCGTCCTCCAACGCCTGCTGCCCGGCGGGGTGATAGTCGTCGTCATGCACCGCCTGGCGCCCGATGATCTGACCTCGACCTTGGTCGAGGACGGCGGGTGGCGGCAGATCGCGCTGCCCTTGATCGCGGTCAAAGGGATCTTCTACCGTGACAAACGAAATCGGGTTTTGTTGCGGCGGGCGCCAGGCGACCTTCTCAATCCGGGCTGGCTGACGGCCGAGGCGGTCGAGAAGCTGCGGGCGAGCCTCCCGCCGCATATCTTCGAGGCGCAATATCAGCAGAAGCCGCAGTGGGGCGGCTCCGGCATCTGTACGATCGACCGCCTGGCCCGCTACGCCGAAGCGCCGCCGTTCGAACTGATAATTCATTCCTGGGACCTCGCCGCGACCAAGGGCGGCGGCGACTTTACCGTCTGCGCCAAGTTCGGCCTCGCCAAGGATCCAGCCGGCCGCGACATCTTCTACCTGACCGGGGTCGTCCGCATGCGGGTCGAACTGCCGGACGTTCGCGCCCACATCGCGGCGCTCGACGAAGCGGAGAAGCCGGCGCTGATCATCATGGACGGCGTCGGCATCGGCATGTGCGTCTATCAGGACCTTGTCCGACAGGGGCTGAAGCACATCATGCCGAGCGGGTCGATGCAAAAGGAGAACGTCGGCAGTCTCAAGACCGTCCGCTTTCACGCGACGGTGCCTGCGCTTTACGACGGCTTGGTTCGCATCCCTGATGCGATGCCCGGGCTTGAGATCCTGCTTAACGAGTTCGCGGCCTTCCCCGACGGCAAGAACGACGATCAGGTCGACGCGATCGGCAACGTCGCCGCCAACCGCGAATACGTGACCCGGGTAGCTCGCCAGTACGCGGAGCGCCTCGGACGCTTCTGGCCTAGTCGACCCGCCGTCCCCCGCCAAAGCGCGCCGCCAATATCGCGCAATCAGGAACTCTATGACCGCCGCCGTCGCGTCGACGACTGACGGCCAGACCAATCATATCCGGTGTCCAGATCGTGGGCCGGGTTTTGCGTGTCGATCGGCGACTGCAGCCGATGGGCAACGCGCCGACCGCACTGGATTTCGGCTACGTCTTCCTGTCGGACAACGGCGGCCAGGCCGGCTTGCTGTCGTCGGCCGAGCGGATCAACGCAATTCGTTCCGAACTCGCCTCCGTCACGCCCAACGTCGTTGTCGTCGCGTTCGGTGGCGAGCCTTACGGCACGCTGCTTTGCGGGCGACGGCAGGAACCGCCAAAGGCGCCGTCGCCGCGAAACCGCGCTATATGCGGGCGTTCGAACTCAGCAATCTCGCGGAGAGCGGGTTGGCGGCGGCACTTCCACCGGACATATTAGTTGACTGCCATACCCCATAGAGCGCCTCAAACCGTTGCTGCGGCGAGCCGCTGTGGCGTCGAAGACGATGCCGGCCAGTCGGACGACGCTTTGGCGATCTCGCCGAGACAGCCACTTCTGCCATATCCGCACCACTTGATGGGCGAACCATCGCAATCGTCGAATGTTGCCGCCAACGCCGTAATAGGCGAAGTGGCCCGCGCCGGAGGAACTCGCCAGGCTTCCATTCCCGTCTTCGCTTTGATCTCGCGCACGAGGCCGGCCTCGAGAACCGTCCAGCCTTCATGCTTCTGGCTCGTGATGTAGGCCTCGCAGGCTTCGCGTTGCGCATCGAGAGAATTGAACTCCTGCTCGAGGCCCTCCTCCGAAGACTTGCGGGTGTAGACGGCGCAACGGATCCTCACGCGCGCCGGGGAGCTGCTTTGACGGAGTTCAACCATTTCGGTTCTCCGAATGCATCTCCTCGCCGGTCGAGAGATTGTCGGGCGTCGCTGTTGCAGTCGCCGACCTTTTCGTCAGCCCGAAGAATCGGGGTCCGGACCATTGGGCGCCGGTAATGTGGAGCGCGATCTTGGTCAGCGAACGGTAGGTCTTGCCTTGGAACTCGAAGCCGTCATCGGTAACGCAGACCGTGTGGGTTCGCCCATGCCATTCGCCTGGCTCGTGCGGTCCGGCGCGCTCGCCGCAGCCCTAGCCCCGATTTCGGGACCGTTCGTCGCCACGGAGTTGTTCTGGTCGAGGCTGCCGGCGGCGGTCCGTCCATGCGGCTCGGCGGCGAATTGATCGGCCGTCGCGTCAAGCTCTTCGGGCTCGGTCGCATTGGGATCACGCGCTGGCCGCGAGAGTCGCGACGGCGCGGTAGA
>CAVYIZ010000064.1:0-13584 GCA_963768555.1 uncultured Alphaproteobacteria bacterium
AGCGGCGTATTCTGCAAAAGCTGCGAGGAGCCCCACACGGACCAGGTGTGCGGCGTCTCCTTAAGGCGCGCGTGGAACTCCTCGATGAGCCGCGACTTGCCGAGGCCCGGCCCGCCGACGATCAGCACGAGCTGGCCTTCGCCCGAAAGAGCGCGCTCCCAGCGGCGCGCGAGTATGGCCAACTCCTCCTCGCGGCCGACGAACGGCGTCCGCGCCCTTACGCCGCCCCTGCGGCCGCGCCGCTCGCGCGCACGATGCGGAAGAGCTGGACCGGAACGGACACGCCTTTGAGTTCGCGCCCGCCCTGCTCTTCGGCGACGAAAAGCCCCGCGGTCTGGCGCTGCACGTTCAGGGTGACGAGGACCGCGCCTGGCTCGGCGGCGGCCTCGACCCGCGCGGCGACATTCGGCGCGTCGCCAAAAACTTCGCCGGTCGCCTCCATGACGACCGGCCCGGAACTCGATTCCGATGCGGGCTTTGAGCTCCGGCGCGTTCCTCGACGCGTTCCGGGCATTGAGGTCGGCGAGCGCGCGCTGGATGGCGAGCGCCGCCCGCACCGCGCGCTCGGCGTCGTTTTCCTGCGCCTGCGGATAGCCGAACAGCGCCATCAGCCCGTCGCCGAGGCGTCTCAGCACGTGGCCGCCGAAGCCGGTCACCGCCGCCTCCGCCGCGTCGAGATAGGCGTTGACGAGGTTGCACCAGTCCTCCGCGTCGAGTTCTGGCGGCGAGGCTCGTCGAGCCGACGAGATCGCAGAACATCACAGTGATCGGGCGGCGCTCAGCCGAGACCTCAGGAGTTTTGGGTCGCTCAGTTGGCGGCGAGCGACGCTCCGTCGAGGACGACGGCGCGTCCAACTCCGCGATCGCGGCGAGAAGCCTGCGTCGATCGCCAACGGTCGCGACGCCGATCTCCGTGAGGTCTTCCGTCGTCAGATGACGGAGGACGTGCTCGTCGATCGCGTTGTCGCGAAAAGCCATCTCATACTTCCCGAGACCCAAACCGCGAAGCCACCCGCCGACATCCATCGTCGTGCTCCACATGGATTCACAGGGTATTCGCTCAAGAACTCACAGCAGCCAACCAGCGCCCTCGGGCGCGCCATTATACGTGAAAATAAGGCGTAGTTTTCGCGAGCGCGGGCCGAGTCCGATGGCTATTTTCCTGGCAGCGGTTACGGCAGCCGCAGGAAACCGAGCCTGGACTCCGCTGTGGGTGTCGAGCCGGGGCGGATCGAACGTGATGAAGCTCTCGCCGGTGGCCGGAGCCCCCGTGACCGGCCACTGTCCATTCGCCTGGAGGCATATCGGATGGTTCGCTTTATTATTGCGGCACGGGCCGCATTGTTGCGGCGCGGGCCGCCGCGCCTCCCGGCAGAAAACCAAGGATGTTTCCGGCCGAAGGGTACGCGCATGGGCCTAGGGCGCCGGTTCGCGCCACCTTCATTTCATCCTCGCTAATCCAAGTCGTGGTCTGAAATCTCCTGCGCCATACCGCCGGGATGCGCCGGAGTGCGGCGCTCGGCCAAGAAGCGCGCACTATACCCGCCAAGCACATACGGACCGCTTACCACAAACACCCTTGTTCTCGAATAGGTAAAACTACCTAGGTAATACCGCCTATTGACCTTACGTTTCGAATTTGACTGAGTGTGGTGTTTCGCTCACAGTTGCGGCGTCGATTTCGACTCACCTATGGAAGTAATCCGCACCCGGTACGGCGCCACATTATTGGCAATCAAATCCCACGTCTTTGGTGAAGTTGTTACCTTGGCATTCTTGCTGGCTTGGAAATATAAGCGGAGAAGAAACGAACTAAATAGACTGAAGGAGGGGACGAACAATGGTCGACGAGGCGAAGCTCGAACAATTCATCGGTAAGATGCTCGGGGATCTCGGTGGCGCTTTCAGCGTGCCCATGGTGCGAATTGGCGACAAGCTTGGACCATATAAAGCGCTTAACGAAAAGGGACCGATGACGCCCTCTGAATTGGCCACGGAGACCGGGATTGCCGAACGCTATGCACGGGAATGGCTTTCTCACCAAGCCGCATCAGGTTATCTCGACTACGAATTTGATTCTGGTAAGTTCACGCTGACGCGTAAGCAGGCAATGGTGTTCGCGGACAGTGACAGTTCTGTCAATCTTCAAGGCGCTTTCGACGCCGCAGTCGCATTGATGGAGAATCAAGCGAAAGTCGAGCCGGCGTTTCGAACCGGCAAAGGGGTTGGCTGGGCCGATCAAGCGCCCTGTCTCTTCTGCACGGTCGGGCGTTTTTTCTGACCGGGCTATCAGAACAATCTCGTCTCCTCCTGGCTTCCGGCCCTGGATGGCGTTGTGGCAAAGCTTGAGGATGGCGCGAGCGTGGCCGACGTCGGTTGCGGTCACGGGTTTTCAACAATCTTCATGGCAAAGGCGTTCCCGAAGTCCACTTTCGTCGGCTACGACTTTCATCCTCCGTCGGTGGAACAAGCCAAAGTCCACGCACAACAGCATGGAGCCACGGCAAACACCAAGTTCGAGGTAGCCCTGGCCAGCGACTACCCCAGTAGGAACCTTGACCTAGTTACCTTCTTCGATTGCCTCCACGACATGGGCGACCCCGTCGGGGCGGCTCGCCATGTCCGCGAGACCTTGAAAGCGGATGGGACTTGGATGATCGTCGAGCCACAAGCCGGCGACCGCCTTGAGGACAGTTTGAATCCGGTTGGCAGAATGTATTTCGCCGGCTCAACTATGGTCTGCATTCCAACATCGCTGGATCAGCCGGTGGGTGCAGCATTTGGAGCGCAGGCCGGCCTTGCCAAGCTATCATCCGCCATTAAGCAAGGCGGTTTTGCGAAAGTCCGCAAAGCGACGGAGACGCCTTTCAACATGGTTCTTGAAGCGCGAGCCTAGCACGGTCGCGCGCTTCTGGACCGCCTTCGGCAGACCGAGTGTAGCGGGCTGGCGAGACCTCATCGTAGCTTTGAATTTGAGTCAATTCGCCGCCAGCGCGGTCGGCTTTGAGCCGTGGTTAGGGATCGCAGGATCCCAAGTCGACGCCAATCGCGAGCGGTTGGTTTGGCTTGAACCGGCCGCCTACGCGCGTGGATCGTCTTGTTGGCGGCGGAAGGCGCGGAAAATGAGGATGTCTGCGCGCCTGTGGGAGCATCGCCCAACCGTCTGCAAGTGGCGGCGCCGGTTCGCGGAGCATCGTGTGGACAATCTCTTGGACGAGCCTCGTCCGGGCGAATGTTTCCTTATATCCTTCAAGAGAAGGGCCGCTCTTGCGCGCATTCCTTCCATTGCTCCAGCATGCCGGGATCGTCCGCTCAGGGTCGATTCCGACCCTCCAGTCCTCCGATCTTAAGCGGGTGCCGAGTATCAGATTCAAACCACGAACCTAGGCCCGCAAGCGGGCGGCCTCTGAGTTCAGCGCAATGGTCGGGATCGTGTGTCGCTAGGGTGGGAGCCCTGGTTCAGTCCATAGTGAGCGCCCGAGCTGCTCTACGGTGGAACTCGACAGAGAAAGGCGAGTTGATTTGCGCAGCGCGGCTTCTGACTTGCCGGAAGCGGGCGCAGAGGTCGCGACGCGGATGCGAAACCTCGTTATTCTCTGCGCCTTGATTTGCGGTCTTGTCTGCGCGGCGTCGGCGGCGGAAGAGGGCATAGCTTCATTTTTTCAATATTCGGGTTAGAGCGGACTGATCGCGGCGCATCGCAGCTTGCCGAAGGGATCGCAGGCCCGGGTCGTCAATCTCGATAACGGCCGCAGCGTGGTCGTTACGATCGTTGACCGAGGGCCGTTCATCCGTGGCCGGGTCATCGATGTTTCGCCTGAGGCCGCCGTGGCGCTCGGCTTCCGGCAAGCGGGATTGGCCCATGTACGGGTTGACCCCATCTCACCGGAAGCGCCCGGACTCCGCGCCTCCCCCGAAGGAGCAGGTCGCGGCCTCGGCGCCCGACGAGATCTGCAAACGTGACGCCGACCGCCTGGAAAACCTGCGCAGCAACCCCACGAGCGGCGAGGTTGCGCGGTTCAACAAAGAGTTGGGCTGCGAGAAGTTGCGACCGCAGCTGCTGGCCCTCGGGCAAAGTTCAGCCGACGCGGCTCCCGCGTCCGCTCGCACGCAGGTCTCGGGTGGGGCATTGACCGAAGCGAAAACAGCCCGCGGTCCTGCCGTGAGGAGCGCGTCGGCCGCACACCCGAAATGGCGAGCGCCTGCGCCTCCGATAAGGACGCGCTGGGCCGCCGCCTGGCATCGTTTTCATGCGAGACTTTATGCAAGCGGTTGCGGCTACGAGGGCTCCTGCTGGTGGAGAGGTCGGGGGGAGAGGCCCTCTGCGTCGAACCAAGCTCATTTTTCTAACCTCCATTCGAACGTCGCGCTCGCCCGACTTGGCCATTGGTTCGACTAGGGCCACACCCCGCGGCGGATGCGAACTCGGTTCAAAAGGGTCGGCTTGCAGCTAGGCATCCTCAAGGGGGGAGAGGCCCTCCTCGTCCTCTGCCACGATCTTCAACATGTCGTCCGGCAGCGATCGTTGAAGCGCGAGGGCGTCGGCCACCTCGGCTGATAGCGAAAGGGCAAGCGCGACCGCCGGGAGATAAAATCCCGGCTCAAGAGCTTCTCCGAGCGCTCCGGCGACCGCCACGGCGCCAGCGCCAATGGCAGCAAGACGAAGCCGGCCAAGTTGCTCGCGGTGTTCGTGGTGGACACGAACGAGACGGACCTGACGATCCCATTCGGGAACTGAGGTCATAGTCATAACTTCGGCCTGCCGAACATCCTTCCCTATCCCGGACCGCCTTTGCGCGGCCAGTTGACCATCCCGACGCCCGCCACGACAAGCGCGATCGCGACGGCGAAGCCCGGCGTGACGGCTTCGCCGAAAACCAGCCAACCGGCGAAGACGCCGACCAGCGGCGAGACGAAGGTGAAGGCCGAGAGCTGCGGCGCAAAATAGCGCCCAAGCAGCCAGAACCAAGTCGCATAGCTCAAGCCGACCACGACGACGCCCTGCCAGAGGAGCAAGGCGATCGTCCCGGCGGAAAGGGGCCCCGGCGCCGGCTCGCCGAACGCCAGCATGGCGAAAGGCGCGATCAGCGCGGCCGCCGCGATCTGGTAGAGAAGCACCTTCAGCGGATCAGCGCGCCTCAGTGGCGTCGCTTTGATGATCACCGTGGTCGCGCCCCAGAGCGCGGCGGCGGTGAGCGCGAGCGCGTCGCCGACCCATCCGCCGCCGGGCGCCCGGCCGAGGAGACCGAAGGCGACGCCGAGAAACGCGAGGGTCAGGCCCGCCCACTGGAGCGGGCGCGGCCGCTCGGCCTTGAGAACGACCACCGTTCCGAGCGCCACGAAGAACGGGGCGGCGTAGAGGAAGAGGACCGAACGGGCGGCCGTCGTCCAGCGGAGCAATTCGAAAAGGGCCATGAATTCGAGCGCGAACAGCAGGCCCGCGAGCGCGCCCGCCGCCTCCGTGCCGTCGAGGCGAAAGATGCGCCGTTTCGTCAGCGTGGCGTAGACGACGACGCAGGCGACGCCGATCGCCGAACGAACCCCGGTCTGCGCGATCGGCCCGATCTCAGGAAGCCCCGCCTTGGCGATGACCTGATTGAAGCCCCAGACGACGCAGAGCAGGAGCGTCAGCGCGGCGGCGAAGGAGTCGAGGGGCCGGGTCATCCCCTCCCGTCCCCGTTCGGCCGACAAAAATCAAGGGTGGCGGGTCACCCCATGGACCCGTAGCAGCGATTGGCCTTGTCGGCGGCGTCGCGAGCGGCGAAAATGTTCAAGCGAACGACCTGAATGGACTGGTGCGGCGGACTTTGTTCCCCGACCCCGACGCTTTCGCGGCGTCGCATCCGGCGATTGTCGCTTTTCGGCTCGACGCTGAAGGGCGCGGCGAGGCCCGACAGCGACGTGGACCTCCTCATCGAATTCGAGCCGCAAGCGAAGCCCGGGCTGCTGGGACTATCCGAGATTGAGTTGGAATTATCGTCCCTCTTGAATGGACGGAAGGTGGATTTGCGAACGGCCGAGGACTTGAGCCGCTATTTCCGCGACGAGGTTTTGCGGACGGCTGAAGTTCAATATGCGGCCTGACGACGCCACCCGTATCCACCACATGATCGAGGCCGCCGAAGCGTCGGAGCGCTCCGTCAATCCAACTTACGCGGTTACCTTCACGTGCAGGATTGAGAATTACGGCGATCGAGGGGCAACCGACGGCCACTGTCGGCGTGTAGTCGAACTCCCTCTGTAATCTCCCTGTTAGGCCGATTTATCTCCTTGTTATGCTCGATTCATCTCCCTTTTATTGCTCCTGCTCGGAGCGCCCAAATTTTTGAAGAAGTCTTTGCCGTCACAAGGGTTTTCGGAAAGAACAGACGCGGGAAACAGGGAATTCTCCCTGTTCCCAGACTGTTAACAGGGAGTTTTGCCGCGTATCAGGGAGCGCGCCCGGTTCTCCCGCCGCAGGAGCGGCCCCGCAAGCCGCTTTCTTGCCACAGTCTCTGATGCGCCGGTTTCACGTCAGGCGAGCACCGAAAAATCAAGGGCGGCGGGCCGTTCGTGGGACCCGCCGCCCTGATGCCGCCCTCGAAGACAAGAGTCTCGTGAAGGTCCTCGAGGTTCGGGACGTCCAGACTGGACGCTGGACCTCGCTTCCCGCGGTCAGAGGCCGGCGAGATATTGGGTCGGGTCGACCGGCGTGGAGCCCTTGCGCAGCTCGAAGTGGAGCTGCGGCGCGTTGACGTTGCCCGTGTCGCCGGACTTGGCGATGATCTGGCCGCGCTTGACCGTTTCGCCGCGCTTGACGTCGAGTTCGCCGTTGTTGGCGTAGGCGCTCACGAAGCCGTTCGGGTGCTTGATCAGCACCAGATTGCCGTAGCCCTTCAGCCCGTCGCCCGAATAGACGACCACCCCGCTCTCGGCCGCGCGCACCGACGTGCCCGGCGGCACGGAGATGTTGATGCCGTCGTTGCCGCCCGACTTGAAGCCTGCGATGATGCGCCCGCGCGCCGGCCAGCGGAATTCGGGCGTTCCGCCCGACGCGTCGGCCTCGGCGGCGGTGGCCGGCTCCTTCGCGCTCGCGGCCCGGGGGTCGACGTTGCCGGTCGGCGTTTTGTCGATGGCGGGCTTCTTGCCCGTCGAGGGCTGAGCCGGCTCGGCCTTGGCGACCACCGTCTTCGCCGGAGCGGACGCGACCTTCTCTGTGGCGGACTTGTCTTTCGTCCTGTCGGCGAGCTTGTCCTTCGCCTTCTCGGCGAGCTTGTCCTTGGCCTTCTCGGCGAGCTTGTCCTTGCCCTTCTCGGCGAGCTTGTCCTTGCCCTTCTCGGCGGACTTCTCCTCCGCCTTGTCGGCGGTCTTTTCGCGCTTCCCGCCGCTCTTCTCGGCCGCCCTCGCTTCGGCCTTGTCTCTTGCCTTCTTCGCCTTCGGACCTTCCTCGCTGTCGTTGGAGGCGACCTCCGAGCGCTTCTTGGCCGATCGTTCAGCGGCCGGCCTGGCCTCGGGAGGCGAAGCGGTCGACGCCTCCGCGACATTGCGGCCGCCTGCGCTGTAGACCGGGACCACGATATGCATGCCGCTCTTGACTTCCGCAGCGCTCGACAGGCCGTTGGTCTTCAGGAGCGCGGCGGCGGGCACGCCGTAGCGGAGCGAGAGCGTGTTCAGCGTGTCGTTCTGGCCGACCACGACCGCCGTGCCGCCCCGCGCCGACCATCCGGCCGCGGAGCCGCCGACCGCCTGCGCCACGGAGCTTTTCGGCGCCGGCGCCGCCGACGAAGCCGCCGGCAAAGGCGCGCTGGCGACGGCCATCGGCGCGGCCGCGACACGGCCCGAAGGCGCGCCAGTAGAAGGCGTCGCGCTCGCGGTCTGGGAGCCGAACGGATTGGCGAAGGGATTGCTGCTCGTGTTGAATCGGGTAACGTCGCTCGAACACCCGGAAAGCCACAGCAGGGCCAGACCTGTCAGCGCGAGACGCGGGAAAGCGCGCCCTTCAAGAAACGCAACGCGATCACTCATTTTTTGAACCCGTCGAATACGCGACCGAAGACAGGCTTAATGTGCAGCAGCGGAGTTAAGGGAAGGTTTAAGATGAATTGTTCCTGAGGACGAAAGTTCAAATTGAAGTCGTCCTACGGCTAAATGGCGCTCTCCTTGGAGAGATGGCGGATTATAAGGGGCGGGATACGCCGCGCTCGAGCGGCCTCAACGCCCGCGCGGGCCCGAATTCGGCGACATGAACCGGGCCCTCGTCGCCGACGGTGAGACGGACGATTCGCTGTTCGCCCCTGCCCGGCCCGGCGAAGGCGGCGACGAGCGCCCCTTCGGGGGCGAGCAGGCTGAGGAATTCCCGCGCCGGCGGCTCGATGAGCCCATGCGCGATGACCTTATCGAAGCGCAGGCCCCTCGCGTGAAAGCCGAACGCATCCGTCCACTGCACGGCGACGTTGGCGAGCCCGAACGCCTTGATGCGGGCGGAGGCCTCGAGCGCCAAAGTCTGAAACCGCTCGAGGGATACGACTTCCTTCGCAAGTTGGGCGAGCAGCGCCGTACAATAACCTGTTCCCGTTCCGATTTCGCAAACCTCGTCGGAGGACTTGAGGCGGAGCGCGGCGATCATCACCGCCAGCGTCGAAGGCGGCGGCGAGGTCTGCCCGCAACCGATCGGCAGCGCGACATCGCGGCTGGAGATGTCGGCGAATCGCTGCGGCATGAAGAGCGAGCGGGGGGCGCGCTCGAGCGCGCGCAGCAGCCCGATGTCGTCGACCCCTTTGGCCCGCATGGCGAGGGTGAACTGGGCGCGCTCTTCCGCTTCGGACGCGCTCACCAGCCTCCCCTCCCTCGTTTTCCGCGCTTCAGCGCGGCGCGAAAGCCTTCTCGAATTGCAGGCGCGAATCATCGTCGGTGAGGTCCAGTCTTAGCGGAGTCACCGAAATTTTTCGCCGGGCGAGAGCGGCCAAATCCGTGCCGTCCTCGAATTGGATTTCGCCGCGCAGGAACATCAGCCAGTAGTAGGGAAAGCCGCGCCCGTCCCGACGCTCCTCGACCCGCATAAGTTCGGCGTTGCGCTGGCCCTGTCGGGTGAAGGCGACGCCCGCCACCTCGTCAGGATGGCAGGCGGGAAAGTTGACGTTGACGAGGCCGCCCGGGGCGATGCCGGCCGCGAGGATCTTGCGAATGAGCGGCGCGGCGTGCGCTTCCGTCGCGTCCCATTCGATCGCCGCCCTGCCCTGCGCGCCGCCGTAAGCCTGCGACAGCGCGATCGAGGGAACGCCGAGCATCGCTCCCTCCATCGCCCCGGCGATCGTCCCGGAATACGTCACGTCCTCCGCGACGTTCTGGCCGCGGTTGACGCCCGACAGGACGAGGTCCGGCCGCCGGTCGGCCATGATCTTCCGCACGGCCATGATGACGCAGTCGGTCGGCGTCCCTTTGACCGCGTAATGCCGCGGGCTGATCTCGCGCAGCCGCAGCGGATCGCTGAGCGACAGCGAATGGGCGACCCCCGACTGGTCGCTCTCCGGCGCGACGACGACGACGTCGTCGGAGAGCTCGCGGGCGATCGCTTCGAGGACCGCAAGGCCCGGCGCGTGAACGCCGTCGTCGTTGGTGAGCAAGATTTCGCATCGGCAACCCTTTCGCCCGCTATACGCCCGGGGCCGAGGCGGTTCTAGAGCCGTGGGCGAATCATGCGCGACGGCGCCATGGCGCGCCTTCGGGTGCGATTCAACTCGATGCGGAGTAAGCTTTGTCGGAGGTGATTTGGGAGGACGAAGCTGATGACGGGCGCGGATTTGAGCGATGAAGCGCTGTTTGCCTTTTTGCGCAGCCATCCTGACGTTCGAAACCGTGTCGCGTCGATAGCCCTGACGGTAGAGAATAGCGAAGGCGATTTGAAGGAGGCGGACGCTGCGGAAGAGCGGTTGGTCGAGGAGACGCGGCGTTTGGGACGCGAAGCGCTGCTGGGCTGGGCGGAGAGGCAGGCGGAGGTGACGGAGAGGGAAATTCGTCAGCAACCTCAGATGCATCGCCAAGGTGAAAAAAAGTCCGCTGGCATACGAAATTCGGCGAGATAGAGGTCCAGGAGCCGCAATATCGGTTCAAGAACGAGCGTGTGCGCCCGTTTCTGCGCAGCGCGAAAGTCAGCCCCTCGGGCTGTTCGCGCCCCTTGCAACGCGTCATCGTCGACTTCGCCGCCGATCAACCCTTCGCGCAAGTTCGAAGCAAGCTGCGGGAGCATTACGGCTTCGAGATTGGGGAGAGCACGATCCAGCGGATCACGTTCGCCCATGCCCAGTCGATGTTCGAAGCCGGTCGAGCGGATTTGGAATTTCCGGAAGGTCCAGGCCTCAGTAAGCCGATCGTCGTGGAAACTGACGGCGGCAGGGTTCCGATCGTCGAGCCGGGTCGGGATGAGAAAGACAAACGCAAGGGCAAGAACCTGTCGTGGCGAGAGGCGAAGCTTTCGCTGGCGCACGCCCAGGGGAGCCGGACGCCGGTCTACGCCGGCTCGATCGAGGGCGGCGCGGAGGCGGCCGGGCGGCAACTGCTGGCCTGCGCGGTTCGCGCCGGCTTCGGGGCGAACTCGCGGGTCCACGCGGTCGGCGATGGCGCGCCATGGATTGTGGGCCAAGTCGAGGAGCAATTTGGCGATCAAGGCCGCTACCTGATCGATTTCTATCATGTTTGCGAGTATTTGAGCGCCGCCGCCGAAGCGATCGCGCCCGACGCCGCCGCGCGGGAAACCTGGATCGAGGCGCAGAAGGACGCGCTCAGAGACGGGCGTCTCGAGATGACATTGCGGTCGCTCGTCGGTCATTGCGAAGCGCCTGAAGTCGACGACGAACAAGCGCCGGTGCGCCGATGCCATCGTTATTTGAGCAGCCGCAAGAACCAGTTGAACTATCGACAGGCGCTGGCCGAGGGACTGCCGATCGGATCGGGCGAAATCGAAAGCGCGCATCGCTACGTCGCCCAACAACGTCTCAAGCGGCCCGGCGCCTGGTGGCGCGTCGAGCACGCGGAATACATGCTCGCTTTGCGGATAACCCGAATAAACGGCGACTGGGACGCCGATTGGAAAAACCTCGGCCGAACCGCCGTCCCCGTAGCAAACCGGAACAGCCCCCAAAACTCACAAAATCTCGCCGCCTCATTGCACCACTTTGGTTCGCACCCCGCGCCTTCGCGCCTTCGGCCCCATTTGTTTCGCCGAGCTGTCATGATATCCGCGCGAAGTGACGATTTGCTCGCTGAGTCGCGCGCTCGAGAGGCGCTCATGACAAGCCAGACGCCGATCATCCCCCGCCGACTTTTGCTCGGCAATCCGTCCGCCCTCGACCCGAAACTGTCGCCCGACGGGCGGCGTCTCGCCTGGCTCGGCCCGGTCGATGGGGTCATGAACGTGTGGACTGCCCCGACCGATTCGGTCGGCGCGGCCGAGCCTCTGACGCGGATGGCGGGACGGCCGCCGGCATGGCATGACTGGAGCCCCGACGGACGCTTTGTTCTGTTCCTCAAGGATGAGAACGGCGACGAGAATTTCCGCCTCTTCTCGGCGGAAGCCGAGACCGGCGAATCGCGCGACCTCACCCCCCTGCCGAAGGTCGCGGTCCAGGTGCTGTTGCTCTCGCCCGACCTGCCCGGGCGGATTCTCATCGGCCTGAACGACCGCGATCCCCGCCGGCACGACGTCTGGTCGCTCGATCCGGCGACCGGCGCGCGCGAGCTTGTCTATGAAAACACGGAGGGCTTTGGCTCGTTTCACTTCGACTGGAGCGGCCGAATGCGGCTCGCCGCCCGGAACGAAGCGGCCAAGGGCGGCCAGCAGGTCTACCGGATGGAGACCGGTCGGCCGGAGCCCTGGCGAGTCATTCCGCTGGACGATCAGTTCGGCACGGCCGCCCTCAACTTTGACCGAAGCGGCCGAAAGCTGTTCGCCCTCTCCTCAATCGGGCGCGACAGATCGACGCTCGTCGCCATCGACATGACCAGCGGCGCCGAAACCGTGCTTGCCGAGCATCCGTACGCGGACATCGTCGGCGCGATGCGTGACAAGCGCACATTCGAAATCCAGGCCGTCCTCGCCGTGCATCTGCGACAGGAATGGATTGCGCTCGATCGCGGCGCGGCGCGGACGATCGTAAAAATCCGCGCCGCGGCGCCGGACTGCGAATTCACGCGTTTGAGCGCCAGCGCCGACGAAAGGTTTTGGACGATCGACGTGTACGGGCCTCGCCGGCCATCGCACTATTATCTGGTCGACCGCGACGCGGACTCGATCCGCGAATTGTTCAGCGCCCGGCCGGAGCTGAAGGCCTATCGGCTGGCCGGGACGCGCCCCGTGGTCGTCAAGTCGCGCGATGGGCTCGACCTCGTCTGTTACGTGACCTTGCCGGCCGACGAACCCTCAAGCCGCCCGCGCGCCCCGCTGCCGACGGTGCTGCTGGTCCATGGCGGCCCGTGGAGCCGCGATTCCTACGGCTACGACCGGGAGCGCCAGTGGCTCGCCAATCGCGGTTATGCCGTGCTCAACGTCAACTACCGCGCCTCCGTCGGATTCGGAAAGGCCTTTGTCAATGCGGGCGACCGCGAGCACGCGGGCAAAATCCACGACGACCTCATCGACGCCGTCGAATGGGCGATCGCCGAAGGCGTCGCCCGGCGCGACAAGATCGCCATCATGGGCGGCTCCTATGGCGGCTACGCCGCGTTCGTCGCCGCGACCTTCACGCCGGAGGTCTTCTGCTGCGCGCTGCCGATCGTCGGGATCACCGATCTCGCGACCCTTCTGGAAAGCCTCCCGCCCTATTGGGCGAATTTCCTGGCGCAGTTTTACCGTTGCTACGGCGACCCGCGGACGCCGGAGGGCCGCAAAATCCTGCGCTCCCGTTCGCCGCTCGGCAGGGTCGACCGGATCAAGAAGCCGATGCTGATCGCACACGGCGCGAATGACGTGCGCTGCACGCTCCCGCAGAGCGACGCCATTGTCGAGCAGATGCAGAAGCGCGGCCTGCCGGTGACCTACGTCGTCTTCCCCGACGAGGGCCACGGCTTCAAGCGGCCCGAGAACGACCTCGCCTATCATGCAATCGCGGAAACGTACTTGGCGCGCCATCTGGGCGGCCGAGCAGAGCCGGTCTGCTCGGACGTCGAGGAGTCCAGCGCCGAAATCAGAGCCGGCGCAGGCGTCCTCGGCGCGGCCGCCGGCTGAAGGGCGTCTGGTCGACCGCGACCAATACGATTGGGAGGGTGACGCTCCATTGCGCCGTCCTTTCGCCACGACCGTGATCTACGAGATGCACGTCGGCGGCTTCACCCGGCATCCGAGTTCAGGGGTTCCCGCGGAGCTGCGAGGGACTTATGCGGGCACGATCGAGAAGATCCCGTACCTACAGGATCTCGGCATGACCGCCGTAGAGCTGCTTCCCGCGTTCCAGTTTGATCAGCAGGACCGTCCGCCAGGCTTGGTCAATTACTGGGGTTATTCCCCAGTCTCGTTCTTCGCTCCTCATGCCGGTTACAGTTCGCGGAAGGACGCGCTCGGTCCCGTCGACGAGTTCCGCGATCTCGTCAAGGCGCTTCACCGCGCCGGCATCG